>NZ_JBNJQR010000001.1:491121-721304 GCF_050113715.1 Brevibacillus ginsengisoli
CAGTCCTATCAACCGTACCAGTCGTCACAAATGGATCAATCGTATCCCTCCCATCAGCCAATCCAATCGTCACAGTCGGATCAATCGGATCAGTCCTCTCAGCCATTCCAGTCGTCACATTGGGACCAATCGTTACACAAACAATCACCATCCTACCCTCCGCATACCTACCAATATCCAGGGTATTCTTCATCGTCCAATCAAGACGTTGAACGATACCAAACAGATGGATCTTCATTTGACACAAGCCGATTTGGCTTTGATATAGGGGGAAGGACTGAACAAGAGGGTGCAAACGTCTATTTCGAACAAACACCTTTTCCACACTATCCACATGCTTATATGCCTTCACCGATGATTCATCAACCTCAACATCACGATTTTTATTTAAACAGCGGTTCTAATCTGTACGCTCAGCCCATGATTCAGAATCCAATGTTTCACTTGCATCACTCCCTACCGTTCATACCAGAGCACGACGTGAGTCCGAACTGGGATCACGGTCACGATTCATCATCAGCGGATTAAGTGATCGCCTATGAGCGAAGCTTTAATAAAGACTCTTGAACTAGCGTACAGCTGCCAAATATACGGAGTGAAGCCGAAGCGGAACGTTTATCAAGTCCGATCAAATCGTGGGGTCTGGATCGTTAAGGGCTATAAAGACAAAGAAATGGCGTATTGGGTGACACAGTTGGCAAGTATTTTACACGAACAGGGCTTTTTTCGCACCGTACATTATGTGACGACTCGGGATGGGATGCAAGTCATTCCTATAGGACAACGCTACTACACGGTTATGAAGGCAATCGAAGGTGAGGAGGCGAATTACGCATCTCTCTTTGACGTAAAAAAGGCGGCAAGATCCCTGGCCCAATTCCATCAAGCGGCTCAAGGGATTCCGTTTACACTGGAGGATGATCGGGGAATTCCGCCGATTTTTGATAAATGGGAGAGCAGGTACAATCACTTTACACAGATCTCAAGCAAGATCAACAACAGAGGTCCAGGCAATCGGTTTGAACAGTTGATCTCCCAATTATCCAAGGAGATTATTCGAGACTCCTTGGACTGCCTTGAACAGATGAGAGAGCTTCCCTTTAATGAAGAGTTGTACCAGGCCTATTCACGCGGTACTATGGCTCACCGAGATGTGGCCAGTCACAATTTCCTCATTACGGAGAAAGGCAATTGCTATCTCATTGATTTGGATACGGTCCATTCAGATATGCAGCTGGTTGACTTGGCGCAATTCATGAGCCGTATGATGCTCATGCAAGGGTACCAGATGAATTCGTTTATCGATGCCATCCAAGAGTATACGCGGATCAAGCATTTATCAGACAGTCAAATTAAAATGCTGATCACCATGTTGCATTTTCCGGATAACGTGATACGAGAAGTAACCGGGATTTATGCCAAGCGTCCGGGTTATCGCGTACGGGGAGTGACCCAGCTCCTGTTGCTCAAACGAAGGTTTGTTTCTGCCCGCAAAGAATTCCTGCAGCAGGCAAATCGTACCATTCATTACTGGAAAAAAGATATGTTCGAATTCGGAGCCAGCTAAATTAATGCAGAAAGAAAAGAGCCAAAGACACAAGGTCTTCGGCTCTTTTGGCGTTCACTTGATTATTTTTTTGCGGAAAGGTCGATGGTGTATTTGGCAAAACCAGTGTCCAAAGTGGAAACAAACTTGATTTGTGGAAGTTTATCCAAATATTTTTGAGCGTTAGGAGAAGATTCAAATGTAACTTTTCCTTTTGTCGCTGCAGGAGCAAATGACCAGTTGCTATCAGCAGTTGGGTTGATTGTTTTTTGGGCCAAGATGTAGTCGATAATCGCTTGACGGTTTTCATCTGGAGAATCAATCACGATGTTATCGCCTTTCAAACCTGGGAAGTTACCGCCGCCGCTAGCGCGGTAGTTGTTGGTGACCACGATGAATTTTTGATCCTTGGCAATCTCTTTACCGTTGAATTGAAGGTTTTTGATACGGCTGGAATTTGGATTCACCACGGTACCTTTCGCATCGTACTTCGCAGGCTGAGTTACGTCGATTTGATAAGTTACGCCATCGATTACATCGTAGTTGTAAGTTGGGAAGTCAAGATTAATTAGCGCTTGATCTTCTGATTTGTTAGGATCAATTTGGTTGAATTGTCCAGCAGACATTTCCAACCATTCTTTTACGGTGTCGCCAGTTACCAATACAGCTTTTACTGTGTTTGGATATACATATAGATCAGATACGTTTTTGATCGCAATGGTACCAGGAGCTATGTCTGTATAGTAGCTTGCACCGTTACGTCCGCCTGCTTTGAATGGAGCGCCTACAGAAAGAACTGGAAGACCATCATACTCAGTGCCTTGCAATTTCTTTTCGATATACCATTTTTGAGCGTTGGTTACGATTTGAATAGATGGATCGTCGTTTACCAATGCGAAGTAGCTGTTGATCGGAGCGGTTGTTGTACCAACTGGACCGCGAACATAAGCAAGAGTACCTTCGTGTTCAGCTTTTACAGCGTTTACGATGGCTGGATCAGCGTCAACCAACGCTTTCTTATTGGCTTTATCATAGATTGCCAAAGTTGTTGCTTGGGAGCTAACCACAGTCCATTTGCCTTTTACTTTTTGCAACTGAAGATCGACTTGACCCAAGTGATCTCCCCAGAAACCAGGCATAACAGAAGCGACACCATTGATTGTCCCTTTGTTTACGTCTACACCTGGAATGTTTTCGAAGTCTTTGCTAGGGAATACTTTATGGGCATGTCCGAAAAGAATCGCGTCGATTCCCTTTACATTGCTCAAGTAGTAGGTAGCGTTCTCGTCAAAGCCTTTTGGAGCCGCTTTTTCGAAGCCGGAGTGAGCAAGGGCGATGATTACGTCAGCGCCAGCCTTTTTCATCTCAGGGACGTATTTGTTTGCGGTTGCAACGATGTCTTTGGTGATAACTTTTCCCTCGAGATTTGCTTTGTCCCAAGCGGTAATTTGCGGTGGCACGAAACCGATTACGCCGACCTTGATTTTTTGTAGTTTACCGGTGTCATCTTTGAAGACTTTGTCCAAGATGATGTATGGTTTGAAATAGTTTTTGTCGTTGTTTGGATTTTTGTCATGATCATCGAAGTAAACGTTTGCATTTACATACGGGAATTTTGCGCCACTTAGCGATGTTTTTAAGAAGTCCAAGCCATAGTTGAATTCGTGGTTACCGACATTTCCTGCGTCATAGCTAAGCTGATTCATTGCTTTATACACGGGATGAACTTGGCCAGCTTTCAACGGCTGCACGCGAGCAACATAATCTCCGAGCGGATTACCTTGGATCAAGTCCCCATTATCAAACAGCATGCTGTTTACCGCTTCTTGACGAGCTTTTTTGATGAGAGATGCAGTTTTCGCCAAACCAAATTCGTCGGTTGACGCATCTTTATAATAGTCATAGTTTACGATGTTGGTGTGAATGTCCGTTGTTTCAAGAATGCGCAGGTTCACAACCGGGTCTTTTGCGGCAAAAACAGGAACCGACAACACGCTGAAAGCCAAAGAAGCTGCAACTACACCACTTAGTACCTTTTTCTTGTCCAAGAAAATAAACCCCCTTATAAATTTAAAAAATAATAAATGGTTAAGAAAATATTAATGGGAAGTTAAAGTTTTCTTAACCATTCAAATAATACCATAGGAACTGGTAATAAGACACAATTTTCACCTGTTTATAAACTTTTTTTTATCAAAAATCGATATTTTTTTGGTGAGCTGTCGTAATTTTCACTATTTGATGGAAGAAATGGAGTATATTTGTTGATTTTACTGGGCAAACTGTGAATAAAAGCGATTGAAGGAGTTTTCCCGGATGCGAAGTTACAAGCTAATCTTCCTGACGCTGGCTCTCTTGGCCGTTGGTTTGCTTGGAAAAGGTACGACCTTTCTCACGGACGCGATCAAAGGGTTGCCCAATCAGGAGAAACTGCTAAAACAAGCGGAAGAAAAAGCGGTGGCGGTCATGGGCAAACCGCTTGAATTAGTGCTAAAAAGGACCTACCTGTGCGGACCCAAAGATGAAGAGCGAGTCCGTGTGGAACCTCAAACCATTGAACAACTGCTATCCAAATACATTGGTTGGGAGATCGCGTCAGTGGGGGCCGATTCCGTTGTTTTAAAAAAAGCGGAGAATGACCTCTCGCCTTTGTGTAAGTCGAACGGGCATTTTGGATTGTCTCAGGGTAACGTGTTGACGCTGTTTAACGGGCTTCCCGGTGAACAAAAGGTCATCCAAACCTTCTACCAAATCAACACAGCGCGTCTGGAAGCGGGTCTGCCCAAGAATGAACTGGATTTATTGAAAAAAGGCATCCGCGTCCATGACTTGGCTGAGTACAATAGTATTCTTTCCACTTATAGCGAGTTTCAAAATCACGAGAAAAGCGGGACGAGTCCTTAATCACATATTTGAAGGACGTTACAGCCATACTGAAGGTACACGGTGCAACAAAAGGAGGAGACTTACAGCATGTCTTCGATGCCTCGAGGAAGCTATAAGGACCAATACCATCAGCGCTTGTACGTTCAACTGAACCAAGGGCACAACAAACTGGATTACCGCAGGATCAATATCCTAAAGGAAGACATGCAGCACAATGTGGACGACTATGCCCACATGCAGCATGACTATTCAGACGCTCTGGGAATGAACAGGCACTAGGCACCGTTTGACCCGACCTGACTAAAGCAGGTCGGGTTTTCTGCTAGAACCTGACAAAAGCGTGTAACGAGATCGTTGGTTTGAACGTCGAATTGTTGCGGGTATTCACAAAGCAAACTGGAGTGAACAAGCGTGAATGAATTGTATAAAAGTAAGATTATCATCGTGTTTGCCTTTCTGTTGATCGCCTTGACTAGCTGCCAAAATGGATCGAAAGCTCCTTCTCCTAACCCACCGACTGATGCCACCAAAAATCATCAGCAACCTGTTGCAACGACCCCAACAACTCCGGACCATACGCCAATGGGTACTGTAACCGCTGTTCGCTTGGCTGATCACAAAATCGGCTGGGTTGGAGGGGAAGGCTGGATTGCCAGAACGGATGATGGGGGAGTGAATTGGAGCGCGCAATACAAAGGCTCGGGAACCATCCATCAACTGTTCGCGTTAAACGCAAAAGAGGCGTGGGCGACGCTAAACGAGGCGTCAAGCCAATCTGGATCTCTCGGGTTGCTCAGCTCAGCAGATGGCGGACAGCATTGGAGTTTGACAGGAAAAGTCCCCAACAAGGGCTTTCTGCACTTCGTTTCAAGCCGTGAAGCGTTTAGCGGCAATGCCAGAACGACAGACGGCGGCAAGACCTGGAGTATGCTTGCTGTACCCAAAAATGCAGCAGGAGACGCTTATTTTCATGATAAAGATAACGGTTGGGTCGTCACACGAGGAAACAACACAGTTCGCTTTGAGCGGACTGTTGATGGCGGCAAGACCTGGAAAATCGTCATGACGCGAAAAACAGCTGCTCCAATTAACGGAACACTGATCAGATCATCGGGTGTGAACGATGCCTGGGTTGAACTTATCGGAGATACGGGTATGACCCAAACGTCTTACTCCTTGTTCCATACCTTGGACGGCGGGCGTAGCTGGCTGACGGTCATTGTGAAATCGACTGCGGGTGGAGGTCCTGCACCCGGATTCCCTGCCGATTACACAGGTGGTCCTTCGATTGCTGGCAACAGTCCTGGACCGCTCTATGTTGTGAATCCAACAGTCGCATTTATCGGCGGCAGGTGCAATGCTTGCGACAAGCCGAACACGATTGGCTGGACCAAGGATGGAGGCAAAACCTTGACCAATGGCAATGTTGCGCTGACAGGCTTTGGGCCTGCATTCATCGCCTTTGCAGATCCTAGTTACGGCTGGTGGATTACGACCGACAATACGGAGCCGTCCATACTTTACACATCTGTCGATGGCGGCAAGACCTGGAAGAAAACACATCAGTTCGATAAACCCAAACCCACATCTTAATGGATAACAAGGCTGTCGTATAGACGGCCTTTTCTATTAAAAGTACAAATACACGTTCGCTTTTTTCTATGGTTGTGGTAGAGTTAGATGAAAGAGTAGATAGGCGGAGAGTGAAACATGCGGATTTTAGGGATTGACCCAGGTATTGCGATCGTTGGGTTTGGTTTTGTGGATAAACAGGGCAGTCAGCTGAAGCCTGCTCAATACGGTTCGATTCAGACAGAGGCCGGATTATCTGTTCCCCTACGATTGAAACAAATTTATGAAGCGATGCAAGAATTGCTTGCCACTTACAAACCGGACGAGGTTTCGGTGGAGAAGCTGTTTTTCAATAAAAATGTAACCACTGCGTTCAGTGTCGGTCAAGCGAGAGGAGTGATCCTTTTGGCAGCTGAGCAAGCAGGGATTCCTACATACGAGTACACACCGATGCAAGTGAAACAAGCGGTAACAGGATACGGAGGCGCAGAGAAAAAACAAATTCAAGAGATGGTAAGAATCTTGCTGAAGCTGCCAGAGGTTCCTAAACCGGACGATGTAGCGGATGCGTTGGGGATCGCGATTACACATGCGAACTTCAGGACGTATCATCAGATGATGGAAGGGGCACGTTTATGATTGACTTCGTGGAAGGAACGGTTTGTTACATCGATACGGAATACGTGGTTGTGGAGGCAGGAGGTATTGGCTATCGACTGTTTTGTCCGAATCCGTATCAGTTCGTGAATCAAGAGGGGTCGAAACGCCGCTTGTTTACCCATCATCATGTCCGGGAAGACGCGATCCAATTATACGGGTTTGGCGACCGAGATGAACGGGATATGTTTCGTCGTCTGCTCGAAGTGACGGGAATTGGCCCTAAAGGTGCTCTGGCCATTCTAGCTGCAGCTAGTCCCGAACAGATTGTGCTCGCTATTCAGCAGGAAAACGTGAATTATTTGACCAAGTTCCCTGGGATTGGGAAGAAGACCGCACAGCGGATTATTCTTGACTTAAAAGACAAGCTGAAAGGATTTACCCCATCCATGCTCACGGTTGAAGTCGCCTCCACTTCTTCGGAAATTGCGTCAGTGGGTGCTTTTCAGCAAGCGATGGAAGCGCTTGAGGCTCTGGGGTACTCCGACAACGAAATCCAATCCATTAAGTCAGTTCTACGAGAAAAAGCGCAGGCAGGCAATTCTGTTGAACAGTTGATTAAGGCAGGTCTGGCTCAGTTGATGAGGGGGTAGAAAGCAGTGGAAGAACGCATCATCACAACTCATATGACGTTGCAAGATGATATGAGTGAATTAAGCCTGCGCCCTCGCTATCTAGCTGAATATATCGGGCAGTCCCAAGTGAAAGAGAATCTCAAAATCTTTATTGAAGCTGCCAAGATGCGGAACGAGGCATTGGATCATGTTCTTTTATACGGACCACCTGGTTTGGGGAAAACAACATTGTCCCAAATCATCGCGAATGAACTCGGCGTCAACATCCGCACCACATCGGGACCCGCTATCGAGCGTCCTGGAGATTTAGCCGCGATTCTGACCAATTTGCAAGAAAACGATGTGCTGTTCATTGATGAAATCCATCGCTTGCATCGAAGCGCCGAAGAAGTGCTTTATTCGGCAATGGAAGATTTCGCCCTGGATATTATGATCGGCAAAGGGCCAAGCGCAAGAAGCGTCCGGCTTGATTTGCCGCCGTTTACCCTGATTGGGGCAACGACACGCGCTGGCCTTTTGTCGTCACCGCTACGGGATCGCTTTGGTGTCGTGAATCGTCTGGAATTTTATACAATCGATGAATTGAGTTTCATCGTTAGTCGCGCGTCAGATATTCTGCAAACCGGGATTGCCGAAGGTGGAGCGGTAGAAGTGGCCAAACGCTCGCGTGGGACACCACGTGTCGCCAATCGACTGCTAAAGCGCGTCCGTGATTTTGCGCAGGTCCAAGGGGAAGGCAAAATTACAACGGAGCTTGCCCGTGAAGCGTTGGATCGCTTGCAAGTGGATTCCTGCGGGCTGGATCACGTCGATCATAAACTTCTTCTCTCGATTATTGACAAGTTTGCGGGTGGACCTGTTGGATTGGATACTATTGCGGCAACAATCGGCGAGGAATCTCAGACGATTGAAGACGTTTGTGAACCTTATCTTTTGCAAATCGGGTTTTTACAACGGACACCACGCGGGCGAATTGCAACGCCAAGTGCCTACCAGCATTTTGGAAGGGTGATGCCGGAATGAGTTCTTTTCCAAAGCTCTTGATTGGGCTTGGAGCCCTATTGATCATCATTGGTGTGCTGTGGCAAGTAGGCGGCAGATTTTTGCCATTGGGTAAGCTTCCGGGAGACATCGTGGTGGAGAAGGAGAATGTCAAGGTTTACTTCCCGATTGTGACCTGTATTGTTATTAGCATCTTGTTGTCGCTGGGAAGTTACTTGTTTCGGTTGTTTAAATAACGGGAAAAGGCAGCGAAACGGCTGCCTTTTTTTCGTTGATAGGAATTTGTTAAAATTCCTTCCATTCGCGCAAGCCTGCCAAGAAAAGACTTCGTCCGATCGACGCTCATTTTCAGCTAAATAGTCCTAGAGAATGCTGGGAGGAATTGATTTGGAATTTGTCGAATTTTACTTTCTTTAGCGTCGAAAATTGATATAAAAAAGCTTTGAACAAGCTCTTTCGATAAAGGAGATGACAAGAGATGAAAAAACGCAGGTTAGGCAGACAGCTGCTAGCTATTGCAAGCGTTCTCTCATTATCACTAACAGGGTATTATCCAACTGCCGATGCAGCTGAGAAAAATATTCGGGTCGCACTTTTTGTAGATACAGGGCAAGGCTATCGGGGTGTGGTCCCCTCCATTACGCTTGCGAGTGACTCCGGACTTGACGTGAGAGCTTCGGACAAGCAATCAGACGTTTCCGTAGGGATCAACTCCGATCAGGCCCGTTTTCGTGTAGATGAATTCACAGTGGTCGCCGTGGAAACGGCTGATTTGAATGAAGCGCAGCGAACCGCCCAACAGTTGAGCAAGCAAAAGCTGGATGCATCGATTACAGTCAATTCCCGTAACGGAAGGCCAATCTATCAAGTCATGAGCGGTTCGTACAATACATATGACACCGCCCTATCCCAAAGCAAATCAATTGCTCAGAAGGTTGGAAAACAGCCTCAGATTCAAGGTCCATATCGGGTGGAAGCCGGTCGATATAAAAGTTTAGCAGATGCGAAGAAATCGGAGAGCACGTATGAAGCATCCGGAGTACCTGCTCATACCGTCATGCTTTTGGATGGAGATAAAGCAGCCTATGCGGTCTGGCTGGGAGACGAGATTTCGTCATCCAAACTAAACTCCATCACTGCCGCGGCGGAAGATGTAAAAGCAGGCCGTTACCAAAAAGCGGATGCATCCAGTTATATTGTAATCAATGATGAAGTGGTCGCGGGAGGCAATGAAGCGGAGACAGTCCCTCAGTACGTGTTTTCTTCGCAAGTGAAACTGACGGTGAAATCGAAGGGCAAGGGTACTCCTCTCATCACCGTAGAAGAGCGTGAACATCGCAAATACCGTGGACAGATTGAATTATCCGATTATAAAAACAACCTGACAGTGGTGAACGAATTGCCTATGGAGCAATATCTGTACGGTGTTGTCGGTTCAGAGATGTCAACAGGTTGGCCATTGGAAGCGCTCAAGGCGCAAGCCGTATTAGCGCGGACGCGTGCTGTAGGACAAGGAAATAAATACGGCGTCGCTAACCTGTCTGACACTGTGTATGAACAGGCTTATTACGGCTACAGCAAGGAAGCGGCCGACATTCGCAAGGCTGTAGATGAAACAGCAGGTGAAGTGATTCATTATAAAGGAAAAGTGGCTGAATCGTTGTTTTATTCCAACGCCGGGGGCATGACAGCGGATGGGACGGAAGTATGGGGCACGAAGGTTCCGTACTTGGCGGTAGTTGATACTCCTGACATTGACCCGATGGAAAAAGCAATTCCGTGGTATCATGTCGCTTTGGCTGACGGAACCATCGGGTATGTGCGCAGTGACTTTGTTACGCTTCGATCTGAACGAAATCCGGTAGGACTGCAACAAGGCGTTACCAAAATTGATAAGGTAAACTTCCGGATCGGGCCATCCAGCACGTATCATAAGGCGATTACCGCTTTGCCGATTGGAACCGAGCTCACCATCCTCCAATCGGAACCTGAGGAGAACGCCTACCAATGGACGCGTGGACCCTACACCGCGCAAGAACTGACGGCGATGATCAATACAAGTCAGGCCCGCAACAAAGGGGCGCAATATAACCAACCCATACAGTCGCTCGAAGTAACGAAAAGGGGTCCATCTGGTCGAGTGATGGCAATGGAAGCGGATGGGATGGCGATTGCGGTTTCGAACCCCGATGGATTCCGATCCGTATTCAGTCAAGGGGGCAACAGTTTGCGAAGCACCAAATTCGATATTGAGCAAATGGGACAAGTAATGGTGTTGGGAGCCAACAATCAGACAGCCAACTTTCCCGCCTACGATATTCAAGCAATGGGTGCCGACGGGACAAGCCCTGCCAATGGCAATAGTGATCAATACGTTATAACAAATGGGATTCAGGCACCGCGAATCGCTTCCAAACAGGCTATGTTCGTCATTCATGGCAATGGTTTTGGGCATGGGCTAGGAGTCTCGCAATTTGGTGCCAAAGCCTTGGCTGAACAAGGGTATGACTATCAGCAAATCCTGCAACACTACTATCAGGACGTAACAATCGAACCATAAAAAAGAGGAGTTATTACAAGTGGACGTTAATCAGTTTGATTTTGAACTACCCGAAGAGTTAATTGCGCAACATCCTTTAGAGGAAAGGACTGCTTCTAGACTGCTCGTCCTTCATAAACAGACGGGAGAGATTGAACATCAACAGTTTACCAATCTAATCGACCATTTGAAGGCGGGAGATGTGCTTGTTTTAAACGACAGCCGAGTGCTACCAGCTCGGCTGATCGGCGTAAAAGAAGATACCGGCGCCAAAATTGAGGTGCTCTTGCTCAAGTCCCTAGGAGATGATCGCTGGGAAACACTTGTGAAGCCAGGGAAACGCGTAAAGTCGGGAACGGTTATCCAATTCGGAGATGGCTTGCTTCGCTGTGTCTGCGAAGATACGACTGAGGTAGGCGGGCGAATTGTCCGATTTGAATATAGCGGAATCTTCTATGAAGTATTGGATCAGTTGGGCTCAATGCCGCTTCCGCCTTACATTCACGCTCAACTGGAGGATAAGGAACGATACCAGACCGTCTACGCCAAAGAACGAGGTTCCGCGGCAGCACCTACGGCTGGGTTGCATTTTACCCGTGATTATTTGGAGCGGCTGGAGAAGAAGGGTGTGGAGCTTCGCTATGTGACATTGCATGTGGGACTGGGCACATTTAGACCAGTTAGCTCCGATACAATTGAGGGTCACGTGATGCATTCCGAGTATTACGAGCTTTCAGAGGAAACCGCAACAGCAATTAATCAGGCGAAAGCCGAGGGAAGAAGGGTCATTGCAGTCGGAACCACTTCTTGTCGGGTGCTGGAGACCGTAGGAAGCGACAATCAAGGCAAGCTGATCGCCCAATCCGGTTGGACCCAAATCTTTATTTACCCTGGCTATACCTTTAGTATTATCGATGGACTATTAACCAACTTCCATCTGCCAAAGTCTACGTTGGTGATGCTCGTGAGCGCGCTTGCAGGCCAAGAGTATGTCTTGAATGCCTATCGGGAAGCGGTTGATCAAGCGTATCGTTTCTTTAGCTTTGGAGACGCGATGCTCATCATAGAGTAGGACAATCCAAGCCTTACCCATCAGAATATAAACGAATGTGCATATATAGGCCATCTCGCCTTGTGATTCTTCACTATTGCCACTATAATAAGAAGGACATGTACATAAGAAGTTGAAACCAAGGAGTGCAATCATTTGGCAGTACGTTATGAGTTAATTAAGACATGTAAGCAAACAGGGGCCAGACTTGGTAAGCTACATACACCACACGGAACCATAGATACACCTGTGTTCATGCCAGTTGGAACACAAGCGACAGTAAAAACGATGAGCCCGGAAGAAGTAAGGGAGATGGGAGCGGGGATTATTCTCAGCAATACCTACCATCTGTTTTTGCGTCCCGGACATAAAATCGTGGAAGAAGCCGGCGGACTACATTCGTTCATGAACTGGCCAGGTGCCATTCTTACGGATAGCGGAGGTTTTCAGGTGTTCAGCTTGAGTAACCTACGCAAGATCACCGAGGAAGGGGTTTCTTTCCGCTCGCACTTGAACGGGGAGAAGCTGTTCATTGGACCAGAGGAAGCCATGCAAATTCAAAACTCACTCGGTGCCGATATCATGATGGCGTTCGATGAGTGTGCTCCTTATCCGGCTGAGTACGATTATGTGAAGCAATCAATGGAACGTACGACACGTTGGGCACAGCGTTGCTTGAAGGCCCACCAAAAACCGGATACGCAAGCGTTATTTGGAATCGTGCAAGGCGGGATGTACCGTGACTTGCGAGAACAGAGCGCGCGTGATCTGGTATCGTTGGATTTTCCAGGCTATGCAGTGGGTGGGTTAAGTGTAGGTGAACCGTTCCCGCTGATGTATGAAGTACTGGATTATACGGTGCCACTGTTACCGGCGAACAAGCCGCGCTATCTGATGGGAGTAGGCTCTCCTGATGCTTTGATTGAGGGAGCGTTACGTGGAATTGACATGTTTGACTGCGTGCTTCCGACGCGAATTGCCCGCAATGGGACATGTATGACGAGCCAAGGTCGCTTGGTGATTCGCAACGCCAAATTCGCGAAGGACTTTACACCGCTCGATCCCAATTGTGATTGCTATACCTGCCGCAATTACACGCGTGCCTACATCCGCCATTTGATCAAGGCGGAAGAGACATTTGGAATTCGTTTGACCACTTACCACAATCTTCATTTCTTGATTAAGTTGATGGAACAGGTTCGTCAAGCGATAGCTGAGGATCGTTTGGGAGATTTCAGAGACCAGTTTTTTGCCCAGTATGGTTTGGGTGAAGATAGATCTTTCTAAATACAAGGAGGTATTCTACC
Source organism: Brevibacillus ginsengisoli (assembly GCF_050113715.1). NCBI lineage: Bacteria > Bacillati > Bacillota > Bacilli > Caryophanales > Paenibacillaceae > Brevibacillus > Brevibacillus ginsengisoli. Next base: position 504,257 of record NZ_JBNJQR010000001.1, read on the forward strand.
ATGGCAAATTTACAAAGCTTTTTACCATTGATTATTATGGTGGCGATTTTTTACTTCTTATTGATTCGCCCACAACAAAAACGTACCAAAACACGTAACTTGATGCTTAGTGCTCTGAAAAAGGGCGACAAAGTAGTGACAATCGGCGGAATGCACGGTACTGTTACCGATTTGACCGATGACCAAGTAACGTTGCGTGTGGCTCATAACACCAACATTACGTTTGATCGTGGCGCTGTGAACAGCGTAACGGCTGTAAGTGCCGAAACAACTGCGCCAGCAGCTTCCAAAACCGAAGCTCCAGTGGCTTCTGCTCCAAAAGAAGAAGCGTAAGCGATACATACTAAGAGCAAAAAGCAGACCGATGTCGGTCTGCTTTTTTGCGTTCAAAAGGAAAAACGAATGACCGTAATGAAGTGAGGTCATTCGTTTTTCTTCATTCCAGTAAACCAACGCCAGAAAAGACTTCATCCAATTTAAGTCTCCTTGGAAGTGATACCCAGTGGACGAGAGGAGCAAGGGACCAAAATCGCCACCCAACCCCGTAGGGGCGCGAAGCGTTTGGCGATTTCCCTTGCGGATTGAGGGAGCGGACTTCATAACTACTCTGCGAACATCCACAGAGAACTTAAATGGATGAAGTCTTTTCTACCTGCGTGACATATTCACCCCAACCACTCCACCCATCGCGCTAATCACGAAAGCGGCGACTAAATAGAAGAGTGTGGCCATTTTTAGCGGAGTGTCAAATCCGAGGAACCCGATTAAGAGGACGAGTAAGAAGTAGGAGAGCCCAGTCAATCCGCCGTAATACCAGCCCTTGGATCCGCAACGTCGCCCAGTCACCCAGCCTCCGACCAACAGACCAATACAATTAATCACGATCGTAAAGTAGGATAGAGAATTTTCTCGCAAATTGGTGAAGGAAAGCAGTAATGCCGTTACCAATGCCCCAATCAGCACGAGCCCAAATGTAAACAGAAGTCCCGTGATAATCGAGGATGATGTTGTTCGCATGCCAATAGACCTCCCCCTGTGACAAAGTTTGTACCATTTATATGAACAGCTTGGACGCAATATTCATCTCTAAGTTGAACATCTAGGCGAATTTTCGTATGATGGATGAGGAAACAACAGAGGTGGTGAGCGATATGATTAAAACTTATTTTTATAATCATTCAGAACAGAAGATGTACCACGATGTCGATCTAGATACGAAGGACGACTGGCTGAGGTCACCGGAGGATTTATTGTGGATCGATCTGTATGACGTGGGAAATCACGAGCTCCAATATATCGCTCGAATTTTTGATTTTCACCCGCTGGCCATAGAAGATTGTTTGCATGTAAGCCCTCGAGCCAAAGTGGACAATTACGAGGATTATTTTTTCTTTGTATTTCATGCCCTGCGTTATAACGAAGAAAGTGACAACGAGATTACAACAGTTGAGCTGAATGTGTTTTTGGGGCCTAATTATATCGTAACCATTCATAAATCACCAATGAATACGATAGGTAGGATTGCCGCTCAGTGTCATCGTAGTAAGTCATTCATGAATCGTGGCCCAGACTACCTCTTATATGCGATTGTCGACGGAATTACCGACGAATACTTCCCGATTATGGACCGTATTAGCGTGCGTATTGATGAACTGGAAGATGAGATTTACGAGCATCAGATGGAAGAAATTACTGAAGAGTTCCTGGCATTGAAGCGAACGATTATCTTGATCAGACGTGTAATCATGCCGCAAAAACGTATCTTCGCCAATGTGAATGGACGCTTTTCATTTGATATCTCCGAGGATAATGTCCCCTTTTACGCCGATCTAACGGATCACTTGGAACGGATTTTCGATTCTGCTGAGACATTCCGAGATCTGGTGAATGGTGCACTCGATACGTACTACACCATCATCAGTGGTAAAACAACAGAGATCATGCGCGTCCTGACGATCATCTCCACGATTATTCTCCCGCTTACCTTTATCACAGGATTGTTTGGGATGAATACGTTCGCCTGGATGGGTGAGAAGGCGGAGCCGGTTATGTTTGTCATCGCGATGGGATCCATGGTGCTTTTGACGGTCTTGATGCTGTATATTTTCAAAAAGCGGAAGTGGCTATAGGATAGCTTGAAGCAGATATGTGAAATTTGGGACGCATAGAGTCATCTTGGTGTGTGGAGAATAGTAACTGATTCTCTTCATAGGGAGGCTCGGTCTAAAGTGGAACTTTCAACCATTTTGATGCGTACCCTTTTCACATATTTTTTTATTCTCATTTTGCACCGGTTGATGGGGAAGCGAGAGCTGGGCAAGATGTCGGTCTTTGATGTGGTCATCTCGATTATGCTTGCCGAGATGGCGGTTCTTGTGATAGTAGACGTGAACCGGCCGGCGATTCTCTTTTATTTGCCCATGATGCTCATTGCAGGCTTGGAAATCGTCATGGCGTTCTTGTCCTTGAAAAGCAAAAAAATCCGGGATTGGATCGACGGCCAGCCAGAAATGATTATGGAGAACGGTGAAATCCGGGATGAAGCCATGAGGCGAAACCGACTGAGTATGGACGATTTGTTACTTAAGTTAAGACAAAAAGATGTCAAAAGTCTAGCCGATGTAGAGTTCGCCATTCTGGAAACGAACGGAGAACTGAGCGTGTTCCCCAAAGAACAGAAGCTGACTACAGGCTTGAGCGTTCCTTTGATTATCGACGGCGAAATTCGTGAGGAAGCCCTGCAACGGATTGGTCAAAATAAATTCTGGCTGAAAAAAGAAATCCGCAAATACGGAGTCAAAAGCGCCAAGGAAGTAAGCTTTTGCAGCATTGACAGCAGAGGAATAATGTTTATCGACAAAAAAGATCCTTCCAGACGCTAATTAACGGCGTGGGAAGAAAAGGGCAAGCTGTTCCCCGATCCATGGGATTCGCTGAACATCCTGTCGGCCGAGGACACGCAGGGCAATCAAAAGGACAGTGTACAGCAGGCTGCTCGATAGAGAACTAATCAGAACCATCCGGCCAATACTGAGATGGTCCAACCAGTGTTGTGCCATGTAAGAGGCTGCATAACCCATGACAAGCATGGAGAATCCGATCTTGACGAAATCCATGACTTCGATTGAAAATCCGATTCCTTTCATCAAGCTGGCAAAATGAAGCAGGGTTACCAGAGTGATCCCTAGGTTTAAAGCGATTATTGCACCATGAATTCCGAACGCGGATTGTGACGTCAAAAGAAACATGGTTGAGGTTTTGACGATGGCTCCGATTAATGTATTGCGGAAAACGACATTGGCTCGATCTAAACCCTGCAGTGCGGAAGCCAGAGGAGCCTGGAAGAACAGGAAGATGGAGAAGGGGGCCAGCTCTCTAAGAAGGCTCCCTACCTCAGGGCTATTGTACATCAAGCCGCACAGGGGCTTGGCAAAAATATAAAGCAGCACGGTGCAAGGAGCGCCAATGACCAAGGTAATTCGCATCGCTTGATAAATTCGTCGATGAACCAAACGGCTATTTTTTTGGAAAGCCGCTTCCGCCACGGCAGGAACAAGCGAAACCGATAGGGAATAGGTTAAAAATGTCGGAAATAACAGCAATGGGACGGCCATCCCGGCGAATTGTCCGTACAAGGAGGTGGCCTCAGTGATTTGAAATCCAGCAATTACCAGAGAAATTGGGACAATCATTGGTTCTAATACATAAGCGATGGAGCCTACTAATCGGCTCAGAGTAACTGGGAACGAGACATTCAACAAAATACGTAAATTTTCTCGATTTTGTTTGAGGGATGCGAACAAAGGAAGTTTGATGTATTGTGACGCGACCCTCTGCGTTGAGCGCCGATATTGCCAGACAATATAAAGAAGTCCACCTAATTCGCCGATGACGATACTGGCTGCTGCTCCGGCTGTGGCATATTCCACACCTTTGTCAAGAAAGCTGACCGTCATCACCATGACCAGTCCGATTCTTAATACTTGCTCAATGAACTGGGAAGCCGCCGTTGGAATCATATTGTGTTTACCTTGGAAGTAGCCGCGTAGCACAGCGGAGATACTAGCGAGCGGGATGACAGGGATTGCGGCCATGAGCACAAGATAGGCGCGATCGTCAGCAAACATCCAGTCGACAAGCTGATGGGCGCCTGCGAACAAGATGAGGCTGACAAATAGACTAAAGAGAGTCACGATTCCCAAGGATAAAACCAAAAAGCGCTTAGTCTGTCGGCTGTCTTGACTAGCTTCTGTTTCGGCAACCTGTTTAGCTATGGCGACCGGCAACCCAAATGTCGTCAGGGTAATAAGAAAATACAGAATAGGGACAACCATTTGATAAAGTCCCATGCCCTCCGCACCGATAATTCGTGAAAGTACGATCCGATGGGCAAACCCCAAGATCTTGGTTACAGCACCAGCTGCGATTAAGATGACGGTTCCGTATAAAAAAGATTGTCTCATCGTTCGACCCTTTCTTCCTAAAATTTGTTTGGACGAGGGGAGGATGGAGTGGCAAATATAGAAATAATTGCTGATAGCAATATGTAAAGCAAACTCCTATGCTTAAATGTATGGACGTGCCGGAGTTTGCATGACTTTTTTTCAGAGGTGAGCGCAGATGACAGCGGGGGAAGCGTTTAATAAAGAATCAGTATTTCTGGAGGTTGAGGAGCTTTGCCAGAGCAAGGCCGAGGAATTCGTCCTGCTCGGTTATGACAACATTTCAGCAAATGATATCTGGGAATGTGTCTCGCAATCGTATAAGGAGTTACCGCGAAAACACCAACTGGTCAATGACATTTTATCGTTAAAACCCAACAAATACATGAATTACTTGATGATTAACATGTATAAGAATTCCGGGCGGATTTGACATGCATTTTTTGACTTCGCTATAATTGGAATATTGGGCTACAAAGATTGGGCTTCTGATAAAGGGTGGCCATTAGGGAAAGGAGCTTTCGAGTAGAATGATAAAGTGGAGTAGGTTTATGCTCTTCCTGCTCGTAATCGCCGTTTTGGGCGGCTTAATGTTTACGACAACAGGACAAGTCTCAAAAAACATCGTACTTGGATTAGACTTACGAGGCGGTTTCGAAATTTTGTACAAGGTTGAACCGCTGGAACCAGGACAAAAAGTAACAACAGATCTTCTCAAGGCTACAGCCAAAATGGTTGAGAAACGCGTAAACATCGGTGGGGTATCCGAACCTGAAATCTCAATTGAGAACCCTGACCGTATTCGTGTGCGTCTGGCTGGTGTAACCAATCAAGAGAAACTTCGTGATTTAATTGGTAAGCCTGCCGTACTTACTTTCCGTGACGAGAGCGGCAAGGTAGTTCTCCGCGGAAGCGATCTTGCTCCAGGTGGGGCTGGTGTAGGTTATGATAACCTGCAACGTCCGTTGGTTACCTTGAAGTTTGCTAATGCAGACGCTTTTGAAAAGGTAACTAGAGCTAATCTTCATAAACGTGTCGCCATTTATTTGGATAATAATATGTTGACCAATCCAGAAATCCAAGCCGTTATTTCTGGCGGAAGTGCCCAAATTACAGGGAATTACACGGTTGAATCCGCCCAAGAATTAGCGGATATCCTGAATTCTGGTGCCTTGCCAGCCAAGTTGGTTGAGATGCAGGCAACAGCTGTAGGGGCAAGCCTTGGGGATATGGCGTTGCATCAAACGATTTTTGCCGGTTATATTGGTGGAGCGGCCATCTTTATCTTTATGCTGCTTGTTTACCGCATGCCAGGTATGATTGCGAATATTACCTTGGCGGCGTTTACGTATTTCTGTTTGGTCATTTTAGACTGGATGAACGCGACATTGACACTTCCGGGTATTGCCGGTTTCATTCTGGCTGTCGGGATGGCGGTTGACGCGAACATTATTACGTATGAGCGCATTCAAGAAGAGATTCGCAGCGGAAAAACTATTCTGTCTGCTTTCCGTATGGGACAGCGTCGTTCGTTTATTACGATTATCGACTCTCATGTCACTACCTTGATTGCCTGCGCTGTTTTGTTCTATTTTGGTACAAGCTCTATTCAAGGTTTTGCGATCATTCTTACGATGACATTGATCGTGAGTTTGATTACCAACGTCTTCGGCTCCCGCTTATTGCTCTGGATGCTTCTTAATGCCAACATGTTTAAGAAACCGAAATGGTTCGGCGTAAAGGAGAGTGATATTGGTGAGCTCTAAAAAGATCAACAACCAACACGATAATGTCATCAAGTTTGATATCGTTAAGAACCGTCGGAAATTATATGTCCTGTCGACTATCATTCTGGTTTTAGGTTTGCTTCATACCCTGATTTTTGGGATGAATTTAGGTGTTGACTTCAAGTCTGGTACCCGTCTGGATGTATTTATCGGGAAAGAATTTAACACTCAAGACGTTGATGCGATTATCAAGCAACAGGTTCCAGATGTTGTGTTTAAGCCAATCTCCAAATTGGGGACTAACCATGACACGGCAACAACCACGTTTGATCAACCAGTAGATGGGCCACGTCTGGCAAAAATTGAAGACGCCATGAAAGCAAAATACGGGCCTCAGGTAAACAAGCAAGAATCGACTGTATCACCAGTTATTGCAGAAGAGCTCGTAGAAAAAGCGGCGATTGCCGTTCTGTTGGCTGCTATTGGGATTATCATTTATATCGCGATTCGCTTCCAATTTTATTTCGGGATTGCCTGTGTGGTTGCGCTTCTGCATGACGTTTTGATCCCGATTGCCATGTTCTCCATTTTCAACATCGAGGTAGACTTGACGTTTATTGCGGCGATCTTAACAATTGTCGGTTACTCCATTAACGATACCGTCGTTATTTTTGACCGTATTCGTGAGAACTTAAGGCTGATGAAAGTGCGCAATGTGGAAGAGCTTGAGCATATGGTCAATGTCAGCTTGTGGCAAACCATGCGCCGTTCGATCTTTACCGTTGCTACCGTATTCTTCTGTGCCCTAGCTGTAGCTGTTTTGGGTGGAGAAGGGATTCGTAACTTCTCAATCTGCTTGCTGTTTGGATTAGTGAGTGGTACGTATTCCTCCATCTTTATTGCGGCGCAAGTTTGGGTAACGCTGAAAAAGCGGGAAATGTTTAAAAAACGCATGGCACCAAGCCCGAACGAAGCTTAATAATCAACGAAGCCAAGAAGCTCAGATACTGAAGCCGCGGTTATATTCCGCGGCTTTCTTTATCAAGTTGGAATGTTTAATTACTTTACATAGTTAAAGTGATTAAACATTCCTTCCATTTGTGTAAGGCCATCAAGAAAAGATTTCGTCTGCTCGACGCTCATTTTAAGCGAAACCAAGCAGAGTGAACGAAGGTAGGAACAGAGTCGGCATTCTTTACATCAGACTGAGAACCTAAGTGATTTTCTTGTCGACTCCCTTCCGTAGTAAACGGAGCGGACAGTAAATGCTACACGCGAGCTTAAACAGAGCATAGAGGGACGAAGTCTTTTCTCAGTCTTGGCTGCACCCAAGTTTTCGAATATAATAAATGGGGATTGGAGGATGCTGAATGCTCAAGCCTAAATCACGTTGGCAATTAGCTGAATATGAAGAAGCAAGAAGTGACCAGATTGCTCGTGAATGTGGCATTTCCCCTCTGCTCGCCAAGCTGTTAGTCATTCGAGGTATTGATACGGTGGAACGTGCCAATGCCTTTTTGAACGTGAGTACGGACCAGTTTCATGATCCATATTTACTTGATGGAATGGAGCGGGCAGTCAATAGAATTCGACTCGCGCTGGAACAAAAAGAACCGATTTGCTTGTACGGGGATTACGACGCGGATGGGGTAAGCTCTACAACACTGATGGTACACGTTATGCGTCAAATGGGAGCGACCTTTGACTACTATATACCGAATCGCTTTACAGAAGGCTATGGATTAAATCAGGAAGCGATCGCCCAGCTGCATGAAAGAGGTTTTGGCTTAATCATTACAGTGGATACCGGAATCAGCGCAGTTGAGCAAGTGGCCTATGCGAACGAGCTGGGTCTTGATGTCATTGTCACCGATCATCATGAACCGCCAGCCATTCTTCCGGATGCTTACGCAGTGATCAATCCGAAGAAACCGGGTTGTACATATCCGTTTGATATGCTCGCTGGTGTAGGGGTCGCCTTCAAATTGGCCCATGCCCTGCTCGGCGAATTGCCCATGCATCTTGTTGATTTAGCAGCTATTGGGACCATCGCTGATTTGGTGCCGCTTGTTGATGAGAACCGATTACTGGCTACGTATGGATTGAAACGGTTAAATCATACGAATAACATCGGTCTCAAATCGCTCATCCGAATCTGTGGTCTCGACGATAAAGATTTGACGGCGGGTCACGTCGGATTTGCTCTTGGCCCGAGAATTAATGCGGGTGGACGTCTAGAAACAGCAGAAGCGGCGGTTAAACTGTTGATTGAGAGCGATCCCGCACAAGCGGATCAGTTGGCAGAGACATTGGATCAATTGAATCGTGAGCGTCAAGAGCTAGTGCAAACCATTGCCGAAGAAGCCGAAGAAATGGTCCGAAACTTATACCCTCCAGATCAGCATCACGTATTGGTGCTCGCCAAAGAAAATTGGAATCCTGGAGTGGTTGGAATCGTCGCTTCACGCATGGTGGAGAAATTCTATCGTCCGACCATCGTTTTGTGTATTGATCCTGTAAAAGGAACAGCCAAAGGCTCAGCTAGAAGCGTGGCTGGCTTCGACCTGTACGAAGCATTGACGACATGTAACGAGCTGCTTCCTCATTACGGCGGTCACACGATGGCGGCAGGAATGACGATGCCGATCGAGAATCTTGAACTCTTCAGAATGCAGATGAATCAGTTTGCTAAGCAAGTATTAACGGATGAAGATTTGATCCCATTGGCGCGGGTAGACATCTCCATGCCGATTGAAGAAGTTAGTCTGAAAACGATCGAAGCTTTTGAACAACTTGCGCCATTTGGGATGGGCAATCCTACGCCGATTGTGCAGCTGGAGAATGTAGAGTTGACCGGATTGCGTAAAATAGGCAGAGATGATTCTCATATCAAATGTTCGCTTACAGCGAATGGATATAGTGTCGATTCCATCGGTTTTTCACTCGCTGCGATTAGTGAACATATTACTTCTTCGGCGAAGGCACATATTATTGGGGAACTGTCTATAAATGAATGGAACGGAAACAGGAAGCCTCAAATCGTATTGAAAGATATAGCGGTCAACCACCGACAGCTGTTTGATTGGCGTGGATTACGAGATAAGGAATCGAGATGGCGAGAGTTGGCTAATCAGGTGGGCACATACACATTGGTGTTCACGGATGAAACTTTTGCTCAATTAAGCGAATACCGGAATCAATCAGAATCCCTCAATTTGATTGATGCCACGGATCTTGTAAGGCTTCGTCACTCCTTACCCGATCTTGTAAACTGCCAGACGCTGATTATGTTTGATTTACCAAAGAAAAAAGAAGCGTTGCAATGGGTCATTCAAGCGTCTGAACGAATCCAAAGAATCTATGTCATGTTTGGCGACCCCAACCTGACATTGGATAAAATTGAGTTTCCACACCGTGATCAATTCAAGCGGCTTTATCAAGTATTTCATCAGTACCCACACATTCAAATTTCTTCGCTCGATGCCCTTGCGAAGAAATTGGCGTGGAAACGGACGAAGTTAGATTTGATGCTGGCGGTGTTTGTGGAATTGGGGTTCATCCTAGCGGAAGCAGATCACTACAAGCTAGACCCGATCCCCAAAAAAGTCCCGCTCGAACATTCACAACTCTACTCGAATTGGAAGGAAGAGGCGGAACTTGCTACCGATTTGCTTCTTTCCTCGCAAGAACAATTACACCACTACTTGAATCAATGGATGGTTGATACCGTCCTCTAGGAGGATTTTTACAATGAATTTTAAAGAGTACATTCGCGTTATTCCTGACTTCCCACAACCAGGTATCCGTTTCAAAGACATTACCACCTTGTTAAAGGATGGACCAGCCTACAAAGCGTCGATTGACGAGTTGGCCAATTTTGCCAAGGATTTAAATGTCGATGTAATTGCTGGACCTGAAGCGCGTGGGTTTGTCGTAGGTGCTCCACTTTCTTATGCTCTTGGGGTTGGGTTCATCCCGGTTCGCAAATCCGGCAAATTGCCGTATGAGTCCATCAAAGCCGATTACAGCCTGGAATATGGAAAAGACGCTTTGGCTATGCACGTGGATGCGATTACACCAGGGCAACGAGTTCTTATCGCGGATGACTTGTTGGCGACAGGCGGTACCATCTCGACTACGATCAAGTTGATTGAGGAATTAGGCGGTGTGGTAGTAGGGGCAACTTTCTTCATTGAATTGTCCTACCTGGATGGACGCAAGGTAATGGACGATATTCCAGTTAAATCTTTGGTACAGTACTAAAATGAAAAACGGGCATATTTTGCCCGTTTTTGTTATAATCTCAGAAAGTTCAATTGCTTTACAGTGGTAAAGTGACTGAGCTTATCCATTCACGTAAGCCCGCAAAAGTCTAAACAGAGCGTAGAGGGACGAAGTCTTTTCTATATCTTTTACCTTTACAATCACGTGTTATTACAAGATAATAATATGAAAACAGTCTTTTATTAGATTTTGTGCATATCGGGTGGACGATTGATTTTCTTTGTACCCTTACGAAGAAGCTGAAGACAATGCATGGGACTGATATATTTTGGAGGATAAGGGAAGGTAACTATGACAACGGGTGTCGATGAGGTAATTAAGAAGGCTAGCACCTATATGCCGCCAGAAGATGTAGCGATAGTCGAACGCGCGTATCAACTGGCTATGAAAGCACACGAGGGCCAGGTGCGCAAATCAGGGGTCCCTTATATCATGCATCCAATTGCGGTTGCGGGTATTCTCGTTAATCTTAAATTAGATGCGACAACTGTAGCGGCTGGGTTCCTGCATGATGTCGTAGAGGACACAGATATTACGCTAGACATGCTTCGGAAGGATTTTGGGGACGAAGTAGCGTTGCTGGTTGATGGGGTAACGAAGCTCGAGAAAATCAAATATAAATCCAAGGAAGAGCAACTGGCTGAGAATCACCGGAAAATGCTGGTTGCGATGGCGCAGGACATCCGCGTTATTCTGATCAAGTTGGCGGACCGTCTGCACAATATGCGTACTCTGAAGCATATGTCAGAAGAGAAACAACGCGAAATCTCGGATGAGACCCTTGAGATTTTTGCCCCTCTTGCTCATCGATTGGGGATTGCTTCCGTCAAATGGGAGCTAGAGGATATCTCGCTGCGTTATTTAAACCCTCAGCAATACTACCGTATCGTCAACCTGATGCAAAAGAAGCGAACCGAACGTGTGGAGTACATCAGCGAAGCAACGGAAACTATCCAAGAGAAATTGCGAGAGCTCCACATTGAAGCGGAAATCTCTGGACGCCCGAAACATATTTACAGTATCTATAAAAAAATGACAACGCAGAGCAAGCAGTTCAATGAAATTTATGACCTGCTGGCACTCCGCATTATTGTTCATGATATACGGGACTGTTACGCAGTCTTAGGAATTGTCCATACCCTGTGGAAACCGATGCCTGGCCGTTTTAAGGATTACATCGCCATGCCGAAAGCCAACATGTACCAATCACTGCATACGACCGTGATTGGACCCAAAGGAGACCCTCTGGAGGTTCAAATTCGTACCTGGGAGATGCATCAGACAGCGGAGATCGGGATTGCCGCACACTGGGCGTATAAAGAGGGCAAAGGACAGGTTCAAGGCAATTTTGAAGAGAAAATCGGCACACTACGTGAGATTATCCAGGGTGGGCAAGAGGAAGCGCCGAATGCCCAAGAGTTCATGGAGTCTTTGAAGCAGGACTTGTTCTCTGATACGGTATTCGTATTTACACCGAAGGGCGAAGTCATTGAATTGCCCAAAGGGTCTGTTCCACTTGATTTTGCCTATCGTATTCACTCTGCGGTAGGGAATCGTTGCATCGGAGCCAAAGTGAACGGAAAGATCGTACCGCTGGATCACGCGCTCAAAACAGGAGACATTGTGGAGATTTTAACTTCCAAGAACTCCTTTGGTCCTAGTCAGGACTGGCTGAAGATTGCCAAATCCGCTCAAGCGCGCAATAAGATCAAACAATGGTTTAAACGCGAAAAGCGTGAAGAGAATGTGATCAAAGGCAGAGAGATGATTGAAGCGGAGATCAAAGATCGAGGCTTTACCTTAAAAGAAGCCATGACGGACGAGAATCTTCAGGATGCGGCTAACAAGTTTAATTTTCAAGCGCTAGATGATCTGTACGCGGCAGTAGGCTATGGCGGCTTAACGGCTTCTCAGGCTGTTTCACGCATTACGGAGAAATTGCGCAAAGAACGGGAAGAGCAAGTCATCCCAGAATTCAAACCGACGTCAACCATTCATCAAACCGTCAAGAGTGAGAATGGGGTACGCGTCAAAGGGATCGACAACTTGTTGGTACGATTGTCTCGTTGCTGTACACCGGTTCCTGGCGACGATATCGTTGGATTTATAACACGCGGACGTGGAGTTTCGATTCATCGGAAGGACTGCACGAACATCTTGACGGACGACTGCAGCGAGCGCTTGATCGAAGTGGAATGGGAGAGCGATATCAAGCATAATTACAATGTGGATATTGAGATTACCGGCCATGATCGAAGCGGTCTTCTAAATGACGTGCTGCATGTGGTTGGAGAGACCAAAACCAATATTACGGCTGTAAGCGGCAAAGCCGATAAAAACCGGGTGGCTACGATTCACATGACCATTTCGATCAGCAATCTGGATCATTTGCAGAAGGTCGTGGAGCGAATCAAACGGATCAAGGATATTTACTCGGTTCGTCGGATTTTAAATACGTAGGTTAGTGGAAGCGGCCCTTTTTGAAGTGCTGCTTCTTTCTTTGTAGACAGGATAAAAAAGGACAAGGTTGCAAAGGGGTATGCAAAGATGAGAGTAATCGTTCAGCGTTGTTTGGAATCGCGAGTGGAGGTAGAAGGAGAGATTGTCGGACAAATCCAGCACGGACTGATGCTGTTGGTTGGCATTACCCACAACGATTCAGAGAAGGATGTCGAATTTGTCGCGGATAAAGTAGCCAATCTGCGAATTTTCAGTGATGAAGAAGATAAAATGAACTGGTCTGTCCTGGATACCCGAGGACAAATCCTTTCGGTGTCGCAATTCACGCTGTACGGGGATTGCCGGAAGGGGCGCAGACCCAATTTCATGGCGGCGGCCCGACCTGAGATTGCCGAAGGATTGTACGAGCTGTTCAATCAGAAGCTTCGGGACAAGGGGCTTAAGGTTGAGACGGGCAAGTTTGGGGCGATGATGCAGGTCCATCTGATCAATGACGGACCCGTCACTTTGATTGTTGAAAGTGATCCGCAATAATTGCTATGAAGTGTTGGTTGGTTAACACTGTTACGTAAAAAAGCACCGACTGAATCGTTAGAGATGGACGATTCGGTCGGTGCTTTTTTAAATTTAATCACTAGATTGTGACGCAAAATAGCGGGCAATACCGTTAAAAATTCCTTCCGCCGCGAGGTCTTCTTGATTAGCGGAGCGCACACGCGTTTCTTCATCTGGATTCGATAAGAAACCAACCTCACAAAGTATCGAAACAATTGGATTCTCACGCAAGACGTGATAATCTCCGAAACGGGAATGAAGGTCCGCATAGTTGGTAGTCTTAACGATCTCCGATTGAACCATCGATGCAAGCTTACTAGATTCCCCTTCATAGTAGTAAAAAATAATACTACCATTTATCGTGGGATTGGGGTGAGTGTTATGGTGGATACTGACAAACAGATCGGCCTTGTTGTTCACGGCAATATCTACGCGTTGTTGAAGCGAGGGTTTCCAATCGTCGCTTCGTGTCATGACGACCTTGGCACCTGCGGCTTCCAGCTTTGCTTTGAGATCGAGGGCAACCTGGAGATTAATTGTTTTTTCTTGTGTACCGAAGCTTTTCCCGATTGCTCCCGTATCATCTCCACCGTGTCCAGCGTCGACGACAATCACTTTATTTTTGAGCGAGTCGCTGTGTACGATATTGGTTGTCCCTTTACCATCCGCATTGACAATCCATCCAGCCACGTATCCAATTGTTCCGTCGGATAACTGGATGCGAACCCATTCACCTTCCGTTGCCAGAATCGGGTAATGTTCGCCGGGCTGTACGTTTCCAACAATGTCATAGGTAATTCCAGGTCCCAAGCGAACATTCGTGTCGGGATTCAGGATGGTAACCTGTGGTGAACCGGGTTCTGTCGGTGTAACATCTCCAGGAGATACTGTCGGTTCCTGATCATCTTCGGATGAAGGTGAAGCAGCCACGAGCCAGCCAGCGACCCAACCGATTTGCTGATTTGGGGTTCGAACCTGAATCCATTCTCCTTTGCGAGTAAGAATAGTGAGGTTATCACCTTGTGTCAGCTTGCCTACAACGTTACTTGTGGTATTCGGTTGGCTTCTCAGATTCACATTGGTAGCGTTCACTTTTACCACAGTGGTCGGAGAGGGGACAGGATTTGTTGCGATATTCCCAGATTCTTTTACGGCTTCTTTCCCAGCCTCTTTCCCAGCCTCTTTCACCAACCAACTCGCCACCCAACCAGTTTGGGTAGGGGAGAGCTTGATTTGGACCCACTGACCATTTTTTTGGACAAGCGGGTACGATTTGTCGGGATTAATCTTTTGAACAATGGAAGCTGTCTGATTTGGAGCCGAACGAACATTTAGATTTGTTACATTGCTTTGAATATAAGACTTCCCATTGGTTCCGCCAGGCTGACTGGTGGTTGACTTCCCAGTACCTGAATGAACTGTGCCTGAATTCGCCGTGCCAGATGGTTTAGTACCCGAGCTGTTTGGCGTACTCACGGGGGTCTTGGCACTTTTGCTTGGTTTTGCCGAATTGACCGCGATAACATCTTTTCCGCCGACCGGTTTCACTAACCAGCTGGCAATCCAACCTTTGGTTCCGTCTGGCAGGGTGACCTGATACCAGTCGTTTTTCTCGGTAAGAACATTCATTTTGTGTGTACGGGGTAATTGTTTGACCACGTTGTATGTTAGACCAGGTCCTGATCTGATATTAAGCTTGTCTACAGTTCCTTGAACAACATTCGGTGCTGCCTCGGCGGGCATTACGGGGAGGAGGAGACAAGCTAGTGCGAGTATGCTGCAAATTCTAAGTCTGTTCAAAAGGCTCACCCTCTCTAAGCTATTAATCTATCACCCTAAATTTTCCGTCCGACATTACTCTTTCTTCTTAGTCCCTCATTTTTCCTGCAAGTAACGACACAATTAGCATTTTTTTGTGAAAAATAGCTCGATTGATTCTTGTCAAACTTCCTAGCGTTTTCGAATGGCCAAAGCGAGATGTGTGGAATTTGGCGGAAAAGGCAAGACTACTAGGAGAAAAAGGAGGATGTTCAATGCGGCAATCGATCAATGAAACATTCGCGCAAGAATCCAACAGAAGGCTTTTCTCTGTTGATTTTCATGATTTTATTGAAAAGGAAAGTGTCCTTAACGACGTGGAACTCTCATCCGAATTTGATATCAGCATCAAGGACGTCCATCAGCTACGAAAGAGGATGAAGAGGTAGCGAAAAGTGTCAACCTGGATTGACCGTGCTTCAGCCGTTCGATAAACTGTCTCTAGTGAAATGGAAAAGCAGGTGAACAGTTTGATTCAAGTCCGTAACGAGGGACATTCTTTTGAGCGGGAGATTGGTTTTATTCTTGCTTTGTTTTATGAAGACCCTGAAGTGCAATACGTAACCCAGTGGGATAATTCAGAAGCCGATATTCGCATATGGCTCTCGATAACTCCAGAGTCTGATGGCGTTCAAGCGTACGGAGAGATCTTACGCGACAAGGAGCGATACGAGTTTTCATACAAGCGCAACTATCAAGAGCGGACGGAAAAAGCAGAGCGTAAGACAGCCAAGCAAGCCATAAGCTATACACTCTTAAGCCTTTTGGAACGGCTGACAGGAATCGAGCAGGGTTGGGGCATCCTCACCGGGATTCGCCCGACGAAGCTGTTGCATAAATTCCTCACCTCTGGCATGAGCCGTGAAGAGGCGCATCGACATCTGCGGGAAGATTATATGATGCGTCCGTACAAGCTGGATTTGCTGCAAGAAATTGTGGACAAGCAGCTTCAGGTGGTTCCCGATCTTTATTCCATTGATCGTGAACTGTCCATTTACATTGGGATTCCCTTCTGTCCGACCAAATGCGCTTACTGTACTTTCCCGGCGTATGCCATTCAGGCGCAAAAGGAGAACGTCAACGTCTTCCTAGAAGGCTTAATGTACGAAATCCGGGCAACGGGAGAATGGCTGAAGCGACACGATCTGCGGATTACCTCGATTTATTTTGGCGGAGGGACACCGACCAGTATTACGGCTGAGGAATTGGACCAATTGTTTGTAGCGCTCCATCAGTCGTTCCCGCATATGGACAAGGTGCGTGAGCTAACGGTAGAGGCTGGGCGACCTGATACGATTACCGCTGATAAACTGAATGTGATGAAGAAGTGGAAGGTGGATCGGATCAGCATCAATCCGCAGTCATTTACGGATGAGACGCTGGAGGCAATCGGACGCCATCACTCCGTTGCTGAAGTCATTGAGAAATATGAACTGGCTATGTCGATGGGGCTTACCAATATCAACATGGACCTGATTATTGGCTTGCCTAACGAAGGGCTTGAGGAGATGCGAAACAGCTTGGCGGAAGTGGAACGCTTGAAACCAACCTCCCTCACCGTTCATACGCTGTCATTCAAGCGAGCTTCCGAAATGACGCAAAACAAGGAACGCTACAAGGTGGCCAGTCGTGACGAGATTCAGCAAATGATGCGGCTAGCTTCCGAGTGGACGCGAGAGCATGATTACTTGCCCTACTATCTCTATCGCCAGAAAAACATCCTGGGCAATTTGGAGAACATCGGCTATGCGGTTCGGGGGCAAGAGAGCATCTATAACATCATGATCATGGAAGAGGTACAGACGATTCTCGGATTGGGCTGCGGAGCGGTCTCCAAGCTGATGAAACCGGGCAGTGGTCAATTGACTCGTTTTCCCAACCCGAAAGATCCCAAAACCTATAACGAGACCTATAAACAGCTTGTGGTAGAGAAGATTCGGGCGCTAGATGAGGTCTACGGGTACGTCCAACAATCATGATAATTGCTTGATAGAAAAAGTTTTCCTGACAGAACAGTTGACTTCTGTTTCATGCATTTGCTATGATTCGATATAAGTTTTTCATATCTTGATCTGATGACGGGACCAAGTAGCCGGGAATACGCATAGCTAGAGAGGAAGTGCCGTGGCTGAAAGCACTTCTCTGTGACGACTTGGTGAATGACTTCCCTGAAGACCTCCGTGAACGACTATGTCTAGTAACGATCGGGCGTGAACCTGCGTTAAGGGTAATGAAGTGGGATCTCGTATCCAATAAGGGTGGCACCACGGGAGTATATAAGACTCTCGTCCCTGGCGTGAATGCATCATGCTGGGGACGGGGGTTTTTTGCGTATATCCATAAAACTCACGTGCCTCAAGGCTTGAGCGCGTTCCAATAAGCAATACATGAATAGTGGAGGGAAGATTATGTCCAAGATTCAAATTCCGCGTGGCACGCAAGACATTATGCCCGGCACCGTTGAACTTTGGCAGCACATTGAAGCCAAAGCGCGCGATCTTTGCCGCCGCTACAACTATCAGGAAATCCGCACGCCGATTTTTGAACAGACCGAACTGTTTCAACGCGGTGTGGGCGAGACAACCGATATTGTGGAAAAAGAGATGTACAGCGTGGAATCTCGCGGTGAGGACCAACTGACGCTGCGTCCGGAAGGTACTGCGGGTGTCGTTCGTTCCTATGTGGAGAAAAAGCTGTACGGTTCGCCAGTTCAGCCTACCAAGCTGTACTACATTGGTCCGATGTTCCGCCACGAGCGTCCACAGGCAGGGCGTTACCGCCAATTTACCCAATTTGGTGTGGAAGCGATCGGCTCCAGTGATCCTGCGATTGACGCGGAAACCATTGCGGTAGCGGTTCGTTTTTACCAAGAGTTCGGACTGCAAGGAATTACGGTGGAATTAAACAGTGTAGGTACTTTAGAAGATCGCGCGAGACATCGCGAGAAGCTGTTGGAATATTTCCAACCAATCCGTCATGAGCTATGTGCGGACTGTCAATCACGCATGGATCGTAATCCGTTGCGTGTCCTTGACTGTAAAGTGGATAAGTGCAAGAACTTAACCCAAGATGCGCCGTCCATTCTCGATTATCTGAGTCCTGAATCGATGGCTCACTTTGAAGAAGTTCTGCAGCACCTATGCGATTTGAATATTTCTTACACGATCAACCCTCGACTGGTTCGTGGTCTGGATTACTATACGTTGACCGCGTTCGAGATTAAGATGGCGGAGATTGGAGCCGTCGAGACCCTTTGCGGAGGCGGCCGATATAATGGTCTGGTTTCCGAAATAGGGGGAGAGGATATGCCGGGCATTGGTTTCGCTTTAAGTATTGAGCGATTGTTGCTCGCGCTTGAGAAACAAGGAATCAGCTTGCCGGGTGCGCCAGCGCTTGACTGTTTTGTGGTCGTTCAGACACCAGAAGCCAAAGCGAAAGCCTTCTACCTGCTGGATCTGCTTCGTCAAGCAGGGGTATCCGCTGATATGGATTACCTGGGACGCAAAATGAAGGCGCAATTAAAAGCAGCAGATCGCTATCAATCTCGCTATGCCGCGATTATTGGCGAATCAGAGCTGGCTAATGGAACGGTTGTCCTTAAAGAAATGGCAACGGGCGAGCAACAAGAAATCAAGTTGGAAGATGTAGCCGCAGTTTTGGTGAAATAAATCATTCTAAATAATCCGGAGGGGATTTACATGTATCGTTCTATTTTTTGTGGCGAAGTAACGAAACAGCATGTTGGTCAAGAAATCAGCCTGAGTGGTTGGGTGAACAAACGTCGTGACTTGGGTGGAGTCATCTTCATCGATCTAAGAGACCGTACCGGTTTGGTTCAGCTAGTATTCAATCCGGAAGTAAATAAAGAGGCTTGGGCAATCGCTGATAAAGCTCGTGGCGAGTATGTTCTAGCAATTAAAGGGAAAGTGGTTGAACGCGCTCCAGAAGCGGTCAACACTAAGCTGAAAACAGGAGAAATCGAGATTGTCGCTTCTGAAATCACCATCCTGAACGAAGCCAAAACACCTCCGTTCCTGATTGAAGACAATGTCGATGTAGATGAATCGCTGCGTTTGAAATATCGCTATCTTGACCTTCGTAGACCGGAAATGCAACGCACCTTCTTGCTTCGCAGCAAGGCTGCCAAAGCATTCCGTGACTACCTCGACCAACATGGCTTCATGGAAGTGGAGACGCCAATGTTGACGAATAGCTCGCCTGAAGGAGCACGCGACTACCTGGTGCCATCCCGTGTGCATCCGGGTGAATTCTACGCGTTGCCGCAATCTCCGCAGCTGTTCAAGCAGCTTTTGATGGTTTCCGGTTTTGAGCGTTATTATCAAATCGCTCGTTGCTTCCGTGACGAGGACTTGCGCGCTGACCGTCAGCCAGAATTTACGCAAGTCGATATTGAGACCTCCTTCCTGCCAATGGAAGAGCTACTTCCGATGATGGAGAACATGGTTGCACACGTGTTCAAAGAAACACTGGGAGAACAAATCCCGACGCCATTCCCGCGCATGACTTATGCGGAAGCAATGGATCGCTATGGTTCCGACAAGCCAGACGTCCGTTTTGGCATGGAGTTGACCGACGTATCCGATTTGGTGAAAACCAGCGGATTCAAAGTATTCGCAAGCACAGTGGAGAGCGGCGGTCAGGTAAAAGCGATCAACGCAAAAGGCTGCGGGCATTACTCCCGTAAGGAAGCGGATGACCTCGGTAAATTCGCGAGCCGTTATGGAGCAAAAGGCTTGGCTTGGATCGGTTTCAAAGATGGAGAAGCCAAAGGCCCTATCGCCAAATTCTTCACTCCGGAAGAGATCACGGCTATGCAAGCTCGTATGGACGCGACAGAAGGAGACCTGCTCTTGTTCGTAGCGGACAAACCAAAAGTAGTAGCAGACGCATTGGGTGCGCTTCGTTCCAAGCTGGGTAACGAATTGGGTCTCATCGACCAGAACGAATTTGCCTTCCTGTGGGTTGTAGACTTCCCGCTGGTTGAGTGGGATGCAGAAGCTGGTCGCTATGTAGCGCTTCACCATCCGTTCACGCGTCCAAAAGATGAAGATTTGCACCTGTTTGACACCAACCCGGCCGAAATGCGCGCACAAGCGTACGACATGGTCTTGAACGGATATGAGCTTGGCGGGGGTTCCATGCGGATCTTCAAACGCGACATTCAGGAAAAAATGTTCAAGGCACTCGGCATGACCCCAGAAGTAGCCAGAGAAAAATTCGGGTACCTCTTGGATGCATTCGACTTCGGTACGCCTCCGCATGGTGGAATGGCCCTCGGCTTGGACCGCTTGATCATGCTTATGGCTGGTCGCACCAACTTGCGTGAAGTCATTGCCTTCCCGAAAACGGCAAGCGCAAGCGACCTGATGGTGAACGCTCCAGGTGAGGTCGATCTGGATCAATTGCTTCAGCTTCACATCGCGACTACCGCGGTAAAAGAAGAGGAAGTCAAGGCATAGATCAACTACACTTTGCCCCCTAATTTTAGGGGGCAAACTTGCGTTCAAGAATCACAATATGATACGATTACCTCAAAAATAGAGCCCTGCGATGTACGTGATTATCCTTTAGTTTTGAGCCACAAAGATTCTTCTCGGGAGTTCGGTTGTCCGTGATCTGGAAGACATGCCTCGTTGGAGTGGAAGTCTGGAAGATTTGGCAGAACACCCACCTGCTAGCGCAGGTTCAAAACTGTGGTGCTTCACGGCATACTGGGGCTCTTTTCCCATGTTTCATTCCTACTTTTCCGATCAAGATTATCATATATTTGAAAGGTTGTTACTGCATGCTACATCAATTCTCTCGTTGTGAATTGGCATTTGGGCCAGAAGGTTTAGACATCATGAAGAACAGCACGGTCGCTGTGTTAGGGATCGGTGGAGTAGGTTCCTTTACAGTGGAAGCGCTTGCCCGAACCGGCGTTGGCAAACTGATTTTACTGGATAAAGATGTTGTAGATATTACCAACATTAATCGACAAATTCACGCCACCTTAAATACGATCGGCCAGGAAAAAACAGAGTTAATGAAACAACGGATCGCTTCTATCAACCCTGAATGTGAAGTGATCACGCTAAATATGTTTTATGATGAGAGTACAGCAGATCACTTATTTGAACACCAAATTGATTATATCGTGGATGCAATGGATACCGTCTCGGCCAAAATTCACGTCATTTTGGAAGCGAAAAAACGGAACATTCCGATCATCTCCAGTATGGGAGCCGCCAATAAAATGGACCCAACTCGCTTCGAGGTTGCGGATATCTCCAAGACCAGCTACGACCCAATTGCCAAGGTCATTCGTCGCGAGCTTCGCAAAGAACGCATTTTTAAAGGAGTAAAAGTGGTTTATTCCAAAGAAATTCCGGTTACCATTCGGACAGACGTACAAGAGCAGATTGTGACGAACCCTGATTCGCCGATTCGTAAAGTAAAGCAGCCGCCAGCAAGTAACGCGTTCGTTCCATCTGTAGCAGGACTGATTCTCGCTAGTGTTGTCGTGCGTGATTTGATTGGATTTGAACCGAAGAAAGGGTAAGAGCTATGGATTTGTTTTCATTTGCTTATGAACAACAAGCGGTCGATCGATCGAAGCCGCTTGCGGCGCGACTGAGACCACGCGCGATTAATGAAGTTATTGGACAATCGCATATTCTTGCGCCTGGAAAACTGCTTCGCCGCGCGATTGAAGCGGATCAGGTCTCTTCTTTTATTTTTTATGGTCCGCCTGGTACAGGTAAAACCACCCTTGCCAAAGTCATTGCTAATACCACCAAGACGCACTTCTCTGAACTGAATGCTGTAACAGCCGGGGTGGCGGATATTCGCAAGATCGTGGAAGAAGCTAAGGATCGACTGGTCATGAGCCAGCAGAGGACGACGTTGTTCGTGGATGAAATCCATCGCTTCAACAAATCCCAACAAGATGCCCTTCTCCCTTTTGTGGAGGAGGGGACCATTATCCTGATTGGCGCCACGACGGAAAATCCTTTTTTTGAAGTCAACTCTGCGCTATTATCCCGGTCGCAAATTTTTCCGCTGCAGCCTCTCACCGAGCAGGAGCTTGGGCAAGTTATGGAGCGAGCGTTAACGGATCAAGAAATGGGATTGGGAGAGCTTGCGGTTGAAGTGGATGAAGAGGCAAGGCAACATCTTATTCGCTATGCGGAAGGGGATGCCAGACGATTATTGAACGCGCTGGAGCTTGCGGTTACCACGACGCCACCGTCCATTGATGGGAAGACGAGGATTGACCTTGAGGTTGCGGTTGAATCCATTCAGCGTCGTGCGGTTCGCTATGACAAAAGCGGAGATAACCATTACGACACGATCTCCGCTTTTATCAAATCGATTCGCGGGTCCGATCCCGACGCCGCTCTTTATTGGCTGGCGAGGATGATTGACGCGGGAGAGGATCCTAAGTTTATTGCTAGACGACTGATCATCTCGGCTTCAGAGGATGTAGGGAACGCCGATCCGCAGGCAATCAGTGTGGCAATGGCTTGCTTTCAGGCGGTACAGGTGATTGGAATGCCTGAGGGGCGAATTCCTCTCGGCCAAGCCACAACCTATTTGGCACAAGCGCCCAAGAGCAATGCCGCATACAATGGCATCAACCAGGCTCTTTCCGTCATTCAGGCAGACGGTCACAAACCCGTTCCTGTCCATTTGCGGGATCAAAGCTATAAAGGGGCTGCCAAACTTGGGCATGGGCAAGGCTATCTCTACCCGCACAATTATCCACAAGGGTATGTCCCTCAGCAGTACTTCCCGGATGGTATCCATTACCATTTGTATCAACCGAAGGATATCGGGTATGAGCAAGAGATCAAGACGCGCCAGCAAGCGCGAAAAACATCTTCAGACTCCAAGCCATCTTAGAAGAAATGACTACGTGCGTGCGTCTCCACCTGGTTTATTCGGGAGGTCGCCGTTAATATTGGGTTGTTTGCTGACTTCACTCGCCCCAAAGCGAGCTTTGTGAGCGACGGTCCCCGCAGGAACTTCATACAGCAGTTCAGACGGATGATTGCGACCACGCTCCGAACGTTTATTCGTTGGCATTTTCAACACCTCCTAGTACAGTAGGATAAACCGAATCGAGCCAACTCATGTCTACCTAATCGCTCCAGTGAGTGATCGTATGATTCATAAAAAATATGTTCCCGTTTATGTGGAGATAATGGCAAATGTAAGAGGAGAGCTGAACATTGAAGATTTCTACCAAAGGCCGTTACGGCCTCACGATTATGATGGAGCTGTCCAACCGCTTTGGAGATGGCCCAGTTTCTCTAAAAAGCATCGCCCAGCGTCACGATTTGTCTGAGCACTATCTGGAACAGCTAATCGCACCGTTGCGTAATGCCGGTCTTGTCAAAAGTATTCGCGGTGCCTATGGTGGCTATGTGCTATCCAAAGCTCCGGAGGAAATTACTTCTGGTGATGTGATTCGCGTTCTCGAAGGGCCGATCAGCCCAGTTGAGTTCGCCGAGGAAGAAGATCCGGCCAAGCGTTATTTATGGCTGCGCATTCGCGACGCTATCTCAGCAGTGCTGGACTCAACTACATTGAAGGATTTAATCAGCCATCAGGATGACGATCAGACCGATAGCTACATGTTCTACATATAAGTGAGATGGGAGAACAAGCTTTCATTCTCGAAGGCTGAGATGAATAGGTGAGATGAAATGACAAACTTAATCTATCTTGATCATGCTTCTACTACGCCCATGCATCCGCGTGTGATGGAGGTTATGAATGCGGCGATGTCCGAGACATTTGGTAATCCTTCCAGTACGCACGGCTTCGGACGAATCGCCAGACAGAAGCTGGAGAAAGCTCGGGACCTCATTGCTAAGCAATTAGGGGCAAATCCAGGGGAACTGATATTTACAAGCGGCGGTACAGAAGCGGATAATTTGGCCATTTTCGGAGTGGCCATGGCCAATCAGCACCGTGGTCGCCATATTATCACAACCCAAATTGAGCATCACGCTGTCTTGCATGCTTGCGAGCAGCTAGAACAGATGGGCTTTGAGGTAACGTACTTGCCAGTTGATACGACAGGAATGATTTCTCTTGAGGAGCTCGAGAAAACGATTCGTCAAGATACCATTCTTGTCTCCATCATGTACGGAAATAACGAAGTGGGAACGGTTCAGCCGATTCACGCTATTGGGGAGCTTGTTCGCGCGAAGGGAAGCTACTTTCATACCGATGCCGTTCAGGCCTTTGGCGTGGAGAGCATCAACGTCCAGGAGCTGCCCGTTGACCTGCTTTCTGTTACCGCCCATAAAATTAATGGTCCTAAAGGCGTAGGCGCCTTGTATGCGGCCAAACATGTAAAGCTAAGCCCACATCAGTTCGGGGGTTCTCAAGAACGAAAGCGGCGCGCGGGGACGGAGAACGTAGCTGGCGCTGTTGGCTTTGCTGAGGCTGTTTTCATTGCAGCAGAAGAGTTGGAGAACAATCGGAAGAAGTACCAGGCGATGCGTGACGCCATGTTAAGCATTTGGCAGGACGCTGGAATAGCCTTCGAGGTTAATGGTCATCCCGAGAAATTCTTGCCACACATCTTGAATGTAAGTTTCGTAGGGATTGACACGGAGACCATGCTGATGAATCTCGATCTGGAGGGAATTGCTGCTTCAAGTGGCTCAGCCTGCACATCTGGCTCTTTGGAACTATCCCATGTGTTGGTAGCCATGCACCTTGGCGATGCGCGCACGCATTCAGCGATTCGTTTCAGTTTTGGACTTGCCAATTCTATCGAACAAGTGCAAGAAGCTGCCCGCAAAATCGTTTCGATTGTGAAAAGGATTTGCAAGTAATGAACGAAAAGATATCGGGAAAGAGGGAGTGTTCGATGGACACTCCCTTGTTTATTTTAATATCGGAATGTTTAATTGCTTTACAAAGGTAAAGTGATTAGGCATTCCTTCTATTTGCGTAAGCCCACCAAGAAAAGACTTCGTCCGCTTGCCCCCCTCAGATGAAGTCTTTTCTTCTATTTGTGAACATTTTTTGACAATATAATTAAAAAAATTACCATTTCTTATCAATAGAATGTATACGTTTACAAGGTATTAATGCTACTATATTGCTATTCTGGCCTAATTAAATTTATAAGTATGTAAGCTTGTAGAGCTATCAAGATGGGAAGTATGAGTTTGTTTTAGGGGGAATATATAGTGCAAACAGTACCAAAGTTATCGTCGATCAAGTTTAAATTTATTGTGACCGTTCTGATTATTACCCTTGTCCCAATTCTTACCGCCGGATTTTTACAGTATCGCTATTCGGAGCAGGCTGTTTACGATTTGACAATTAATGATCTGAAGTATGTGACTTATCTGGTTGGAAAAGAACTTCAACATTACACCGAACAAACCGACCCTAGTTCTTCGGATCGAGAGCAAATTCTCAAGATTACGAATGATGTGGCGGAAAAGTATTACAAACCACACGGACAGCAAGGCTATGCCTACATTATTGACAGTAAAGGGACTATGATCTACCATCCCAAACAAGACGTGATTGGGACTGATTTTTCGAAGGAAGCCTATATTCAACAAATGCTAAAGGAAAAGCAAGGGTACGTAGAATATGAGTTCCAAGGAAAAGACAAGGTTACGGCTTTTGAAGAACTGCCGAACGGCTGGATTTTGGGAATTGGAAGCTATCAAAGCGATCTCTTGGCTCCTTTTGCGAAAAGTAAATTGATGATTATGATTATTTCTATAATCTCTTGCTTTGTGGCCGTGCTAATCGGAGTGTTTATTGTTTATATGATTCTGGTACCACTGAAACGTATCGTTGGGGCCATGAAAAAAGCGGAGACAGGCGATCTGACGGAACGGGTCGTATTGGATCGTAGAGATGAGTTCGGCCAGCTAGCTGGGATGTATAATGAGATGATGGATGTATTCCGCAGAATGTTGAATGAGGTTCAAAACGTGTCCGAACAAGTGGCGAGCTCATCTCAAGAGTTAACTGCAAGTTCTATGGAGAGTGCAAGAGCGTCTGAGCAAATTTCGATAGCGGCTACCGAGATTGCTACAGGCTCCGAGAAACAAAGTGAAACCGTTGGCGAAACGACAACTTCCATACATCGAATTGGACATGATATTCATGAGATTGCTTCTTATGCGAAGCGAATCACCGATGACTCCCAGCTCGCCTACCAAATTGCCCATGAAGGTGAAAAAACCTTAAGTGAGCTTGTGAAAGAGATGGATCAGATTACAACGAAGGTTCAGTCGACAGAAAAGGTCATCCGTACTCTTGGAGAGCAATCTGAAGCGATCATGGGAATCATCACCATTATCCGTGAGATGAGCGCACAGACGAACTTGCTTGCTCTTAACGCTGCTATTGAGGCCGCGCGCGCAGGTGAACAAGGCAAAAGCTTTGCTGTTGTCGCCCATGAGGTTCGACGACTAGCTGAACAATCGGGTCAATCCGCTGATGAGATCACCAAGCTGATCATCAGTATTAACGATGAAATCAAACATGCGGTTTATGCGATGGAACAGACGACGGAAGCGGTTCAACTGGGACGTGGAGGAGTAGCCAACTCAGGTAAATCATTTGGCCAAATCCTTAAGTCTGTAGATGATGTAAGCAGCCAAATTGAACAGATGAATCAAGCGGCTCAAACCATCGCTAATGATACCGAGAGTATTGTGTCCAATGCGGATCAAATCGCCAAG
The DNA here is from genome assembly GCF_050113715.1 of Brevibacillus ginsengisoli. Lineage (NCBI taxonomy): Bacteria > Bacillati > Bacillota > Bacilli > Caryophanales > Paenibacillaceae > Brevibacillus > Brevibacillus ginsengisoli. The sequence goes on from NZ_JBNJQR010000001.1 coordinate 531,278, forward strand.
TTGGCCACAATCGCCGCGAGCGATACACAAGAAGTAGCGGCCGCTTCTGAAGAGCAGACGGCAACCTCTGAGGAAATAAGCGCAGCTTCAGAAACATTGGCTCGTATGGCGGAACAACTGTCTGAAATGGTGAAACGCTTTAAAATTTAACAAACTTCAATAAGCATATTAGCAAGTTTTTTCATCCACTTTGAATAAAAGTGGATTTTTTACTGAAGACGCCAAATGAATGGTTGTGTGGTAAAATGGCATTCTGAATGCTTTGAGAAGGGTGGGGAATACAATGCAGCAGGCACTCCCGCTGTTTTCAGAAAAAATGATTCGCGGTCACATCCTTCATGAGATTTTTTACAATGAAGAGAACTGGTATGGTGTGATCCGTTTAAAAATAGAAGAAACCACAGAGGATTACTCGGAATCGGAAGTCATTGTCGTTGGACACTTCCCACGGCCGCATCCGGATGAATTGTACACCTTTTATGGAACCTGGAAAAACCATGCCAAATTTGGCGTTCAGTACGTGGTAGATCGCTATGAACGGGAAACACCCAAAACCAAAGCAGGCGTAGAGAAATATTTGGCGAGTGGACTGTTTAGCGGAATCGGTAAAAAAACAGCGAAGCGCATCGTCGAATATTTGGGGGTCGACGCGTTAACCATCATTGCCGAACAACCGGAGCGTCTGGAAGAAATCCCGGGATTATCAAAAGAACGCGCCCGGCAGATCTTTCAGTCTGTACTCGAACATCGCTCATTAGAGAGGGCGATGGTCTTTCTTTATGAATTCGGTATTGGCGTTCATCTTGCGCTGCGGATTTATCAGACCTATAAGACGGAGACCATGGACGTGATTACGGATAATCCCTATAAGCTGATTGAGGATATTCAAGGGATCGGCTTCAAAAAAGCGGATGAAATCGCCCGTTCAAACGGCATCGGAGCATCGTCTCCAGAACGTGCCGGGGCTTGCGCCTTGTTTGTCTTGCAAGAATCCGGATATGGAGAAGGACATGTTTTTCTGAGTGAAATGGAACTTTGTGACAGGACCCTTCGTCTATTACATGAGTGTGGTGGACACGTCTTCACACGAGAGGATATTCAGCAAACCCTGCAGCTTATGTTTGAGGACCAACGAATTGTTTGGGAAGAGGATCGGGTCTATCTGCCCAGTCTGTTTTTTGCGGAAATCGGCTTGGCGAAGAGGATGCGCTTTTTTGTGGAACGCTCTGATTTGCCTTCATTTCCTGCCTCTGAATTTTATCAGGCGCTTGGGCATGTAGAGGACGAACTGGCGATTACGTATGCGCCTACCCAGCGAGAAGCGGTGGAGAAAGCGATTGAAAGTGGAATTATGCTTCTAACCGGTGGGCCTGGTACAGGGAAAACGACCGTCATTCGCGGGATCTGCCATGTGTTTGCTGATTTGCATGGCATATCACTCGATCCGAACAAATATTCAACACACGAGAATCCTTTTCCCATTCTCTTGATAGCACCTACAGGCCGAGCAGCTAAACGAATGTCCGAGACAACAGGACTTCCGGCCATGACGATACACCGTTTACTAGGTTGGAATGGTACCGGATTTGAGCATGATCAGGACCATCCGGTAACCGGAAAGCTCGTCATCATCGACGAAATGTCTATGGTTGACGTCTGGTTAGCCAATCAGCTATTTCGGGCGCTTCCATCCAACATTCAGATTGTCATGGTAGGCGATCCAGACCAGCTCCCATCTGTCGGTCCCGGTAACGTTCTGGCAGATTTGATTAGTTCCAATCTGCTTCCACAGGTACAGCTTCACGAAATTTATCGGCAAGCGGAAGAATCCTCGATCATTCGTCTAGCCCATCACATCCGACAGGGAGAAGTACCGACTGATTTGCTGACTCCAGCGCATGATCGAAGATTTTTCATCAGTTCGCCACAAGAAATTGCTTCGGTAGTGAAACAAATTTGTATCGGAGCCGTAAATAAAGGATATACAGCCAAACAAATTCAAGTGCTGGCTCCCATGTATAAGGGTGTCGCAGGAGTGAATCAGCTAAATGAAGAGCTCCAGGCCCTATTTAACCCCAAATTGGATCGGGTTAGAGAAGTGACTTTCGGTGAGACAGTTTTTCGAACCCATGATAAAGTATTGCAACTGGTTAACAATATCGATGAACAAGTGTTTAACGGAGATATGGGCGAGGTAGTGGCAATATTTTATCCTAACGAGAACGAACAAAACGAAGAAATGTTGGTGGTTTCGTTTGACGGACGGGAAGTGGTTTATAAGCGGTCTCAGTATCATCAATTGACGCTTGCCTACTGCTGCTCCATCCATAAATCACAGGGAAGTGAATTTCCGATCGTGATTATGCCCCTCGTACGAAATTACCATCGCATGCTTCGGCGTAAACTTCTGTATACGGGTGTGACGCGCAGCAAGTCCTACCTCATTCTATGTGGTGAAATTGAAGCGTTTCGAACAGCTGTCGATCATCACGATGAAGGTGTACGCTATTCCTACCTAAAAGAACGTCTTTGTCAAACATAGATGCTGATTGGCACAGTTTCCCCAGCATGTCTATAGGCCCTTCACCAAATAATAAGAAGGCGGAAGGGGGTTCCCTATGCATAGAGCAATGGATGTTTTGGGACTGCCGATTATTTCTCTAGTTACTGGAGAAGAAATCGGGGTGATCAACGACATTCTTTGTGATATGGAATGGCGCAAGTTGGGTGTCGTTGTTCGAGACAGAGGCTGGTTCCAACCAGGTACTTATATTCCTTCCGACAAAATTCATGCCGTTGGGGAGGATTTCCTGGCCGTTGAGAGCAAAGACGCAATTACCTCCATGCATGAGGTCCGCAAACACGATACGATTGGCTTCGTTACAGGCTTAAACAAGCTGAAGGGCAAGCCGGTTGTTACGCGAAACGGTGTTCTTTTGGGTAGTGTTGAAGATGTTTACTTTTCTGTGAATTGGGAGAAGCTAGTAGCATGTGAATTATCCCAAGGCTGGATTGTGGATATAACCGAGGGTCGGCAGCGTTTGCCAATTACCCCGACGCTCATTATTGGGAAAAAAGGACTCATCGTTTCGTAAAAATCGTGTCGTGCGTAAGGCATGCAAGGAGGCTGGCGTCATGCAAGTAAGATGCCCAAATTGTAGTGGAAAAGATATAGGCAAGATTGGAACCAATCAATATTATTGTTGGACTTGCTTTGTCGAGTTGAGTTTATCAGGCGACCAGATTTCCTCGATTTATCAGGTGGAAGAAGACGGGTCCCTGCAATCACTCAATGATTTGTTTTTAGAGGAACCTACCGTCCACACCCAAATTTAATGAAACTGAAGGAGGAGTTGGCTTGTTCGGACGCGGAATACTCGGGAAAATCATTACCGGCGGTATCCTTGCGGCAATCGGGTATATGCTCATGCCAAAACGCAGAAACCGTATGATGCTCCTTAGACAATGGCCAATCTCTCGTCGCGATTTATGGAAAGTAGGGCGTTATCTTGCCCGCGCTGTTCGTTAGGGAATACCTATTTGACATTCTTGCTGGCACCTAATTTTAAGCGGTGCCAGCTTCTTTCGTATAGTTTCGCTTTTTGGTGCCACTCTAATAAAGGCGGCTCGGCAATCTCCGAGTTTTCTACTCATAGGATCATGATCAAAAGGGGAGAGCCATACGGATGGAGTTTAAGCGTCATCCTTTCTTTTCTGCGGCAATCAGCTGTATTTTGATTTTGCTCATCATCAACCTGCTGTGGTGGATACGCCCGCTTGTCAAACAGATTTGGTTGATTATTGAGGAAGTGACGGTTCCTTTTCTGGTCGGCTTAGTCATTGCCTATTTGCTCCATCCAGTGGTTGTCCTTCTGGAAAACCGCAAAGTTCCTCGCCTGGTTGCGGTACTCTTGATTTATGCCTCATTCATTCTGATCATAACGATCGCGATCGTGAACGCTATTCCCATCTTTACCAAACAATTGATTGAGCTTGCGGATGATTTGCCCAGACTGACGGGGTGGTACCATTCGTGGATGAGTGAATGGGAAGCCAACAAGTATTTTTTACCCGATACCGTTCAAAGTGGAGTAGATCGAGTCATCCTTCAGTCCAAAGAGCGGATGTCTCATTCGGTAAGTGATTTTGTTGCGAATGCCCAAGATACGATCGGCAAAATGCTAGGGTATGCCGTAGTTCCGTTTATCGCCTTTTATCTGCTAAAGGATATGAAGGTTATCCAACGCGGGACTATACTTTTGATCCCCAAGAAATACCGTCGGGGAACACTTCATACCATGAGAGAAATTCATGATTCGTTAGGAAAATACATACACGGGCAGATGGTGGTCTCACTTATTCTTGGCGCGCTTGCCTATCTTGGGTATTGGTATATTGACATGCCGTATCCATTCGTGCTGGCTTCTTTCATTTGCATTACCAATATTATTCCGTTTATTGGTCCTTTAATCGGAGCCCTGCCCGCGCTGATTATTGCCTTGACTATCTCGACCAAAACTGTTTTGTTTGTGGCTGCTATAAATTTAGTAATACAGATTTTGGAAGGGAATATTTTATCGCCTCACATCGTCGGCAAATCTCTTCATTTGCATCCGCTGCTCATTATCTTCGCTTTGCTAGTGGGCGAGACGCTTGGCGGCATAATCGGGATGATTGTCGCGGTTCCGGTTTTGGCGATCTGCAAGGTACTCATTACACGAATTTCCTTAATCCTGCATGAAAGTTGACAGTCTGGTACTTTTTTCACTATAATGAAGATCAATGAATCCATATGGTTGATCGATGAAGGAACGAGTAGGCTAAAACCCTTCTACAGAGAGGGTGCTCCACGGTTGAGAGGGCATCCAGAAGCAGAGTAGTCGAATGCTATTCCGAAGACTGGGCAAAAACCAGCGGGTAGACTCCGTTACAAGTCCTCGAAGCGACAGTCGTTTTCTGTTCAATTGAATGGAATGGCTGTAAGCAGGGTGGTACCGCGAGAACAGCTCTCGTCCCTGATTGGGATGAGGGCTTTTTTTATTTATATGTAAGAAAGGGTGACCATAATGAAGAAACTGACAGGAAATCAAATCCGTCAAATGTATCTGGATTTCTTTAAAAGTAAAGGACATCATGTGGAGCCAAGCGCTCCGCTCGTTCCGCACGATGACGCTTCCTTGCTGTGGATCAACTGTGGGATGGCGCCATTGAAGAAGTATTTTGATGGACGAGTTATACCGGATAATCCGCGTATTACCAACTCCCAAAAATCTATCCGTACCAATGATATCGAGAATGTTGGCCGCACAGCGCGCCACCATACTTTCTTCGAGATGCTGGGAAACTTCTCGATCGGGGATTATTTCAAGGAAGAATCGATCACTTGGGCATGGGAGTTCTTGACCAGTCCGGAGTGGATTGGTTTTGATCCAGAGAAATTGTCCGTGACGATTCATCCAGAGGACGAAGAAGCGTTTGAGCTGTGGAATAAAAAAATCGGCATTCCTGAGGAGCGTATTATCCGCTTGGAAGGCAACTTCTGGGATATCGGAGAAGGCCCAAGCGGTCCGAACACGGAGATTTTCTATGATCGCGGCGAGAGCTTCGGCAACGACCCGAACGATCCCGAGTTGTATCCAGGCGGGGAGAACGAACGTTACCTCGAAGTATGGAACCTGGTATTCTCCCAGTTCAATCACAATCCAGACCATACCTATACGCCGCTGCCAAAGAAAAATATTGATACCGGGATGGGTCTCGAGCGTATGGCTTCCGTCATCCAAAACGTAGATAACAACTACGAGACGGACTTGCTCTTCCCATTAATTGAGCGCACCTGTGAAATCGCAGGCGTAACCTATAAAGAAGATCCGGAAAAAGACGTGGCGTTAAAAGTAATTGCAGACCACGCTCGTACCGTTGCATTCGCTATTGGAGATGGAGCTCTTCCTTCCAATGAAGGTCGTGGCTACGTCATTCGACGTTTGCTCCGTCGCGCTGTACGCATGGGCAAATTGCTAGGCGTAGAGAAGCCGTTCTTGTATAGTCTTATTGAAAAAGTAGGCAGCATGATGGGTGCTTACTACCCAGAAATCGTGGAAAAACGCGCATTCATTGAAAAAGTAATCCGCGCGGAAGAAGAACGCTTCCATGAAACCCTGCATGATGGCTTGGTTATTTTGGAAGAGATGGTCAAAGAAGCGAAGGCAAAAGGAGAAACGCAAATCTCTGGCGCAAACACCTTCAAGCTGTACGATACCTATGGCTTCCCGGTTGACCTGACAGAAGACTTCGCTATGGAGCATGGCATCTCTGTAGACCGCGATGGTTTTGAGCAAGCGATGGAAGAACAACGTGAACGCGCTCGCGCCGCTCGTCAAGATGTGGACAGCATGCATACACAAGGTGGGCCATTGGGAGAATTGACGGTTAAGAGTGAGTTTGTTGGGTATACTGAATTGGTAGTAACTACCAAGGTTGTCGCTTTGATTCACGACAATCAATTGGTCGAGGAAGTGCAAGAAGGACAGCAATGTCAAGTCATTCTGGAAACTACTCCGTTCTATGCGGAGAGCGGCGGACAGATCAATGACGAGGGTCTTCTTACTTCCGATACCGTAAAAGGGCGCGTGACTGACGTGCAAAAAGGACCAATGGGACAACACGTGCTCACCGTCGTAATCGAAGCGGGCGTACTCCACAATGGAGAAGAAATCCGCGCAGAAGTGAACCGTGAAGGTCGTATGGCTACGATTAAGAATCATACGGCTACCCACTTGCTTCACCAAGCCTTGAAAGATGTGTTGGGAACTCACGTTAACCAAGCGGGTTCACTTGTGTCACCTGATCGTCTGCGCTTTGACTTCACTCATATCAGCTCCATCGAACCAGAAGAACTGGAGAGAATTGAGCGCATTGTGAATGAGAAGGTTTGGGCGAATATCATCGTGAACATTACCAACAAACCAATCGCTGAAGCCAAAGCGTTGGGAGCAATGGCACTCTTCGGTGAAAAATACGGGGACATCGTTCGCGTCGTTCAAGTAGGCGATTACAGCCTTGAGCTTTGCGGTGGTTGCCACGTCAACAACACAGCTGAAATCGGTCTGTTCAAAATCGTGAGCGAGAGCGGAATCGGTGCCGGAACTCGCCGTATTGAAGCGGTAACGGGACGCGGAGCATTCCAATACCTGAATCAACAGCTGTCTACACTGCGAGAAGTAGCTAATACGGTGAAATCTCCGCAGCTTCATGAAACCCCTGCACGTGTAGAAGCCCTGCAGCATCAAATAAAAGAAGTGCAACGCGAGAACGAATCCTTGCGCGCGAAGCTTGGCAACATCGAAGCCACTTCTCTGAAGGACAAAGTAAAAGAAGTAGGCGGTATCCAAGTATTGGCGGCTCAAGTTTCCGCTACCGATATGGATAACCTTCGCGGTATGGTCGATGAACTGAAAAATCAACTGGGTTCTGCAGTCATTGTATTAGGTGCCGTAGATGGCGATAAAGTGAACCTTGTGACTGGGGTTACCAAAGACTTGATGGATCAAGGTTACCACGCTGGCAAGCTGATTAAAGAAGTAGCTACCCGTTGCGGCGGTGGCGGCGGCGGTCGTCCTGATATGGCTCAGGCAGGCGGAAAAGAGCCGGCAAAACTGGCTGGTGCCCTTGAGTCTGTGTACGGTCTCATCGAGAATCAGGCTTCAGTAAAATAATCTTTGCTAAAGAGATTCCATTCGACAAGGATTTCTGATAAAAAAGGCGAATATGTAGCTAGACATACGATAGAATCTCTGATAACTGAGGTGTTGGTAATGAATTCCATGGACAATACCATGAAGTACACGGTACCTAATGAGACAAACGAAGCGGAAGTAAGGGAAACGTTGACCATCGTCTATCAGGCCCTTCAAGAAAAGGGGTACAATCCCATAACGCAAATTGTAGGGTATCTGCTTTCTGGAGATCCTGCCTTCATTCCACGCCACAACAACGCACGTAGTCTGATTGGTAAGCTGGAGCGGGATCGCGTAATCGAGGAATTGGTAAAAGTGTACCTCTCCACTAACCGTTCGTCATAAGGAGCAACCCATGCGAATATTAGGTTTGGATGTCGGCGATCGGACCATCGGAGTGGCTGTCAGCGACGAGATGGGCTGGACCGCTCAAGGTGTGGAAACGATTAGACGGCAGTCCAAGGTAAAAGATTTTGCAAGGCTACAAGAAATTATTGGGCAATATAATGTGGAGGAGATCGTTGTCGGTCTCCCCAAAAACATGAATGGCACAATTGGCCCGCGCGGTGAGATTTGCCAGGCGTTTGCCGCCGAATTGGAGGAGACGACCTCACTTCCGATTCACATGTGGGATGAGCGTTTAACCACCATGGCAGCGGAGAAGATGCTGATTGCTGCGGATGTAAGCAGACAAAAGCGCAAAAAAGTAATAGATAAAATGGCGGCGACCTTCATCCTGCAAGGATTTTTGGACGCCAAGTCGAGGTGAATGGATAAATGAGCGAAGAAATGGCGAATGAGTTTGAAGTTGGAGAAGTAATTGCGTTATCCGAGGATGGAGACGGAAATACCAGTGATTTCCGTATCATGTACATTTTCGATATTGAAGATCGTTCCTACCTGGTACTTGTTCCAGTCGATCAAGAGGAAGAAGAAGAGTATGAGGTTCACTTCCTGAAATACGATGGAACTGACACCCTTCAACCAATTGAAGATGATGAAGAGTGGGAGCAAGTTGAGGCGACTTTCGAGACATTGATCTCTGAGCTTGAAAACGACGAGATGTAAGAGTAGAGAGGGATATTTTTAAAATATATATAAGAGCTATCGACAGAAAAAGCCTGTATCAATGATTACTTGGTAATCTACGATACAGGCTTTTTTGCTCTTGCTTCTACTAATGCTACCCGATAATTTAAGTGGAATTTTATTACAACTCCAAAATCCGAACTATTTTCTGTGTTGCATTTAATTCGATAATTGCTCCAATCGGCATTGTTACAATAGGGTGAGTATGACAGCAATCAAAATCCGCTAAGATTGGAATGTCAGTGTCCCCGATTACTTCGAGTAAAATATCATATGGTGTTAGCCCTGTTCCTTGATCATCAAACTGTTCATGCTTTCCTAAGATTACACCACTAACCTTGTCGAATACACCGTTTATTTTTAGGAAACTAAAATGCTTTTCAACGATTGCTGCTGTTTTTTTACAGTCTTCAATCATTAAAATATCCCCCTTATGAATAACAGGCATATAAGGACTTCCCCATATACTTAACATTGTCATTAAATTCCCAGCTATTAGCCGACCTGTGACCACACCTTCTTTTACACAAACCCATTCATTAGGATAACTTTTCTTGGAGAGATTTTGTGTCTGCCAATCTAATTGCTCATCTGTCCAAAAGGGATATAGCGGATACTCATATGGAAGCGCTTCACTTTTTATGAGTACATCCTCAAATGATGAAAATGTGTCATTCACATACGGAGGAAATTCTCCTAATGACGAAATCAAGGAAGGTCCATAAAATGTTTTAACACCTGTTATAGCATAAATACCTAACAAAATTGCTGTAACATCTGAATATCCAACAAAAATTTTAGGGTGTTTTTTTATTGCTTCGTAATCTAAATAAGGAAGTAACGAATTTGAATTGCTTCCTCCAACAGACGACATAATACACTTTATTTTTGGACTTCGAATGAGTTGGTTCAACTCTTGAACACGATCCTTTATATTTCCAGATCGATACCCGTCATGTTTTCCAGTAAGACTTCCATCAACGATATCAAATCCTTTACTTTTCATAAACTGTTTGGAGCGTTCGAATCTAGTAGGCGATGTATATGTACCTGGCAATGATGGTGAAAAAATTCCTATTTGATCTCCTTTGTTTAACTGAAACAATCCTTTTCACTCCTATGTATTATTACATGTGAAACCCACACATTTCAGATGATCTAGTAATAGCTTAGCTGGTTCTGATGTAAAGTAAAACTTCCATTTATTCCTCCACCATGTTTGAATGCAAGACCTTTTTACTAAGAAAACGAAAAAAGAACTGAGTGAGTACAAGGCCATACATATGATACAAGATTACTTTCCTCTTCTACTTAAGATTTTCCCTCTCCTTTTTTATTCCATTCATCTTCGTCATTGTACAAATGATGAGTTGGATAATTGAGGAAACGTTTCGGAAATCCGTTCGTCTTAGTAGCGAGGTGATCATGACAATGAAAAAATTCGCTTCCACTCTAGTTCCACTAGCAGCAGCAGTATTCTTGGTGACGGGCTGTTCTGATCAGCAAGCAGGACCAGCTCCGGCCGATCAAAGCCAGGCGTCCCTGGCATCACAACCTGTCCAACAAGAGGGAAGTTCTGGGGTTCAAGCACCTGCGCAGACTACTGGTCAACCTTCTACGACTCCTGCTACTCCAACCAAGTCAAGTGGTTCCCCTAAACTTGTGGTGAAAGAAGGTACCGGGGAATACACCGGTATGATCGACGGGAACTCTGTAGAAATCATCGTCAACGGCGAGCCCAAGGCATTTCGACTGAACGAGGTATCCAAACAAATGGTGGAGAAATTGAAGTCCAAAACCCGTGTTTCGTTCCATTACACCGAGGGAGAGCAGCTGGTTTTACAGGACATTGAAGAAATGAAGTAATTGGACGAAATACACGAAGAAAGGAACTGGTCTTTTCGGCGGCCAGTTCTTTTAATTTTTTGAACCTAATTTCTTCCTTCTTCGTATTACCAGCTAGGAGGGATATCATGAATATCTTGAACGCGTGCATTACTAGAATTGTGATCTTTTATCATAAATTCCAGAATCTAATCCTTACATTATTCGTTATCGGCCTCTTTGACCTGGTGGTGTACGGAGATGCGATGATTTCCTTGTTTGCTTTTCCTGAGTTCGCACCGCTTGTCGTGATGATATTGCTCGGATTAGGTTTATACAAACGTTGGAGAAAACAACGAAAAAAGACGGAGTAATGAATTGAGATTTCATGTTTGGTGTTCCATTTTTGAGAAAATATGATAAAAAGGAAGTAGGCATCTTTTATTGATAGATAATTTCGACGAATAGAGGAGGAACTCAGGTGGAAAAAGTGCTGCAAGCGATTCAAGATGATTATCCGGATGATTTTGCATGGTGCTATGGTTGTGGTCGATTAAATGAGCAAGGCCACCACTTCCGCACAGGTTGGCAAGGAGAGCAGACAGTGACCATTTATTCGCCGGGGGATGAGCATTTGGCTCTACCTGGTTTTGTTTACGGTGGCTTGATTGCGTCACTCATTGATTGTCATGGGACAGGCTCGGCGGCATTGGCCCTGCACCGTAAAAATGGTCATGAGCCCGGAGACAATGCTGAGCCACCTCGATTTGTAACAGCTTCCTTACACGTGGATTTTCTTAAGCCGACTCCACATGGCATTCCATTAAAAGCGATTGGAACGATTCAAGAGATTCACCCGAAAAAATGGAAGGTAGAAACGGAAGTGTACGCGAACGACACGCTTTGCGCTCGTGGCGAGGTTGTCGCTGTGGTGATGCCTAATAGCTTCCTTATGAAGGATTAAGCGAATCATGATAGAATGGAGGACCAGCCTACAGGGTGGTCCTTTTGTCTTATTGGGTAAAAAAATTTGCCCTAGTAATCTTTGATATGGTACGAGTAGAATAGAAAAAGCTTTGGTGAATTCCAAGTAAAATGAATCGAACGCAGGTGATTTGATTTGTTAAACAGAGCAGAAGAAATTCTGAAACAATATTTTGGTTATCAAGCTTTTCGCAAAGGACAAGAAGAGATTGTCCAAAGTTTGCTCGCTGGGCGGGATACGGTGGGCATCATGCCGACAGGCGGCGGTAAATCCATCTGTTATCAGGTGCCAGCGATTCTTTTGGACGGTGTCACGATTGTCATCTCGCCGTTAATATCTCTCATGAAAGATCAAGTAGATGCACTCGTCAGCATGGGAATTCCAGCAACCCAGATCAATAGTTCCCTTGACTATAGCGAGGTGCGGGATCGACTGCAAAAAGCCCGCGGTGGGGAGTATAAGCTGCTCTACATCGCGCCGGAAAGGCTGGAGTCCGAAAACTTTCTCTCTTTAATGAGGGAACTGCCTGTTTCTCTGGTGGCGGTAGATGAGGCTCACTGCGTCTCTTCGTGGGGTCATGATTTTCGCCCCAGCTATTTAAATATCGCCAAATTTCTACGCGATTTACCAACGCGACCGATTGTTGCTGCCCTTACAGCGACAGCTACTCCCGAAGTGACGGAGGATATTCGAAGACAACTGAGTCTTATGAATGAAGGTCTAGTGATTACGGGTTTTGAAAGGAAGAACCTCATCCTGTCTGTTCGCAAGGGGGAGGATAAACGCGCGTTCGTAGTCGATTACCTCAAAGCGAACCACCAGCAAGCAGGAATCGTCTATGCGTCAACCAGAAAAGAAGTGGACGCTCTTCATGAACACTTGCTCAAACGAGGGCTTTCTGTGACCAAATACCATGCTGGGCTAAATGAGGAGGAGAGAGCGGGTAATCAGGAGGCCTTTCTTTTTGATGATGTCAGAGTTATGATCGCCACCAACGCATTTGGGATGGGGATTGACAAGTCTAACGTTCGGTACGTCATTCACTTCAACATGCCCAAAAATCTGGAGGCTTACTATCAAGAAGCTGGCCGCGCAGGCCGCGATGGCGAGCTGAGCGAGTGTATTCTCTTGTATCATCCGCAAGATGTTCAGACCCAGAAATTCTTTATCGAACAAAATCAGCTCACAACCGAGCGAAAAGAATACGAATACAAAAAGCTGTACGCCATGATGGATTACTGCCGGACACCCAGATGCCTGATGCAGCATATCGTCCAGTACTTCGGTGAAACCCAATCAACCGAGTGTGGGCAATGCGGCAATTGCACGAATGATTTGGAACTGCTAGACATTACGGTGGAAGCCCAAAAAATATTTTCCTGCGTCAAACGGATGAAAGAACGCTACGGAGCCTCGCTAGTTGCCCAAGTGCTTAAAGCCTCCAAAAACAAAAAGGTTCTGCAATTCGGGTTTGACAAGCTGCCTACGTATGGCTTGATGAAGGAATATGTGGAGAAAGAGATTATGGAATTGATTCAGCTTCTGATTGCGGAAGGGTATCTCCATGTAACGGAAAGCCAGTACCCGGTTCTGATGGTAACGGAAAAAGCCTTGCCGGTCTTAAAAGGCGAGGAGCAAGTGTGGCAGAAGATTCAGCTTCGACCTGTACAGCGGGAAGCGGATGATGAATTGTTTGAGCGGTTGCGAGAATTGCGCAAAGAGCTATCCCAGCAAGAAGGGGTACCGCCTTATGTCATTTTCCATGACAGCACGTTGAAAGAAATGAGCAGTATTTGTCCTGGTGACAAACAAACAATGCTCACGATCAAAGGAGTGGGAGCGGCCAAATTTGAGAAGTACGGTCAGCTGTTCCTAGACTGCCTGCAAGAGTACGTTCAGACGCATTCAAACGCTTAATGGCCATAAAGGGCTTGCGTTAAAGCGGAAGATTCGATACAATAGCTTCAATTTACTTGTAAGGAGAGTTTTTTCATGTTCGGTTACCGCAATCTAACCAGAATCGAACAACTACATCATCATACGTAAGCGTTTGTGTCTAAGGGATAACTCCCGTAGGTGCAAGCGCTTTTCGTGCTTGTACCTGCGGGCGATATACGAAGCCACGTAGGTATTTTTAATCCTACGTGGCTTTTTTTATTTCACCAATGCCGAATCAACTCGGCTTAAAACGAAAGGATGAGCACAATGGAAGAGATGCTGCGCAATGTGAAGGGGACCAAAGACTATTTGCCAGAGGAGCAGACGATTCGCACCTACATCAGAAGAACCTTGGAAGAGGTATTTGAACAGTACGCATATAAGCCGCTGGAGACACCCATCCTCAACTACTATGACTTGCTCGCCTCCAAGTACGGCGGCGGTGAGGAGATTCTCAAAGAAGTTTATAAGCTTTCCGATCAGGGTGAGAGGGAGCTGGCTTTACGCTATGACTTAACCATTCCTGTCGCCAAGGTGATCGGGATGAATCCAGATATTCGGCTGCCGTTCAAACGGTACGAGATTGGCAAGGTTTTTCGAGATGGGCCTATGAAAGCGGGAAGGTTCCGAGAGTTTACGCAATGTGATGTGGACGTGGTCGGGGTCACATCAGTGCTGGCCGAAGCGGAACTGCTGGTGATGGCGGTTGAGGTGTTTCAGCGTTTGAAGCTTAATGTAAAGATTCAATATAACAATCGGAAGGTTCTGACGGGAATCCTGCTCAGCTTCGAGGTAGCTGAGGAGCGGTTGGGTGACGTAATCCTGACACTGGATAAGGTAGAGAAAATCGGGATAGCAGGGGTCAAGGAAGAACTCAATGACAAACAGATCGAACAAGACACAATCGAGCGAATCACCCAATTCATCCAAGCAGATAACGGTAACACATTAGAGTATATCGGCAAGAACTTCTCCCAGCCGCTTGTTGTGGAAGGACTCCGAGAATTGATGGAGCTACGTGAATATGTGACGAAGGCTGGAGTCGAATCCTATCTGCAGTTCAATCCGTTTCTCGCGAGAGGCCTCAATATTTATACGGGTAGTGTATATGAGATTTTTTTAACAGAAGGCAGAATTACTTCCAGTATCGGGAGCGGCGGACGCTACGACAAGATCATCGGACAACTGCTGGGGAACGATCAGAGCTTCCCTGCTGTAGGGCTGTCGTTCGGACTGGATGTCATCTATGCGGCATTGCTGGAAAAGGGACAGCTTTCATCTGGTCCACTTACCGAAATATTGATTGTTCCCATCGGAACGCAAGCTGAAAGCCTTCAACTAGCCACACGATTACGGCGTCAGGGTCTGCGAGTAGAGATCGAGATGTCTGGGAAACGAGTGAAGAAGGCCTTGGATTATGCGAATAAGGAAGAAATTCCGTTTGTCCTTTTGTTAGGTCAGGATGAGCTGGCGCGAGGCGAAGTAACCCTCAGGAGTATGCGGGAGGGGATCGAGGAGAGGGTTGGGCTATCTGAGGTTGAAGAAAAACTTAACTCGCTTATGAAGAATTTCCAGAAGTCGACATGCTCAGTAATGATCTGACATTTTGCGCGAAATGTGTCATACTAATTCACAGTTTCTTAACGGTTTATTCATAAATTGATGGTCTTAGGCCAACAAGAATCATATAGAATATGGGTGTGAGCAAGACTCCTGACAGGATCCAAATTATGGCTGGGGTAACTTGCACGGAAAAAATCTTGCGAAGAAAAAGCAGGGAGATGAAAATCATGGCAATGGTTTTAGAACGGGAAGCGGTTGAAGCAGTCGATATGGGTACATTGGTTATCGTTTTTGCTTCAGGAGATGTTCAAATGATTGAATCCGTCCCGTTTCATGAATTTAAAAAATGCGAGTCCCGCGGCCACTTTTTAAAAGTCGGAAAGCGATTGATGACGTTAGCTGACAAAGCCGTACGAATCAAATGGTTTGATGATGAAGCATTTGTTTATGGCTACTAATTGATCAAGTCAAATACGCGCACCCTATATAGATAAGAATACGCCATCCGCTGAACCCTTTGGAACACATCCAAAGGGTTCTTTTACTTGAGACAAAATCTTCGGTATAATGAGAGGCGATGCAGGGAAGAGGAGGTTTACTTTTGAACCAAATGAAAAAAGAACGGGGATCCTTGAGAAATGGTACTCCGTCATTCACAGGGAAGCAAAAGAGGAGAAGAAGACCGTTTGGTGTCTATCTTTTCATCATGATTCTTGTACTTGCAGTCGCGATGGGCTATGTGTATTCACAGCTTCAGCCACCTTCGGCAAGCGCGGGTAAAGTGAAACTAGTTTCCATTCCGGCTGGTTCGTCTGTTCGAGACATTGGACAGATTCTTGAAAAAGAAGGGCTGATAAAAAACGCCACGTTATTCAGTTTGTATGTCAAGACAAGAGATAACGGCAGTAAACTCCAAGCTGGAGACTATCGATTTAGTGTTGGACAACCTATTTCCGCGTTAATCGATGATATGGCGGGCGGTAAGGTTGTCGTTGATACCGTTCACTTCACCGTTCCAGAAGGCTGGAACATTAATCAAATCGCAACCTCTCTTGCTGAGAAGGGGATTGTCAACAAAGAGGCGTTCTTGAAAGAGATCGATCACGGTGATTTTTCGGAATTTCCCTTTGTGTCGTCTATTCCTCACAAGGAAGGGCGAAAATATCGGTTAGAGGGCTATTTATTTCCCGACACGTATGAAGTGAAAAAAGGGGCGACGGAGCATGAGATCATCTCCAAAATGCTCGCTCAATTTCAAAAAGAACTGAAGCCAGAGTGGCTAGATGAGCTCAAAAAGCAAAACATTTCGCTGGATGATGCGGTCACCCTTGCGTCCATCGTAGAGCGTGAAGTCGTTGTTGATCAGGAGCGCCCTGTAGTGGCTGGTGTATTCTACAATCGGATACACGATCACTGGATGCTGCAATCCTGTGCAACCATTCAGTTCATTCTTGGCAAACAGCGGGATCGGATTACCTTTAACGATTTGAAGATCCCAAGTCCGTACAATACGTACTTACATCAGGGCTTACCGCCTGGTCCAATCGCCAATCCGGGCAGAGCTTCGCTTCAAGCGGTTGTGGAGCCTGCACACCACGATTATTTCTTCTTTGTCACCAAAAAAGATGGCACCTCCGAACATTACTTTTCCAAAACGTTGGAAGAACACCTGGCTCGCGACGCAAAAAGCAGAGGGAACTGGTAAAAACAATGTTTTCATAGTAAAAATATGATATAATAATTCGGTTATTGCCGATGAGGAGTTACAAGGATGATTACCAATCCAACCATAGATGCTTACCTTCATACATTGGTTCCCAAACGATCTTCCCTTCTCACGCGCTTGGAACAAGAAGCGCATGCGGAGGGAATTCCCATTGTTCAACTGCCAAGCGCACAGTTCATCCGCCTGTTGCTGTTGACGCATCGGCCCAAACGGATTCTGGAAGTGGGTACCGCGATCGGCTATTCGACGATCTGGCTGGCTGAAGCGGCACCCGAAGCGCGGATTGTCACCATGGAGCTGGATGAGGAGAGAATCAAGCGGGCTCGCGAGAATTTTGCCGAGGCTGGTGTAAGCGAACGAATTGAACTTCGTGAGGGAGATGCTACGCTTGGTCTGCCTGAAGGCTATCAATTTGACTGCCTGTTCATTGATGCGGCCAAGGGGCAGTATCTCAAGTTTCTCGAACTGTACTTGCCTCTTCTTGTTCCCGGCGGGCTTGTGATCAGTGATAACGTCTTGTTCCGTGGGCTCGTGGCCACTCCTGAAGAAGCGAATAAACGACAGCGACCGCTCGTCCAAAAAATAGATCAATTCAACAACCATCTTGTCACCCATCCGCAGCTGGAAACGGCTGTTGTGCCAATCGGCGATGGAATCGCCGTGAGTATTAAGAAAGAGAAAGGATCGGATGCACGTGAAGAAGCCTGAACTATTGGTTTCAGCAAAAAGCTTTGCTAGTGTCGTACCGCTATTGGATGCGGGGGCTGATGCTCTCTCCATCGGTGACGCACGATACGGCTTGCGTAATGCCGGGGACTTTACCATAGAAGAGATTAACCAAACCGTAAAAATTGCCCATGAACGCGGTGCCAAGGTATATGTAAATGTGAATGCGCTTTTGCACAATGATGAATTGAATGGCTTGGAGGAGTACCTTGGCCATTTGGATAGCATCGGTGTTGATGGGATTGTGTTTGGGGATCCATCTGTCCTGCTTACCGCGCGTGAAGTAACTCCGAATTTGAAGCTTCACTGGAGCATGGAGATGCTTTCTACCAGTTTTGATACAGTGAACTACTGGGCTTCCAAGGGAGCGACCCGTGCTGTCCTCGCCCGTGAGCTGACCATCGATGAAACCATTGAGAACCGTGAGAATTCAGCAATCGAGATTCAGGCGCAGATTCACGGAGCTACTTGTATCTTCCACTCTAGACGCGATCTGGTCACCGCCTACTTCGGATACCAGGGCAGAGATGTGGAGCAAGAATCGACGGGAATGGAACGCGGACTGTACATGAAGGAAGAGAAGCGTCAAACGGTCAACTACCCGATCTATGAAGACGCCCATGGAACGCATGTGATGAGTGCTGAGGACATCTGTATGATAGACGGTCTGGAGGACTTCATCAACGGCGGTATTGACAGCCTGAAGATTGAAGGGTTATTGCAGACGGAAGAGTACATCCTAACGGTTACCAAGCTGTATCGTCGTGCGATTGATTTGTGCCTCACTGACGTAGAGGCTTACCGTGATCAAGCCATGAATTTCCTTGATCAAATTGAAGCGATCCAACCAGCTAATCGTCCGTTGAACACCGGATTCTACTATAAACCACCGATTCCATACCAAACATCTTAAGAAGTGAGGTGAATTGTGATGTCAACCATTTTGACACCCAACTCAGCAGAGAAGAAAATCATTCTGAACAAACCGGAATTATTGGCACCAGCCGGTAACCTTGAGAAACTGCAATTCGCCATTCGCTATGGCGCTGACGCTGTTTATATTGGTGCCCAATCGTACAGCTTGCGTGCCAATGCCGATAACTTCAGCTATGATGAAATGCGTGAAGGCGTGAAGTTTGCCCACGAACGTGGCGCCAAAGTGTTCGTAGCCTCCAACATCATCGCTCACAATGAAGATTTGGGCGGCATGCGTGAATACTTCCAGGAGCTTTATAACGCAGGGATTGATGCCGTAATCGTTGCGGACCCGGCACTTATCCAGGCTTGTAAAAAAGCTGCGCCTAATCTTGAAGTACACTTGAGCACACAAGCTTCCACGACGAACTGGAAATCTGTGAAGTTCTGGAAAGAAGAAGGGATTGCCCGCGTTGTTCTGGCTCGCGAAGTATCCATGCGAGAAATCTATGAAATCAAATCAAAAGTAGACGTTGAAATCGAAGCCTTCATCCACGGAGCGATGTGTATCGCCTATTCCGGTCGTTGCGTGCTCTCCAACCACATGGCGATGCGCGACTCCAACCGTGGCGGCTGTGCGCAGTCCTGCCGTTGGAAGTACGATCTGTTTGAAGAGGGCTTTAATTTTGAAGCGAATGAGAATAAAGCGCTATTCGCTGAAGGAGAAGAGCAGTACACCATGTCTCCAAAAGACCTCAGCATGCTTCCATACATTGCCGACATGATTGAAGCAGGGGTCGACTCCTTAAAAGTAGAAGGACGGATGAAGTCCATTCACTACGTGGCAACCGTATCAAGAGCCTACCGTATGGCAATCGACGCGTATTTCCAAGATCCAGCCAACTTCAAAATGAAGCAGGAATGGATTGACGAAGTGTATAAATCTGCGCCTCGTACCTTGTCAACCGGTTTCTTTTATGGCAATCCAAGTACAGAAGAACAACTTTTTGGCGTTCCGGACAATCCTGTGCCTTACGAATTCGCTGGACTTGTGGTAGACTACGATGAGGTAACGGGTTTGGCAACCATTCAACAGCGCAATTACTTCAAACCAGGGGCAAAAGTGGAATTTTTTGGACCAGAAACATTCTTCCAACAAACCATTGATCAAATCTGGGATGAAGACGGCAATGAAGTGGATGCCGCTCGTCATGCGATGCAATTAGTCAAGGTGAAGGTCGCTAAGCCAGTGCGTGCTTACGACATGATGAGGAAGGAGATTTAAACCATGGGTCACCCCGTAGTAATTGGGGTAGCCGGCGGTAGCGGTTCCGGCAAAACCACTGTAGCAAGAGAATTATATCGTCAATTCCAGGACGAGAGCGTCATCATGATTGAACAGGATTCTTATTATAAGGATCAGAGTCATCTCAGCATGGAAGAGAGAGTACTCACCAACTACGACCATCCGTTTGCGTTCGACAACGATTTGCTTTTGACTCATCTACAGGAACTAATGAACGGACGTCCTGTATACAAGCCCCAGTATGATTTCAAAATGCATACTCGAGCTCAAGAACAAGTTTTGGTGGAACCAAAGAACGTGGTCATTCTTGAAGGGATGCTAATCCTGGAAGATCCGCGAATTCGTGAGATGATGGACATCAAGGTGTTTGTTGATACGGACGCCGATGTACGGATTGTCAGACGGATCCAAAGAGACATGGAAGAACGCGGACGTACACTTGATTCGATTGTAAAGCAATACTTGGGGATTGTTCGTCCTATGCATTTGCAATTTATCGAGCCGACCAAGCGATATGCGGATGTGATCGTTCCGGAGGGCGGATTTAATCTGGTTGCGATCGACCTGTTATCGACGAAGATTCGTGACATTCTCGCGGAGAAGCAGATTGTATTATAGTTCGGAGAAAAATGAGAAACAGTGTGTGAACTGACATCAGCTTCATACGCTGTTTTTATTTGTGGAGACTGTTAAGAGACCAATCATGCTTTTAGTTGTACGCTTTGAATAAATATCATTACAAAATCCCGACGAGCGTATCGTTGGGATTTTTCGTTTGCCAACGTAAGACATATAACCAAACTTCTCGCATCGGTCCTGAATAAATTGAAATAGTAAGGAAGGACAACGAGGCGGTGATTGCGATAAGCACAATAAGAGTGATTAAAACGATACGAGTAGGAGAGGGTCCGACCGATATCGTGTTAAACCGACGCACAAACAAGCTGTATGTGGCAAACAACAAGAGCGACAGCGTATCTGTCATTGACAGCGGCACCAATCGAGTCATTAAGACCATCAAAAACGTGACGGATGCGGCTACTGTTGCCGTCAACCGGTTTACGAACCGGATTTACGTCGCAGGATCAGGGGGCAAATTATTCATCATCGACGGCAGGACAGATACTCTCATCAAAACGTTCAACGTCGGAGGGGTTTTTACGTCGATTGCGGTAAATTTGCGTACCAATCTGGTCTACGCGCTGAACAACGTGAAAAACACCGTAACCGTCATTGACGGTAGGCTCCAAAAAATAATAAAGACCATAAAAGTCGGCAAGCAGAGACTTACTGGGTCGCTAAATGCGGTCGGTGTCAATCCGATTGTCAACCGCATCTACGTCTTGAATACAGGTGCGGATACGATGTCTGTTATCGACGGTTGTACGAATAAGGTGGTCAAGACGATTAAAATCGGGAATGAACCTTTCTCGCTTGCCATCAATTTACGTACGGACCGGGTCTATGCTGTGACTTCAACAGAGGCAGGCACTATCGCCGTTGTCAACGGACGCAATAATAAGCTGATTAAGATCATCTCAGGTGTCGGCAGTGTCGGGACCATGGGCATCAACCCAGTCACAAACCGAATCTATGCGCCGGATGATACGACGGGCAGCCATAATGTGGCTGTCATCAACGGTGCCAACAACAAAGTGATTGCCACGGTCGTGAACGGTGAATCTCCGGTGCTGGCAGTCGTGAGTACGAAGCTAAATCGCATTTACGTCGCCACCGCCATTGGGGAAGCGTCTAGAGAAAGAGTATTTGTCATTAACGGGGTGAACAACAAGATCATTGCTAACGTCCAAGTCGGGCTCAGCACATTGTCGGGTGTCGTCAACGAGAAAAATAATCGCGTTTACATGGCGAATCAAGGTGAAAACACGATATCGGTTATAGCGGGATAGTCAGGAATGTTAGGGGGAAAATTCTCACGCTACTAAATCCAATTTCGAATTGGTTTTCAAAACCTCATGGGCCTCTGAGTGTGAAATAAGGAGCAGGTTGCTAAAAGCAACGGCTCCTTATTTTTGTGAATGCCCAGCATGGGAGTAATCTGTAGAATGCTTACGAAATCCAAATTCGTCGAGGGCCTCGTTATGTTCTTGAACTATTTCGGGGGTCGTGGCACAGCTAAAGATGTGTTTATTGACAATGGTGTAACTGATGTATATTCTGTGTATGTAGGTAATACACAGTTTGGTGGAGGCTAAATGAAAATTATTATATCCAATGTGTCCGATCTGCCTATCTATCAGCAGATCAAGAACCAAATAAAGGATGCTATCTTGCGTGGAGAATTAGAAGAAGGAGAAATGCTTCCATCCATACGCGCACTTGCTAATGATTTGCGTGTAAGTGTTCTGACTACCCGAAGAGTTTACGACGAACTTGAATCGGAAGGCTTTATTACAACCAAAGCGGGTAAAGGGTCATTTGTTGCCAAAGAAAACCTTGAGCTTCTGCTGGAATCCAAACGGCATATGGTGGAAGCCAAACTCTCTGAAGCCTGGAATACGGCTCGCGCGCTTGGTATTAGCAAAAAGGAATTGTATGCGATGATGGATTTGCTTTTTGAGGAGGATGAGGAATGATTCCGATTTTAGAGGTAAAAGGATTGAAAAAAGACTTAGGCACCTTCGCCTTAAAGGACATTAGCTTTTCCTTGTTGGAAGGCTGTATTACTGGTTTTATCGGGGTCAACGGTGCTGGAAAAACGACAACCATTAAATCGATTCTTGGACTAATGTTAAAGGACGCCGGAGAGATTGAATTTTACGGTAAAGATATTCAATTAATTGAACGAGAATTCAAGAACCGTATTGGTATCGTATTAGATGAAGGATATTTTTACGAAGATTTAACTCTTCTAGAAATGAAAAACATCATTGCGCCAGCGTATTCCAATTGGGACGAAGCGATCTTTAGACAGCATATGGAGCGTTTTGGTCTGCCATCCAATCAGCAAATCAGCACGTTGTCCAAGGGTATGCGTATGAAGTATGCCATTTCATTAGCGCTTTCTCATCATGCGGATCTATTGATTATGGATGAACCAACAAGTGGACTAGATCCTCAAGTAAGATTGGAGCTAATGGATATCTTGCTTGATTTCATCAAGCAAGATAAAAAAGCTGTTTTCTTTTCATCCCATATTACCTCTGATTTGGACAAAGTTGCAGATACACTGATTTTGATTGATCAGGGTCAAATCCTATTCAGTGAAGAAAAAGATAGTTTGCTGGACCGACATGGTTTAGTTAAAGGGGATCGAGAAGATATAAATGAACATACGAGGGGATTGTTTTTAACCTTGCATGAAACAGAGTATGGTTTTTCCGGTTTGACTGACAATAAAACGGCTGTTCGCCAACAAATGGAGAACGTGCTTATTGAAAGGCCGACCATTGAAGATGTGATGTTGGGTTATATTGGGAGGTAATAAAGATGGTGTATCATCTTGTAAAAAAAGATTTCCTTCTCGCAAAAAGGTATTGGTTCATCATGTTAGTCTTTGCATTTGTGTTGCCAGTCTTTATCAGTAGTAGAGTCGATTTTATGACAGGAGGGTTTTTCGCTTTTTTTCTAAGCACTCTCTTTATTCAATATTTGATGTTCAACACTGTGTCGATGATTGAATATAAATTCAAAGGTTCCGCGCTTCTTTGCGCAACTCCCTATACAAGAAGGGCAATGGTAAGATCCAAATATGCGTTTCTTCTAGCCATTTTTGTAGGGTGCTATATTTTCTATACACTTACAAGTCTATTCATTTCGACTAAGCTAGCCATGCTGAGTTTGTCGGATGTAGGAATGTCACTCCTCATTCTGGCTGTTATCTTCGGGACTATTATTCCTGTTCAGTATCGCTTCGGGTATGAAAAATCTAAGTATATCTTTATGTGTATGATTTTTTTATTTCCATTTGTAGCTCCTAGAATAATGATATCCATGCGAACACATCAGATCGGACATCAAGATTTGATTCAACTTCCGCAAATCGCTCAAGGTTTGTTTCTTGGTTTACTTTCTCTTTTGATTCTGGGAATGTCGATAGGTTTATCTACCAGGATATACGCTAATCAAAACTTGTAATGATGTTCCGTAAATATGAAATGGCTCAACCATGAAGATGATGCCAATCATTAATCGGCGGAATTTAAGGGGAATTGCAGATGAAGATCAAGCAGAAAAAAATCGTCTATTTTTGTTGTGGAACAATTCTAGCGGTGACGACTTTGAGTCAGATCTTAAAGGGGAATTATTTCTTATCTGTCTTTCCGTGTTTCGGTTCGATTTCTTTTATTGTGTATGCGATAAAGATGAACGGATAACTTAATGAAGATTTCATTTTATATGAATTCTCGTTAAAATAGTAGAGATCGATCTACTATTCCAATACGGAGGGTTACGATGCCTGAAACGGACGCATTGTCAGTTGGGAAAACGTACTGTCCCCACTGTCATACAGAAATCACAGTAAACAAAGGATACATCTCATGGTGTGAAGCATGTAATTGGAATATTAACCCTTTGAATAAACAAGAAAGCGCTGGGGTACTTCAAAATTTATATTCGCGAATGAGTCGAAAACTTGGAGAAAAACTGTTACATCTAATGAAGCAAGGTTACTATCAATCCAAGCTAACGCCTTCATTATGTTTGGCCTATATTCTATCAGGATGCGTTCACCTTGTAAGCTTCGCCATTCTGGTAACAGGAAGTTGGCTGGCGGTCATTGGTTGGGGAAAGTTCTTTTTCTTGTTGGGTTCATTGGTTTGCTTTGTGATTGCGTGGCTTACGCGCCCCCGATTTGGCAAACTTCATGATCCTATTTTATCAAAAAAAGAGTTTCCAACCCTTTACAAGGTGGCAAATGACATAGCCAGCGTCCTCCAATCGAAGCCAGTAACAGGAATCACGATCGGTTATGAATACAATGCGGCGTTTGAAAGTGTCGGCATTCGAGGACATCAATATCTAAATCTGGGACTGCCATTGTTTGCGGTCCTGAACGCCGAAGAAAGAGTTGCGTTAATTGCTCACGAATTGGGGCACGGTGTCAATAAAGACACATCCAAGGGCTTTTTTATCGGTTCAGCGCTCTCAACCTTAACCGTCTGGCATGATTTGCTTCGACCGGATTCGATTATCGAAAGGTCTCCTAGTTTCATTGATGTGATGATGATCCCGATCAATCTGATTCTTTTGGGCTTGTCACGGATCATTTATGGTATCCTGTATTTCCTTGCCCATTTATTATGGCAGGATAGTCAGCGTGCCGAATATATGGCGGACTATCTCGCGACTAAGGTAAGCGGAGTGAAGGCCAAGGTTTCGTTATTGGAGAAGCTGCATCTTGCGCAGTACTTCAATTTCGTCTTGCAAAAAATGTTGATGGCCAAAGAACATGCTACACTTTTTCAAGAATTAAGACAGCAATTTGATCACATGCCACAGCAAGAAATTACCCGTATACAAAAAATCGGTCGGATGGTGGAATCCCGATTAGATTCCACACATCCCCCGACAGCTTATCGAATCGAGTTTTTAGAGGCGCAAGGGAATGTGAGCCCTGCCTATGAAATTACAGATCAGGATCAAGAGCTTTTGGAACAAGAGCTGCGCAAGCTGGAAGAACAGATCCAGCCGAAGATCATGAACTATTACAAGGAGCATCAATATCTCCTCCATTAACCTGAAGAACTTGCGCTGTCTGCCTCAAGATTACGAGATTGGGCAGGAGATTGAGTCGAGCGAGAATCTTTGGAAGCATGCAACAGCGCATGAATTTTATACAGCAAGACTGCGACAGCCATTGCGCCAGTTGCGACCAAGAGCACAGGAACAATCCCCCCAGCATCATACATCCTTCCCAATAATAGCGGTCCGAACAAACGACCGACACTACACAGGCCTCCTACTACGCCCAGATAAAAGGGTGCGTATTCCCCAGCGTTTTCTGTAATGAACGCGGGGATGGTAGGGGCCTTTAGCATTTCCCCAAAGGTGCTAATGACCATCCCGACGACGAAGGCCAGATAATTCTGGTGAAAAACCAGCATGAAAGCAAATCCGATCGTATAGCAGCAGGCACTGGCTACTAATTGGGCAGTGAGTGATTTGGCAATGGTGTGTTTGATGAGGGAGGTAATTGGCTGCCCCGCAAATATTACAATTCCGTTAATCGTCCAGAGCAAACTATAGGCCGCAATGCTCATCCCCTCATGGTCAATGTATGCTGCCACACCTGTTCCCCATACCGAACTGCCAAACCAAACGAAAGCTGAGCCCAAGGCGAGAAATAAATAGAGCTTATACCTGGAGAGAAGCTGCCAGGTACTATCATCAGAAAGGATTGAGGGGCGCTGACCGACAGGCAACTCTTCCGTACTCTCTACCTGAATACGACGCATGAACAGATAGAAGAAAAGGGCAAATGCGAATGTACTGACACTGTTTAACCAGAACGTCATGCTAAAGGAGTAGGCGGCAAGCATTCCCGCAAGAGAGGTACCGACAGCCAACCCTAGGTTGTTGCCCACATACACGACATTAAATAATTCCCGACGCTTTTTCTTCCAGCGAAAACCAATGAAAGCCTGAATTGCGGGCATGGTGATGGCGTTAAGAAAACCGATGATGGACATGATGACCATATAAAGCACCCAATCAGAAGTGAAAGGCACAAGCAGTTGCGCTGTGGCTACGAGCGTGAGAGAACCTACGATCAATCCTTTTGCTCCGAGACGAAGGTACATGGCTCCGCCAAAAAATTGACCGGCAATTCCCGCGAGCGATTGAAGCATCAGAGCGAATCCGGCCTCGCCAATGGAGCGATGAAGAACGTTGTGGACATACAAGGTAGTGAGCGGCCACATAAACGCGCTTCCTGTCGAGTTCACGAAACTGGCGAGGATAAACAGGACGGCTTCTCTCGGATAAGCGTGATACAAATTGGCAACTTCACGTAATCGTTTGGCAATGTTCATGGTTATCACCTGACTTTTTATAGGATGAGTAGTGACCTCTAGAGTGATGGGGGAATGTGGTATTTTTGGATTTGAGTAAATTATACAAATTTTCGTTTACTTAGTAAACAAAAATATTTAAAAAGTATAATATGTACAGCTCGTTAAGGTTCAGGTTTAATTTTAACCTGTGCCTTTTTCATTTCATCCAATTGGTTTGCATCCCCCGCTTTCATGGACAAACTGTAGGCAAATGCTGATGAAAGGCGGGGTGGCGGTTGACTACACATCGGGTAATCCAGCGAAGGGCTTTCTTGAGCTTACTCTTGCTCACGTTTTTGATCGCGGGTCTGATGCTTCGGCTATGGTGGATCCAAATCGGATTTACCCATCGCTTCTCTTCGCATCAGATTGATCTGGTCAAAAGCTCGATCAAGCAACGTCAACAAACGATTATGTTAAATAGTGGCCGCGGAGAGATTGCGGACAAAAACGGTCAGTCCTTAACCGGATCTGCGCAAAAGGCTCTGATTATTTTTCCGATCGCACAGGGCGGAGTGGAAGGCCAACAGACGATTACGCAAGTGGCTCATCTTGCGCATCTGTCAGAAGATAAGATCCGTCAGGCTATTTATGAAGGCAAAAGTCCCACGATTATCCGCGACGATATCGGAACGATCCACGCTTTGTCTGACGAGCAGACTGATGCGATCAATCGGCTTCACATCCCGGGGATACTTGCCTTGACCGTGACGGAGCGCTATCCAAAGGACGGGATTGCGAGGCAAACCATCGGCTATATCAGTCAAAATCCACAAGTCATTAAGAGCCAATATGAAACAGAGCTTTTGTCGCGACAAATCAGCTTGGAAACTCTTGTGGGAGCGAGCGGGCTGGAGCGAAGCTTTGATCTGTTTTTACAAGGAAGTGAATCGTCCAGCTTGTCCTACTATGTAGACGGCAAAGGTCATCCGTTGAAAGGGCTGGATGTGCGTTACAAAGCCAACGAAAATGCGTTTTATCCGCTTACACTTGTGACAACACTTGATCTGCGGATTCAAAAAAACCTGGAGGAAATTGCCGATGAAGTGGGGATGAAGGAAGGCTCCATTGTCGTGCTGGATGCTGACACCAGTGATGTTGTGGCGCTGGTGAGTCGACCGAATTATGATCAGAGTAAAATCAGCCTAGCGGATGGGGGCTGGCAGAATCATGCGTTTAAACAGCTTGAGCCAGGCTCAGTGTTCAAAACAGTCGTCGCCGCAGCCGCTCTGGGTGAAGGAATTGTCTCGCCAACCGATACGTTCCTATGCGAAGGAGAGTATGGCAAATACGGCTTCTCCTGCTGGAAAAAAGGGGGACATGGCAAACTTACCATGAAGGAAGCGTTTGCTGACTCTTGCAACGTTGCCTTTGCTCAAATAGCCAAAAAAGTAGGCGGAGCCAAAATCGAGGAGTACGCGAAAAAGCTGGGAGTTTCCACGCCGGTTGGATGGTCAACGGATGTGTTGTACAAGCTGGAGAATTTTCATCAGTTACAAGGAGAGGATCATGGAGGTGTCTTTGCACCCGGCAGCTCGAAGCAAGATGAAGGAGTCTTGATCCAGACGGCAATAGGTCAACGTGACGTTCGCATGACTCCCTTGCAGGCTGCCAATCTGATGGCGACGATTGCCCGTGGCGGAAAACCGAATCAGGTTCGTCTTGTCTCCAGAATTACCTACCGCAATGGCATGACCTTTCATCACTTCACGCCACACACGCTTGATGCAAAAGGAATTGATCGTGTAACGGCGATGAAGCTAATGAAATTCATGGAAGCCGTTGTGCAACAGGGAACGGGCCAATCCTTGATAAGCGCGGCATGGACGGTCGCTGGAAAAAGTGGAACTGCCCAGACTTTTGCGTCAGGGCAGCAGATGGATCATCAGTGGTTCGCGGGGATTACTCCTGTAGAGAAGCCACGCTACGCGATTGCTGTGGTTGTCGAGAATCAATCTCCGAATGCCCCGCATAAAGCGACGCAGGTGTTCAAAAAAGTGGTCGATTCACTTGCTTCTGGTACAACTGAATCTGATCCACTTCACGAAAAGAATCCGCAAGAATAAAAGCGCGCGCTAGGAGTTGATGACGCTTATCCAAGCCAGCGATCAGCATGAGTGGTGAGGATGAAGCGTAGAGATTGTTCGTATGTTTACTTAAAATGGTTTCACGGTCGCCTTTGCTCGGTGACAAGCGTTTGACCGTATGACTGTGCCAATCACCGACATATTGTAGCCTTCCAGCGGTTCGTCTCCGTATTTTACGAACCAGTTCTCTTAGGTACGGGTCATCAAACATGATGGTATTTCGTGTTTGGATTGCTCGTGGCCCCGGTTCGCTTGCGTAGCTGACAATATAATCACCCTTTTCGAGTTGTAAACCCATTAGGATGCCACCAGTTTCTACCAGGGGCTGTTTCTTAACCGCCTGATCTATCTGCTTAAAAGCGCGCTGGGTAAGGTAAAGCGTCGTCACAAATGTATTTCCTCCTTTCACTCAAGCGGCGATATACGTATGATCGTACTATCATATGTAGCAGACCTAACCCTGTGTGCGAACCTTCGCACCTTTTCCGATCCCCAGCACCATACCGGAAGCCAGCAAGCAGAAGACTCCCGCCCCTCCATTAGCCGCTGTTGCCACCTCCAGTTGATGAGCCAGTCGCGACCCAGTCTAATCCATAGAAGATAATGAATACCCCGAGTTGTCTTAAAAATTTTGAAAATTTAATATTGATCCACACTATTCCCTGTTATATAATAACAAACATCAAATGGTTTTGTATTAATACAGGGATATTTTAAACCAACCATACTACAGAAAGAATGGATAGGAGTGTTCATGATGACTAGTTGTCAACGCTGTGAAGGAAATGGAGAGAAATCGTGCCCGAGTTGCTTGGGTACCGGAAAAGAAACAGAAGGAAACAAATGCACCCAATGTATGGGGGATGGACATATTTTCTGTATCACTTGTGGTGGTACAGGTCTGGTTGATTAGAGCGGAGAGGAAGTGGCTAGATGGTGGAGAGAACAGTGAACCGATGTATCCCGACTACCTGTCTGTCAGACGCCATGGGTGGGTTAAATAACCTCGATCCGGCGATTAAACCTTTGCATGAGAAATTAAAGGTCCGCGGCAAGGCATTCACCGTCAAGGTTAGAGCTGCCGACAATCTAATGGTTCTGCGGGCGATTTATGAAGCAAGTCCGGGAGACATCCTCGTAATCGATGCTAAGGGTTATGAATACAATGCGGTCTGTGGAGATTTTGTCATTGGCTTAGCGCAGATATTGGGAATCGAAGGGGTGGTTATAGACGGAGTGATTCGCGACGTCAAGGGGATTAAAGAAATGAACTACCCTGTATTTTGTCGTGGCTATACGGTAGCTGCCAGTGGCAAATCAGGGGCAGGGGAGATCAATGTCCCGATCTCATGCGGGGGTGTCGTCGTACATCCGGGAGACATTGTCGTAGGTGATGCGGACGGTGTCGTCGTGATTCCTCAAGCTCAAGAGCAAGAAATCTATGCCAAAGCAATCGACAAACTGAACAAGGACAAAGAGCGAGAAGAGGAGGCGCTATCCAATCCAGAGGCGGCAAGAAGATATTTGGCTTCCCTATTTAAGAAGTAAGGAAGAATGGAAGTCTGAATGAATTGTCAGAAAGTGATTGTCAATTCAAAATTATCTGTATTATAATACAGAACAGAAAATGAGTCTGTTGCATAATACATTATCAAAAGGGATCGCGAAAAGCGAAAGGAGGAACCAGCTTCAATGCCTACCACAACGAATAAGTATCCAGCCGGAGTAGAGATAATCGGACCCGTTTCCTCACAGTACGCCGAAATTCTTACCCCAGAGGCTGTCGCTTTTGTCACTCAACTGGCGCGACAATTCCAGGAAGAGCGTTATCAATTGCTAGAGAAGCGCGCCAGCAGACAACGCGAGATTGACGGCGGTAAGCTCCCCGATTTTCTTCCGGAGACGA
The DNA here is from genome assembly GCF_050113715.1 of Brevibacillus ginsengisoli. NCBI lineage: Bacteria > Bacillati > Bacillota > Bacilli > Caryophanales > Paenibacillaceae > Brevibacillus > Brevibacillus ginsengisoli. The sequence goes on from NZ_JBNJQR010000001.1 coordinate 562,095, forward strand.
AGCATATACGAGAAAGTGATTGGACAGTTGCCCCCGTACCGCAAGATTTACAAGATCGACGCGTAGAAATCACAGGTCCCGCAGGCGATCGCAAAATGGTCATCAACGCCTTTAACTCAGGGGCCAAAGCGTTTATGGCAGATTTCGAGGACGCCAACTCTCCCACATGGGACAATACCATTCAAGGTCAGCTCAACCTGCGTGATGCCATCCGGCGGACCATTGAATTTGTCAGCCCAGAAGGAAAGCGCTACTTACTCAATGACCAAATCGCCACTTTGCTCGTTCGTCCGCGCGGTTGGCATCTTGAAGAAAAGCACATGCTGCTCGATGGCAAGCCTGTTTCGGGAAGCTTGTTCGACTTCGGTCTATTCTTCTTCCACAATGCTCGAACATTAATGGAGAATGGCTCGGGACCGTACTTTTATCTGCCGAAGCTGGAGGGACATCTGGAGGCAAGGCTTTGGAATGATGTATTTGTTTTCGCGCAAAAAGAACTGGGGATCCCACAGGGAACGATCAAAGCTACCGTATTGATTGAAACCATTCTTGCCACTTTTGAGATGAATGAAATCCTCTATGAGTTGCGCGAGCACAGCGCAGGATTGAACTGCGGGCGTTGGGATTACATTTTCAGCTATATCAAGAAACTGCGCAACCAACCAGATGTGATCCTGCCCGACCGCGCTCAGGTATCGATGACGGTGCCATTCATGCGAGCCTATACCCAGATGACGATTCAAACCTGTCATCGTCGCAATATTCACGCAATAGGTGGAATGGCGGCTCAAATTCCGGTTCGCAACAATCCCGAAGCCAACGAAATCGCGATGAACAAGGTTCGCGCTGACAAGGAACGGGAGGCCAAGGACGGACATGACGGTACATGGGTTGCCCATCCGGGACTGGTTCCGGTTGCGATGGAAATGTTCGATACTCATATGCCGACGCCCAACCAATTGGATCGCAAACGTGAAGATGTCCGAGTGAGTGCGGCTGACCTGCTCGCTGTACCAGAAGGAACGATTACAGAAGAGGGACTTCGCACTAATGTCAGCGTCGGTATCCAGTACATCGAGGCATGGTTGAGAGGCTCAGGCGCTGTACCAATCTTCAATCTGATGGAAGATGCCGCAACCGCCGAAATCTCCCGCGCACAGGTATGGCAATGGATTCGTCATCCCAAAGGTGTTTTGCAAGATGGTCGCCAAGTCACGTTGGAACTAGTTGAAACAATCGTGGAAGAAGAACTTGCCAAGATCGAAGCGAGTATCGGCGAACAAACCTATCAAGCTGGCAAGTTCCCGTTAGCTACACAACTTTTCATACGTTTGATTCAAGAGGATGAATTCTCTGAGTTCCTGACGCTGCCTGGCTATGAGTATTTTGAGTAATCATCGATGATTAACTTCCTTTAGGAGATTTTTCATCATAAATAAAAATAGGAGAGAGGACTGAAACTGTATGACAAGACAAGAAGAAGTATTGAAGATTGAGGAAAGCTGGAAAGCGGATCGTTGGAAGGGCATCACTCGTCCATATTCTGCAAACGATGTTGTGCGCCTGCGAGGTTCCATCCAAATCGAACATACACTGGCGCGAGTAGGCGCAGAGCGTCTCTGGCAGTTGGTGAATCACGAGGATTACGTCAATGCGTTGGGTGCTTTGACAGGGAATCAGGCGGTTCAACAGGTCAAAGCAGGCCTGAAAGCCATTTACTTGAGCGGCTGGCAAGTAGCGGCTGACGCCAACCTTTCTGGAAACATGTATCCGGACCAAAGCTTGTACCCAGCCAACAGCGTTCCTGCCGTCGTGAAACGGATCAATCAGTCCCTGCAACGAGCTGACCAAATCCAAACAATGGAAGGAAAAGGAGACACCTACTGGTTTGCTCCAATCGTTGCCGATGCTGAAGCGGGCTTTGGCGGTCAACTGAATGTATTCGAACTGATGAAAGGCATGATCGAAGCAGGTGCTTCTGGTGTTCACTTTGAGGATCAACTCTCCTCGGAGAAAAAATGCGGACACTTGGGCGGCAAAGTATTGCTGCCAACGCAAACAGCCGTGAAAAACCTGATCGCAGCGCGTTTTGCCGCTGACGTAATGGGTGTTCCAACAGTTCTGATTGCTCGTACCGATGCCAATGCGGCGGATCTAATCACAAGCGATGTTGACCCTTATGACGCTCCATTCATCACGAATGAGCGTACACCGGAAGGCTTCTATCGTACCCAAGCTGGTCTGGAGCAAGCGATTGCGCGCGGCCTCGCTTACGCTCCCTATGCCGACATGGTTTGGTGCGAAACGTCGGAACCTAATCTGGAAGAGGCGAGACGATTCGCTGAAGCTATCCACGAGAAATTCCCGGGCAAACTGCTTGCCTACAACTGCTCGCCGTCCTTCAACTGGAAAAAGAAGCTGGATGACGAGACCATCGCCAAGTTCCAACAAGAGTTGGGCAAAATGGGTTATAAATTCCAATTCGTCACATTGGCTGGCTTCCATGCCTTAAACTACAGCATGTTTGAATTGGCTCGCGGCTACAGAGATCACGGTATGGCTGCATACTCTCAATTGCAAGAAGCAGAGTTTGCCGCTGAGAAGAATGGCTACACAGCAACCAGACACCAACGTGAAGTAGGTACTGGATATTTCGATGAAGTCGCTCAAGTGGTTAGCGGGGGTACCTCCTCAACTACGGCACTCGCGGGTTCTACCGAGACGGAACAATTCACACACAGTAAATAAGGGCTTCATCATCACGGGATCGTTGACAAGGAGCATGATCGGCAAACAGTTTGCGCCGATCGTGCTCCTTTCACCTTTTGTCGGGTAAAAGGCTTATGGGCTTCAGATTCCGAATAGAAATGTGGAGGTAAGTAGATTCACGATTGAGGAAGGAGAAAAAAGATGCGTGGTTTTGGAGTCATTATCGCGTTTAATTTTATTGGTTTCGTCCTTCATAAATGGCTGATTCCCTTGCCAGCCAATGTATTGGGTATGGTCTTGCTAGTAGCTGCGTTAGCGTCTGGGTGGGTGAAGCTGGCATGGATCGAGGAGGCGGCCTCGTGGCTTCTCGGCAACATGATGCTGTTTTTTACGCCAGTGATTGTTGGAGTGATTCTTATTTTTCCTAAGTTTGAGTCACAGCTGGTTCCATTGATTGCGGGACTGGTGGGTAGTACAGTCGTGGTGATGCTCGCATCAGGCTGGACGGTACAAGCTCTCAATCGGAAGGGACGGGAGGAGAGTCAGCGTGGAGGCTGTTAACACTCCTTTATTTGGACTTGTGATCACGATTGCCGCGTATTTCGTATCCATGCGGCTGTATGTGCGGTTCCAATGGCTTCATCCGCTTATTTCTGCCTCATGCCTTCTCATTTTGTTCTTGGCGATAACGGGGATTCCCTATGATCAATACCGATTGGGAGGAGACATGCTCTCGTTTTTACTCGGCCCTGCCACGGTCGCACTGGCTGTCCCACTGTATAAACATTACGCATTGATGCGCAAGCAGCTTGGAATGATCCTGTCAGGAGTGATCATCGGCTGTTTGGCTGGAATTATATCTGCGGCAGGAATCGTGCTCCTATTTGGCGGCAGTAGAGAACTCATGCTAACCATGATCCCCAAAACAGTTACCACGCCAATCGCTATCGAGATTGTTCAGACAATGGGAGGAGTGCCAGAGCTTGGAGCTGTCCTGACGGTATTGACGGGGCTGATCGGAAGTGTCATTGGGCCTAGGCTGATGGAGCTTTGTGGTATACGAAGCGACATGGCCATCGGTGTAGCAATGGGGACCTCGTCACATGGGATTGGAACCGCCAAGCTGTTCCATGAATCCAGCCTGCAGGCAAGTGTGAGCGGGTTTGCTATGGGATTGGCGGGAATCAGTTTATCCCTTCTGATGATCCCCTTGCGTTACTTTTTATAAATCTCTTGCAACGCTTGATCCGCGGTCGGGTAGGTAAAAGTATATCCATACGATTGCATAACCTGAGGAAGTACAAACTGTCCTTGTAAGACGATTTCAGCCATTTCCCCCAGAAGGAATTTAAGAGCAAACGACGGGACTGCCAGCCAATGCGGGCGATGAAGCGTTTGCGAGATCTTGCGCCCGAACTGATCCATGGTGATTGGTTCGGGCGCTGTCACATTGACAGGACCGTGAATTCTTTGGTCGGTCAAACAGTGCTCGATGATTCCCGCTACATCGTCAATATGAATCCAGGATAATAACTGTCGACCACTTCCCACGCGTCCGCCGATCCACCCATAATAAGGGAGAACCATTCGAGGCAACGCTCCACCGTTTGCCCCAAGGACTACACCAAGGCGAGCCAGCACGACACGAGTATGAGGAGCAGCTTTAGAAGCGGCTTGCTCCCATTCTCTGGTGACGTCTGCGAGAAACCCATGACCCGATGGCGATGATTCCGTGAATGTTGCCGTATTGGAGTATCCGTAAAATCCGATCGCGGACGCGTTAATCAAGACTTCTGGCTTCTGCTCGGAAGCTTTAATGGCCCGAACGATTGTATGAGTCACTTCTAATCGTGATTGCAGAATCGCCTCTTTGCGTTTGGCAGTCCAGCGACCGGAATTAATCGATTCACCCGCCAGATTCACAATCGCGTAGGGGGACTTCAGCTTGGAGAGTAAAGCCCCCATCTCATTAAGTTTGTAGGAGATCGTTTGCCCATGGGGGACAGAGTGTGAGCCCCTTGTTGGAATCCATACTTCATGACCTGCCGCAAGCAACCGTTTGGCCAAATGCTGCCCAACGAAACCAGAACCTCCAACAATGACAATCTGCAAGTAAATCCCCTCCTTTTTCCTTTTAGCTTAGAGTATTTTCCCGCCGCATTCAATTCCGCTGCTTGAACTCTCTGTCCATTTATACTTACTCGGCGTTAACAATATCGCCATAATGTGGATATTGTTCTTTCCTTATATGATAGGTATGATTTGGATTAGTTGGTCAAAGGATTTACAGAAATATTCGACAATCAATCAGAGGAGGCTTCTCGTGAAAGAATCAGTCAAGTCGTGGGTTGAGCTATCACTTTTAGATCATGAGAAGCAAGAGGGAGACTGGTCGCCTGTATTATTTTTATGTACGGATTTTCCCTGTGAATCATTAGATCGAATCACTCGGCTCGCGCGATCAATTGTCCATGTTGATTCCTGTTACGTCACCCTGCAGGATAATGGAAAGATACGGGTAGTATCAACGGCTGGAGCCGACTTGCGACCCGAGAACGAGTATACCTTATCCATCGTTATACCGCTTGTCAATCGACAAGGAAAACAAGTTGGAGCCTTGAACATACTGGACGCTGACAAAAGTGGACTGAATGAAGAAGAAACCCTGCGTTTGGAAGAGTGTGCTCAATTAATAATCCGAGAGCTAGAGCTCCAAGCGGTTATTCTCAACCAACAACGGATCAAAGAACAACTGCAAGCGATTAAGCGGCAGCATATCACGATCGTCAACAATATAAAAGAAGTGATTTTTCAAGCAGACCTACAGGGAAGATGGACGTTTCTCAATCCTGCCTGGTCCACCATTACGGGGTTTAAAACAGAACATTCGTTAGGGAAGCTGATATTCTCCTACCTGCCAAATAAGGATCAAGAGATATTTGTGGAGATTTTTCTCGATTTGGTTCATCGAAAACGAGAGAGCTATCAGTTGGAAGCCCGTCTGGCAACAAACGACTCTCAGTGGAAATGGGTAGAGATCTCTATTAGTCCAACCATTGATGAGTGGCAAAACTGCATCGGGATCTCCGGTACGATTACGGACATTACCGAGCGCAAGCAGATCGAAATGTACCTGGAGGAGAGCAAACAACGGTATAAATCGCTGTTTGAACAAAATAATGACGCAATTTTAGCTGTCGATATATCCGGGATATTTACCAGCGCGAACCCGGCAACCTCCAAACTGACTGGCTATTCTCTTGAAGAGTTACTTGGTCGACCGTTTTATTCATTGATTCATAATCAACGGCTTGGGAAGATTGGTGAGTATTTCATCAAGACGTTTCGAGGAGAACCGCAAGAATTTGAGACCAATATTATCCATAAAGACGGACATCAGGTTGAGTTGAATGTAAAAACCTCCCCAATTTTTGTGAATCACAAAATCATAGGCGCATTTGTCGTAGGGGAGGACATCACGATGAAGAAGCGGGCCGACGTCATCTTGAAACGGACGATGCAGGAACTTGCTGACTTTAAGCTGGCATTAGATGAATCCTCGATGGTTTCAATCAGTGATGAAAAGGGTATGATCACCTATGTGAATGAGAATTTCTGTGAAGTATCCTCCTATTCAAGAGAAGAGATTATCGGTCAGCATTATTCCGTTCTTGACTCTCAGGAGGTTGATCCGGAGTTTTTCCCAAAAGTGGATCAAGTGATTAATCAAGGGATCGTCTGGAAGGGGCAAATTCAGAATGTCGCCAAGGATGGATCTCTAATCTGGGCAGAGACAACGATTGTTCCCTTTTTGGATGAATTCGGAAGTCCCTATCAATATATGACGATCAAACAGGATATCACCGCGCGTAAGCTGGCGGAGGAACGCTTCATAGACGAATTGGAGCTGGCCAAGAAAGTACAGCGTAGTATCCTCACCCCGCCAATCCATAATGAATATCTGCAAATCGATGCGGTCTATGAGCCGTCCGAACAGTTATCAGGGGACCTGTATAGTTGGTACATGATTGATGAGCACCGCTACGGCGTCATTATTTTGGATGTAATGGGGCATGGGGTACCCGCTTCACTGGTCATTATGTCAATCCGCGCGCTTCTTCGAGGTCTCATTACGCGAGTTGTCGAACCGATTCAGGTCATGGATGAATTGAATCAGCACATGTGCAACCTGTTCAAGGATGAAGAACAGCCGATGGTCACCTTCGTAACCGGAATCTACCTGGTCATTGACATGAAGCTGGGAACGATTGAATATGTGAATGCTGGGCACCCCAGTGGATTATTTATCTCGAATCAGGAGATTACTCCTCTTGACTCGGGAGGTATTCCACTTGGCGTCCTTAGTGATATTCAACTGAATCAAGGGAAAATTCACTTTACCCGGGATTTTCGTGTTTTTCTCTATACGGATGGTTTGCTTGATTCTTTCGATACTTCAAGTAAGATGAATAAGGATATCGTAAAACAGAACATATTGGATTACGAAAATAGGCATCATTCCGAATTGTTTCAAGAGATGCTGAGCAACAAGCGAGCACAGCACAATGCTGCGGATGATATTTGCATGATCAGTATTACCGTTAATAATGAAGCGTTTTGGGGGGAAGGAAGATAAATCGTGATACATGTACAAATTGATTGTCCAGCATCTATCGAAATGGTTGAATATCTTGATCAAATATGTGAATGGACCATATCACGATACAACAAACTAGAGAGCAGAAAAGTAGTCTTGGCTGTTCACGAGGCCATTATTAATTCAGTTGAAGCGATGAAACGTAGATATGGAGAACAAAACACTGAGAGTAACATCTCCTTAAAGATCAGGCTTCAAATGGAAGAAATTGAAGTCAAAATCATTGATTCAGCTGGTGGGCTGTCAGCTGAAGCTAAAGAAAGACTGCAGAATCAGGATTTTGACGATTTAATCTGGGAAGAAGATGGTCGTGGGCTATTGTTTATCAAACACCTAGTTGATGAGGTCTGGCAGGATCAAGATGAAGACGGTCGATTTGTGATGGGACTTAGAAAGAGGGTCAAACAAAATGCATAATCCTTCAAATTCATCCACCGTAGAGATACACGCTCAGAATCGCCAAAGCAAGCTGCTGATTGACATGAAAGGCAAACTGATTTACGGCAATACGAACGCTGTCAAAACCAGATTGAAAGAACTGGTTGGACAAGCGGAGGGATACATTATCGACTTGAGTCATTTGCAATTTATCGACAGTACAGGTTTTGGGGTACTGATTAATTTTGCCAAGCTGGTAGGCATCAAGAAAATGGCCATCGTGGTAAAAGATGAAATGATTCATGAATTGTTTACCATCTCCAAGCTAAACCAATTATTTCCGATTACTTCAACGGTAGAAGAAGCAGAACTTCATCTGGACAAGGGCTATCAGGCACCGATGAAGCTGGAAGATTATTAAACCCAACTGCATAGGAGTAACAAACAGAAAACTCTCCGATTAACGAAGTGGTTCAGTTGCTTGAACCAAGGCTAATCGGAGAGTTATTTTTGTGATCAAATGGTTTTCCCTAGTCCTTCTTGCACAGCCTTCCAGAAGTTTTCATCTTCCAAACGCAAACACCACATAGAAACCCCGGCAAGATTATATTTAACAGCTAACTGAGCTTTCAATTGAATACTCTCGTAATTCTCGTACCAAACTATATGGGAACTGCCATCTGTTGCTTTATAGGTAAAATAGGGAGATGATGAGGTGGCATCCCAACCTGGAATAGCTCGTGTTTTTCGCAATAGATTCGGAATGTTCTTCCAGGCAACCGCAGAACCAGTACCAGCGGTTGTGTTCCAATCATATCCATAAGCGGATATGCCCATGATCACTTTGTTTGCCGGTATTTGGGAGGTTGCATATTGAAGCACGTTTTCGACCCAATGAAGACCTGATACTGGGCCAGGGTCACTCCATGGGCCATTCTGGTCATACGTCATCAACTGAATATAATCAGCAGTTTGTCCCAACGTGTAGTAATCAAACGTTCCTTCCCAGGGGCTGCTAGGTGAGTCGCTTGTTTTGGCCATGACGGAAACTACCGTTTCATATCCTTTAGGTCGAAGGACTTGGGTTAGCTCCCGAATAAACGTGTTGAAATAAGAGCGGTCACTGGCTAACATATTTTCAAAATCGATGTTCACGCCCTTGTACCCGTTATGCCGGATAAGCGAAAGAATATTTTGCACCGTTTTTCCGCGGAGGATAGGATCGCTTAGAATGACGTGGGCCGCATTCGAATCAAAAGAACCGTTTGTTCGATTCGCAACAGCCACATACGGACGAATTCCCGTTTTGGCTGCAAGCGTTAATGCGTTGGACGGAACGAGTCCGTGTACATTACCGCTTCGATCCACATCATAGGTCAATGTTGAAATATGGTTGATAGATGAACGATACAAAGCTAAAGAAGTATAGGAGCTAGTGTCTCCGGGATAGTACACCGTATAGTAGCCCATAACCATTTTCGAATGAAACGCGTTTGCTGCTCGTCCAGGAAGAATCGAGATGCCAAAAATCAAGAGAATAAGAAAGAGAGTTAGAAGTTTTGTGAGTTTCATGCTGTTCCCCTACTTTCAATATGTTGGTTCCTATTCAATACATCGGAGAATTCCGGCAGCTTGGAATAGTGTAGAAAGTAGGAATTGCTATGAATAACGAATACAAAAAATACGCATATGGACTCAGTTTAATGTGAATGGGGCTTAGTTTTTTCTATTGATTCCTTGTTAATGATAAAAAGCTATGGTATATTTTTGTGGGAAAAAATTACTAGTTTATTGACGTGGTGATTCCTCTTTGGAAGTAACCATGTCTTTTTTCCGTGAAAAAAGTCTCGGTTTTTTTATCAAAGCGAATCTGACGGGGGATTTAACGTGAAAATTTCTACGAGTATCAAACTAACAAGTACAATGGTCTTGGTATTAGCGGTTCTTACTTTTCTCAGTCTATATTTTCTGGATCAGAGCATAAATGAGGAGAATCAAGTAGTAGAAAAGAAAATAGAGTTTAAACAATTGGGTAACGATCTAATGAGTGGTTCCGATTACCTAACCAATGAAGTAAGAAGCTATGTTCAATATGGAGAAAAACAGCACTACGACAACTATTGGCGAGAGGTTAATGAAACAAAAACCCGTGATCATTCAATCAAGAGACTCGAGGAGCTCGGTGCGCCAGAGGAATTGCTATCTTTGGTAAAGGAAGCGAAGGAAAAGTCCGACACCCTGGCCAAGCTTGAAGACGAAGCGATGAAAGCGGCCGAGCGCAAGGATTTTGATAAGGCGCGGGCTTTGGTTTTTGGTAATGAATATGAAGAAATGAAAAGCAGTATAGCAAACAAAATCAAGGAGTTTGCAACGAAGTTAAATCAGCAAGCAGAGCAAGCTTCAACGGAAGCACAAAACGCGACGCATCTGTTCTTGTTCGTATCCAACGTCCTTACGGTGATTACTGTAGCGGCCATGATGCTTACTTTCATCTACTTATATAGAAAAATTGTTCACCCGCTTGGCAAACTAACAGCTGTAGCAAACCAGGTAGCAAAAGGTGATTTAAGAGTCGACAAATCGGAGCAAAGCAGTTCCAATGATGAAGTTTCCGTATTGTCTCAGGCGATCAATGAAATGGTAAAGAATCTCCAAGGGATTATTCAGCAGGTTAACGTTAACGGAGAACAGGTGGCTGCCTCTTCTGAGCAACTAACCGCTAGCTCAGAGCAGAGTACCAAAGCGGCTGAACAAATTACCACGACAACGCTTAGTCTAGCGGAAGGATCTGAAGAACAGCTAAGAAGTATCGATCATGTATCGAACACGATTAGTCAAATGTCAGCTAGAATTCAGGAAATTGCTGCAAACAGCGAAAAAATGTCCGAATTGGCAGAGGGTGCGGTCGCATCATCCGATGAAGGATCCACCACAGTAGAGACTGTACTAAAAAATATGAACGAGATTAATGAAACCGTTCAGAATAGCGGAAAAGTAATCAGAACGCTGGGGAACCGCTCTCAAGAAATCGGTAAAATTGTTGGAGCAATCAGTGATATTGCGACTCAAACCAATCTTTTGGCGCTTAATGCCGCGATTGAATCAGCGCGTGCGGGAGAACATGGGAAGGGCTTTGCGGTTGTTGCGGATGAGGTAAGGAAGCTAGCTGAACAGTCCAAGAAATCGGCAGAACAAATCGCCAGTGTCCTTGAAGGCTTCCAATATGAAACACAGGAAGCGGTCCAATCGATAGAAAGTGGAACAGAAAAGGTATTGGAAGGACTCGAAAGCGCTCAGAGAATCAATGTTGTGTTCCAAGACATTAAGCATTCCATCACAAATGTGAATCATACCGTCACGGAAGTAACAGCCTCTATTGAACATATGGCAGAAGGAAGCGAACAAATAGTAGAAGCCGTGGAGATTATTAAAAAGGCCGCTGAAGAGGGCTCTAAAGCCAGCCAGGAGAATTCCGCGGCCATCGAAGAACAGTTGGCGACGATGCAAGAAGTCGCTTCTTCCGCTCAATCTCTTTCCTATCTCGCAAGCGAGTTACAGGAATCGGTCACGAAGTTTAAACTTTAAGTTCTTGATCAGTTGCATAAGCTGACGGTTCGAGGAATAAGATCAAACGTTTGGATAAATACCCAAAAATGAATGGAGGAACTGTATGTCTAAGACGATTATTCATACGGCTAAATCAATGCGTCAATTTCTTCTCCATCAATTGCAATCGATCTCCGAAGAACTGTTTGATGTTCAACCTCAAGGCTTTAGCAATACGATCAGATGGAATGCTGGACATATTGCCTTTTTTCATGATTACTTTTTATCGTTAGGCTTGCCAGTTCAGTCTAACCTTTCGGAACAGTACGCAACGTTATTTCATTCAGGAACCCAACCGTCTGAATGGGTAATCACACCCCCATCGAAAGAAGAGCTTATCGAGCAGTTGTCCGCGCAACTTGCCAATATGTCCGAGATTGATCCAAGCGCATTGGATGAGTTGCTAAAATCGCCTATTGAAATGGGGCCATTACAGTTTGAAACGGTTGGAGAGATCGTTAACTTCTCAACGGCCCATGAAGCGATGCATCTTGCAACGATTTCTTGTCTGGTAAAGGCAGCACAATCTTAAAAGAGAATGCAAAACACACAAACCTCGTTGGTCTCCAACGAGGTTTTGCTTTTTAATAGGATGAGGCTTTTCTTTGATCGAATTTAAATTTTTTTACAAAAATTATGAAACGTATTTTCGTTTAATACGTCATCCTTACAGGAGTGGAAAAAAATAGATAGGGTAACGAGGTGTTCAAACCATGAGCAATCAACCAGGGGAACTCACGGTGTCGGGTGTGAATCACAGTTACGGAGCAGGCAAGCTGAAGGTTCCGGTACTGTACGATATTAATTTGCACGTCAACAACGGGGAGTTCGTCGCTCTTTGTGGTACCTCAGGTTCGGGAAAATCAACCTTGCTAAGTCTGATGGCAGGTCTGACTCGTCCAGAGGAAGGGGGCATTTTTATCAATGGCGAGGAAATTTCTCGCTACAACGAGAATCAGCTTTGTCTTTTTCGTAGACGCTGCATGGGTTTCGTCTTTCAATCTTTCAACCTGTTACCCAACCTGACAGCGTTAGAAAACGTGGAATTACCGCTCATTTTCCTCGGAGAGAGCAGACGGAATCGCATCAAGCGAGCCAATGAAATCTTGGAAATGGTGGGATTAGGAGGACGTACGAAGCATCGGCCTAACGAGCTTTCCGGCGGTCAGCAACAGCGCGTCAGCATCGCGCGTGCCTTAGTGACCAATCCAAGTATCGTACTTGCCGACGAACCAACGGGGAATTTGGATAGTGCGACAGAGGAAGAGATTCTGGTTCTATTGCGCGAGATGAATCGCGAACACCAAACAACATTTGTGATTGTCACCCATGATCAAGGGGTGGCACAGAATTCAGATCGGATCATTCATCTGAAGGACGGAAGAGTAATCCAACCCGAGTATATGCTCGCCTAATTGGCTTTGAGAAGGTGTGAGAAACGTGAAATTATTGGATTCATTACGAATCGTATGGCGAAACTTATGGCGGATGAAGCTTCGGACTATTCTGACGTCGATTGGGGTCATGATCGGAACAGCTGCCATTGTTGCGATGATTTCCCTTAGCTTGGGACTTAAAGAAAACGCTGTGAAAAGTCTGGAGAACTGGGGCAGTCTGACTGAAATGGAAGTATCCCCAATGTTTTGGAACGAGAAAGAAAATAAACCAGTTCCCCCAGATCAGGTCAAACAACTAAGTTGGGATGCTGTACACGAGCTGAAGAAGATCAAGGGAGTTAAGGCTGTCATGCCAACACGTCAACTAGGCGCACAAACTACACTGAAAATAGGCAGACGAGAAGGGTACATTCAGCTGATAGGTGTCGACGCGAATGAGTCGGCTGTCATGAAGGTTGACGAAGTGGAAAAAGGGACCTTTCTTAAAGGAGCCCCTAATGAGATTGTTGTTTCCTATGATGGGTTACGCAATTTACGGGATGTAGAGAAGGAGAAGCGAGAAGAACGCAAACGCCGGGCCAGTGAACGAGCAGGCAAAAGTCCGAACATGGGTGGCGGTATGATGTTCGACAGCGGTGGTGATGGAATGGGAATGAACGCCCAGTTTGACGCTGTCGGCAAAACAGGAATGCTAGTAGTTACCCGTGATTTTGAAGACGAGAATGGGAACCGACAGTTTGAAAAAAAAGAACTTCGTGTTCATATTGTGGGTCAATTGCAGAAGGAAGAGAAAAATCGGGGAGGAAACCCGATCGCTTACGTACCACTCAGTATGGTGGAAGAATTGAACAAGTGGATGATGCAGAATCAGAATCAAGGGAACAATGGTTTACCAGGTGAACAGACAAGGAAGAAATCGCGCCAAGATAATCAAGTTCAATTTGACAGTATTCTAGTAAAGGTAGATAAACGAGAAAATGTCGAGCCAGTCGTAGAGCGAGCTCAAAAAATCGGCTATGAAATATACTCGCCGGCCCGTCAGTTGAAAGAAATTAATAAGGTGTTTTTTGTCATCCAAATGATACTGGGAGGAATTGCCGCTATTTCACTTCTGGTTGCGACGATCGGGATTGTTAATACCATGATCATGTCCATTTTGGAACGAACGAAGGAAATTGGCATTATGAAGGTTATCGGTGCAACGGTTTATAACATCCGTTGGCTTTTTCTCATTGAGTCTGGCTTTATTGGGCTGATTGGAGGAGTAACCGGATTAGGGCTTGCTTATGGAGCTGTTCAGATTGTGAATTACATTGCCAGAAGCAATCCAGAATTCAATTTGTTTGGCGGAGGTGGCCCTCCCGGTGAAGCGGCGACGATGCAATTGGCAGTGGTTCCGATGTGGCTTGCGCTGTTTGCGATTGGCTTTTCCTTTGTCATTGGACTTCTAGCAGGGATCTTCCCAGCCTTCCGAGCATCGCGTTTAAGTCCATTACAAGCAATTCGTTCGGAATAAAAGCCTCTAGCTTTAATTGCTAGAGAAAGAATGAGAGGGTTCGTATGAGTAAAAAGAAGTGGATCATCATTGGAAGTTTCGCGATTGTGTTGGTGGGTGGATTTTTTGGATGGAAATATTGGCACTCCCAATCAGTCGCACAAGAGCAAACCCCAGACATGAAACAGGAGTTGCCTACTGTGCAAGCAGATAATGGCGAAGTCAAAAGGACCATCTATGCCACCGGAACCGTCGAAGCCAAGGAGCACGAAGACGTCAAAGCCGATCTTTCTGCTAAAGTGGAGAAACTGTTTGTAAAGGAAGGTCAACATGTTAATAAAGGGGATGTACTCTTCACTTTTGACAGTCAAGATGCTGAGTTGCAGCTTCAGAAACAAGAGATCGCGTTAGCCAAAAACGAACGGGAAATCATGAAGCTCAATAAGCGCAAATCCGTGATTCAATCAGACCAGCAAGGAAAAGTAACGGAAGTGTTGGTCAAGACCGGAGATGAAGTGACAGAGAATACCGTAATCGCCAAATTAGTTGATGTCGAACATCTGGATATAGTCGGCAAGTTCTTTTCCATACAGATGGGTTCGGTCAAACCCGGACAAAAGGTGCGAGTATTTCTCCGACAGTACCTTACCTATGCGGATGGAGTAGTCATAGATGTGGATCATATTGGGGAGAAGGTAGACGATGCTGGTATTCTCTATAGTGTGAAAGTACGAGTGAAAAAACAAGGAGAAATAGGAGTAGGAGAACCTGCGCAAGTAGAATTTCGCAGTCCCACAGGCGAAATAGCGATGAGCCAGAATGTCGACAAGTTCAAATTTCCGGAAGGGATCGAAGTGACGGCCAGAACGGAAGGCAAAGTAAATAAAGTACTAGTTCGTAAAGACGATGCGATAAAAGCGGGCCAGCTACTCGTAGAGATGGACAAGGATGCCTCTGAAATGGATAAGAAGGAAAAGGAGATCTCACTGCAGGAAGCGCGATTGGAGCTGGTACAAAAACGCCGAGATATCAGCAAGAAACAGGTAACAGCCTCCGTGAGCGGTGTCGTTACCAAGCTTAACATTAAGGAGGGCGACACGCTTGATAGCAGTAAGCCAGCGATGGTGATCATGGACATGTCCGAAGTATATATGAAAGCCTCAGTAGACGAAGTGGATATTCCTTATATCCAGGTTGGTCAGACGGTGGACGTGTTTGTAACCGCATTTGGCAACAAAGCGTTTCCTGGTAAAGTGATCAAGATCCCGCAAGAAGGAACTACGCAGGACAAAACAGTTCGCTTTGAAGTTAAAATTGCCATTCAGGATAGCAGTAAAATGAAACACGGCATGACAGGAGATTGTGATATCAACGTTAACAAGGTGACAAATGTGGTAAGACTCCCTTCGAATGCCGTGCAAGTGACCGAGGAAGGGAAAGGCACGGTCATGGTAAAAAATCCGCAGAATGGCCAGCCAACACCAAAAGAAGTCCAAATTGGGGTTGAAGGCGCGGATTTCATCGAGATAAAAAGCGGCATCAAGGCAGGAGACGAAGTCCTAGTGAGTCCAGGTCAGTAATCTGCAGTACTAGCTAAGCATTAATGAACGACAGAGAGCAGCGCGATAAGGAATGCCCCAATCCTAATCGTGCTGCTTTTTTTAATGGAAACCATAGGGATTCTTCCGATGTCAACTCGATAGGGGATCTTCAAGATTCATCATGTGGACACATTGATTGATTAGTTTCTATGCTATTCTTAATTTACTATTTTACATTCAACACTTGAATAAAATATTTGGAGGGTTAATCATGAGCTGCGGGTGTACAACAAACTTAAAAGATGGGAAAAATGTTGTTGATCATATTAAAAGTAAAGGGAAAGAAAACTTTGCCCCAAATGTAGCGCACGAGATTACATGTGAGTGCGGAGAAACCTTCACGTTAAAAACGGTGATTATGAATTGCCCAAAATGTGAAATGACCTATGCGGTAACCCCTTGTGGATCGGATGATATAAACAATATAAAGCAAGCTGGAATTAAATACGTGTAATCGGTACGCTATCGTTAGATTTTATATTTACCTAGACCAATCTGGACTCAGATTGGTCTTTTTTTGTTAGTTTTGAACAATTTTCAAACATTTTAAAATTACAGTTTATACCAAAGTAAATTAATGGTAATATACTCTAGTAAAATTTTACTAGGAGGAATTATATTGTTCAAATTTTTAAAGCCCTTACTCTGTTTCGCTCTTCTGTTGAATATTGTATTCATGTCTAATGTTTATGCTGCAGACTCTAACGAACTATCGAAAGAGGAAAAAATTCGAATCATCCAAGAGAAGTTGAACACTGGTAAAAATCTAAACCGTTTTGATTCGAAATTAGTGAAGAACCCGTCTTACAAATCGATTTTAAAAAGTTCACTAAAAAATGAATCGAAAGCTGCGAGTAATCTTTATTTAACAAGTATCGACCCAACAGATGGGCAAAATAATGTTCCAAGAAATAAAATTGTAACGCTTAATCTAAATACGAACATTAAATTTGGTTCAGGCGATATTAGTATTTGGGCGTGGGATACCTTTAAAGAATTCCCTATTAAAGCAACCATTGTTGGAAGTACTTTATACATTTACCCACAAGGAAATCTAGATAGTAACACACAATACATGGTTGATTTGGAACAGGATGCAATCCGAACAACAGATGATAAGAACTATAATTCTGATTTTTATTATTCATTCATCACAGGTACTGATATCACTCCTATGGTTACTTCGACAAGTCCTGTTGATGGTGATATGAAAGCATCGACTAGCGGTAAGATTACGTTTACTTACGACAAAGCCATTACTTTAGTTAACAACAGCAAGATCGTCATGCTAGATGAGAATGGAAAAGCAGTTAATTTTACAGCTGCGTTTTCTGATAAGACACTAACTGTTACTACTAAGAGTAAATTAAAAACAAATACAGCTTATGCTATCGGTGTGGCTGCTGGAGCACTTTCTGATTCTAATAAGATCAGCAATCAAGATTACATTCTAGCTTTTAAAACTGGAAGCTCAGATTCTGATAGTAACACGCCTCCATCTAATGCGAGTGTGACCATTATTAAAGGAATGACGAATAAACTAAAACTAAGCGGTGGAACTACTCCATACACAGTTTCTTCTAGTGATAAGAGTATTGTTACCGCTACGGTGAAGTCTTCAAGTTTAGAAATCAAAGGTGTAAACGTTGGAAATGCTACTGTGGTCGTCAAAGACAAAGATGGAAAAGAGATTGATATTAAGGTTGAAGTGATTGATAATACATTGAAGTTTTAAGTGAATCATAGATTTAGGAGTGTATCCATCTGGGTGCGCTCCTTTTTTATTTACATACTTATTTAGATAGATTTCGATGGGAAACGACGACAATATTCCCACGGTACATGCACGCATAGGCAACCGCCCAGATATAGATACACAAGAGAAGACAGATATGGGAGGTGGCAGCTTATGTCCAGTATCTTCATGGCTTTGTCGCTGGTTTTTAAAGAGCTGTGCATGTTGGTTGCATACGTGAAAAACAATGCGTTTCCGCAACCGCTCGCTGAGGTAGACGAAGAAAAATACCTAAGGCAAATGGCGGGCGGTGATGCATACTCTCGAAATAAGCTGATTGAACATAATTTCCGTTTGGTCGCACATATCGTGAAGAAATTTGAGAATACAGGGGAAGACAGTGAGGATCTCATCTCCATTGGAACGATTGGGTTGATTAAGGCGATTGAGAGTTACCAGGTGAATAAGGGGACGAAGCTTGCTACGTATGCGGCTAGGTGTATAGAAAATGAGATTCTAATGTCAGAAGTGGTGCGTAAAAAGGGGAGGCTTTCAAAGCTTCCCCTTTTTAGTGTTCTAAGAAAAATAAGTTGTTAGACTGATGTTGAGATAATGTACTAACGGGCTGGATAGTCTAAGATCAAGTGCGGTGAGCCGTACCACAAATAGTTAATGGATTTTGTTATAATAGCTCGGTAAACGTAAGAATTAGGTTTACCGAGTGTATGTAGTGGCTCCAAAGGAGCCTGTCCATCGTGGACCATATGCACTATAAAAGAAACGTGCACTTGCTTGAGATGATTCTTCGAGGCTTCAATTTTTTGTATAGAAGCCTGAAGTAGTTCACGACTTAATTTTTAAATTTTTAGTCTACTCATTACTCGAAATTAAAATGGAGTCAGTTAAATTAATAGGTTTCTTTGTACACTAATTCTGCTTTGCTTCCTACATCCAAGCTAATTCTAAAAAGTTCTCGTTTAACTACTCGAGGATTTCCATCAGCCATGTATATAGCTTCGTAGTACATCCAATTACCAACGATGCTTATATTACGAGCCTCAGAACCTTTAGGTAGATTTACAAAAGTACTCTTATTTTTACCGTCTCTACTTTGTTTTATGATTTTAGTGTCTTTGTTCAAAAAATAGTATACAAAATCACCCTTAAAATTTAATCCGTCTATTTCGCCCTCTGCATAATCTAAAACTTTGTCTACTGGAATAGCGTCAACTTTAAGAGTCGTACTTCCGAGTTCTAGTTTATCAATACCGCCATTGAATTTTGAACTGTACAAGGTAGAATCATAGACATTAAAAAATCTTCCTCTAGTATTTACTTTCATTAACTCTTTACCGCTCTTAGAATATACTTGTAGCATTCTATCTGCCTCAAATGCCAACCAATCCCCCCACATAAGAATACATCCGTCAACTTCAATATCAGAAACCTTTGTCAAACTAGTCCCATCCAATTTAATTTTGTAAAGTTTTTCATTGTCAGACCAGTTAGAGAAATAAGCCCAACCATCTGAAATATAGAAAAATCTAGTTAAATCGGCTATTTTTGATACTAGAGTATTCTTTGATCCGTCAATTTTTATTTTATATAAGCTGTAAGCTTGATGAAACTTTTTATCGGGAGCATCCCCCAAATAATAAATCCAATCCCCAACAACAATTAAGTTATAAATACTCTTAGAGGTAATAAGGGCTTTAGTTTTTTTAGTTTTAAGGTTATAACTATAGAGAGTATTACTCCAACTTTTGTTTACTTTTACATAAAAATGATATTTATCATTCGAAGCTACTTGGCCCCAGTTGATGATATTTCCATTTAACTCTCCTTGAATATTTGCTAATTCTTTAGAGATAGCGGCTTTTTCCTTTGTAATCAAAGGATCTTTTAGCACTTCATTTTCAGCAAGAGGTGTAGTATCAGCCGCCGATACTAGCGAAGGTAGTAAAACCAACGTTAGAAGAATGAAACTTACTAAAACAGAAACTAACTTTTTCATTATTAAATCACACTACTCTCTTTTTATTTTATTTAAAATCTTAAACTTAGTTAAAATACTTTTAAGGCACTGTTCTACTTTATTTTAAGGCTTTAGTGACTGTAACGATTTTTCCATATACTACCTCTATTTCCAGAGTATCCACCAATTCAGATCGTCTCGTCAATACAAATTATGTAAAAAATATACCAACAAATGGTTTTTTAAGAATCCACTCCATTTTCAGGAGTGGATTCTTATTTATATATTGATGTATATTTTATGGTCAAACAACTGCGATTTGTGTTTAGATACATTACGGAGTACCGTATCATAAGGCATGTATAGATGTCTTTTCAAGCGAAGGTATAAAAAATTTTTGATCGATTGGCGATGACAAAGAAGGATCCAAGCAAATTGTGTTGGATCCTTAGTTATTTCAATGAGGTGACTTTTAAATATACAGGGAGAGATAACGATAGGTCTAATTCGGAATAGGGTTTTATCTTCAGCAGGTATTCGTAATATGTTTGTTCGATATCCATATGATCCGGATAAATCAAACTGTTTTAATCTTAACCTCGGTACATGCACGCATAGGCAACCGCCCACATATACATACACAAGAGAAGACAGATATGGGAGGTGGCAGCTTATGTCCAGTATCTTCATGGCTTTGTCGCTGGTTTTCAAAGAGCTGTGTATGTTCGTTGCATACGTGAAAAACAATGCCTTTCCGCAACCGCTCGCTGAGGTAGACGAAGAAAAATACCTAAGGCAAATGGCGGGCGGTGATGCATACTCTCGAAATAAGCTGATTGAACATAATCTCCGTTTGGTCGCACATATCGTGAAGAAATTTGAGAATACAGGGGAAGACAGCGAGGATCTCATCTCCATTGGAACGATCGGGTTGATTAAGGCGATTGAGAGTTACCAGGTGGATAAGGGGACGAAGCTTGCTACGTATGCGGCTAGATGTATAGAGAATGAGATTCTCATGCACCTTCGAAGCCTCAAAAAAACCCGCAAAGACGTTTCCCTGCATGATCCAATCGGGACGGACAAAGAAGGAAATGAAATTACATTGATTGATGTCCTTGGAACAGAGACAGATGAAGTAGTTGACGCCGTACAGTTGAAGCTGGAATCCAATAAAATTTATCAGCATATTCACATCCTCGATGATCGGGAAAAAGAAGTGATTATTGGCCGTTTTGGACTCGATCAGGACAAAGAGAAGACACAACGGGAGATCGCACGTGAGCTGGGGATATCACGTTCGTATGTATCGCGTATAGAGAAGCGGGCGTTAATGAAGCTTTTCCATGAGTTTTATCGGTCGAAGCAGGTGCAGGGGAAAAGCAATTGATCGAAATTAAGAGCACAGTCGAAGTATGTCGATTTTGATAAAAAGTAAAGAAATGGTAAAGCGCACCCTATAAGTAGACATTGGAAAAATCATCATGGTGATTATACCAATGAATATTTAATAGGGTGCTTTTTGTTATGGCAAAGAAAGGACAACTTATGATGTCCATTTTTCACCACCAAGACACTTGGCTATCAATAAACAAGATCAGAGGGGATGGTTTCCAGGGAAAAAGGACCATCGGTGATTGATGGTCCTTCTTACGTTTCATACCTTAATTGCCTCGACTTCTCTCATCCAACGACTCACGAGATTTCTTCAGTAATCGCTTCGCTTCGTTACGGTCTACGACTTGCAATTTATTTAGAATATTGGTCACGTAATTCGCGACAGTTTTGGCGCTTAAATGAAGGTGTGCAGCGATTTCGGCATTGCTGTCTCCTTCGGCAATTCGTTCGAGTATCTCTTTCTCTCGACCGGTCAGCTCCGCAAATGTCGAATCTAGTGGATCAACCCGAACTGGCGTGGAGAAGAAATGCATCATGCGTGAGGCTATATCGGAGCCGAATACAGCGCCACCACTTCCAACCACACGAATGGATTGAAGCAGCTCCATTTCGTCGGCATCCTTCAAGACGTATCCTTTGGCTCCGGCACGCATGGCTGTAAAGACAGATTGATCATCCTTGAACATCGTGAGGATGAGGATTTGGATGCCGGGATGCTTCTCGATAATCTGCCGAGTTGCGTCAATCCCATTAATGCCAGGCATTCGAATATCCATCAGGATTAAATCAGGCTGCAAGGAGGTTGCTAGTTCGACGGCCTCTTCACCTGTAGATGCTTCCCCGACGATACGCATATCCACTGTTGTTTGAAGCAGATTGCGAACACCGCTGCGAAACAATGGATGATCATCAGCAATGAGAATATTCAAGTGGCTCTCTCCTTTCAAAATAATTAAATGAGCAGGATCATAACGGCAAGTAGGCTGTCACACGGGTCCCCCCAACCTCCAGACGTTCAAACTGACATTGTCCCCCCAGTTCAGCTGCTCTTTCGCGAATAGAGACAAGCCCGATTCCGCCTTTGCCTGATGGTTTGGGGTGAGGTACGATACCTTTTCCATTGTCGGTCACTTCTATCAGTAGTTGGTTAGCCGATGTAATAGCGAAGCGGGCAACACATTGTGTAGCTTGTGCGTGTCGTACCACATTGACCAACAATTCAGTCACAATACGATAAGCGGCTACTTCGACGGCCGCTGGCAATGGGGGTAGCTCGTCAGGGGTTTGCAGATGAAATTGCAAAACCTGCTCTCCCCCTGTCCCTGCTGATAGCTGCGTACTTTTGGCGAGCTCGTTCATTCGTTCCTGAAGCGCTCCGATTAAGCCCAGTTCATCTAATGAAGCGGGACGCAAATCATGTACCATCGTGCGGATTTCGTCTACGGTGGATCGGATAACTTTTCTCAGATCGATCATCAGTTCCTTCGCAGTGTCGGGATCATGCTGTACATATTTCTCGGCAGCCGCTGCATTAAGGGCCAACGCGGCTAAGCGGGGAGCCAGATCATCATGCAGATTCCGTCTGATTTGTCTGCGCTCCTCTTCTCGGGCGAGAACTAGCTTTTCGCGAGACTCTTGCAACGCATCGGCCAATAGCTTCATCCCGATCGTCATATTGACATTCTGGATGATTGGCCCAGATTGGCGAAGCAACACATCGAGCAGCTTGTAATCCTCCGAGGTAAACGTTTCGCCAGCGGAGCGAGGAGCAACCAGCAGCATCCCGAGCTCATCACCTCGATGAATGATTGGGAAGGAGTGCAGCTCATCTACGCTTTCACCTGCCGCAGCCACCAGTGTGCTCTGACCGTTGACCCGAATGGAAATGCCCGTATAGGGGAGACGCAAAGCACCCTGAATCGTTTGCACGACGACATCCAGCATAGCATCAGGTGAAATCGGTTTAATGAGATGGTTGCCTAGCTCTACGAGGACGGCATACGGATCGTCATGTCTTCCCTTCATGATCCGATTGACCATCCGCTGTAGCCGTTCCTTTAACGGGGCAAACAAAACAGCAACAAGCGAAGTCGCCAAGAGATAGATCCAGAAGTTGTCTTCTGTCTTAAACAGCCGACTGAGATAGAGCACCGTCAAGGTATAGACCACCACGATACAGAGGGACAGTGCTCCGTATACGAGTGTCCGATTGACGAGCGGATCGATGTCCCAGAGACGAAGCCGGACGATGGCAAGCGTCAAGGTTAACGGGATAATCAATAGAAACAGTTCAAGCACTAAATTCAGATAAACGTATGCGATGGCGCCCCAATGATAGAACTCCGGGATAAATAAAGAGCTGGTTCCGATAAATCCGAGTAATCCGACCGACATTCCGAAAACGATCCACTTCGTTTGCTGACGCTGGTCAGGAAGAGATTTTTTGCGATATCGGTAGATTTGGGAGAACATCAGCGTTCCTATCGTGACAATCAACCAAACACCTTTGGCAGAGTTAGGCCAGGATTGAAAGCTAAGGTAGCCATTTGGCATCAGCCCGCTATAACCGTAAACCAGACAGACAATGATTGTGATAATGGATGTCCAAGCTGGAACGAACCGACCCGTGGGAAATAAAAAGAAGAAGAGGATTAAGCAGATCCAACTCATCATACTGACAAGATCTAACCATGTCAGCATCGTCTGATTTCCGGCTAAGGCAATCCAGGGAAGGGAAGGAAAAGTTGTGCCGAAGGAAATCAGCATCACCACAGCAAGCAGCCCTAACGGCTCTCGAAAACATTTCCAAAGAATGATCAAAGCGGACAGACAAAACAGGATGGAGAAGGTGGCATCGATGACGGTGAAATAAAGGGAGTAGCTTTCGACTGTCAAATGATCTCTGACCAAATCTGCAAGAGTCATCGGCGGTGCTGGAGAAACCAAACAGTTCTGAAGAATGCATTCAGCCACCAAGCGTTCATAGTATTTCGGGATACAGATAATGTAACTGATAAAAACGATCAAGGAGAAAAGAACCACAAAGATTTGAAGGGGCAGAAGCTTGCGAAGGATCAGGTGAATACCCCCTTTCAGTCGAGTTTTCTAAATTATACCAACAATAAAAATACTTGGATACGCTTAAACGGAAGTTCCTGACCCTTCCTGTCCATTCCCGAAAATTCCTGTCCCTCCCCACACATAAAGTCAGGAATCTCATGCTCTGGCAGATAGGAATCCCATCTTGATACGATGATGACAACGAAGAAACATCACGTAGGGAGATGAGCTGAATGAAGTGGGAGCAAGTTGTGAAATGGTTGGGGATGATCTGTCTGGTTGCAGGAATCTCCCGAATGGGGATGACGCCTTGTGCGTTGATTTGGGGAACGGACAGTCCACAGGAATTAACGTTTGGTTTTATAGCCTGCATCTTGATGTCGGTCGGCACGATTGCAACGTATATGGTTCAATCCAAGGAAGCGGGAGTGGTTGGTTTTATCTCCAACCTGGCGATTATTATCGGAAATATTGTGATTACGTGCACGCTTTGGTCAGTGTTTGCTTTTGGTGGCAAGATGCCAGATGATCCCGGGGTATTCGTAACCATTTCACGGATGATAATGATGGTCGGTACGATGCTGGGTTCCATTGTATTTGCGATTGTGACGTATCGCGCCAACGTTTTTCCGCGCTGGGTGGTTGTGTTGCAAGTATTGATGATGGCTTCCTTCGTACTTCCTGAATGGTTCGCCTTTTTCTGGGGATTGTCGTACGTCGGTATGGGTTATGTCATCTGGACGGGTAAAGTAAATCAACAATCAACGATCAAGACAAAGGAGTTCTACTCCGCTTAACTGGATTCACAACACAAAATGGTTGACTACGTTTGGATAAATAATGGATTGAGGAGAGGTTATGAGTGAAAAAGCATATTTGGAAGCGCTCAGTCGCTGCTTTACTAACGTTCTCACTGGTGGGAGGCTTCAGTATCTTCACAGCACCAGCATCTACACATGCTGAGTCTGCGGAAGGAGTTGCGATCGCGGAATTTCAATATCTGGATAAGGAATTTGACCGAATCTCCACAGCAGTCGCCAATCAAGCGGATGGGGCAAGAGAGGGCCATCTGAAGCTGAACCTGGCCCTCTCGCAAGAAACCGAGATCAAATCAATTATTCTGAGAACAGCAGATGAGAGCGGCAAAGCCAACTACCACGGCACGTGGAAAACCAACAAGCAGGGAGTGGGATACTTGCTGGCGGTCTATCAGAACGGCAAGGTATTGAATCCTACTTATCAGGATACGTTGGGCAAGTTTAAAGGAAACGCGCAATTCGAGCTCTACGGCAACGACAACAATTCGATCAAAGCAGGCGAGTTCTTCTATGTGGACATCGAAACAGATAAAGGAAGCATCACCTCCGAACTGTCACCGTATCGAGATCAACCCAATCCAACACCAGTCTCCATCAAGGATTTCAGTCTCATCGACAAGGCGAGTGACAAAATAGGAATCGCTGACTTCAAGCCGGAGGGCAAAAAGGACGGACACTTTAAGTTAAACCTGAATATCACTCAACCGACTCTCTTTAATGCGGTAGTACTGCGTTCCACCGATTCATACGGAAAAGAAAATCACCAAGGAATCTGGCGAACCAACCATGCAGGAACAGGCTGGCTTTTAGGAATTACTCAGACGATTCAGCAACCGACAGGGCCAGTGACCAAGGTGATTACGCCAGCCTTTAGAGCCAATCCCAAAGATCCGGTGGGCACATTCAACGGAGCCGTCAGCTTTGACTTCTATGCCAGCGACAACGGAACGATCAAGGAAGGACAGTACTATGTAGCAGAAATTGAGACCCCAACAGCGACGATTTTCTCCAAGCCGATTACATTCGGGGAACCGATGACAGGGGAGACGGTGCCGACTACACCATCAACACCAAGCACTCCAACAACGCCAAGCACACCACCTACACCCGGAACTCCATCTACGCCATCAACACCTGCACCATCCGGGGATCTGAACGTGATCGGTTCAACAGGAAAGGTCCTAGTGTCCAAAGCGAAGCCGAATGCACTTGTAACGCTCATGCAAAAAGAGGGAACGATGGAAACCAACTATGGAACGATGGTTGCAGACCCGCAGGGCACATTCGTGTTCACGGATGTACCTACAGGAAGTGGTTACTATTGTTTGGAAACAGTGAATGGAGTCAATACACGAAAGTCGACGGAGGTAACGGTAATCGAAGAAAAAACATTTACGATCTTGGACCCGAAAATTTCTTTTACATCATTTCTTTATCCATACGCATCAAAGGATCGTGAATTCAATGTGTCTATCGGGAATGTACATTCGAGCCAACCGGTGAAAACTGCGAAGTTAACGATAGGACCTAAATCATACCCGATAGGTGTCTTGAATACGAATCAATACGAACCGCATCCCAGCTCGATCAATAATGTGTCCAAAACGGCAAGCATTACCCTAGAAACAACTGCTGGCGATAAGCAAAAAATTATTCGCAAAATCGATTATGATTTGGTAGATGATACATCCTTGGTCGCCACGCGAGTAGGAGATTACTGGATGATTAAAGGAAAATTAGCTCCAACTTATGTGAAACAACATTTATCAGGCTTTAATATGTTCGTACTGGATAGCGGCATCGTTAGTAAGCTGGCTCCAACAGTCGATAGCAATACAATGGAGTTTCAGGTTGATCTTCAATCCAAGTCGGCGAAAAAGGATATTATTCTGATTGTAGTAGACGGGTATGCTCCTTATGAAGTGCTTCACATCATGCCATAAAAGGTGATAAAATAATCAATTCTCAGACCATAACCAGTCAAACACCTACAAAGTGTTGATGACTGGTTTTTGATCTGTAGCCTCTCCCAATTTCGGGCTGGAGTTTTATTTACTATTTTGGCAGCAAAGAAGAACTTTCCTTAATTTCCTGAAAGATCAGAGGGAAACAAACATTTATTAAAGTTATACTTAACTCCAATGTTCATACATACCAACGTATTATGTCATACTCACGATGAATCACTGGAGAGGAATAAGTTGAAGAAATTAAGAAGGTCGTTGGGAATCTGTTTATTATTAGGGATCGTACTATTGGAACAAATAACTTCAGCTAAAGGCTTACCTTTTCCCGACATTAATAATAGCTATGCCAAAATAGAGATCACTCAATTACAGAATCAAGGAATCGTCGTAGGTGATGAAAATGGACTTTTCAATCCGGAGCGAGCGGTAACCCGCGCAGAATTCGTAACGATGCTTGGGCGCGTATTAGGGCTACAACCAGTCAATTCCTCGATCCAGGCTTTTCAGGATGTTAGGACCGATAACTGGGCATATGGGTGGGCAAACGCGGCAGCCCAGATCGGGATTGTGAGCGGGACAAGTCCGACAACATTTGCCCCGGCACGAACTATTACCAGGCAGGAGGCCGCTGCCATTTTGGTCCGTTCCAAGTCCCAACAGTCAAGCATCAGAGAGAAAAATAAGCTAACAGATGAAGATGATGTAGCCCCTTGGGCACTTCCATATGTGAAACAGGCCATCGCTTCAGGACTTATGAATGGATTTGAGGGAAAGTTTCGTCCTCAAGGAATGCTGACAAGACAAGAGCTTGCTGTTGTATTAAGTCGTATGCTAAGCGAACCTTCAAATGGTAACAATGATCAAAATCCTTCGATTCAGCTGGCATGGGAAGATCAAGGATCTACCTCGGACTTTATTCAACTCGTTCAAAAATCACCGGTGAATGTTCTATCCCCCCGCTGGTTCTTCCTGGACGAAAACGGAGAGTTATCAGATGACGGAGATATCAATTTGGTTACATGGGCTCACAAGAATGGGAGGAAAGTATGGGCGATGGTTGGCAACCGGTCGATGGATGACGCCACCCATCAACTCGTCTCCGATCCCGTCAGTCGCAAAGCGTTCATAAGAAGCATTCTTCAATATACTGACAAATATCAATTAGATGGCATCAATATCGATTTTGAAAATGTACTGCCAAGCGACAGGGACGACTTCACCCAGTTCATAAGGGAGTTATCCACAGCATTAAAGTCAAAAGGCATAATACTTTCGGTAGACGTTCCTCCTAATTTGAACAACTCCTGGAGCGATCCCTTCGATTATCAAATACTTGGCGGACTCGTGGACTACCTAATTGTCATGACATACGATGAACACTGGGACGGCTGCTTAGAGGCAGGATCTGTATCCTCGCTGCCTTGGTATGACCAGCATTTAAGAGAAATCACCACTCTTGTCCCTTCCCAAAAGGTAATAGCAGGTATTCCGCTGTATACACGTGACTGGGTTAAAACAGGCGGGAATGTACAGTCCCAAGAACTTCTGATTCAGGAGGAATATGATTTGCTCTCATTCATCCATCAGAGAATATCCTGGGACCCGAATATAGCTCAATACATTGCCACCTACACGAGATCGAATGTTCCACATACCATTTGGGTAGAGGATAGTCGATCGATTGCAGAGAAACTTAAGGTATCCAATAAGCTTGGGATTAAGGGTGCCGCATATTGGAGCATCGAAGGCGGGACGGATGATGTGTGGGCTGCCGTCAACAATATCGTAAACTCTCGAATGAGATACTCAATGTGATAAAGCGCGTGAGATAGTTGGCTTCAAACAGATAGAATAAGGGTCTCCACTTTTTTGTGTGGAGGCCTTTTTTGTTGTGTTATGATTTTCGGATTGGTAAAATTTACACATAACGAACTAACTTTGGCTCTAGTGAAAAGAACGGATACGTGTTCACCTAGCTTTAATTAGGAAAGGAGAGCGTTACATTATGGATTTGTTAATTGGCATTCTAATCATTATTGGGATATTAACTATTTATGATGCAATCAGAAGGCTTAATCAGAACATCATCACTCAAATTGATCAGAATGATAGGATTATTGAATTATTGAAGGATTTGAAGGATTAAAAAACCTATTATAGGTGATATTTCTAATGTTACAATTATTTTGTATGTCTCTTTTTCGCAAGGAAAAATTTTGAGCGAGACAAATTATTGCTGGGGGGAATGTTATGAAGTTTGAATACATCGTGATATCCTGTGCTATTATTTATTTCTTATTCATAGTGTTAGGTCAATTTATGAATATTCCTTTTTGGATAAAAGGTGGGACGATCGCTCTTTCGATAGTTATTCTTCTAATAGATAGTATGGTTTCTTCGAGAAAGAACTAACTGTTTTTGTCTGATTGGTTTTCTGAAAAATACCATTATAAATAATTTTTGAAGAATACTGTATACGTCGATAATTAAATTTCACTTATCAACCCAATTTCATTGCCTGAATTGGGTTCTTTTTTTGCCATTACATCTTAATTTACAACTTTTGTAGGTAGTAACCTCCACTTGATAGGACTAATATTTATTCGATGTGATTTCTAAAGCAAGCGAGTAATTATGAAATGTAGAAAAAGAGATGGTGAATCAAAATGAATGGATGGAAAACGATTAAAAGAATCGACCCGACAATGCTGCTTACTTTGTTGTTTATTTCCGTGTTTTCAACGATTGCAATTTATTCAACGACCATTAACCGGACGGGTATGGAAAATATGTATATGAAGGAAATTGTATGGCAAGTGATTGCTTACTCTTTTATGAGTTTATTTATCATATTTGATTACCGTATCTATAAGGGCATGGTTCCTAAGATTGGCTATGGAGTGAGTTTATTTTTGTTAATTTTGTTGTTTTTTTTCCCTGCTAGTCATGGGGCACATAGCTGGATTTCATTATCTTCAGGTTTACAAATTCAGCCATCAGAGTTTGCTAAAATATTTGTGATATTAACAATTGCTGATTATATGACAAAAGTAAAAGAAAAAAATCAGCCATTTACACTAAAACATTTTCTTGTGATCACCCTTATCAATCTGTTTCCGTTTCTTCTGATTCTGAAACAACCTGCCCTTGGACAGGCGCTCACTTTGCTCGGAATAACGGGATCAATGCTCGTCTTGTTTTTGAGTAGGAAGCAACTGATCTATTTTCTTGGTGGTATTTTGATCCTTATTACCGTGATTGTACTGGCCAAGACGATCTTTTTTGACCAAACGATCCAGTTTGTAAATAGTTTACCCTTTATGGAACATCAGAAGGAGAGAATCGTTACTTTTCTAGATCCTCATGTGGAGGAGCTTGGAACAGGTTATCAGCTTACTCAGGCACAAATTGCGATAGGAACTGGCGAGTTATTTGGCAAGGGAATTTCACAGGGAACCGTAACGAATGACGGATGGGTACCTGAACAGTGGACGGATTTTATTTTTTCTGCGGTAGGTGAACAGGTAGGATTTGTGGGAAGCAGTATCTTGTTATTTCTCTTTTTTATACTTCTGTACCGAATGATTAGTATAGCTAGTGAAACGGAGGACTATTTCTCTACGTGCTTTATCACCGGAGTGGTGGGAATGTTTATGTTCCAGATTATCGAGAACGTCGGAATGAACCTTTCTTTGATGCCAGTTGCCGGAATAACTCTGCCCTTTGTATCATATGGAGGGAGTTCATTGCTGACCAATTTTATTCTGGTGGGAATCGTTTTATCGATGAAGTATAGAAGTAAAAAATTAAATTTTGAATAACGAGGAACTCTTACCATACTTGGTGTCTAAACGATTGGAGGACAAGATGGAAACACGGTATAGACTTCGAGAACTTGGAATTCACCTCGGGAAATTTGAGACCAGTAAACTGAACAGCATTACAGATGTCGAGGGTGTTCAAGTTGGGCATCGGACACTTTCCTATGAACTCGAAGACGGAAAAACGGTAAGGACGGGGGTTACAGCCGTATTGCCGCATCCCGGAAACCTTTTTCAAGATAAGGTGCTGGGCAGCTGTTATGTCATTAATGGGTTCGGCAAAACGGTAGGGACGGTTCAGTTACAGGAGTTCGGGGTCATCGAGAGCCCGATTATGCTGACGAATACGTTATCCGTCCCAGCAGTTTCTGAGGGAACCATCCGCTACCTATTAGAGCAAAATGAAGATATTGGGACTACAACGGGAACAGTAAATGTGATCGTCGGAGAGTGTAATGATGGCTTTCTCAACGATATTCGTGGCATGCACGTCAAACCCGAAGATGCCTATAGGGCAATCCAATCGGCACAAACTGGAGTTGTGGCGGAGGGCTGTGTTGGTGCGGGAACGGGTATGTCTTGTTTGGGATATAAGGGTGGAATTGGAACGAGCTCGAGAGTTACCTCATTAGGATCGAACGCATACACGGTTGGAGCATTGGTGGTCAGTAATTTTGGAGCAAGAGAAGACCTCCTGTTCAGAGGGAAAAAAGTAGAAGTTCCGAAAGAAGAGGAGATTTTGCAAGAAAAAGATCCGGATGGGTCCATCATGATCATTATGGCAACAGACGCGCCAGTGAATGAACGACAACTTCATCGCATCGCCAAGCGTGCCGCTTTTGGACTGTCTCGCACGGGTTCGTTCGCGGCCCATGGGAGTGGTGATGTCGTGATTTCCTTTTCGACAGCCCATAGAATCCCTCATTATCCCGCAGATGAGACAGATTCCTTCTCGATATTAAGAGAGGATGGCGAAGCGATTTCCCAATTGTTTGAAATGACGGTTGAGGCAGTTGAGGAAGCCATTTGGAACTCGTTGTGTAAAGCCACGACGACGGTTGGTCAACATGGAAAAATCAAACTTGCGATTAGCTACGATGTTTTGCGCAATGCGTAAGAAATAGCTTTACTTCTGACAAAAGAGAAGCAAGCATACGAAAAAAGGGGAGCCCAGTTACAGATGGGGCGCCCCTTTTCATTACAATGGCTTACAAACCAATTTCCTTTTTGAGTGATTCAGCAAGCTCTTTCGAAACAACCGTAGTTGACTGATAGTTTTTATGGGCAATCGCAAGAACAATATCACCCTCATAATTTGAAAACGCCTTACGCTGCTCTGGTGTAAATGGCAATCTGACATAATGCACAGATTGGGTGTAATTTTCGTCCTCTGTTTCTTCTTCACCAGGCTCATAGGAGGTAATAACATGCTCACCAAACCGCAGTTCTACGCTGTTTTCAATGCCGATAATGGTTTTGTTAAACGCGCGTAACTCTTGCTGGTTGGGAACCTCGATAAACAGGGTCATGCTGAGTTCATGATCCAGAGGCAGCAGGTCGTTATACACTTCCAGCATTTCTTCAAGATACTCTTCCCGTTCGATTTCCTCAGCGCGAATCATTTCTTGAATCTGGAACCAAACGCTCAACCGTGTCTCAAATAGCCCGGACATACGCTCATTCAACGATACACGACGGACCTTTTTCTCCTGGATGACTCTCTGCAAAAACTTCTCGTGTACCTGAATGTATTCTTTATAAGGTAATAATTCACTTTTCGTGATTTTTTTCACAGGATATCCTCCGTTCTGATAAAAAGGAAGGCGCATGATGAACCGCCTTCCTTTCTTTATATCGTAATTATTCCTGGCCTAATTTCTCCAGGATTTTTTTGAAGGTGTTCGCATGGGCTTTTTCGGACTTCGCCATAACTTCAAACCACTCGGCGATTTCATCGTAGCCTTCTTCACGAGCTACTTTGGCAAAGCCTGGATACATTTCGGAGAATTCGTATTCTTCACCGGCAATAGCGGATTTCAAGTTGTTTTCTGTTGTGCCCACTGGCATGTCTGTTACAGGGTCTCCAGCGCCGAAGCGAAGCAACATGTCAAAGTGGCCGTGTGCGTGTGCGGTTTCGCCATCACCGATACGGCGGAAAGCGTTGGCGATTTCTGAATGTCCCTCAGTGTCCGCTTGCTTTGCGAAATATATGTAGCGGCGGTTCGCTTGGGATTCACCAGCGAATGCTGTTTTTAAGTTTGCTAATGTTGTACTGTTTGCTAAAGTTTTGCTCATCTAGGTCTCCCTCTTTCTGTAATCATTATTTATTTAAAATTATTTTAAACACATACTTATTATAGATAATATTTTGTGAGGGATCAAGGCTTTTTTAAAAATAGTTTTGGGTTCCTCATCTGGAGCTAGTGGATGATTACTTCTGTCGTCATAGAATGAAACGGCTATACCTTCAATTATAAACCTATGATTCAGTGCTTTGAGATCAGTTTTTTAACGAAAGAGCGACAAGTGGTGTAAGAAGACCTATGAATGAATCCGGATTTTTGTTTTAGTTCCCAATGAACTCTCGAATATGTTCGACAAATTGTCCCCAATTTTATTCATGAACCGAAAAGTATAACAATATTCTATTAATATTCAACTCTTAATAAAGAACGATAGGGGAGAGGTTTATGTATTTACATTAGAAAACTTACTTTAATATCTTGAAAAAAGGAGGGTACCAATGAAAGTAACATCTAATCATTTTTTGAAGATAGTTATCGTTATGTTTATGGCTGTTTTGCCGATCTTTTCAAACGGATTTTCCTCTTTATCCTATGCTGCTGGAGCACAAGGAACAGTTTCAGGAAAAGTCACGGACATGAATAACAACCCGATCGCTGGAGCTTGGGTTTGGGCGAATGGAAGTACCTTTACGACTGGTAGTGTTCAAACAGATG
Source organism: Brevibacillus ginsengisoli (assembly GCF_050113715.1). Taxonomy (NCBI): domain Bacteria; kingdom Bacillati; phylum Bacillota; class Bacilli; order Caryophanales; family Paenibacillaceae; genus Brevibacillus; species Brevibacillus ginsengisoli. The sequence continues at coordinate 595,672 of NZ_JBNJQR010000001.1, forward strand.
TCAACGGGAATTATACGCTACCAAATATCGATGTCGGGACGGTTTCCATAGGGGCATCCAAGACAGGCTATAGTAATGGGAAACAGCCAAATGTTGAAGTAACAGCTGGTCAAACAACCATAGTAAACGTTCAGTTAAAGGATCCTGGTGCTATTTCAGGAAGGATTATCAATGATAAAAATGTGCCTCTTTTTGGAGTTTATATTTCAACATACGGTATTGGATCAATTCCTATGGTGACAAGTGACGCTGACGGAATTTATACCGTTCCTGACTTAAGCGAGGGAACCTACACAGTGCAAGTTTATGTGGCTGGATATCCCGGAACCCAGAAAACAGATATTCAAGTAACAGCTGGTCAGACAACCACTGTTGATTTTCAACTGACACCACCAGGAGCTATTAGCGGAGTGGTTACCGATGTGAATAACTTACCTATTTCAGGGGCGAATGTTACGGTCGGACAATATGGTTCCGCTTTGACAAGTGCGCAGGGGAAATATACCATTTCCAATTTGAATGCTGGAGCATATACGGTGACAGCTTCAAAAAAGGGATGGTTTTCCACATCACAACAGAGCAATGTACAGGTCAATGCTGGAAAAACCACAACACTAAATTTTCAACTTAAGCCTCTTGCTTCAATTAGTGTCAATGTAACCGATGGATTAAACAATCCTGTTTCGTCTGCCACCGTATCAGCAAAAGATTCATCGGGAGTATTCTTTACTTTGGGAAAGACAAATTTGGCAGGAAATACTACGTACTCCAATTATTTGGATGCAGGTGTATATTCAGTCATTGCCTTAAAAACCGGTTACTCTACCGTTCAGCAAGATAATGTTCAATTAAATTCGGGACAAACCACTACAGTAAATATCCAGATCATTGGAATTTCTACTGCACCTGCAGCTAATAGCATAACGGTGACGAGAAATCCAGCTCCAACTGCAGATACGGTCAGTGTTGCCGGGCTAACTGCGGGAGATGTGGTCCAGGTCTACGATGCTTCCACAGGGGGAACTGTGTTAGGAACAGCTACTGTGGCTGCCGGAAAAACAACGGCAACGGTTTCCGCTGAACTCGGATCTGGTGCTGGAACGGCGTATGTCTCAGTCACCAGTCCAGGGAAAACCGAAAGTACACGTACTGCCAAAGCCTATGTCGCAAAACCAATAGTCCAAACCGATGCTCCTTTGGACAGTAATATAACGGTCATAAACAATTCAACTCCAACGGCAGATACAGTCAGTGTTATCGGACTTACTGCGGGAGATGTGGTCCAGATCTACGATGCTTCCACAGGGGGAACTGTGTTGGGAACAGCTACTGTGGCTGCCGGAGAAACAACAGGAACAGTTTCCATTGCCCAACTCGGAACTGGTGCTGGAACGGTGTATGTCACAGTCACCAGCCCATGGAAAACCGAAAGTACACGCACCGCAAAAGCCTATGATGCAGAACCAGTCGTCATCGTGCAAAGCGATGCTCCTTTGGCCAGTAATATAACGGTAACGAACAACGCAGCTCCAACTGCAGATACGGTCAGTGTTGCCGGACTGACTGCTGGAGATGAGGTCCAGGTCTATGATGCTTCCACAGGGGGAACTGTGTTAGGAACAGCTACTGTGGCTGGCGGAGAAACAACAGCAACGGCTTCCATCGATCAACTCGGCACAGGCGCTGGAACGGTGTATGTATCCGTCACCAGTCCAGGAAAAACAGAAAGCACACGCACCGCAAAAGCCTATGACGCGGAGCCGATCGTCATCGTGCAAACCGATGCTCCTTTGGCAAGTAATATAACGGTAACGAACAATTCTGCTCCAACTGCAGATACAGTTAATGTTACTGGACTGACTGCGGGAGATGTGGTCCAGATCTACGATGCTTCTTCAGGGGGAACTGTGTTAGGAACAGCTACTGTGGTTGACGGAGAAACAATGGCAATCGTTACCATTGCTCAACTCGGAACAGGCGCTGGAACGGTGTATGTATCAGTCACCAGTCCAGGAAAAACAGAAAGTACACGCACCGCAAAAGCCTATGATGCAGAACCAGTCGTTATCGTGCAAACCGATGCTCCTTTGGCAAGTAATATTACGGTAACGAACAATTCTGCTCCAACTGCAGATACGGTCAAAGTTTCAGGACTTACTGCGGGAGATGTGGTTCAGGTCTACGATTCTTCCTCAGGGGGAAGTGTGTTAGGAACAGCTACTGTAGCTGACCGAGAAACATCAGCAACGGTTACCATTGCTCAACTCGGAACAGGCGCTGGAACGGTGTATGTATCAGTCACCAGTCCAGGGAAAACCGAAAGTACACGCACTGCAAAAGCCTATGACGCAGAGCCGATCGTCCTCGTGCAAACCGATGCTCCTTTGGCAAGTAATATAACGGTAACGAACAATTCTGCTCCAACTACAGATACGGTCAAAGTTTCAGGACTTACTGCGGGAGATGTGGTTCAGGTCTACGATGCTTCTTCAGGGGGAACTGTGTTAGGAACAGCTACTGTGGCTGCCGGACAAACATCAGCGACGGTTTCCATTGCTCAACTCGGAACAGGCGCTGGAACGGTGTATGTATCCGTCACCAGTCCAGGGAAAACCGAAAGTACACGCACTACAAAAACCTATGACGCAGAACCGATCGTCATCGTGCAAACCGATGCTCCTTTGGAAAGTAATATTTCGGTGACGAACAATTCTGCTCCAACTGCAGATACAGTTAATGTTACTGGACTGACTGCGGGAGATGTGGTCCAGATCTACGATGCTTCTTCAGGGGGAACTGTGTTAGGAACAGCTACTGTGGTTGACGGAGAAACAACGTCGACAGTCTCCATTGATCAACTCGGAACTGGCACTGGAACGGTGTATGTATCAGTCACCAGTCCAGGGAAAACGGAAAGTACACGCACCTCTAAAGCCTATGACGCAGAGTCAAATGGAGGAGGTGGAGGTATTAAGGTTAAGAACATCAGCCTGAACCGAACAGATCTGACGATGACCGAAGGAGATTCTCCAGTTAGATTAGTAGCGTCCATCCTTCCAACCAATGCGACGAATCAGCAGGTCACATGGAGTTCAAGCAATCCGGCTGTCGTCTCGGTTGACCAAGACGGAACGGTCACCCCGAACATTCCAGGAACTGCAGTGATTACCGTTACAACAGTAGACGGTAACAAGAAAGCTTCCTGCAAAGTGACGGTCAGCGCGAAGAAATTTAAACTGAAAGCATCTCCGGATGCCATCTTCTTGCAGCCAAACCAGACGGCTACCTTCACCGTAATCGCGTTGTATGCCGACGGGAAGGAAGAGGATATTACGCTCTCCAAAGATATACAGTACAAAGGCAATTCTTCGATCTTCACTGTAAAACCGGGCACTGTGACTGCTGGCAAAAAAGAAGGAAAAGAGACGATTGAAGTTATCTATCGTGGACAACAGTGTCAAATAACCGTAACCGTTAAGAAAGGCTAGTGTAGAGAACCTGTTCGTTTCTCTAACAATAGTGATAGCCTTCCACCTAACTCGTTTTAGCGAGGTGGAAGGCTATCTTTTTTTATGTTCAAACAGGCGCTGTCCTTTTTTTCGCTGCCCAATTGCTTTTGGAGTAAGCTATCTAATTATCCGCCGGTGCTACCTCTACCAAACTCTCCCCGGAAATACAATAACGAGGAGGACGTACGGCTGTAATTACCCCGGTGAAGGGAGCAATTATCGGACTACCTTCAAAAGTCCCGAGAAGCTCGCCTTCTTTACAAGGCAAGTCAGCGGTTGCTGTAGGTAGAAATAAACCAGGTCGTGGGGCAGTCAGTGTACTAATTTCACCATAAAAAGTTACGGGGGAGCCAGGAGAGCGATGAGCAGCGACCGCCAGCAGACCAAGATGATGAAGGTAACGGAGGATCGCTTGGCAGCACTCCTCTGCTGCAGGTAGATCGATGGTTCCTCCAGGTTGGCCGCCAGGCAATTCGATAATCAACGCTTTTTGACCGGCTTGACAGGCTTCAACGAACAACTGCCCTCTGACTCCGCTTGATTGGATGACAATCGGAAGGGACAACACCTGAGCAAGATCACGCATTTCCGGATATTCTTTGTATAGAGCCAACGTATAAGTAGTGCCTCCAGCACCAATGCAATGCAAGTCTATCAGAAATTCTGCATCTCGCGTCTCTCGCCAAAGCTCGTGGGCCAGTTGCATGGTAGGGCTGCCCTTGGCACTGCCAGGGAATATGCGGTTCATATCTAGCCCATCAAAAGGGGAGACACGAGCTCTCATTCGGAAGGAGGCTGGATTGCAAATCGGAATGACTTTCACAATGCCGTTGATCGTCAGCTTTTCTAGCACCCTCATAAGCAGCATCGCCGCATGGACAGCCGTCTGCTCATCACCATGAACAGCGGCTGTCACGGCTACGCGAGGTCCATTGCCATTGCCGAATTCGTACACAGAAAAACTTGTCATGCTTGTCTGTTCAAAATTGACTTCACGCATTTGGCAAACCTCCTTGTCTTTCATTCCTTCTCAGGCGGAGTATGTAGATAGTTCATCCCCGGACGAGTCAGCTTAATTCCGGCTCTTCCTCTGGTTGTAACGACAAATCCCCGCTGCTCAAGGGATTTCAGCCGGTTACGTATCTGCTGCTCCGATAAATCCTTGTGCCAATCTTGGGTCTTCTCTGCAATTTTTTTTCTACCAATCGATTCCCCCTTCTGGTTGTAAGAATGAATCACTTTCAAGATAAACAGGAATTCCTCTTGAACCACAGGCAGATCTTCAAGCTGAGGTAGAGGGGTAGCTGTTTTTACCGGAAACATGCTGGATGCCTGCATGGGTTCCTCCTGATACTTCCGTTGGAAAAAGCTTTCATTGGGAATATCATTCATGGTGATGATCGTCCCGTCGCAAACGGCGAGCATATAATCGATAGTATTTTTAAGTTCTCGCACATTTCCGTACCAATAATATTGCATTAATCGTGCCATCACCTCTGGAACGATCTGGATGTGGCTCCTGCCGCTTTGGGCGAGAAAATGTTTCACTAAGTGCGGGATATCCTCCTTGCGGTTGCGTACCTCAGGAAGATGGATGTATAAGATTTTTAGCCGGTGGTAAAGGTCCTCTCGAAAAGTTCCCCGTTCGATCATGTTCAATAGATTTCGATTGGTTGCGGCAATGACCCTCACATCGATAGGGATAATCTTATTTCCTCCGACTCGCATGATCTCTTTTTCTTGCAACACGCGCAGCAGCCTGGCCTGCAGCTTTAAAGAGATATCACCGATTTCATCTAGGAAGATGGTTCCACCATTTGCTTGTTCAAATAGCCCGATTTTCCCTCCTTTTTTAGCCCCGGTAAACGCTCCTTCCTCATAGCCGAACAATTCACTTTCGACTAGTTCATCGGGTAATGCGCTGAAATTGACTGCTAGAAAAGGGCCGTCCCGGCGCAGCGATTCGTTATGAATGGCGCTAGCATACAACTCTTTTCCCGTTCCGCTCTCACCCTCAATCAACACCGTCAGGTTGGTTTTGGCGATTTTGGTGGCGATCTGAGTGCATTTCTCAATGGCAGGGCTGACCCCACGGATGTCGGAAAATGAATATTTGGCGATGTAACCCTTTTTCACCAGTTCACGCCGAAAGGTTTTTTCCATTTCAATCGTTTCATGCGCATTTTTGAATGTCGTGACGATGGTACCCTCACTCTCCAAATAAAAGCGGTGGACAATCACATCCGTATGCAGGACCGAAAACCAGCCGAATTCCTCCTGATGGTGATTGAGGACAAAGGAAACTAGCTCGGAGTTATGAAACACCTCTTGCAGGTGTCTGCCTATTGCTTTTGCGGGAAACATCCCCAGCATGTTTTGCAGGTTTTCGTTAAACACCGTGATGACACCTTTGCTGTTGACCGACAATATCCCGTCGTTTACACCGTCCAAAACCTGCTTGAGATGCTTGTTTAGTCGATCTGACTCTTTACTGGTTTTGGACAGGTTTTTGCTCAGATCGATGATTTTTCGTATGTATTTCTCTGAAACAATATCCCCCTTTTGACCGAGCAAGTTGATATGCTGGAGGATCGTCATGACCGTTGTGATATCAATTAGCCGTGGACCAATGTTGACAATCTCTTTTATAAAGGAAGGGACCAGATTCACTTCTCCCGGAGTGATGGCAATATCTACTTCGGGAACGTTTTTTTTACCGGGATAGAACGGGATATAGTTGATGTGATTGATCCCAAGCTGCAGTAAGGTTTCAATCGATTCAAAGACAGTTTCCGGGGCATCGTTTACATACAAAGCATTAGTGTTTTCGGGGAGAAACAACAGCTTATCGATGTGCTCAAAGTTAACAGTTCGCTTGGCCACGACTACCTTGCAGCCATTTCCAATATAGGGAGCGGTCTCTTCCTCGATGGCCGAAGTGGAGAGGATGATCAGTTGATTGCTAAATACGTGGGGAATACCTTCCTCGTGAGAATAGGCTTGGATTCGGACAAAATCGCCGATCACGCCTTGAAGCTGCCGGACAAGCGTTTTTTGCGTTTCAATGGTCCCGGTCAACAAAATAAGTTCTTTGTCGTACAAGGGCATCCCTCCGCTCATTCAACTTTAATGGGATTTAATGGGTTCTGTTGGGTGTATATGTCTTTGGTATTTTTAACCATTATAAGAGAGGATAAAACGATTTGTACACAAAATATAGAAAATTCAAAATATATTACATGCTGCAAACCTATGCGATCAAGTTGGCACACTCTTTGCTTAATAGGATTCTTGACAGGTTGAATCAACTTGTGTAGGCAATGCACTTTAAGGAGGGGATGTTTTTTGAATAAGAAGAAAGGCTTGCTTACAGGACTTGGGCTTTTACTCATTGCCGGGATGCTCGCCGCTTGCTCTGCGCCCGCCGAACAGACCAAGAGCAACACAGGAAACACAGCGCAACCGGCAAGTAGTACTGCGACAACGACAACTCAACCAGAGAAAAAAGCAGATGAAAAAACCATCACTTTAGCGGTGGAGGCGGAGCCAGTCTCTCTTGACCCGCAAAACGTGACGGATGGTAACTCCATCACGGTACAGAAAGCGATGTATGAAGGACTCCTGACGTTTACAGACAAAATGCAGCCCGTGCCTGTTCTGGCCACTGATTATAAGCTAAACGAGAATGCCACAGAAGTCACGTTCACCTTGCGTGAGGGGGTCACCTTTCATGATGGCTCTCCATTCAATGCGGACGTGGTGAAGGCCAACCTTGATTTCGTCCGTGATGAAAAGAATGGATTGGCCAGAAGAAACTTTTTCTCGTTTATTAAGGAAGTCGTCGTAAAAGACCCGACACATGTGACCATCATCGCCAATACGCCCAATTCAGCGATGACTTCTTACTTGGCCCATCCAGCAGCCTCGATGAAATCGCTGGAAGTGCTTAAAAAGAAAAAGGCTGACCCCAGCTTTAACCTGGACCGAAACCCAGTGGGAACCGGCCCCTATCAGTTTGTGGAATGGAAAGAGAATCAATATGTGAAGGTTGCGCCATTTGCCAACTACTGGAACAAGGAGAAGGCAGCAAAGGCTGAGGGTATTGTGTATAAGCCCGTTGTAGAAGCTGGCACACGAATCAATATGCTAAAAGCGGGAGAAGCGGACATCATCACTAAACTTCCTACCCTGAATGCCAAGGAGATTGCCTCTGATCAAAAATTCAACGTATACAAGGCTCCTTCATTAAATGTCTACTACGTCGGGATGAACTTGAAGCTGAAAAAATATCAGGATAAGAAAGTAAGGCAGGCCTTGAACTACGCCGTGAACAAGGATGAGCTGATCGCCGGCGTGTTGGATGGCTTCGGTACGGTGGCAGATTCCGTGATCGCCCCTAATACCTACGGCTATTCCCAGCAAAAGGTATACGAGTATAACCCGGATCATGCAAAGAAAATGCTGGCGGAAGCAGGAATGAAAGACGGCTTTGAAGCGACGCTGTGGACTCGCAATTCCAGTGAGTTTATCGCGATAGCTGAGAATGTCGCGATGCAATTGGGGAAAGTCGGAATCAAGGCAAAAGTGCAGGCGTACGAGAGTGGCACCTTGTTTGACATGCTCGACCATGAAAAAGGAACAGACCTGTGGATCGGTCGCTGGTCTCCAGGAACAGGGGAAGTTGATTACGGCATTCGTCCGAATTTTCATACGAAAAGTTTTGCTCCTGACAACAATAACTCCGGCTTCTACAGCAATAAGCAAGTAGATAAACTGCTGGACGAAGCGATTATGACCGCAAACAAAGAGGATGCGATGAAAAAGTACGCAGAGTTGCAAAAAATCATTTATGACGATGCGCCTTGGGTCTTCCTGCATGTGCCGGACCTCATCGTGGCGAAGTCAAGCGCTGTCTCAGACGTGATGGTGTTGCCGAGCGATACCGTGATCGTGAACACCGCCGAAAAGAAATAACGACCAAACACGTTGCGGGCATGCTTTACCGCCGGATAGAGGTGAGCGCCCGCAACGGTTCCCTAAAGAGGTGAACGATTTGTTTTCATTTATTATGAGGCGTACAGCCGGAATGGTGCCAATGTTGATCATTGTTTCCATCCTTTCGTTTTTATTCGTTCATTTGACGCCAGGGGACCCAATCCGCGTGCTGTACGGAAATGAAATCGATGCGGAAACCTACCAGAAGCTCAAGGAAAAAGAGGGTCTCAACGCCCCGCTCTACCAGCAATACGTCCGTTACGTCAGCAAAATTGTCATCCACGGAGATTTTGGTATCTCCTATCGTACGAAATCCAATGTGTCCGACGAGATCCTTCGGCGCTTTTCCTACACACTTCTGCTGACACTTGCCAGCATGGTCTGGGCGGTAGTGATCGGACTTTTGGTCGGGATTATCTCCGCCGTCAAGCGGAATTCGTTGCTGGATCGGATCGGCATGGTGTCAGCCATCACCGCGCTGAGCATCCCAGAATTCTGGTTTGGCCTCATGCTTATGCAGATTTTCGCCGTGCAGCTTGGCTGGTTTCCCACTAGCGGAAGTGGGACTGTCTCCCATTTGATTTTGCCTTCACTGACATTGGGACTTGGCGTGGCGGCGATCATCGCCCGGTTTACAAGATCCAGTATCCTAGAGGTGTTGCGGGAGGATTTTGTACGCACGGCCAGGGCAAAAGGGCAGCGTCAATGGGTTATCGTACTGACGCATGTGCTACGAAGCGCATTGATCCCTGTCGTGACAATGACCGGTTTACAATTTGGTTTCCTCCTCGGCGGGGCTGTCGTCGTGGAACAAGTATTTGCTTGGCCTGGGCTCGGCTCTTACTTAATCGATTCCATTCTGACGCGCGATTATCCGGTAATCCAGGCACTTATCCTGCTCTTTTCGGTACAGTTTTTGACCGTGAACCTGCTTGTTGATGTCAGCTATGGAGTACTGAATCCGCAAATTCGTTACGAATAACAAGGAGAAGGAGACTCAGTATGCAGGCAAAGGAAAACCACTCTCCGTCGCCTTTTTGGACGTTTCTCAAAAAATTCCGCAAACAACGCGTGGCGCTAGGGTCACTGTTCATCGTGATGGGCATCGTATTCGCGGGCTTGTTTGCTCCCTGGCTCGTCCCTTATAACCCGTATCGGCCCGTGACTGATCAATACCAGGCAAAAGGGATTGAAGTCAGCCAACTGACAAATGTGAAAGTGCCGGTTGCAGTCTGGATGAGCGATGGAAGCAAAGATACGAGTAGTAACACAATATCCCTGGAAAGTGAGGATGGGCAAATCGCCACCGTCCGTAAAACAGCGAGCGTGGCCACTGTGTATGCGAATGGGGATGGAACGACCTCCATCCTCGTGTCAAACGGACAGATTGCTTCCCGTCTGAAAGTGGTTGTCTCCGGTCAGGACGATGGGCAAATCTATCTGTCCCAGTTGGTGGCAACCATGCCAAAGCAGCGGTTGCAAACAGGAGAGAGCACCCAAGCGGACGTGAGCGCCATACTGACGGATGGCACTCAATTGGCAGGAATGCGGAATATACTGGCCTTTGTGGAACAAACCAAGGCTGTGGCGGCATCAGCACCTGCTTTTAACAATGGATTTTCCAATTCGTCAGAAACCCCTGCCCAAAGCAACTCGCTTTCATTCCAATCACTGACTCCTGGTGTTGTAGATGTGAGCCAAGGCGGCATGATCACCGCCGTCGGAGAAGGGGATGGAGCAATTAAGGTTTCAGTTGACGGGATTTCCGCTCTGATTCCAGTGGCAGTGAACCAGCCGCTCTCACAAAAAGTTCCGGTGAGGCTCGAACCCGGCAGCTTGCTTGTCAGCTTGATGAATGCGTATAAACACCAATCGCCGTCCTCCCTGCACTGGTTTGGAACCGATCACCAGAATCGCGATATTTTCTCCCGTGTTCTGTGGGGAACGAGAGAAACGTTGTTGATCGGTTTCGTCTCAGTCTCGATCGGCGCTGTCATCGGAACGGTGCTAGGGCTTGTCGCTGGCTACTACGGACGATGGATCGATGGATTGATCACGCGCTTTACGGATGTGCTGCTGGCCTTCCCCGGCATTTTGCTGGCTATTGCGGTGATCGCACTGCTTGGTCCGGGCATCACCAATATCATCTTCGCTGTTTCCGTCTTTACAATTCCGATCTTTATTCGGATTGTGCGGGGCAGCACACTAGCGCTCAAGGAGATGACCTATGTGGAGGCGGCCAAGTCCATAGGGGTTCGGGACTCAGTGATTGTCATGCGGCATATCTTTCCAGGTACGATGTCAGTGGTGTTGGTTTATTTGACGATGCGGATCGGTACAGCGATTCTCATCGGGGCGTCCCTCAGCTTCCTTGGCCTGGGCGGAGATATTACCGCTCCCGAATGGGGGGCCATGCTGAGTGCGGCGAAGGATAACAGTCGCAATCTGTTTCACCCCACCTTTTTTCCAGGCCTCTCCATTGTCATCACCGTGCTTTGCTTTAACTTGCTTGGCGATGGTTTGCGGGATGCGCTTGACCCGAAATTAAAGGACTAGGAGGTGAAAACTCATGCAAGACATCATGCTGGAAGTAACCGATTTGACAGTCAATTTTCGTAACGATGAAACCGAATATACGGTTGTGAACGGTATTTCCTTTTATATGAAAAAGGGGGAGACTTTAGGGCTGGTCGGGGAATCCGGATGCGGCAAAAGTATTACCTCTCTGTCCATCATGAGGCTGGTGCCGACGCCTCCAGGGAATATCGCCTCCGGAGAAATCCGTTACAAGGGCACCAATCTCCTTGCTCTGAAGGAAAAAGAAATGAATGTGGTTCGGGGCAATGAGATCTCGATGATCTTTCAGGAGCCGATGACCTCACTCACTCCCGTATTCACGATTGGTCGCCAACTGGATGAGGTCATACTGCTCCATACCAAGTTGTCCAAAAAAGCGGCCAAAGCCAAATCAATTGAGATGCTGAACCTGGTGGGGATTCCTCGTGCACAAGAGATCTATGAGAGCTATCCGCATGAATTGTCCGGTGGCATGCGCCAACGGGTGATGATTGCGATGGGGCTTGCCTGCGAGCCGCAGCTATTGATTGCGGATGAGCCGACCACGGCGCTTGATGTGACGATCCAAGCGCAAATTTTGGATTTGATGCGGGAACTCAAAGAAAAAATGGACACCTCCATCCTGTTCATCACGCACGACTTGGGGGTCGTAGCCGAAATGTGCGACAGGGTAATCGTCATGTATGCGGGAGAAATCGTGGAAGAAGCCGATGTGGATACACTATTTCACAATCCCAAGCACCCCTATACCCGCGGATTGCTAGAATCCATCCCCAACATGAATGAGAAAAAGAACCGCCTGTTTTCCATCGGTGGACAGGTGCCACCTGCTGGCTCGATTCAGAAAGGCTGCCGATTTCGTGACCGGTGCGGCTTCGCCGCCGAGCGATGCGGGGAAGAGAATCCCGGGTTGCTTACGATTAGGGTGGGGCATACCTGTCGCTGCTGGCTCTACGAGGAACAGGGAGGGCGAACATGACGGATGTGCTATTAGACGTACAACAACTGCAAGTGCATTTCCCTATCAAAAAGGGCATTTTCCAGAGGACACAAGGGTTTGTCAAAGCGGTGGATGACATTTCCTTTGCGATAGGAAGAGGAGAAACTTTTGGCTTGGTTGGCGAATCAGGCTGCGGTAAGTCCACAACCGGCAGAGCTATCATGAATCTGATCAAACCGAGTGCTGGGCGAGTTCTTTTTGCAGGGGAAGACTTGGCTTCAATGTCACCGAGGCAAATGCTCGCAAGAAGAAAGGACCTGCAAATGGTGTTTCAGGACCCATACGCATCGCTCAACCCACGCCTAACGATTGAGCAGATTTTGAATGAGCCGCTTACTGCCCACAGGATAGGAGATGCCGCTTCGCGAAGGCAGATCATTGCTCGGATGATGGAGGTATGCGGACTTAACCCTGCGTTTCTAAAACGGTATGCGCATGAATTTTCGGGAGGGCAGCGGCAGCGGATATGCATTGCCCGTGCGTTGATCTTAAAGCCTCAGCTTATCGTGGCAGACGAACCAGTCTCAGCGCTCGACGTCTCCATCCAATCGCAAATTCTTAATCTGATGCAGGATTTGCAGGAGGAGTTCCAGCTCACCTACCTGTTTATCTCACATGATTTGGCGGTGGTTAAGCATTTGTGCAGCAGAGTGGGTGTCATGTATTTAGGAAGAATGGCAGAGCTGGGCACAGCGGACAGTATCTACGCAAACCCGCTTCACCCGTATACGCAGTCGCTCCTGTCAGCCATTCCCACTGCGGACCCGCGGCAAAAAAGGGAACGAATACTGCTGCGCGGTGAAGTTCCGTCCCCGGCCAATCCGCCAAAGGGCTGCGCATTCGTGACGAGATGTCCAAAATCCATGGACATCTGCAGGCAAGTCAGACCTCGTGTCAGTAAGGTGGAAGAGGATCATTTGGTCGCTTGTCATCTCTTTACGTGAGAGAGGAGACACATATGAAAGAAACAATGGTAGTAGTCAAACGCGGTAACTATATCGAAAGCACGCACGCAGGGAGCATCGCCGTCGTGGATCGGCATGGGAATCTCCTATATGGGCTAGGTGACATCTCGCGGATGACCTTTACCCGCTCTGCGTTGAAACCGGTTCAGGCCATCCCCGTTCTACAGTCGGGAGCCGCTGAGCGTTTTTTGATGACGGATAAGGAAATCGCCATTTGCTGCGGCTCCCACAATGGGGAGGAACAGCATACACAATTAGTCAACTCCATGCTGTTTCGCATTGGACTGCAAGAGGATCATCTGCAATGTGGCGCACATCCTCCGTACAACCAATCACACTATTTGGAAATGGTGAGAAAACAGTTGGAGCCCAGTGCCATTCATAATAACTGCTCTGGGAAGCATACGGGAATGCTGGCGCTTGCCGTGCATTTGGAAAGTGATATTGCTACCTATCATCATCTGGAGCATCCCGTTCAGCGCAAAGTGGTTGAAGCATTGGTGGAGCTATCCGAGTTCCCACAGGATCAGATGCTGACAGGCATTGATGGCTGCGGTGTACCCAATTTCGGCATTCCTATAGATAAATTGGCTCTCGTTTTTGCCAAATTGGCCAATCCCGACAACGTGCAACCCTATTCGCTCAGGCAAGCGATCAAGCGACTCACCCATGCCATGGTACAGTATCCCGAGATGATTAGTGGGAATAACGATTTCTGCACGGAGTTGATCAGGGTAGGAAGCGGAAAAGTGATTGCCAAGGGTGGCGCAGAAGGTGTCTATTGCATGGGGCTCGTTGAGAGAGGGATTGGGGTTGCGATCAAAGTAGAAGATGGCAACTGGAGATCCGCTACACCAGTTGCTGTTGAAGTACTGAAACAGTTGGGGGAGCTTACGCCACAGGAAGAGCAGGCGCTCCAATCCTTTCATATGCCTGTGATCGCTAACAGAAAAGGGGAGACGGTCGGCATTATTGAGCCAATCTTTCAGTTAAAACCAAGGAACACGAACTCCAGACACTAAGGGGGAATCATGATGTCACTTGCGAAATGTAATCTTTTGAGGCTTTTCACTGTATTTCTGGCTTGCGTTTTGATGGTGGCAGGTGCCGTGCAGGGCGTTTACGCGGAAGAGAAAACTGGATCGGCTAAAGGAACGCTGGTGATTATCGGCGGCAATCTGGAAACAAACAATGCGGAAGTCTACAACAAGATGATCGAGTTGGCAGGGGGCAAGGATGAGGCAATCATCGGGATTTTTCCCACAGCTAGCGGCTCCATGACCTCGTCCAACAGCATGAAACAAGATTTTGAAGCGTACGGCATTCCTTCCGATCGTGTCCGCATCCTTGACATTACCGAAAAGAACTATCCAGACAAGGTGAACAATGAAGCAGTCGTGGCCGAAATTTCCCAATGCACAGGGCTCTTTTTCGTAGGCGGTGATCAGTCGCGTATTACCAAAGCGTTTTATAACGCGGACGGGACGAATACGAAGGCGCTCGATGCGGTGTGGAACGTTTATAGAAACGGTGGCATGATTGGCGGAACATCTGCAGGAGCGGCGATCATGTCGAATCCGATGATCCAGAACGCCACTTCTCTGGAAACATTTGATCTAGGTGTGACCTACGATGGGGACAAACCAGGCTTGTGGGTGACGAAAGGTCTCGGCTTCTTTGAGGGAGGCATCGTCGACCAGCATTTTAGCAAGCGCGGGCGCATCGGTCGTCTCGTGGTTGCACTGGTACATGAAAAGATGAACTACGGTTTTGGCATTGATGAAAACTCCGCGATGGTAGTGCAAGGCAACGAGTTCCAGGTAATTGGAGCAAGCGGCATGTTCCTGATCGATGTTTCAAAAGTAAGTACAACCAAGAGCGGCGCCTATAAAAACGTGGATGTCTCTTATATCGAGAAAGGGGACCGATACAACTTCGCCACCCAGACGTTCACTTTGGATAAATCAAAAACACTGATCCCAAAAGGGAAAGAGTATTACGAGGGCAATGCGCTGAATACGAACATTTTTGGTTCAGACGCGGCCAAAACGGCCCTGCTGGACGATCTGGTCGATAATAAGGAAAAGCAATCGCGTGGCTTGGCATTTAGTCTTGACAAGAAAAACAAAGGGAAGGGCGTATCCGTGATATTCAGCAAAACCTCCAAGACAGAGGGCTACTACGATGCATCCGAGTACGCCTCATCTGCTCTTCACGTCAAAATGGATATCATTCCGATTGAGGTAGAGGTAAAAGAGTCGAAATAATAGCGTAATATTAAGGGGTTTTTAGTGGTTCACAATTCGAGTGGAGGAGTATTTTCTACTAAAAACCAATGAACGTTACTAGTAAAGCTGTCCATTTGCAGATCACTGCATGAGGACAGCTTTTTTGACGGAATTTTTACCGAGTGTTGTCTTTTTGGGCTAAACTTATTGAAAACATACGTACGTTTAAATCATGTCATATTTATTGGAAAAATAAATTTTACTAAAAGTAATTATAGTAAAAGTGAACAAAAGGTTTGATTTATTCGTCATTTTGCGATATAACAGAAAAGTTGAAAAAACATATAATCAGAGAGAATAAGTCAGAAGGAGAAGCTATGGAGAGTAATTCACACAATTTAAAGCGAACAATGAAGGAACGCCACATTATGATGATTGCATTGGGTGGCGCGATCGGTGCAGGTATATTTAAAGGGAGCAGTTCCGCGATTAACATGGCGGGCCCTGGTGTTGTACTGGCTTATATACTGGGTGGCATTATTATGTTTTTTGTCATGCAGGGGTTGGCGGAAATGGCTGTTCGAAATCTCAAAGCCAGAACATTTCGTGATTTGATCGAACCGATTCTAGGTGGCTACTCCGGCTATTTTGTCGGTTGGACCTATTGGATTTTCTGGGTGTGTGCGATGGCGGCGGAAGCCATAGCAGCCGCATCATTTTTGCAATTTTGGCTGCCGGATCAGCCCATTTGGGTTTTATCCTTAATTGTCTCAATATTTGTTACATTGCTGAATCTTTTCTCAGTAAAAGTTTTCGCCGAGACAGAGTATTGGTTTGCTTCTATCAAGATTGCGGTTATTCTGTTGTTCATCCTGTTTGGATTGGTTGTGTTGCTAGTTCCAATGGGAGGTCATCCCGCGATTGGATTTACGAACTTGACGGCCCATGGCGGATTTTTGCCGAATGGAATTTTCGGAATAGTCCAAGCAATGCTAGTGGTGGTCTTTTCCTATGGTGGAACCGAGATGATTGGCGTCACGTTGGCGGAAGCACAAAATCCCGAGAAGGTTATTCCGAAGGCGGTTCGTGGCACGTTTGTCCGGATCTTATCATTTTATGTGCTTCCATTTTTAGTGATCGTCAGTTTGATCCCGTGGAATGAGGTCAATGCGGCGAAAGAAAGTCCGTTCGTAACGGTTTTTGAGTTGATGGGGATTCCATTTGTGGGCCATTTCATGAACGCGGTTATGCTGACTGCTGTGTTGTCTGCAATGAATACAGGAATGTACGCCGCTTCACGCATGCTCTACACACAAGCGCTTGATGGACGAGCTTGGCGCGGATTCGCTACACTCTCCAGAAGACACGTACCGGTGAACTCGATTTTGGCCAGTACGATTGCTATCTACATTGGCGTTTTGATCTCGTTCTTTGCGGGAAGCGATACATTCGAATATCTCATGGCTTCACTTGGGTATACGATACTCATCATTTGGTTCTTCATCTGTTTGGCTCATTTGAATAGCCGCAAACACAATACACAATTAACCGGATACTACGTCAAATGCTTCCCGTATACCACCTGGGTCGCCATTTTATCGATTGTATCTATATTTATCGGAGTGGTGTATACCACACCAATCTGGGGTACGGTTGCCACGTTGGGGTTGTACACGATCATCAGTTTGAATTACTTCCGAAGACGCAACAAGCGAGCCTAAATAACCGTTTTTTTGCGAAATGACAAGATTATGGAAACAGGCAAAGAAGTTGCAATTCTTGATTATAACGGCAATTGTCTCTATAATTCGAAAGAAGAGAACGAAACGGAACTTTTTTTCGTACTGACAATTTCAACATAGAGGTGATTCTGCCATGTTTAAAGAATTTAAAGAGTTCGCGATAAAAGGGAATGTGATTGATCTAGCGGTCGGTGTTGTGATAGGTGGAGCTTTTGGAAAGATCGTATCTTCGCTGGTAAATGATATGATCATGCCATTAATTGGGCTGCTTTTGGGACGTGTAGATTTCACCAATCTGTTTATTACTTTATCAGGAGGTAGCTATACGACTCTCGCAGAAGCGAAAAAAGCAGGAGCAGCTACTCTAAACTATGGCGTGTTTCTCAATACAGTCCTTGATTTTCTGATTGTCTCGTTTGCGATCTTTCTGTTCATCAAACAGATCAATCGTTTTAAAAGAAAAGAAGAAAGCAAACCGGCAACAACAAAAGATTGCCCTTACTGCTTCTCCAGCATTCCACTGAAGGCGACTCGTTGTGGTCACTGTACCTCCCAGCTCGTAGAATCTGTGCAAGGTTAGGACACATAGCCAAGCGTAACAGCAAGTGTAGGGATAGGAATTGAATAAGGTTGTTGAGATGAAGGCTGTCCTAAGCAAGCTTTTTCAGCTCAACGGCCTTTTTGTTTGCTTTTGACATCTTGACTCATACCATATATTGATGTAAAGTTTGAAATGTTAACTACATATTGAACGAATGGGTGTCTGACTCTAAATAGCATTGGAGTAGACTTAATAGGGAAGCACGGTGCAAATCCGGCGCGGTCCCGCCACTGTAAAAGGGATGTTCCGAGCCAGTATGCCACTGATCTAAAGGATTGGGAAGGCGGAGCGGAGTGGAGTTTTAACCCTTGAGCCAGGAGACCTGCCTGTTTGTTGACACAAAGTTACCTACGGGAGATAGGAAAGTGTTTGTGCGGCTTACTCACTTGGATGAGATAGTCTTCGAGCTGTATGCTATCGCGCATTCGACCTTCTGTTGATCGTCGAATGGGCTTTTTGTTTTTAATAGAGAGAATGGATGGCTAAGGGAGGCTTGGCGCACATGCTAATCGCGTATGATTCCAAAACCGGAAATGTAAAACGGTTCATGTCCAAACTGAATATGAGAAGTGTACCAATCAATTCAGAACTGATAGTGGACGAGCCCTTCATCCTCGTTACCTACACGACGGGTTTCGGACAGGTGCCAGACAGTTCGCAACGTTTTTTAAAGCGGAATGCGAGAATGCTTCGAGGAGTCTCTGCCAGCGGGAATCGGAACTGGGGAGATAATTTCGCGAAAAGCGCGGAAACCATAGCCAATCAGTACCACATACCAGTTATCTCCAAGTTTGAATTGTCTGGAACGAACCAAGATGTGGAGTATTTTGTGAAAGAGGTGCAAGCCATTGCGTCACATTGAATTAAACAACCAACTGATGCAGCGAGGAAGCGACGGTTTTTTTCAACTGGAGAAAGACAAGGAAGCCGTCCGTGTGTTTATGGAGGAAGTAGAGCGTAAAACGATGACCTTCGCTAGTGTGGAAGAGCGAATGGCGTATATGATAGAGAATCACTTTTACGAGAACGTATATGAGAATTACACAGCCGAACAGGTGAACGAAATCTACGGACAAGCTTACTCCGTTCCGTTCGAGTTTGCTTCGTACATGGCAGCGTCCAAATTCTATACCGACTATGCCCTCAAATCAGATGATAAATTGACCTACTTGGAACACTACCAAGATCGTGTAGCCATCGTTGCGCTGACACTGGGTGAGGGAGATTTTGAGAAAGCCAAACGCCTCACGATCTCGATGATGGAACAAAGACTCCAACCCGCTACCCCAACCTTCTTGAATGCCGGGAAGTCCCGCCGAGGTGAGATGGTCTCCTGTTTCCTGCTTGAAATGGACGACTCTCTCAACTCGATCAATTACATTATTAGTACCTGCATGCAGCTCTCCAAAATCGGGGGAGGTGTCGCGGTGAATCTCTCCAAGCTGCGTGGACGTGGAGAACCGATCAAGGGTGTGGAAGGAGCAGCCAAGGGGATCATGCCTGTAATGAAGCTCTTAGAGGATGCCTTCTCCTACGCGGACCAGATGGGACAACGGAAGGGCTCGGGAGCAGCGTATTACAATATTTTTGGCTGGGATCTTCACGAGTTCCTGGATTGCAAGAAGATTAACGCCGATGAGAAAATCCGGATCAAAACCTTGTCCATTGGTCTGATCGTTCCCAACAAGTTCTATGAGCTGGCGCGTGAGAACAAGACGATTCATCTGTTTGCCCCATACACGGTGTTCCGTGAATATGGCGTTCATCTCGATGATATAGATTTGGATCAGATGTATGACGAACTGCTGGCCAATGACCGAGTGAAGAAGAAAGCCGCAGGGAACGCGCGTGACATCATGACCAAGATTGCCATGGTTCAATTGGAGTCTGGCTATCCTTACATCATGAACAAGACCAATGCCAACGAAGCCCATGCGTTAAAAGAGATTGGCTCTATCAAAATGTCCAATCTTTGCACCGAAATCTTTCAGCTGCAAGAGACGTCAACCATCAATAACTATGGCGAAGAGGATGTCATCCGCCGAGATATCAGCTGCAATCTGGCCTCCCTTAACATTACCAATGTGATGGAGCAGAAGAAGATCAAGGAGTCTGTTCATGAAGGTATTGAAGCGTTAACTTCTGTAAGCGACATGACAACCATCGAGAATGCTCCCGGTGTGAGAAAGGCCAACAAGGAATTGCATTCGGTCGGACTTGGCGCGATGAACCTCAACGGCTATCTGGCGAAAAATCGGATCGCGTATGAAAGTGAAGAAGCCAAGGATTTTGCGAGAACCTTCTTTATGATGATGAACTACTATTCAATCGAGAAGAGCATGCGGATTGCGGCTGATCGTAAGGAAACTTTTACTGATTTTGATCGTTCCGAATATGCCAAAGGGACGTATTTTACCAAATACGTAACCAATGACTACAGACCACAAACAGAAAAAGTGAAGATGTTGTTTGAGGGAATTGACATACCATCACCTGAGGATTGGGCTACGCTTCAAAACGACGTGCAACAGCACGGACTCTATCATGCGTACCGTCTGGCGATTGCTCCAACGCAGAGTATCTCGTACATCCAGAACTCCACATCCAGCGTCATGCCAATTGTCGAGCAGATCGAAACGAGAACGTACGCCAATTCTACGACGTATTACCCAATGCCGTACTTGACCAAAGAAAACTTCTTCTATTACAAATCGGCCTACCAAATCGACCAGTTCAAAGTGATCGATCTGATTGCCGAAGTCCAGGGGCATATTGATCAGGGAGTCTCCACCATTCTGCATGTGAACAGCAACGTGACGACGAGAGAGCTTGCCCGCTACTATATCTATGCCGCCAAAAAAGGGCTGAAATCTCTTTATTACACCCGCACGAATCATCTTTCCGTAGAAGAGTGCATCAGTTGTGCGATTTAAGTGAAGGAGACGAGGAGACAAGATGAAAGCAGTCAATTGGAACAGACCGGATGATGATTTTACCTTGATGTTTTGGAACCAGAACATTATGCAGTTCTGGACCGACGATGAGATTCCGCTTTCGGATGATAAAATGTCGTGGATGGAATTGTCCCAAGCGGAGCGTGACGTCTACAAGAAGGTAATGGGTGGTCTGGCTTTGCTTGATACCGTACAGGGCGGAGTGGGCATGCCCAAGATTTTGGAGCATGTCGAAGGGCTTCAGCGCAAGGCCGTACTTGCTTTTATGGGGATGATGGAGCAGATTCACGCCAAATCCTACAGCAGCATTTTTACCACGCTGGCGACGACGGAGGAGATTCAGGAGATTTTTGCCTGGGTGGAATCCAACCCGCATTTACAGACCAAAGCCAAACATATCTCTACTTATTATAATCAGATCGAAACAGCGAAGGATCTCTACCTCGCGATGTGCGCTTCGGTCTTCCTGGAGAGCTATTTGTTTTACAGCGGATTCTTCTATCCTTTGTATCTGGCTGGACAAGGCAAAATGACCAGCAGCGGCGAGATTATCGACTTGATTCTGCGGGACGAAAGCATTCATGGCGTCTATGTTGGCGTGCTGGCTCAAGAAGTGTTTGCCCAGTTAAATGCGGATGAACAAGCACAGGCGCAGAAGGAACTGTCTCGCTTGTTGGAGCTCTTGCACCGTAACGAGGAGGCTTATACGACAGAGCTGTACACTTCAATCGGACTCGCCGAGGAAGTGCAGGCTTATGTCCGCTACAATGCCAACAAAGCGCTGATGAATTTGGGACTGGAGCCATACTTTCCAGAGGAAGAAATCAACCCGATTGTCATGAACGGGATCCGTACCCATACGAAGCAGCACGACTTTTTCTCCAAAAAAGGAAACGGCTACGTTCGCACCATTCACATCGAACCGTTATGCGATGAGGATTTTTTCTAGGAAGAGAATGAGGCGGAAGGAAGAGTAAGTTAATAGAATAGAGAAATGGACTACCTGGTGGAAACTGGGTAGTTTTTTTGTGTAAAGCAAATCTTTAAAATATTTCTAACTTTTCGTTCATTTTCTGTTTTATAATGGGAGAAACAACCATTAGGAGGTTTGATTCTGAATGAAGAAACAGCGTCAGTTTGTCTCAGTATCTGCGGGAGTTCCAGGACCCAAATCTTCTGAATTACTTGCGGCGCGTCAACAATTCGTCCCAAAAGGGGTAAGTAACAATGCTCCAGTTTTCGTGAAGTCAGCCAATGGCGCTTTGCTTGAGGACGTGGATGGGAATGTTTTTCTCGATTTTGTTGGAGCGATTGGAACCTTGAACGTCGGACATACTCCTAAAGAAGTGGTAGAGGCGTTGCAAAAACAGGCGGAGCAGTACATTCATACCTGCTTTCACGTGGCGATGTACGAACCTTATGTTGCCTTAGCGCAGAAGTTGGCCGAAATCACTCCGGGATCATTTGACAAGAAAACCATTCTGTTGAATAGCGGTGCTGAAGCTGTGGAGAATGCGGTGAAGATCGCTCGTAAATATACGGGAAAAACAGGAATTGTTTCCTTTACCCGAGGTTTTCACGGACGCACGCTGCTCGGAATGTCGCTTACAAGCAAGGTGAAACCATATAAGTTCCAAATGGGTCCGTTTGCTCCGGCCATCTATAAAGCGCCGTTTCCATATCCGTTGCATCGTCCATCCACGATGACGGAAGAAGAGTATGCTCTATACTGCGTCAAGCAGTTTGAAGATTTCCTATTAACTGAAGTTTCTGCCGAAGAAGTGGCGGCTGTCATCATGGAGCCCGTTCAAGGCGAGGGTGGATTTATTGTGCCGCCGAAGGCTTTTGTCCAAGGAATATATCGCATCTGTAAAGAAAATAACATCTTGTTCATTGCCGATGAGATTCAAACAGGATTTGGTCGCACGGGTACGATGTTTGCTACCACTCAATTTGAGATTGAACCGGATATCATTACGATGTCCAAGTCGATTGCGGCGGGAATTCCGATCAGTGCGGTTACGGGCCGAGCAGAGATTATGGATGCGCCTAATCCAGGTGAAATCGGCGGAACCTATGGAGGAAGCCCGTTAGGCTGTGTGGCTGCCCTGGCTGTCATCGAGAAAATCGAACGGGAGAAGCTCAATGACCGCTCCCAACAAATTGGAGAAACAATTAAACAATACTTCACCAATTTGCAAGGGGAGATTCCAGAGCTCGCGGAGGTTCGTGGACTCGGCGCGATGTGCGCGATCGAATTCCTTGATCCTGAGACAGGCAAACCGTTGAAAGAACTGGTTGCCAAGCTGATCAAGGGTTGTCAAGAGGAAGGGGTCATTCTGCTAAGTGCGGGGGTACATAGTAACGTGGTTCGCTTTTTGGCTCCACTCGTGATTACCGACGAGCAGCTTCAAGAAGGGCTGGACATTATGGGAGAAGTTCTTTTGCGGGTCACCCGTGAGAAGGAAGGCATGGGAGTTCGTTAATTTTTAAAAACCAATACAGGTGGGAGTGAAAAGACCCTTGGATCGAACCGGATCAAGGGTCTTTTTTTCGTAACAGTTTTGTAGAAAATTGGGTTTTCATTTGAGTCGTATAGAAATTATAATTGAATTTTAGATTCGCATACTGATTAATTCTGGAAATATGCTTAATCGTTCTGAAGGAGAGATACATCTATGAACCTATTCACTAACACATCTTCTTTTTTTAAGTCCAAACAAGCGAAAACTGACGACTGGATTGAAAAAGCGAAGCAGGGGAAGGTTAACATCCAAGTTGAACACGATAGTGAAATCTACCTTCAGATGAAGATGATTCGTTTGACGGAGGAAGAGATTCAAATAGCCAAGTCTATACAATCTTTGATTCGGGACAATCTGAATGAAATTACTTCCAACTTTTATCAATCGGTTTTGGAGGTTGATCATCTAAGAACGATGATTAACAAACATAGCTCCGTTGATAAATTGCAGGCCACCTTACATAAACACTTAATTGAAATGTTTTCTGGTCATATTGATCGAGACTTCCTGCAAAAACGGATCAACGTGGCACACCGGCATGTCATGATTGGACTGGCTCCAAAATGGTATATGGGCGCTTTTCAAAACTTGCAGATCAAGTTAATGGAAATTATTCAAGCGACAGAAATGAACAATGAAGAAAAGATGCGAATTATTCAAGTGATTACCAAAATCCTGAACTTCGAACAGCAGCTTGTGCTCGAAGCCTATGAAATGGAGAATATTCGCCAGAGGGAAGTCCAGTATGAGCAAGTGAAAAGTGAATTGAAAAACAAGATGCTATCCTTGAGTGAAGAATTAGCATTCCTAACTGAACAGACTAGCGCTTCTGTGGAGGAACTCGTGGCAAGCAGCAGTGATCTTAATCAACAATTTACCAAGACCGCCAATCATTCGCTTGAGAGCCAGGAGTTTGCCAACAAAGGTCAGCTTCGCATGAATCAACTGGAGAAAAGTATTGACCAGATTTTTTCCAGTACGAGTCAAATGGAGAAATCGGTTAGGAAATTGATCGATTCTTCTAATCAGATCAATCAAGTGATCGGGCTGGTTCAAAATATCGCCGAACAAACCAACCTCTTAGCCCTGAATTCTGCGATTGAAGCGGCAAGAGCGGGTGAGCATGGTCGAGGGTTCTCTGTTGTTTCCGATGAGGTCCGCAAACTTTCTGAACAGACCAAGAATTCCATTCAGCAAATCACAGAAATGATGAAACAATCTAGCAACTTCTCCGAAGAAGTAGTAGAATCGATTAAAACGGTCCAAGAACTGATCGAAACCGGTCAAGATGAATCTCAAGCGACCAAGGATGCGTTTCATCAGATTTTTTCCTCAATGGATACAAGTTTAGCGGAAATCAGAGTGGTCGAAGGACAATTTCATCAGTTGGTTCAAGTGATTGAAGAAATAGGTTCAGCTACCATGAAAGTTTCCGTCTCTGCTGAGAATTTAAATCACGCCGCCAAAAGTGTCTAACGCAATTCTCTGATGATTCGTCAATGCAGGAGGCAATCACCATGGAGTATAAACGCAAAGAAATGTTTCGCATGGTATTTAGCAATCCACATAAAGCAACATTACGAATCGTTGAGATTGACGGAGAGCCACAGGTTCAGCTTGATGAAACCGTCATTTTGGTTGATATAAGTTTGCGTGGCGCTAAAATCGAATGTCCACATCAGTATCCAGCCGATTCCCAGCAAGTTCGTCTGCTTCTGCAGCTTCAATTAAATGAAAAGTTGATCTCGTTATTAGGGGAAATTGTGTGGGAGAAGTCCCTAGGCAAAATGAATCAATACGGGATTCATTTTGATATAGATACACCAATTGAGAAAGATTTGTTATGGGAATTGAAGCTGTTTGCCAAGCGTAATTTGCAACGGAAAAACAGCTAATCGAAAAAAACTTCTCTTAATTGCCAAGCGTGACATTCTGGCCATTTACCTGAATTTGAACTTCAAACTGCTTAATGTGCGTACCCAAGAGAGTATTGACAAAGCGGGAGGATTTGGGTGGGACGGTGAGGCTTATGGACTGAATGAGCTCCTTGGTTCCATTTAGTTTAAATACTCTTACCCGAGCGGTTATCGATGAAGTCCCCTTGTTCAAAACCTTGGTGAATACTTTTCTGGAACGGTTAGGAGCTTGTTTCTCTAACGAGCCAGTGGAATAATTGTGGATTGCCAGATCAATCTCCTCCTTTCGAGCTAGCTGCAATATTGAATGATTGCAAGAGGAGATTGGTAAGGGACAAATCATTTGGTTCGTTTCCATCATTTTTTAAGCGATTTTTATTAGGTTTCTTCCCTCTACTTTAATCGTTTTCTTCTTTCGTAGACTCTCGCTGATCCACTCCACTTACTGAGGTACGATCCAATTGTCCTTTTTTCTCATGTAAGGAGTAGCCGTGCATGTTGCTTCCGTGATATCCCATCTCTCGTTTGGTATTCTTGTCGTTGCTTGCTGGCATGATGATCCCTCCTGTTTTACTGTGAAAAAGGTCATGACCGTTTTGTTAGTGTGCTCAAAACTATTGACAAAAATCACAGGTGGTTGTATTATCCAATTTATATAAACCCGATCGGCTAAATGGGTTTTGATTCGACAATTGAAAAGTTTACTCTTATCAAGAGCAGGCTGAGGGACTGGCCCGATGACGCCCGGCAACCTAACATTCAACCGGAATGTTAAGGTGCTAACTCCAGCAGGTACATGTACCTGGAAGATAAGGGGCGGGACCTGGGATCTTAAGCCTCTTTCTTCAAGAAAGGGGCTTTATTTTTGTATAAAAAAAGGGGGAATCACCACATGTTGAGCCTTACGAAGAAACGAATTCATTTGGTCTTATCACTTCTACTTGCGGTTGCCTTGCTTGCAACAGGTTGCGGCCCAGCCTCAAAAGAGACGAAAAATTCCGGTAATACTGACAACGCGAAGAAACGAATTGCCCTGGTCATGCAATTCAACATCGGAACCTTTTCTTCCCAGTACATTGCCGGTGTAAAAGAAGAGGTAGAAAAAGCAGGTGGAGAGGTTACCGTGTTCAACTCGGATGGAGACTTGGGCAAAATGTCCTCCAATCTGGACGCGGCGATCAACCAGCATTTCGACGGCATTCTGATTGACCATGGTACTCCTGAGGCGTTGGAGCAAGGCGTGAAAAAAGCGCTGGAGCAAAAAATCTCCGTTGTCGCTTTTGACGCGAACCTGAATGTGCCAGGTGTAACCGTTCTTCATCAAGGGGACCAGAAAATGGCCGAATTGACATTGGAGAAGCTGGCTCAAGATGCTGGCGGCAAAGGAAATATTGTAAAAATATGGGTCGCGGGCTTCGCACCAATGGAACGTCGTCAGGAATCCTATAAGGCATTCCAATCCAAATATCCTGATTTGAAAGAAGTGGCCGCATTCGGTTCCGCTACCTCCAATACAGCGCTCGACACGCAAACACAAATGGAAGCGATTCTCAAAAAATATCCGAACAAAGGCGACATCACTGCGGTTTGGGCCGCTTGGGATGAATTCGCCAAAGGCGCAACAAGAGCGATCCAACAAGCGGGACGCACAGAGATCAAAGTGTATGGAATCGACTTGAGCGACGAAGATTTACAGTTGATTCAGGACCCGAATTCTCCATGGGTAGCATCGGCTGCTGTTGATCCAACCGATATCGGGCGTGTACAGGTTCGTTACCTGTTCAAGAAACTGAAAGGTGAAACTGTGGATCAGAACGTTGTCTTGGACCCAGTGCTCGTCACGCGTGAGACACTCCCCAAAGAGCCGGTGAAAACAACCGATCTGGCTAAGTATGTAAAAGGATGGGGAGCTAGCGAATTAGGTAAATAATGCAGGATCAGTGTTCCCGATCGGAGTACTCCGGCGGGAACCTTTTACTAACAGAGGGAAATGAGGGATTGATGGTGTCTACCTTGCAACTGAGACAGATATATAAGCGGTTTTCCGGCGTCTCGGC
Source organism: Brevibacillus ginsengisoli (assembly GCF_050113715.1). Classification (NCBI taxonomy): domain Bacteria; kingdom Bacillati; phylum Bacillota; class Bacilli; order Caryophanales; family Paenibacillaceae; genus Brevibacillus; species Brevibacillus ginsengisoli. Next base: position 622,741 of record NZ_JBNJQR010000001.1, read on the forward strand.
GCTGCGTTCCGTTGATTTTGAGGTGAAGCAAGGAGAAGTTCATTCACTCTTGGGCGCGAATGGGGCAGGCAAAAGCACGTTGATGAAAATCTTGATGGGAGCTTATCAAGCCGACGAAGGCGAAATTCTCCTGGATGGTCGATCCCTTCCTATTCAGTCACCAATTGACGCCAAACGATATGGCATTCAGTGCGTCTATCAAGAAGTGGATATGGCTCTGATCCCGTACTTGAGTGTTGCCGAAAATATTTTGTTGGATCAATTCGTGCAAGCGACCAAACGAGGCCCGATTAATTGGTCGAAGCTTTATCAGGATGCTGAAGAGATTGCCGAGCGCCTTGGGTTTTCGTTATCGGTTCGCAAAAAGGTAGAAGACTGCAGCTTGTCCGAAAAGCAACTGATCTTGATTGCCCGTTCGATCGCGCAGAAGGCCAAATTCATCATCTTTGATGAACCGACAGCCCCGCTTTCAACCACGGAATCGGAACAGTTGTTTAAGTTAATCGGCCAGCTAAAGCAGGATGGGGTGGGAATTATCTACATCTCTCACCGACTGCCTGAGGTTTTTCGCATCAGTGATCGTATCTCGGTCATGCGTGATGGACAACGGATCAGCACCAATGAAGTATCAGAAACCTCAATGGAAGCCGTGGTTCATGACATGCTTGGGCACTCACTTACGGAAGAATTCCCAGAACGGAAGCGTGCAGTGGGGGATTTGCTTTTTGAATGTAAAGGTGTCTCTTTGGAACATAAAGTACGGGACATCAATCTACAAGTACACGCTGGTGAAGTGGTTGCCATTGTTGGCTTAGTGGGTGCGGGCAAGACAGAGCTGGCACGGATTCTGTTTGCAGCTGATCCGTTTCAGGAAGGAAAGCTGTATCTTCACGGACAACCGATTAAGGTTGCGACTCCACGTGACGCGGTACAGAAGGGCATTGTGCTGATACCGGAAGAGCGCCGTAAGGAAGGGCTGCTGGTGGAAGAATCGGTTAAACATAACCTCTCGATCTCGACCCTGAAGAAATGGACATCGTTTTCGTTTATCAAAAAAGGATCGGAAGCCACCATGGCCAAGGATTTGGTGGAGAAGCTGGGGATTAAGACGGCGGGGATTGAACAACAGGTAAGTTACCTTAGTGGCGGCAACCAACAAAAGGTCGTCATCGGCAAATGGCTGCATACGGAAGCTGATCTTTACATATTTGACGAGCCAACCAAAGGTGTAGACATTGGGGCGAAACGAGAGATTTACTCCCTGATAGGTGAGCTCTCCGCCCAACAGAAGGGAATTCTCTATTTCACCTGTGAATTCCAGGAAGCGTTAGGTATCGCGGACCGCATTCTCGTCATGTACGACGGTGCGATCGTCAAAGAAATCAGTGCGGACGAATGGAACCCGGAATCTATTTTGTACTTTGCTAGCGGGGGGCAATAGCATGCAGAAACAAGCAAAAGAACAACTCATTTCGTTTATCTATAAATATGGTACGATCGGGGTGATACTCTTCGTACTGGCGTTTTTCAGTATCACGAACGAATATTTCTTAACTTATTCTAATCTGACTGATATTTTGGGTCGATTTCCATCGTAACACTTGTCGCGATCGGGGTTACTTTTTCGCTTATTGTGAATGGATTTGACTTATCGGTGGGCTCTGTGGTTTCTCTCGCAACGGTTGTCTCGGCCTCGATGATGGTCTGGTATGAACAAGGGGTAGTGGTTACCCTGCTGATTCCGATTGTGCTGGGTTTACTCGTTGGCCTGCTCAACGCGTTTCTGATTGTAAAGATTCGAATTCCGGATCTGCTGGCCACCTTAGCCACGTTGTATATCGTAAAAGGGATTCATTTAACATACACCAAGGGGTATTCCGTCTATTCGAACATGCCATTACCGGACAATACAACTGCGCCTGGCAAGCTAGCCAAGTGGTTTCTCTTGCTTGGACAAGGAGAAGTAGCCTCTGTACCTGTGCCTGTCATCATTATGTTGTTGGCAGTCATTATCGTTCATTTTTTCCTGCATTACACAAGACATGGGCGACTTCTCTACATGACGGGAGGCAATATTGAGGCGGCTCGTTTATCTGGAGTTGCGGTTGATCGCTATCGAACACTCGCATACATTCTATCAGGTCTGTTCTGCGGGTTGGCGGGGATTCTGATGGCGGCAAGGATTGGCACTGGTCAGGTCAACGGAGGCGAACCGATCCTGATGGATGCCGTCGCGGCGGCGTTCGTAGGCTACTCCGTCTTTGGTGCAGGCAAACCTAATGTGATCGGGACATTTCTTGGAGCTGTCCTAATCGGGGTATTGTTGAACGGACTGACGATGCTGAACCTTCCTTATTACGCATATGACATCGTCAAAGGAACGGTTCTTATTCTGGCCTTGGCTGTGACGTATTATCAGCTGCGCAAAAAAAGTCGCTAAAACACAAGATCTCTTGTACATGAATATTAGACAGGATGAGAACCGCTCCATATCCAATTGGAAGGGGTTCTCTTTTTTGGTAAATTGATAAGTATACATTTCTAAATTTTCAGCTACGTTTATCAAAAATAGAAAAACGGGAGAGATTCAGATGAAACAATCGACTCAAAGCTGGAGCAGAGCAGATGGATATACCATTACCACTGAAAAAAGTTATTTACAAATCGATGTCATTCATCAGTTTCTCTCAGTAGACTCCTACTGGGCCAAGGGAATCTCCAAAGAGTTAGTGGTCAAGGCGGTGGAGAATTCAGGCGTATGTTATGGCATTTACAAAGGTAACCCGAGTGTTGATCCTTCCGCCAAGCAAGTAGGCTTTGCGCGTGTCGTGACAGACTTTGTGCGCTATGCCTGGGTAGGGGACGTGTTTGTTTTGCCAGCTGAGCGTGGAACGGGATTAAGCAAATGGCTGATGAGTGTCATCGTTGAGCATCCTCTGTTGAAAGGCACTTCATTTAATCTTGGAACCAAAGATGCGCATACGCTGTATCAGCAATTTGGGTTTCAGTCGCTGGCAAACCCGGAGAATCGGTTACAGCGTCCAGTCAATTGGGAGCTTATATATGAAGGGCATGGATGCAAGGAGCCAGCGTCCGACTAAGTAGCTAATCACCTACATAGATGTCGAAGATGACGGACTTGGTATGGAAATTGTCTTCAGTCGACGAGCGGTTAAAAGGGACAAAAATACAAGACTGCCAAACAAAAGAAATAATGTGTGCGTATGAATGAGATTGGTAATCCAACCAGCCAATAAAGCGGAAGAAATCTTGGTAGCGGAAGCGACGATGGAGCGAAGACCAACGACTCTACCCAGGAGAGCTTTTGGCGAATTCACTTGAATTAAGCTATGCATGGTGACAAGATGAAACATCGTGAAAAAGCCCAGGCCAAGCAGACTGATCACTGTCAACCATGTTCCTCGGGATAATCCCACCAAAAGAGAGAACAGGCACATCCCGAACATGGTGACAAGGATGATCTTATGCCGCCATGTCATGAGAAAGCGGCTGACACACACTCCGGCAAACGAGCCTCCAACCGTAAATACCACATCCAGTAGGGCAAAAAGCTGGCTTCCCCCTCCCAATTCTTTGCTCAGTGGAAGAAGCACGGTATTGGTCATTTGCAAACAAGCGCTGCTGATTACGGAGAGGAAGAGGAGATAAAGCATCCCTTCCGTTTCTTTTAGATAGAGCCAGCCCTCGTGAAGTTCTTTGCGAAACTGGATTTGACTCGGAGAGACTGTCCGAATATCATGCCGAGTCAGTGCCGAGTTACAAAGAGCGGATACCAAGAAACTGATGGCGTTGATGATAAAGCTGTAGATTGGGGATGCTTGCGCCATTAACAAACCGCCTAACCCTGATCCAATCAAGCCAAATACCAGATTACACGAATTGGCTTGACTAATAATAGAGACGAGCTTCGAGTCAGCAAAGACTTCCCGAATGAGTGTCTGCGAAGCGGGTTTAAACAGCGTATTACAGGTAGCTAGACAGCACTGAAGCGCATAGATCAAGGGTAGCCAGAACAGATGAGTGCTGTACAGAAGCATAAGAATGAGGACGACCGCCGTCCGGAAGAGGTCTAATCGTACAGATAAACGCTTCGCATCCTGATGGTCAGCGTACACACCGGCCCATGGACCGAAAATTAGCGCAGGCACATAAGTAGCGGCAATGAGACCGGCAATCGCTAAAGGGTTGGAGGTCGCCTGATAGACGAGCCAGGACATGCCGATAACTTGAATTCCGTCACCCAAGCTGCTGATTCCCGTACCAAGCAAATATTTGGTTTGGTTCGTTAAGGTTAGCATTATAATCTCCTTTTTGTACGATTCAGAATCGTGATCGTAAGGGTATGTACCATTTTTAACCATAATCGTACGCTGTCGTCAAGGTTAGTAGAAGAAGGTCAGTTAATAATGATCAGCAGTTGACAAGAAATAAAACCGAGTGTATTGTTTGTTTATAAAATATGCAAACGAAGTATGGTGATGTTTATGGATATTCTAACTGATGGATTCTGGAACGCGACACTTGAAGAGTGGAAGCAAGGGTATGTCTACGATATGGACCGAGAGACCTATACCTGTCTGGTGTGTGGAGAAACCTTCGAGCAAGGAAGAATTTATCCGATTGAAGAAGCTTTTTACGATGCGAAAAAAGCGGTTGAGTACCACGTCCACGACAATCACGAGTCTATGTTTCACGTCTTACTTGACTTGGACAAAGAATATACCGGATTTACGGATCATCAAAAGAATTTACTGAAGTATTTTTACAATGGATACAGTGATAAGGAAATTATTGCACAGATCGGAGGAAGTGCTTCCACGATTCGCAATTATCGGTTCAATTTTCGCGAAAAAGAGAAACAGGCAAAGCTTCTCTTGGCCATCCTAGAGCTTTTGCGGGAAGGAACACAAAAAAAGGATAAGTTTGTTCATTTTCATCGAACAGCCAAAATGATGGATGAGCGATATGCCATTACGGATGAGGAATACGAGAAGGTTCTTAACATGTACTTCCCAGAGGGATTGGACGGTAAGTTAAGTTTGTTCCCTAAAAAGGAAAAGCGGAAACTAATTATCCTCCGGCATCTCTCCAAGCGGTTTGAGCTGAACCGCACGTATACGGAGAAGGAAGTGAATGAAGTTTTACTTCAGGCATATGATGATTACGTTACGCTTCGTCGTTATTTGATCGATTACGGCTTTTTGGAGCGCAAGGAAGACGGAAGCGCTTACTGGTTAAAAAAGTAGTGAATATTTACAAGCCTAGTCAAAACAGTTGAAGGAGGAATTAGAGTGGCTGAATTGGATCGAAATGAAAAAAATCTGCGAAAGCTAGCTTACAAGGAACAAAGCACACGAATCGGAGCTTTTCAAATCCGTAACCTGGCAAACGATAAAGTGTTCATCCGAACAGGGCGTAATCTGGACAGTATGATCAATCGGTATCGGTTCACCCTTACTCACAGGTTGGAAGATAACAAAGAGCTGCAAGCAGACTGGAATCAGTATGGGGAAGAGCAGTTTGTGTTCGAAATCATTGAATTAATCAAAGATGAAGATCTAACAACTGGCGAAATCAAAAAGCAGTTGGAAGAAATGGAACAGCGCCTGCTGCAACAGCTTGATCCTACCAAATCATATCGACGTAAAAACACCTGATCATTCGTGTCAGGTGTTTCTTGCTTTCTGGCTAAAATTTGGTAGGGATTACCATGTTTTCGCTGTGTCAGTGATTCTGACCTTGACCCTGACCTTGGTTCTGAGGTTGATTTTGGTTCTGATTCTGAAACTGATTCTGAAATGGATTTTGAAATGAATTTTGGTTCTGATTCTGTTGTTGATTACGGTGCTGATCCTGGTCCTGAAATTGATTCTGATTATGATTCTGATGATTCCGATTTGGTTGATTCAGGTTAAGATGAACCTCCATATTGCCTAATGTTTGGCGGGTTTTTTCATAGTGTATCTGATAATCTTTTAGAATCATACTGAGTACATTGATGGATTCTTTCATATCCGGTTCGGTGCTGAGATGATCAATAATCAATTTTAAATGAGTAATTCGATACTCGGCTTCTTGAAGTTTATCGACTAATTGCAATGCGTTCAAATCCTTTCACTCCTCGTAACGAGTCATCTGCTCTCCTTAGCGTTTCCAAATTAATTGACAATATGTAGGTTAAGGGAGATGGGGAACGAACAACTGTCGGTAAATTTTGCATCAATAAGCAGGATGCGTTAAGATGGAGACAAGTTTGCTAACAGGTGGGAGGTAAGTGTAAAATGAAGCTTTTTTTGTTTCTGGGCGCAGTGATGATGTCTTTATCTGTGGCCTTGGGCGCGTTTGGAGCTCATGGATTGAAATCGGTGTTGAGTCCTGAGCAGCTGGCGGTTTATCAAACGGGTGTTCACTATCAAATGATCCATGGTCTCGGATTGATTTTGATTGCCATTCTGATGAGTAAATATGCGAATATGGGCTTGTTGCCTGCAGCGGGTTGGGCAATGCTGATTGGGATTATTCTCTTCTCTGGAAGCTTGTACGCCCTCACATTAACAGGAGTAAATTCGCTTGGAATCATTACGCCATTTGGTGGCGTCGCGTTTTTAATTGGGTGGATTCTGTTGGCGATTGCGGCGTTTAAATTGACTTAAGACCACGTTCCGCTTGTACATACCCATTCCCTTATCTGAGCATAATGAAGAAGGATAAAAAAGGGGGTGTGGAGCATGGCCAAACCAGATGATCGTTCGGATAACGTGGAGAAACTCCAAGAGATGATCGACAACACAATGGGGAATATTCGTGAATCTCGTGACTATCTCAAGGCGCATGGTTCTGAGATGAATGCCGCTGAGAAGGAGAATCTTGAAGCGAAGAATAGTCGACGAGAAGAAAGTATCGAAGGCTATCGAGCAGAGATTAAGGATGAAGCGAATCAGAATCAGCTCCAATAATTGAATGACGATGAAAGAACTCCTTGTTGACGTAGCTCAAGGAGTTCTTATTTTTTGATCTGAAAAAGTAGTTAACATTAGCTTTGCGTGGTTATTACCCTACGATTGCCTCGATTGAGCCATTCCAGAACCATTTGTTGAACCAGTTCACGCTGATCAAGCGGAAGCATGTGCCCCGCTTTGTCGAGAATCGCGTACGTTGCGCGAGGGAATTTCTCAAGAAGAGGGAAGTGGTCTTGGTAGCCACTGATTGCATCACCTGATGGCTCATCTTGCTCATCACACCCTGTGCCATATACCCTCCAAAAGACATTCCTGCTAAAGAGAAGGATCGATTGGGGAGAAGCATTTGAATAAATTCCAGTAAACTTACCAGTAAATCGTCAGAGGTTTTGACTTCTGCAGTGAGTTGACTATGTCCATGTGCCGGTAAATCTACATAAATTCGTTGATACTGGTTGAGCGCAAGCTTAGGATTCTCAAAGATTGGTTCCATCCAGTATTTCATGGCCCGATAATCCATGGCGAGAGGATGCAGAATGACAATCGGATGACCTTCACCATGAATCTCGTAATGGATGGTCCCTTTGCTTGTTTTTATCATCCTATTTCTCTCGATAAGTGTCATAGATCAGGCGACCGATTTTGCCCATCGTATCCTTGGCCCGCTTCTCTTCAGCGTCTTTGGACAATAGCGAAATCATGATGGCCGAGTCTCCCACATAAAGAATTCCTACATCGTGATTAATGTTCGTCACATTACCTGTCTTGTTGGCCAGCTCCCATTTGGGCAATCCGCCAATCACTTCAGAATCTGGATCAGGCAAGTGGAACGGAATGGAGTCGCGCAGCTGTTGTTTTTTCAAGATGGAGATCATTTGCAGACAGCTGTTGTAGGAGAGAATCTTGCCAGCAGCCATATGACGATAAATCGAAGCCATATCTCCAGCAGTTACTTCGTTGTACCCCTCAAGTTCAGCGGGAATCATCATCAACTTATTAAAAAATTGACTGTTGTTCATTTGGTATTTCTGCATCACCTGACGAATTTTCTTTTTTCCTACACGATCAATCAGGATATTGGTTGCCGAGTTATCGCTTTGAATGATCATCAGCGTGACGAGATCATAGATAGTAATTGGCGTTCCAGCCGTTAAGTGTTGAAGGACACCTGCCCCGCCAACCAAATCTTCTTGCCGCAGGGTGTAAAAATCCTCAAATGAGTATTTACCTTGATACACATCGGTAAATACAGCCGCCATAATGGGAACTTTAATCAAACTTGCAGCGTAAAATTGTTGATCAGGATTATGCTCAAATCGCTCTTGTGTATGTAAATCCTCAATGACAGCACCCCATGAACCGCCTGCTTGCTCCAGTAATTGTTCAATTTGTCCAAAAATATTGGATAGCATCGTATACGCCTCTTTCAATAAGTGGATTTCATTTTGACGAAATTTTCTCACTAATATTCATTCTAGTGATTGTCCTATACAAGATCAACAACTAAATCTACAGAGCAAAAACACTCAAATATATATAATCATTAAACATAATATCAAGCGTAATATACTGAAAAATATTCTCTTGAACAACTTTATCTAACAGTTTATTGTGTATTTATATTAGAAAACTCGGCGATTGCAGAGCCGTAGTTGCACTTATGTAGATAAGAATTTTTATAAAATTCTTATCTACCAAAATAGTCACACATAAACAAGGGGGTCTGTTATGCGAAAGATTGGTTACGCATCACTAGTTTTCACACTAGCGTCAAGCTTACTACTGAGTGCCTGCAGCTCTACTCCTGCAACAACTTCGGGTGATACCAAGACAGTACAAGCACCGGCGGGACAAGAGATGGCCATTAACCTTGCGGCTGAGCCATCAACAGCTGATCCTGGTCTAGCAGAGGATATTCCATCCATGTCTGTTGCTCGTTCAGCATTCGACGGTTTGCTTCGCTTGGGAACAGATGGCAAACTTCATGAAGCCGTTGCTGAAAAGTATGAGGTTTCTCCTGATTTGTTAACCTACACCTTCCATTTGCGAGATACCAAGTGGAGCAATGGAGACCCTGTTACGGCTCATGACTTTGAATATGCATGGAAACGCGTATTGAATCCGGAAACGGCTTCTTCCTACGCTTACCAAATGTACTATATCAAAAATGCTCAAAATGCGAACGCCAAAAAAGCCTCCTTGGATGATGTAGGCGTGAAAGCTACAGATGATAAAACCTTGGTCGTCACACTGGAGCATCCAGCAGCATTCTTCCCAGAGCTAGTTGCTTCCGTCACTTATTTCCCAGTTGATAAAAAAGTAGTGGAAGCCAACAAAGATTGGGCGCATGAAGCGGCTACATATGTAGGCAACGGTCCATTCATCATGGATAAATGGGAGCATAAATCCCAAATCGTTTGGAAGAAAAACGACACGTATTGGGATAAAGACAACGTGAAATTAGGTAAATTAACCTTCAACATGATTGAAGATCCGAATACGGAGTTAAGCATGTTCGAACAAGGTGATTTAGACTGGGCAGGCTCGCCGTTAAGTGACCTTCCAGGTGATGCGATGCAATCTTTGAAAAGCTCCGGCAAGCTTCACAATCAACCAACGGCCGGAACAGAGTTGTATGTATTTAACACAAGCAAAGTTCCTTTCAACAATAAAAACATTCGCAAAGCCTTCTCTTTGGCCATTGACCGCAAAGCGCTGACAGATAACGTGGTGACGTATACAGGCACACCAGCCTATGGTTATCTGCCGCCTTCCATGTCCCTTAACCCGGATGGCTATTATAAGGATGGAGATATTGCCAAGGCGAAAGAATTACTGGCACAAGGCCTAAAAGAGTTGGGTCTGAAGGAACTGCCGCCAATTGAACTTCTTTACAACACGAGTGAAAAACACAAACGTACCGCTTCCGCTATCCAAGACGAATGGCGTAAAGCGTTTGGCGTTGACGTAAAATTGGTTAACCAAGAAAACAAAGTAAAACGTGAACAAATGAAACAAGGAAACTTCATCATTGGCCGCGGAAGCTGGATCGGCGACTTCAATGATCCGATTAACTTCCTGGAGTTGTATCGTGATTTAGGCGGTAACAACAACGCGCGTTGGACCAATCCGAAGTTTAAGGAATTGCTTGTACAATCCGCCGCTGAAGGCGATCAACAAAAACGCAAAGAATTGTTGAAACAGGCGGACGCCATCTTCAATGATGAAATGCCGATTATGCCACTTTACTACTACACCTACGCATGGGCACAGGGTGACGGCGTAAAAGACGTGGTAATTGATCCGCTTGGCTTCATCGACTTCAAATACGCTTCCAATGAAAAGAAAGCAAAATAATTGATCTTTCGAAACCTCCTGAGTATTTTCTCAGGAGGTTTTTACACCTTACCCTATACTTTCAATTCCTCATGATAAATGGTTGAGTTCTCGACCTGAATGGTCGTATGCTGGATCTTAAACTTTTCACCGATCAAATGAATAGCTTCTTGCAAAATTTTTTGACTATCCCTACCGTCTTCAATCAATAGATGACAAGTTAACGAATCCAGGCCTGAAGTGATGGTCCAAATGTGCAGGTCATGAATATCGAGAACTCCTTCAATTCTCACTAATGTTTCTTTGACCTCTTCTTGGTTGACTGTAATTGGCGTTCCTTCCATGAGGACATGCACGGTGTGAGTGATGACGCCCCAGGCACCTTTTAGAATAAGCAAAGCAACAAGTACGCTAATAATCGGGTCGGCCACATACCAACCGAAACACCACATCACTAGACCAGCAAGAATTGCACCGACTGACCCTAAAGCATCTCCAAGAATATGAAGATAAGCGCTTCGCAGGTTGATATTATTTTTAATGTCACCTTTTTTCATCAGCGAATAGGCGCTCAAGAGATTAGCTAGTAGACCGATGATTGCGATCAGCATCATCGAGCCACTGGATACGGTGGGAGGATTTACAAAACGTCCATAGGCTTCCCAGATAATGAACGCCGATATGAGAAACAGTGTAATGCCGTTAAATAGCGCGGCCAATATCTCAAAACGGTAATATCCGTACGTTTTCTTCGGTGACGCTGGCTTCGTTGCAAACCTTACCGCAACCAGGCTTAAGATCAGCGAACTGGTATCACTTAACATGTGCCCGCTGTCCGATAGGAGGGCCAAGCTGTTCGTGATCAGGCCGCCAAAGAATTCGAGTATCATAATTCCAAAAGTAATGATTAAAGCAATTGTCAGCCCCTTTTTATTTCCTTCCAGATCAAAATGGTGATGGTGCCCATGCCCGTGATGGTGATGGTCGTGAACATGGTCGTGATTGTGATCATGATGGTGATCGTGAGAATGATGATGATTATGATCGCAATTTTGTTTACTCATAGAAAATCTGCCCTCCTACTCATGATCTGAATGATGAATGGCCTGCTTCAACAGCGAAATGACATGGTTGTCGTCACAGGAATAAATCATAGTGGTCGCTTCACGACGATACTTGACGAGTCTCATCGTTCTGAGAAAGCTCAATTGATGAGAGACCGCCGATTGGGACAATTCAAGAACCTCCGAAATATGATTTACGGAGCATTCTTCCTGTGAAAGCATATAAAGAATGCGGATACGCGTGGGGTCAGCCAAAGTCTTGAAGATTTGCGAAACATCTTCTACAATTTCTGGCGTTAAAAAAGAATGGTCTTTTGCTTCCATAAATATTCACCACCAATGATTTTCTATAAATGCAAATAACAAGCAAGGATCTGATATATGAACATATGCACATATACAGGATATGGTTCATTCATTATTTTGTCAATATAGGTCTCGTTTTTATAAATTATGGCTTCGATATTTCTTACTCTCCCTAAGGACAAGTGGAATTGGTAAAATGAGAAAGGCAAAAGAATCAGTACAGAAGGTGAAGTAAGAAGGGTGGGATTCATCTGAACAGAATCACTGTCTTCTATGATGAGAACTGCAATCTCTGTCAATTCATGAAGCGGTTGTTTCACCGGGTCAAGCGAGGCAATCCCAAGACCGTCTGGAAGCATTATGAACAAGCGCCTGCCTGTGGCATTAACGATCATCAATGTGGGGAGGCCATGACGGTTGAACTTGAGAATGGTGCAACGTATCGCGGTTTTTTTGCCGTCCGAGTGTTGATGAGATATACGTGGGTTTTCTTCCTCGTACCCCTCTTGCACCTTCCCGGAATGAACAAGTTTGGACCGAAACTATATGGCTGGGTCGCTCGCAATCGACATCGGTGGTGAAGAACCACCTTTTTCTTTGCAACAGGGTGGTGGAATATGGTATAGTAGTTGCCGATATTGGATGAGGGGTGAACCGCTTCCATCCAGTGAAACCTAAGGCGGAGGGGTTTCATGTTTCTAGAAAAATTGTTGCCGAACGAGTATGTGGAGACTGTTTTTGATATAAATCTGCAAAAGCTTAAAAATCAAAACATCAAAGCGATTATTACCGATTTGGATAATACGTTGGTCGAGTGGCATCGACCATTGGCTACACCGGAAGTAGAAGCTTGGCTCGTGAAGCTTCAGCAAGAAGGGATTCAGGTAACGGTTGTGTCAAACAATAAACAGAATCGTGTACAATCGTTCTGTCAACCACTTGGCATCCGATTTATCTGGTCTGCTCGTAAACCGACCAATCAGGCGTTTCTGCGAGCGGTTCAGGAGATGAACGTCAGTATCCAGGAAACGGTGGTCGTAGGTGATCAATTGTTTACCGACGTGTTAGGTGGAAATCTGCTCGGTTTTCATACAATATTAGTAGTCCCTGTAGCCAGCAGCGACGGATTTTGGACGCGATTCAACCGGAAACTGGAGAAAATCGCGCTCTACTGGATGAGGAAGAAAGGAATGATTTCATGGGAGAACAGACCATGACCGGACAAGAGCAATATTCCTGCGCCGGATGCGGGATTCAAATACAGACGGAAGATAAAACCAAGCCGGGTTTTGCGCCAGCTTCTGCGTTAAATCGGGACGTTGTCATTTGTCAGCGGTGTTTTCGGATCAAGCATTACAATGAAGTAGCCCCGGTTGGGATGGATGACGACGATTTCTTGCGTATCCTAAACAGCATCGGCGGAACCAACAGTCTAGTTGTAATGGTGGTCGACTTGTTCGATTTCCAAGGCTCCTGGCTTCGTGGACTGCCGCGTTTCGTTGGAAGAAACCCAATTCTCTTGGTTGGTAACAAAGTCGATTTACTACCGGCCAACATCAACCTGAATCGGGTACGCAACTGGATCCAGCATGAGTCAAAAGAATTGGGGCTCAAACCGGAAGATGTCGTTCTGGTCAGTGCGGCCAAGGGGATTGGAATTGACGAACTGCTCTCCCGAATTGGGCAACTGCGTAAAGGACGAGATGTCTATATTGTAGGGGTAACCAATGTAGGGAAATCTACGCTGATCAATCGTATTGTAAAAGATTACGGGTCAACTGATATGGAGATTACCACATCGCCGTTCCCAGGGACGACGTTGGATAAAATTGAGATTCCTCTGGAAGATGAATCATCCCTGTACGATACACCTGGGATCATTAACCGCGATCAGATTGGTCACATGATTAGCCCTCAAGATCTGCAAGCAATCACACCGAAAGCGCGGATTAAACCGCGTGTGTTCCAGTTGGATGACAAACAGACGCTATTTATCGGCGGAATGGCTCGGATTGATTTTGTCAAAGGGGAGCATCAGCCATTTGTGGTGTATGTGGAGAACAATCTGCAGATTCATCGGACCAAGCTGGAAAGAGCGGATGAACTGATTGCCAAGCACCACGGAGGGCTGCTGGCGCCACCAACTGGAGAATCGGCAAAGCAACTTCCGCCATTCGTTCGTCATTCCTTTAAAGTACAGGCTGGTACGCCAACCGATATCGTCATTTCCGGATTAGGCTGGGTGACATTACAGGGGAAACACTCAGCGATTGTGGAGGTTCAAGCTCCCAAGGGTGTCAGCATTGGGATGCGCAAAGCATTGATTTAAACACAATGGCTTGCCCCTTCAGAAAAAGAAGGGGCTTTTGCGGTAGAGAGGTATAATGGGGGAAGGGAGAAACTAAACGTGATCATTACAAGTAAATCGCAGCTTGTGGGGCTATTCGGCCATCCTGTCTCACATTCTCAGTCACCATTAATGCACAATACGGCTTTTCAGCATTTAGAGCTTCCTTATGTGTACGTCGCCTTTGATATCGACCCTGATCGTTTGAAAGAAGCAGTGGCTGGTATTCGAGGTTTAGGGATTAAAGGCGTGAATGTCACAATCCCGCATAAAGTAGCGATTTTACCTTTCCTCGACGAGATCGATCCGCTCGCTCAACGCATCGGTGCCGTGAACACTGTGGTGAATGCGAATGGACGATTAATCGGCTACAACACAGATGGAACCGGCTATGTACGTTCTCTGGTAGAAGAGACGGGGCTATTGCTGGCAGATCAGGTCGTTACGCTTTTAGGAGCGGGTGGCGCCGCACGAGCCGTTGCCTGCACATTGGCTGACAAAGGGGTCAAAGAAATTCGCGTTGTGAATCGTTCTCGCGAGAAGGCCCAAATTCTGGCCGATCATCTCAGACCGCTCGTACCTGCTACCGCACTGGAACCTGATGAGGCACAAGAAGCCGTCCGAACAGCTACCTTGATCATTAACACCACATCGATTGGGATGTACCCCAAAGTGGACGGAATCCCGATTCCTGCAGAGTGGCTACACGATGGATTAATCGTAAGCGATTTGATTTATAACCCGTTGGAAACCAAGCTGCTTGCCTCAGCCAAACAGGTCAACGCCATCACTCACTCGGGCATTGGCATGTTTGTCAATCAGGGAGCGCTTGCTTTTGAGCGGTGGACGGGTGTGGAAGCGCCTGTCGAACTCATGAGACAAACTGTATTAGCGCAATTACGCCAAGGAGGAAACTAGATGTTAACTGGAAAACAAAAACGCTACCTACGTTCAATGGCTCACCACCTAAACCCGATTTTTCAAGTGGGCAAAGGCGGAGTCAACGAAAATATGGTCAACCAAATCAAAGAAGCGTTGGAAGTACGCGAACTGATCAAGGTTGCGATTCTTCAAAACAATACCGATGACAAGCACGAAGTAGCGGAAGCTATCGCATACGGTGCGGGAGCTGAGCTGGTGCAGTTGATCGGACATACCATTGTTCTCTACAAAGAGTCCAAGGAACACAAAACGATTACGCTACCGTAAAAGGATGAGACGAAACCATGCAAAAGCGTGTGGGCATTCTCGGTGGAACATTTAACCCAATTCACAATGGGCATTTGCTGATTGCAGAACAGGCGAGAGAACAGGCCGAGCTGGACGAGGTATGGTTTATGCCTGCGCATATTCCGCCGCATAAGGAAAGCGCTCATCTCATCTCTTCCACTCATCGCCTGCAAATGGTGGACCTGGCTATATCCGATCACCCGGCTTTTTTCTCACTTGATGTTGAGCTAAAAAGGGAAGGGCGCTCCTACACGATTGATACGATGGAGGAGTTGACTTCTACATATCCAGGCTATGCTTTCTTTTTTATAGTCGGTGGAGATATGCTGCAAATTCTGCCCAAATGGCACCGATTTGCTGATCTGACGAAATTGGTTCATTTTATCGGGTTTGCCAGACCGGGAACAGATTATGACGAACAGCTGCTGAAACCATTTGTTACGTTCGTGGATGTGCCGAATTGGGATATTTCCTCAACGGACATTCGGGAAAAAGCCAACAAATCTCGGAGTCTCCGCTATCTAGTTCCGCCCGTTGTGGAATGCTATCTAAAGGAGCATAAACTTTATGAGTAAAGGGTTGGATCGCGATAAGTTACTGGCTCAAGTTAGAGCTCAAATGAATGAGAAACGATACATTCATACACTGGGAGTGGCTGCTTCTGCTCGTACATTGGCCGAGCGATACGGTGCCGATGCGGATAAAGCGGAGTTGGCCGGAATCGTTCATGATTACTGCAAATGCTGGCCGACATCACGTATGCTCGAGTACCTCAAGCGATATGATATTGCTAAAGACATCATTCAGGGGGAAAAAGAACTCTGGCACGCGTTTGTGGGAGCCATCGTCATTCAGGAGGAGTGCGGGATTACGGACCCTGAAATCCTGCAAGCAGTTCGTTACCACACGACCGGAAGAGTTGAGATGACGCTTTTGGAAAAAGTCGTCTGTGTGGCGGATTACATTGAACCGAATCGGGACTATCCCGGAGTGGATCATGTGAGGCAATTGGCTGAACAGGATCTGGATCAGGCGCTCGCTTTTGGCTTGGGTTCCACGATGCAATTCCTGATCTCCCAGAAAAAACAGATTTATCCGCTCACTCTCCTCGCATACAATGATCTTGTAGGAAAGAGATAGGCCGGATTCAGGGAGATAAGATTTACGATAGAGAAAAGATTGAGAATAGGCTAGGAGGAATCCGATGATTAAAGTAGTGGAAGATTTAGCAAAATTAGTGGTAAAAGCCGCAGAAGATAAAAAGGCTGAAAAACTTGTGGTCATGGATATCAGTAACTTATCCGTGATTGCGGATTACTTTATTATTTGTAACGGGAACAATGAACGCCAGGTTCAAGCTATTGTGAATGAAATTCGTGAACAAGCGCATAAAAACGGATATGACGTGAAGGGGATCGAGGGTATAAATGAAGGACGCTGGGTGCTCATCGATTTAGGTGATGTTGTCGTTCACGTCTTCCATCGCGAAGAACGCGAATTCTATAACCTGGAGAGACTTTGGAGCGATGCCAACATCGTTTCCTTTACCGAACAGCAATGATTAGCTCCTACACGCATTTGGCACAAGTGTATGATGTGTTGATGCAGGATTCTCCGTATGATCGCTGGCTTGATTGGGTCGGCGATTTTTGGCGTCAGCATGGGCTGCCAACAACAGTACTTGATCTAGGGTGTGGTACGGGCAGTATCTCGATTCCGTTAGCCAAGTCAGGCTATCAGGTTACCGGAGTAGACCTCTCCAGCGAGATGCTCGCCATCGCCTATCAGAAGTCACAGCAGGCTCAGGTATCGTTGCGCCTTGTGGAACAAGACATGCGGGAACTGCAAGCATCAATGGTCGATTCTGTTATTTCGTTGTGTGATTCGTTGAGCTACCTGACAGAGGAAGAAGATGTCCAGCAAACCTTTAAACAAGTCTGGTCTCATTTGAATCCGGGGGGATATTTCTTGTTTGACGTCCATAGTCCCTTTAAAATCACGCATGGTTTTGGCAATGAAACCTTTACGCTTCAAGAAGAGGACGTCGCCTATATTTGGAACTGCTTTTGCGATGAAGAGCGACTGGAAGTGGAGCATCAGCTTACGTTTTTCATCCGGGAGCCAAATGGCCTGTTTCAACGGGTAGAAGAGGCGCATTTGCAGCGCGCTTATCAGCCGATCCAGATGATTGGATGGCTTAGGGAAGCAGGGTTCACCGATATTAAGCTTACGGCAGATTTCGAAAATCTTCCGCCACAACGTGAAAGCGAGCGTCTATTTTTCAGTGCCAGACGTCCGCTTGTTTGACAGCCAAATCATTGTTGGCTATAATTAGAAGATATCAATCGACAACATGCGATGATGAGGATTAGTAGGAATAATGATTCGGTAGAAGAGAGTTGACGGTAGGTGCGAGTCAACCCAATCATACTCTGAACTCGCCTCTAAGCACTCCTGCAGAAGGCAAGCTTGATGTTGTGTAAGCGGGAGCGGTTTTCTTCCACGTTACGGAAGCTTAAGTGGTTGATTCGACTCGGTGCGCGTTACAGTGTGTCCGTCGATTCATCAATCAGGGTGGTACCGCGGGAAATACAACTCTCGTCCCTATCAGTGACAGCTGGTAGTGACGGGAGTTTTTTGATTTAGTGGATGAACAAGGAGGCAGCTGTATATGGCAAGAGTCTACAATCCAACAGCAATTGAAGAAAAATGGCAATCGATCTGGCAAAAGAACCAAAGCCACAAAACAAACGAAGATCAGAATAAACCCAAATTCTACTGCTTGGAGCAGTTCCCTTATCCGTCTGGACGTCTCCACATGGGACATATGCGGGTTTACTCCATCGGGGATATTATTGCCCGCCTGAAGCGAATGAATGGCTATCAAGTCTTACATCCAATGGGGTGGGATGCGTTTGGTCTCCCTGCCGAGAATGCAGCGGTAAAATTTGGCGCAGCTCCAGCCAAATGGACGTACGAGAATATTGATTTTATGAAAAACCAGTTGAATCGTCTGGGTGTTAGCATTGACTGGTCACGTGAAGTGGCTACCTGCTCGCCTGATTACTACCAATGGACACAATGGCTTTTCTTGCAGTTTTATGAGATGGGTCTGGCTTACCGGAAGCGCGCGTTTGTAAACTGGTGTCCGGAATGCTCCACAGTGCTTGCCAACGAACAAGTTATTGACGGGTTGTGCTGGCGCTGTGATTCAGAAGTAACCAAGAAGGATCTCGAGCAATGGTTCTTCCGTATCACGGATTATGCGGACCGTTTGCTTACCGATCTGGAAAAACTGCCACACTGGCCAGAAAAAGTACGGACAATGCAAAAGAACTGGATTGGCAAAAGCGAAGGAGCGAACGTCGTCTTTACCATTCCAGAGTTAACAAATGCCGAAACGGGTGCTCCAACAGAGGTAACGGTCTTCACGACTCGACCTGACACCTTGTACGGGGTGACCTATATGGTCTTGGCTCCTGAACATGCGCTGGTGGAGCAATTGATCCAGGGCAAAAAGCAAGAGTCTGAGGTGCGCAGCTTTATCGATCAAATGAAAAAAGAAAGCGATATTACCCGTACAGCATTGGACGCTGAAAAAGTAGGTCATTTCACAGGTGCATACGCCAAGCATCCGTTAACAGGTGAATTGATCCCAATCTGGGTAGCCAACTATGTATTGATGGATTACGGAACAGGGGCGGTTATGGGTGTGCCGGCGCATGATGAGCGTGACTTTTCGTTCGCTAAGAAATATGCGTTGCAAATTAAACCGGTCATCAATCCGGAAGACCCGAACATTCTAGTCGACGAAATTGGCATTGACAGTGCATTCACCGAGGATGGAACGCTTATTTACTCCGGGCCTTTCGATGGAATGCCGAACCAAGACGCAATCAGCGCAATCAGCCAGCACCTGGAGAAAGAGGGCAAAGGTGGACTTACCACTTCCTTCCGTCTGCGTGATTGGTTAGTATCTCGCCAACGCTATTGGGGAGCGCCGATTCCAATCGTTTATTGCGATTCTTGCGGAGTTGTTCCGGTACCGAAAGATCAATTGCCTGTTCATCTTCCGGAAGACGTGATCATCGACGGAAAACGCAATCCATTAACTACATCCGAAGCGTTCTTGCATACAACCTGTCCGTCCTGTGGTGGTCATGCGACACGTGAGACTGACACAATGGATACGTTTATTGATTCGTCCTGGTACTACTTGCGTTACACCGATTCAGGGAACAAACAGCTTCCGTTCTCCAAAGAAAATGCTGATAAATGGCTGCAAGTAGATGAATACATCGGTGGAATTGAGCACGCGATTCTGCATCTGTTGTACTCTCGTTTCTTTACAAAAGTGTTATATGATGCGGGAATGGTTTCCTACGATGAGCCGTTCCGCAGCCTTTTGACTCAAGGCATGGTGCTTAAAGAAGGCGCCAAAATGTCCAAATCCAAAGGAAACGTGGTCAGCCCGGATGAAATGATCGAGAAATACGGAGCGGATACTGTACGCTTGTTCATCTTATTTGCGGCGCCGCCTGAACGCGACTTGGATTGGACGGACACTGGAGTTGAGGGAAGCTTCCGTTTCTTGAACCGCGTATGGAGATTGGTAGACGGCTATATGGAGCAGCCAGCTTCCACGAATCAACCGAATCTGTCCGACGACGCTGCCAAAGATTTGTATCGTATGACTCACCATGCGATTAAGAAGGTAACCGAAGATATTGGCGAGCGCTATACCTTTAACACCGCGATCAGTACCATTATGGAATTGGTGAACAAGCTGTACGCGTATCCGGCTGATGCTGACCGAGGAACCTTTGCGTTTGCAATTGAAAACCTGTTGGTTCTGCTTGCGCCAATTACTCCGCACATTGCCCAGGAATTGTGGGAAATGATCGGTAAAACCACGCTTGTTCACGATCATGCTTGGCCAACCTACGATCCACAAGCTCTGGTTACGGATGAAGTAGAAATCGTGATTCAAGTTAACGGTAAACTGCGTGATAAGCTGGTCGTGGCAACAGGTCTCAGCAAGGAAGAGTTGGAGAAAGCTGTTCTTGAAAACAGCAAAACGCAGGCCTTGATCGAGGGTAAAACCGTTCGCAAAGTAATCGCGGTTCCTGGTAAGTTAGTCAACCTCGTCGTCGGGTAAATGAAAGTATCTGTGAAAAGTAACGAGTAACGATTGATTCATAAGTACACACCAAAGGCTCACGCTAAGAAAAAATTTCTGGCGTGAGCCTTTTTTCTACTCGCTCCTATTCTGCTGGTTCCCAAATAAGTGTTCACGCATTTCGGCCGTATCTTCGGCAAACTTGGCATGTGTCCTGCGGAAGACTTCCTGAAAAAGGCCGGGGACCTGCTCTGTTAATGCGGATAAGCCTTCACCCGTAATCCCTCCTGGAACACAAACCCGTTCCTGCAGGGATGGTAATGAGAAGATTTGCTGTTTAAGTAAGTCGGCCATCCCGATCATCATCTGTGACGTCAAATAGGTCGCCGCATCTTCCGAAATTTTGTAATCCTGTACAGCGGAAGAAATCATCTGTTGCAGGATATAGCTGATGAACGCCGGACCGCAACTGCTGATATCAGAAGCGATTCGCAAATTCGCGTGTTTGATTTCAAGCGGCTGTGAGATGGACGAGGCGAGTGAGAGCAGTTGGTTCTTCAATTCCTCTGTTACACGAGAACCGAATTCAATCAACGTTACGCCGCTTTTGGCCGCATTCGTGATACTCGGAACGATGCGGGCAACAGGGCAGGGAACCAATTGCTCAATATCCGTTAATCGAATGGGACTTGTAATCGTGATGACGGTATGCTGATTGGTAAGGTGTGGCTGGATTTGCTCGAGCACGTTTCGGTATTCAAATGGCTTCATGCACAAGAACAGAAACCTGCTTTTATGTACGACGTCTATATTGTTCTGGCCTACGGTTAACCCCGGAAACTCTTCAGATAGGATAAGCGCCTTAGAGGGAGTGCGGTTGAATGCAATGATTTGCTCAGGAGACAAGGCTCGGGAAGTGATGAAAGAACGGATCAGAATACTGCCCATGCTTCCCGTTCCAATAAAGCCTACTTGCATGGTAAACCCCTCCAACTTCATCATCTCTACTTAGCTTATGAGCGACAAGAAGGGTTCATGACGGAGGATTTGTTGTATAATTTTTGAAAAGCCGATTCACATCATGACTCCATTTTGAGGCACTCTATCGAATGTTTGTAACTCGATTGTTCAGGACCTGTGTGTTGAAATTAAACGATTGGTATGATAAGATACTTTTAATTTGATGATTGGAGTTGAAAAGTGTAATGGATTTTTCTTGCTAATAAATTAAAACAATTTAAGCGATATTTTTCGCCTGTTTTATTTATATGCAAGAAAGTTACTATACCTTTTCACTCAAACAATATATCCTTATCTAACTCGATAGCGGGTTGGATTTGCTGTATGTATTTGAGCTACAAGAAAGTAACTTTCTTGTAGCTTTTCTAGTTTTCATACAGGGGGGATAAATTTGTCATTAATAAATGTTACAAACCTGACGTTTGCCTATGATGGCAGTTTCGATAACATATTTGAAAAAGTGAGTTTCCAAATAGATACCGATTGGAAATTGGGGTTTACAGGAAGGAACGGAAGAGGTAAGACAACATTTCTCAACTTGTTGCTTGGTAAATATGAATACAGCGGAAATATTTCTGCCAATGTTAGCTTTGAATATTTTCCTTTCCTAGTCGAAAACAAGGAAAATAATACCCTTGATGTAATTAACGACATTCTTCCAGACTATCTTCACTGGGAATTAATGCGTGAACTTTCCTTGCTCAGGGTTTCTGAGGATGTGTTATATCGGCCCTTTGAATCATTGTCTAACGGAGAGCAAACGAAAGTGATGTTGGCTACCTTATTTCTGAAGGAAAATCGTTTTCTGTTAATTGATGAACCAACTAATCATCTGGACATGCATGCAAGAAAACTTGTCAGTGATTATCTCAAGACCAAAAGCGGATTTATTCTGGTGTCTCACGACAGATCATTTCTTGATAACTGCGTAGATCACATTCTTTCAATCAATAAAACCAACATAGAAATTCAAAAAGGGAATTTCTCCGATTGGTGGGAAAATAAGCAGAGACAAGATAACTTTGAACTGGCAGAGAACGAAAAACTAAAAAAAGACATTAAACGATTGTCGGATTCTGCTAAACGAACAAGCAACTGGTCAGACGAAGTGGAAAAAACGAAAAACGGTACAAGAAATTCAGGTTCCAAGCTTGATAAAGGGTATGTTGGCCACAAGGCTGCAAAAATGATGAAACGCTCTAAAGCAATGGAGCAAAGACAGCAATCTGCTATTGATGAAAGATCCCAACTCCTAAAAAATATCGAAACCTCAGACAGCTTAAAGATTTCACAGCTTGCTTTTCATAAAAACCAACTGGCTGAACTTGAAAATGTTTCGATTAATTACGGTGAGAAGACAGTTTGCACAGATCTTAGTTTTACTATTGAACAAGGTGAGCGAATTGCGCTTTCAGGTAAAAACGGCTCAGGAAAATCAAGTATTATCAAACTTATTTGCGGTGAGGATATAAACTATACGGGTACTTTTAGAAAAGGAAGTCAGTTAAAAATATCTTACGTTTCTCAGGACACCTCACATTTACAAGGCAATTTAACGGACTATGCTAGAAACAACGGGATTGACGAAAGCCTTTTTAAATCTATTTTAAGAAAACTTGACTTTTCCAGAGTTCAATTTGAAAAGGATATTTCAGCCTTTAGCGGCGGCCAAAAGAAGAAAGTGCTGATTGCAAAAAGTCTTTGTGAGAAAGTTCATTTGCATATTTGGGATGAACCGCTTAATTTTATTGATGTTATTTCTCGCATGCAAATTGAAGAGTTACTGCTTGAATACTCTCCAACCATTCTTTTTGTGGAGCATGACCGTGAATTCTGCAAAAATATTGCTACGAAGATCATTGAACTCTAATGTGACTGGCCCACTAGAATTCTTTCGGTACGTGTATTAGCCAAGCATAAGGTAATTGATTGAATAGGCAGATTGTCAAGATTCATCTAGGCAGCGGTAGTCTAGGACATTATTTTCGCGTCCGAAATTGCCACTGCCTTTATATTTGAGATCAGTCTAATTCTTATTAAATTGAACGCCAAATTTTTACAAAAAACAGAATATTGCCAAAAATATACAATTGGTATATATTTACATTCGTGAGGATAGTAGGACATACATGTGTTCAAGTGCACTGATAACTAAAATAGTTGGAGATGCCCGAATGATTAGGAGGTGAATAAGGTCGTATATACATGAGTATTGAATAAAACTCCAATAGTTAGTTTCCATGTCCTCTTAACTGTCCCTATTAAATATCTGGAGGGGATCCTATTGACTCAAAAGGATTGGAAGAGCATTGCTCGATCTTCATCTTTCCAAGAGCTGATACGTTTGAAAAAGGGCTTCATTATTCCTGCAGTCATATTTTTTATCATATTTTACTTCACGTTGCCGATACTAACCGGCTATACAACAGTTTTAAATGGCAAAGTGATTGGTGTAATCAGCTGGGCTTACATATACGCGCTTGCGCAATTTGTTATGACGTGGTCACTTTGCCACATGTATATGAGCAAGGCCAAGAAGTTCGATAAGCTGGTGGAGGAAATCAAGAAGTCAGCGAAAGGGAAAGGAGTGAAGGCAGGATGAATGGAACGGCATTTTCCTTCTTTATTGGGATCATCTTTCTTACCCTCTTGATCACCTATTGGGCTGCTAAACGGAACAACTCAACAAGCGAGTTCTATGTTGCCGGCGGGAATATTACTGGCTGGCAAAACGGCCTTGCCATCGCGGGTGATTACATGTCAGCTGCTTCCTTCCTTGGAATCGCTGGGGCGATTGCCTTAAATGGCTTTAGCGGCTTCTTCTATTCCATCGGTTACCTCGTGGCTTATCTTGTCGTATTGCTACTGGTAGCGGAGCCTCTTCGCAATCTCGGAAAATATACGATGGCTGATATGATTGCTGCCCGATTCAACGCTAAGGCCATTCGTTCAACTGCTGCCCTCAATACCCTCGCGATTAGCACCTTTTACATGATCGCCCAGCTTGTTGGCGCTGGCGCCATTATTAAACTTCTCCTTGGCATTGATTATTCCGTAGCGATTATCATCATTGGCATTCTGATGACAATTTATGTTGTTGCGGGCGGGATGCTTGCTACGACTTGGGTTCAGATTGTGAAAGCTGTGCTGCTAATGGGAGGTACAATTGCGCTCTCGGTTATGGTACTGTCCCACTTTCACTTTAATCCCGTTGAGTTGTTCAATCAGGTAGCAGCCAAAGTAGGGGAGAAAGCTGTGGTTCCTCCAGCTCCCACAACGTTTGCTGCCGGTATCGACGTCGTTTCGTTGAACATCGCGTTAGTACTTGGAACTGCTGGACTTCCGCATATTCTCATTCGCTTCTTATCCGTTCCAAATGCAATTACCGCGCGAAAATCTATTGTGTATGCGACCTGGATCATTGGTCTTTTCTACTTGATGACTCCAATTCTCGGATATGGGGCCGCGTATTTTGTTGGAAAAGATGCGATTGTTGCAGCCAATAAAGCAGGAAATCTTGCCGCTCCACAGCTGGCTGAATTCCTTGGCGGGAATATATTCCTGGCCTTTATCTCCGCTGTTGCTTTCGCCACCATCCTGGCCGTCGTAGCTGGTTTGGTCATCTCGGCAGCAAGCGCCTTTGCCCATGACTTTTATTCCAATGTGCTTCGTCATGGAAAAGCAACAGAGAAAGAACAGATGAAGGCTGCGCGCTGGGCGTCTGTGGGAATCGCGCTCTTCTCGATCTTACTTGCCTTGGGAGCCAAAAACTTTAACGTCTCTTATCTTGTTGCACTTGCCTTCTGTGTTGCCGCAAGCTCCAATTTACCCGTTATTCTGCTGACGATCTTTTGGAAGAAATTTAATACCAAAGGCGCGATCGCAGGAATGTTAACTGGATTGATCGGTTCCGTAGGATTAATTTTGTTAAGCCCGAACGTAATGGGTGAAACAGCTATCTTTCCATTGAAAAATCCTGCGATCATCTCGGTTCCGCTTGGTTTCCTGGCATGCTATCTCGGCACAGTGATGGGAAGTAAGAAGGAAAAAGCAGATGAAGAGAAATACACAGAAATTTTTGTACAAGCAAATACGGGGATCAAGGAAATTGGCTAAAATAAATCGGCTTAAATAATTTCGCATATTACTGCAGGCTGATTTTGTCCTTGATTTTAGCGAAAAGCTTCTCGCCTATGCCCTGTATCTCCTGAAGCTGTTCAATCGAGCGAAATTCTCCCTTGCTTTCGCGATAACTGATAATCGCTTTGGCGCGTGTTTCTCCTATGCCTGGCAACGTCTTTAACTGCTCGATACTAGCGGTATTAATGTTAACCCGCTCGTTTGACTGACTGGTTGGGGCAAGCTGATTGGTTTCGGGATGAGTAGTTTGCGGACTTGTTTGACTAAATGGATAATTGGAAGCGATGTTGGGTGCTTGATCTGTTTTCGATGGGACCCAAATCACCATTCCGTCTGTCAGCGATTGGGCGAGGTTAATCCGATTTTGATCCGCATCTGGGAGCAAGCCGCCAGCTTTTTGGATAAGGTCATGAACTCTTTCATTAGGCTCGAAGGGGTAGACACCGGGATGCTTCACCGAGCCTTTTAGATCGATGTATAGAAGCTTGCGGGGTTGCTCCTTTGCGGTTGAGTCATTCGGATTGCTTGTAGCTGGCGGCATGGAAGTGGTTGAGGGCGAGGCTGCAGTTTGATCAGTTTGTTGGGCTTGTGCAGCTTTCTGTGGAGGTTGATCTTCAGAAGCAAAGACTGCCGTTTGAAACGGTGGGGCTGGTCCGTATTCTGTAGCTCCCGGATAGAACCAAAAGCTAAGGCAAACAAATAAACTGATTCCTAAAACGATGATCCATGTGCGATAACGTTCCCACAAATCATACAACATGCTGAATCCTCCCTGTTATCCATTGGCGCACTCACTTGTCCAAATGGTTGTTCTGAACCTAGCGTAAGAAAAGACAGAGGGGACTGCAAATAAAAAACCAACAGATTTTCCCGCAAATGATGGGGATCTGTTGGTTTTTTGGTGTCTAGTTTATTCTAAACGGTTATTCTACTGTAGCGAAGGGCTGTGCGCTCTCGGTATTTCCTTTTCGTCGAGCTTCAACCGCTGGGCTTACATAAGGTCCGAACGAGTATTTTTGCTCGATGTAAATCTGATGCCAAAGCATAAAGACAAGAATGGTCCAGATTTTACGGCTGTAGTCCGCATGACCTTCACGATGTTCGTCCAGCATGTACAGGACATAAGCCTTATTGATCAAATGATCCACTTTGGCTTCAAAAATGATTTCTTTCGCCCATTGGTAAAACTCGTTTTTTAGCCAGTGGCGTGTTGGAACCGGGAAGCCCAGTTTCGGACGAGTTTTGATTTCCGCAGGCAAGAAGTCCTTCATCGCTTCACGCAATACGTGCTTGGTTGTACCGTTGGCGATTTTATACTTGGTTGGAATTGTCGCCGCGAATTCAAAGACTTTCGGATCGATGAACGGAACGCGAAGCTCCAAGGAATTGGCCATCGTCATTTTATCGGCTTTCATCAAGATATTGCCGCGCAGCCAAGTATGGATGTCGAGATACTGCATTTTGGTGACATCATCGTAGTTGGCCACTTTTTGATAGATTTCATTCGTGATGGTGAAAGGAGATTGATAGTTGCTGGAGTTGAAAATGTTCTCCGTCACAACACGCTCCTTCAAATCCTCACTGAAGATCAGCGCATTCCCAAAAAATCTTTCTTCGACGGTCTTAGAACCGCGAATCAAGAAGTTTTTCCCTTTAACGGAATCAGGAAGCTTCTCAGCGATTCCGCGAATGGAGCTTCTCATCCAGCTAGGCATTTGCGAGAACATGCGCAGCGAATGAGGCTCGCGATAAATATTGTAACCGCCGAAGAACTCGTCTGCACCCTCACCGGACAATACGACGGTAACGTGTTTGCTGGCCAATTGGGCAACAAAGTAGAGCAGAATGGCTGAAGGATCGGCTACTGGCTCATCCTGGTGCCAGATCAGACGTGGAAGTTCTGCCATGTACTGATCAGCCGTCACAACCAGTTCATGGTGCTCGGTACCCAGGTACTTCGCGGTGCGTCGCGCGTAATCCAACTCGCTGTAGCCAGGAATGTCTGAACCGACCGAGAAAGTTTTCACCGGCTCGAAGGTTCTGAGCATGGAAACGATACTGCTGGAGTCCACTCCACTGGAAAGGAAAGCTCCACGAGGAACTTCACTGACACGGTGTTTGTTGACTGAATCTATCATCACTTCACGAGTTCCCTCGACAAAATACGAAAACGGCTTACTCTCATCGGGTGAGAAGTGAACCTCCCAGTATTTCTCCACTGTAATTTTGTCATCCTTAATCACAAAGTAGTGAGCAGGAGGGATGCGGTAAATTCCTTCGTACATGGTGTCCGGATCTGGCACGTATTGGAACGTCAAGTAATGGTAGAACGAAGTCTGATTTACTTCACGCTTCACGTTTGGCATCTCAAGCAAACTCTTAATTTCACTACCAACGGCAATGGAGTCGTTCGTCTGCGTGTAATAAAGAGGCTTGATTCCAAACTGATCTCTCGCTCCAAACAGCAGCTGTTTGCGGCGGTCCCAGATGGTGAATCCGAACATCCCGCGCAAGTGCTTCGGTGCGTCAAAGCCCACTTCTTCATATAAATGAAGAATGGTCTCGATATCCGAATCTGTCTCGAATACGTGACCCTTATCTTTGAGCCATGACTGCAACTCCTTATAGTTATAGATCTCACCGTTCCCGATGATATACATATCTCTCGTTTCGTTAAATAAAGGCTGATGACCGCCAGCAACGTCAATGATACTTAACCGGCGAAAACCCAGCGCAATTTGATCTTCCAAATGAAATCCATCGTCGTCAGGACCACGATGCATAATGACTCGAGTCATCGCCTCGATTGTATCGGGTTGGACGGGAGTCTGCCTCTTGTTATAGAGTGCTACAATTCCACACATATGCCTTAACTCTTCCTCTCACAGGGCAATTCCCTTTGAAATACACTATAGCTTAATCTATCACGGATTATCTAGGAGCGCAATCTGCGAATCCCCCATCATAACCGTGACGCTCTTGCTTCCTACTTGTGATGGACCCACTCCATGGGCTCGATAAAATATTGATTGTAATCATTATGATAGCCGTGACGGAACACGACACGAGCTACTCCTGCTTGGTTTAACCGCTTGGTGCAATTCTCACATGGCTCATGAGTGACATAGGCGGTCGCCCCTAGTAATTCGTCTCTTCTTGCGTGAAGTATTGCGTTCTCCTCTGCGTGAAGTGTACGAATACAACGCCCGTCCTTTAATAAGCAGCCTACATCAATACAATGCGGATGTCCGTGGATTGAACCATTGTAGCCGGTTGATATGATCCGATTCTCTTTTACTATGACGCAGCCTACCTGAAGTCGATTGCAGGTTGCTCTTGACGCTACGTCATCCGCTAAATCCAAGTAGTATTCATCCCACGATTTTCTCATCACTCTCACACCCTTGGCCCAGTAGATTCTGATTATAGTTGAATACCATCATTCTTCTATTGTGTATTGTGTCAGCGTTTCTAGTTGAAGTCAACTAAGTTGAGCATGTGTGGCGCTCAATTTTTTTGTCCCGAAGGCAACGTGTATGGTTGAGATAATCACTTCAATTAATGGAGACGGACGATATGAAAAGGATGTTGTTACCTCAATACATATTACCTGCAAGCCTATCGATTGCGGGAGGGTTCGTACTCGCCGCCTATGCCAATGTATATGTGATAGTTGGCGGTGTCGTTTGTGTCGGTTTCGTCGCAATGTTACTGAAGGGCGTCTGGAGAATGCGACTGGTTGGAAGTCTATTTATTGTTCTATTATCTATGCTTTATTTTCAATGGGTTAATTTTTGTCATCAGTCTACGCTTAGTGAGAGCGCAGAAAGTCAGGCTGAAGCTTTCGTCGAGGGAACGATCGACTCGTCGGTCAAGCAGGATGGAGATTTGGTAACGTTCTATTTGTTGGTGTCGCAAGTCAATCATCGACCGTTAGGCGAATGGCCAAGAAATCAGGAGCGAATTGCCATGCGGGTGAAGCTGACCAAAGAACAGCAAATCGTAAACGCTCATGACTGGAGGATAGGAGATCACTTCACAGGGCTAACGAAACTATCGGTGCCTGAGTCAAGCAGGAACTTGGGCGGTTTTGATTATGCGAGGTTTTTGCGGTGGCAGGGCGTGTTTGTGACAGGAAGTTCTTCCTATCCTCTGGTTCGTGTAGAACATCAAGGAATGACCTTAAGAGGGGTGTTTGATCAGATTCAGCAAAAAGAAGCGGAAACATTGGAGCAGGTCTATGTGGATCCTTCTGTTGCCGGTTATATGAAATCGCTACTTCTCGGTGTAACGGAGGATGTTGATCCGAAGCTAGGGGATATGTACTCGCGTCAAGGACTGCTTCATGTACTGGCCATCTCCGGTTTGCATGTATCACTGGTGAGCGCTTGTTGGATGTGGATATTAAGACGTTTGGGGCTTGGGCGAACGTCCTCAATGATTTGTGCTGTCGGCTTCTTGTTTGTCTACGTATTACTCGTTGGGGCTAGCCCATCGGCGATACGATCAGGTATAATGGGAGGCCTCGGTCTCATTGCGTTTACCCTGAACAGAAGAATCTCAACACTTTCTATCTGGGGGATCGCATTTGCTGTGATGCTAATTCTAAACCCTTTTCAGCTGTGGCAGGCAGGATTTCAGCTGTCATTTGCAGTGACATTGGGACTGCTCGTCTACGTACCGATGTTGGATCAATTAAGGGGAAATATCAAGAAATGGTTGTTCTCATCACTATCCGTTACTTTGGTAGCCCAGATGGCTTCTTTTCCCTTGCTTATCTATTGGTTTCATCAATTCTCATTGCTTTCTTGGGTCATCAATCTGGTATTTGTGCCAATTATATCCTTTGTGATTCTTCCGCTAGGCTATGTATCATTACTAGTGGTTCATCTTCATCCTGCGCTTGGGTTTTTGTTAAGCAAATGGAACACAGAACTTCTCGGGGTTCTGCATAATCTGTTAGAGTGGCTGGACACGTGGCGAATCGCATTTCAGCACTGGCCTCATCCCGCTTTGTACTGGATGATCGCTTATATTAGCTTCTGTGCGTTGGTTCCGTTGGCCTGGTATCGCGGGTATCATCGCAGGCGGGATTTAGCTATCTACATCATTTGTTGGTTGTTGCTTGTAATAGCGGCAAGGCAGCCTTTTTCAAATCATGATCAAGTCCGAATCACCTTTCTGGATGTGGGGCAGGGGGATTCTATCGTTGTAGAAGTCGGCAGAGAAAAAGTATACTTGATTGATAGTGGAGGGACCGTCCAACCAACGCAAGAAGCCTGGCGAAGGAGACGAGACCCGTATGAGGTGGGGAAAGACGTCATTCTGCCCTTTTTGAGAAGTCGAGGAATTGAACGGATTGATACACTGGTCATGACACATCCAGACAACGATCATGTCGGAGGAATGCTATCGGTGATTCCGTTTGTACATATTGGATCCGTTCTAGTAAATGGGGATACCCCGAAGGAAGCCGAATGGAAGGCACTAACTCTTCTAAAACAAAGGAATATACCGATTTATACAAACCATCAGGTGACAAGCTGGCAGGACCAGCCGCAAGTTTTGTGGACCTGGCTCTCTCCTGTAGACCGCCAGAATGATTCGAAGCTTGAGGGAAACGACGCTTCCATTGTTTTGATGCTCACAGCGTACGGCAGACGGGTCATTTTGACAGGCGATTTGGAAGAGGTCGGCGAAAAGCGGATCGTGGAAGCTGAGCGACTTCCACAAGTAGATCTACTAAAAGTAGGTCATCACGGAAGCAAATCCTCTACATCAGAGGCTTGGCTAAAGGCACTTCATCCACGTGCGGCCGTGATTTCTGTAGGAAAATTGAATCGGTACCGCCATCCTCATCCGGAAGTCATTCAACGTCTGGAAGCAGCAGGAGTTGAGGTGTTTCGAACGGATCGGCAAGGTGCGATCACAGCTTTAGTTACAAAATATGGTATTACAATAAACCCTTTTTTTACCGATAAACAATAATGGCTAAACGCAACGTCCTATTGAATCGATGACACTAGCACGTCACTTATTTATTCTGATGAAATCTGCAACCTTACGATACGGTAATACGTCAGAGGGGAAGGGGAGGAGCAAGATGGGAGAATCGGAGCTTATACAAAAAGCCCAGAACGGTGATCGGGAAGCACTGGTTGAGTTGCTTCGTTCGATCGAACACACCGTTTACCGAAGCGCCTATTACATTTTAGGGAACGAACAAGACGCACTTGATGCCTCTCAAGAAGCGCTGATACGGATTTATCGAAAAATCGATACGTTTGAGGCGAAAGCCAAATTTAGCACATGGGTCCAACGAATTGTCACCAACATCTGTATGGATAAGTTTAGGGCCAAGAAAGATACCGTTTCGATAGATGAACACGAGTTGACGATCATCGACCAAAGCAATGTGGAAGATACGATCCTGATGACTCATTTATCGGGTGACATCAAGGCTGCGATCAAAAAGCTGCCGGTTTCGTATCGAAACGTTGTCGTCCTACGCTATCTCGAAGATTTTTCTTATCAGGAAATCGCCGAAACGTTAGATCTTCCATTAAATACCGTAAAGTCTTATTTATTTAGAGCAAGGCAGCAACTTCAAGAACTACTATACGATTATCAGAAAGGAGGGATAGGGTGATGGGTAGAACGGATGTTTTGGAACTGATTCAGCGAGATCTTGACAACGATTTGACCCCATTGGAAAAAGCCGAACTGAACTCTCAGCTTTCGAGCGATCCAGAATTGCAATTAATTTATTCCAGACTTTCTCGCGTTTCGCAACAATTGGAGCAGCTGCCGTCCGTAACACCACCGTTTAGCCTAGTCGATTCGATCTTACCGCAAATCGAAAGCTCATCCCCTGATCCTGTTCAGAAAACGGAGCAGCCTCAAGTGTTGCAATTGCCTCGTTTGGAAAAGAAAAGTGAAACGATGGCAGCAGAGCCCAAAAGGAAAGTTCCTAGCTGGTTGCTGAAGGCATCTAGCGGGGCGGTCGCCGCCAGTCTCTTGTTTGGAATCTATGCGGTGGCCCACCATGAAAAGCAGACGGAGAGTATAGACTTAACAAGTGGAAGTCAGGTAAATCAGCCGGCTGTAGTTCCTCAAGTCAACCCGTCGGTAAATCCAAATACAAGTCAGCAACAACCGGCAAAAGAGCCTGTCCCTAATTCAACTGTGACACAGCAGAGCCCTCCTCCAACCAAGCCGCCCGTTACAAAGAAGAATCAGCAACCGGGAGCGGATTTAAAAGGTCCAGGGAAGACCCACTTGAATCCATCGCCATACCAAATGCCTTCGAAGAACTCAACCACCGCAGAAAAAGGCACGCAAAACGACAAAGGAAAAGAGCGCGACAAGGCCAAGGCAGGGGACGGACCGAATAAACAAACCCTAAACATCAACCAGGAAAGCAATCAAGAAAATAAGAATCACAAAGTGCCGCCGGGTCAGGCAAAGGATAAGAAAAAAGATAAAAAGGATCAAAAGGATCAAAAGGAAACAGACGACAACGGCCAAGACGGTAACTCGCAAGGAGATAACAACCAGGGCGATCATCAAGAGTCGAACAATAATGGAAACAAAGGCAACAATGGAAATGGAAAAGGAAATGGAAATGGCAATGGAAATGGCAATGGCAATGGAAAAGGAAAAGGAAAGAACTCATCTATTCATACGGAAGCTATAGAAGATCAACAGCAATTCATCGACTCTGTAAATTTGGATTTGTGGATAAGCACCAGATAAGTAGTGGATGCGTATATTGTGATTACCAAGCACCCCCTGCTTACCGCTTAGGGAGAAGGTTACCCGGGGCTTTTCCCTAAGCGTTTACATAAAGGTGCCAGTCAGTAGAATAAAAACCGTAGCCATTGGTTACGGTTTTTATCGTTTGCCGATAAGAATTTATAAAAATTCTTATCGATCCAAGTGGTCGGCTAAAAGCTCAACGTCCTGTTGAACCGGTCAGCAAAAACGCAACGTCCTGTTGCATTGCTGACACTGATGCGTCCTACATGGCGCCGACATTAGCACGTCCTGTGCGTCACAACTAAGGCTCTACCGGCGCCAAAGGCTTGGCATCGCCAAGTTTTCTGTGCCGTGCTATAATATGCGGGATCATTGCAATAAAACGGCCATGCGGTCATACACTTTTATGAAAAACGTCGAGATGTTTCGATCCCCCGATGAGAGGGGACGTTTTTCACAGAAAAAAGGAGGTGCGTACCTATGCCGTTACGCACGGCAATAAGGGACATTAAAGAAAAGCGGTACGCTCCCGTCTATTTGCTATATGGCACGGAGAGCTTTCTCATGGAGGAATTTATTCATTTTGCGCAACACGAAATGGTCGCCAGTGATTATGCTGATCTCAATGTGAGTCACTACGATTGTGCCGAGACACCGCTGTCTATGGTCGTGCAGGATGCGGAAACCTTGCCGTTTCTGGCTGATCAGCGGTTGGTTGTGGCACACAACGCGTTCTTTTTGACAGGAGCCAAGCCACCGAGCAAAGTGGAAGTGGAACCGGATAGTTTGCTCCCCTTTCTGGAGGAACCGCCGAATTACACATCGCTAATCATTACCGTTCAGCAGGACAAGCTGGACGAGCGTAAAAGAATAGTCAAAGCCCTACAGCAAAAGGCTGTTGTCATTCCTTTTCTACCATTAAAGGATACAGAATTGTACGCGTGGGTTGAACGTCGAGCGCAGAAATACAAGCGGGTCATCAAGCGGGATGAAGCGATGATTCTAGTCGAGCGTGTAGGAAACGATCTGCGCCTGTTGGATAAAGAGATCGAGAAGCTGTCGTTGTATGTAGGAAACGAGAATGGATTGATCACGGAAGAGGTTATTCGTTTGTTAGCCTCCCGAACGCTGGAGCAAGACGTGTTTGGGCTGATTGAAGCGGTTGTTACAGGCAAGATTTCGGAGGCGTTTCGAGCTTTATACGACATGAGTAAAATGGGCGAGGAACCTATTAAACTCCTTTCCTTATTTGCGAGACAAATTCGAATGCTGCTTCAAGTCAAAATGTGGGCTCCCCGAGGATACTCTCAGCAGCAGCTGGCCCAAATGCTGAAGGTGCATCCGTTCGCGGTGAAGAAGGCGATGGAGCAGGCGCGGTTCTTCGACGAAGCTAGCTTGCGACGACTATTGAAAATACTTGCGGAAGAGGACTTTCGGATGAAATCAGGGCAGGTAGACAAACAGCTTGCTATTGAAATGTTTATTACGAGAGTCGCCGCCGAAAAGAAAAACCCATGAACCGAAGTTCATGGGTTTTTATCATTGTGCCATATTAAGCAACTGGAGCTGCTAATACGTTCAATTTTTTCATCAAGCGGGATTTTTGACGATTTGCTGCATTTTTATGGATAAGTCCTTTGGTAGCAGCCTTGTCCAATTTCTTAACAGCCACCAAGAGAGCAGATTTTGCAGTTTCCACATCATTAGCGGCAACAGCTTTTTCAAAGCTCTTTACTGCAGAACGCAGGTCAGATTTTTGAGAAGCACGTTGAGCGCGGCGCTTTTCAATTGTTTTGGTACGCTTGATCGCGGATTTAATATTTGGCATGAGTGTCACCTCCTTAAAGCATTAAGACAACCATTG
This sequence comes from Brevibacillus ginsengisoli, assembly GCF_050113715.1. NCBI lineage: Bacteria > Bacillati > Bacillota > Bacilli > Caryophanales > Paenibacillaceae > Brevibacillus > Brevibacillus ginsengisoli. The sequence goes on from NZ_JBNJQR010000001.1 coordinate 657,905, forward strand.
AATTCACGGAATACAACAAATCATATTCTAGCACTTAACCCAACTGATTGCAAGAAAGGAATTCGAATAAAATTTCCACATTCATGCAAGCTAAACCTATATTGAAGCAAATAGGGGGATCGTAAATGGCTGAGCAGCATAATGTCGATTTATCGGGGTATTCGATTCGGACTGACCTGGCAATAGAAGCGCACGAGCTGTTCGCACAGCAGCAAGCATCTGCCCCGCCTGGCTATCAGGTGGAAGAGGATAACAACCAGCCTGGAATTAAGGTGACGCGGGTGGTGGTGGAGACACAAGAAGCTGGTCGACAAATTGGTAAAATGCCTGGTCGATACATAACCATTGAGGTTCCCAAGCTTCGTGATAACGATACGAAGCTGGAAGAGGTCGTTATGCGACGTTTTTCGAAGGAACTGAAGCAATTCCTGGAGGAGCTGGGTTTGACCGAAGAAAAGAAGGCCCTAGTTGTTGGGCTTGGCAATTGGAATGTCACGCCAGACGCACTTGGTCCGATGGTGGTAGAGAACTTGCTGGTCACTCGTCATTTATTCCAGTTGGCACCAGAGTCAGTAGAGGATGGTTATCGTGAAGTAAGCGCCATCTCACCGGGGGTACTGGGGATTACGGGGATTGAGACAAGTGAAATCGTTTTTGGTGTCGTGGAAAAAAGCAAACCGGATTTTATCATCTGCATTGACGCTCTGGCCTCCCGCGCCTTGCATCGCGTGAACACAACCATCCAAATCTCTGATACGGGAATCCATCCAGGGTCGGGAGTAGGCAATAAACGCAAAGCGATTGACAAGGACACGCTGGGAATTCCGGTCATTGCGATCGGCGTGCCGACGGTTGTATTCGCTGCGACGATTGTGAATGATGCGATTACCTATTTGTTGGGGCATTTTGGGCAAAGCATGCAGGAGAGCAAGCGTGCCTTCAACCGTCTGGCTTTAAGCAGTGTACCCGAACGAAAAGAACCCTACACCGAAGAAGATCTCCCGGACATGAACATGCGACAAACCTACATGGGTCTGGTAGGGCAACTCAGTGAACAGGAGAAGCTTCAATTAATACAGGAAGTGTTGCAGCCGCTTGGGCAGAATCTGGTGGTCACTCCCAAAGAAATTGATGACTTCATGGAGGGAATCGCCAACATTATTGCCAGCGGGTTGAACTGTTCGCTGCATCGCGCAGTCGAGCGGGAAAACGCAGGAGCTTACACGCATTAAAACACCCAACCGGATAAAGCTAACGCTGCGCCGGTCGGGGCTCCAAACTAATAAATATCCAACCAGCTAACTGAAATCTAATAGTCTAGCAAAAAAATAGGGCTGCTCGTTCTATTCTTCCAACTTCGCTCATAGGATGTGACATGAGAGAAGATAAAGCAACTGGAGGGATAGAGTTGGCAGCCCTTATACAGCGTCACTTCATGATACTGTCGCTCGTTACGGCACTTTTATTCATCAGTACACTTTTTATGGCGAATCAGCAGAACAGGCTAATCATGCCTTCTCCGACCATACAATTAGCCACTTCTAATCTATCTAGCTTAGCTCTCTTGCAAATCATGAGTACCGAGATTCCTTCTCTTAATCAAATGGTTCAATCTCCAGTTGAATCAGAGGATGCTACAGTCCTTAACTTTTTATTTCGGATGGCTACGGGGATACAAGCAGGGGATTTACGCAGTTTATTAGGGAGAGAACTGCCAGGAATGCTGAACTACCAGGATGCCAGATTCATTGTTCGGGGTCAGAAAACGAATTTGGAAGATTTGTACGTGGAATCAGCCGCTCCACCTGGAATAGCGAACGTCGTGATTGATGAGACTCCACAGTCCACAGACCCTACTGATTCAGCAGCCGACCAGCCTGCCAACGAAAAACCTAAAACAGAGCCATATCCGACAACCGGCAAACAAAAGGTCGCCTTCGTCTATAACACGCATAATCGTGAATCGTGGTTGAGCGTAGCCAAGTTAGATGAAGTCACTCAATCAGTGAATCATCCTACACAAAATATTTCCCTCGTCGGCAAGCACTTTGCCGCGGAGTTGCAGGATAAAGGAATAGGGACGGTTTTCAACAAAATTGATTTCTATCAGCAGTTGATAGACGAAGGCAAGAGCTATCCGCTTTCCTATGCGGAGTCGCTTAAGGCCGTACAAGCGGTTAAACAAGAGAACAAAGAGATGAATTACTTCTTTGATCTTCATCGAGATGGGCCGACACCGCGTGAAAAAACGACAATCAGCATAAATGGAAAGCCGTATGCCCGGTTAATGTTTGTCATTGGCACACGCAATAAGCACAGCGATGAAAACGCTGAGTTCGCCAAAAAATTACACGACTTAATGGAGAAAAAGTACCCGGGTCTCTCACGAGGAGTCCTAACAAAGAGCCAAGAAGAGGGGAATGGGGAGTATAATCAGTCCGTCTCTCCGGGAAGTCTGTTAGTAGAAGTAGGTGGAACTTCCAACAATCTGCAAGAGTGCAATCGTGCGGCGGAGGCGTTGGCTGATGTCTTTGCCGAGTATTATTGGCAGGCAGAGCGCGCTTCACAGCATATAACATCTGCATCTTCCAAGAGGTGAGTGCTGTTTTGAACCTTACGCTTAAGTTTGCCGGGATGATACTCATCCTGTTCGTAGGAGTTGTCATTGGATTGCAAACAGCAGAACGTGGGATTAATAAAATTGACGGAACACCTGATCAGAAGCCGCAATCCTTCTACATTACAAAAGTGGATAAAAACGAAGTAGAAATCGCTCTGATGGGCAAACAGATCAAATCAACCGCTCCTCACAAAATGGTGAATTACGTAAGCGATACGGGCTCCACGATCGGAACATGGGTACGAAAAGGTACCCAAGGAGCCATAGATTGGCTGTCTACTTGGTTTCAGCCATAAAACCCTACTCGATCTAGCATTGCTGATCAGTAAGGTTTTTTCTGTTTAGAGTAAATATTTAGAATTTATTGTGTTGCGAAAAAATTACAATAATGGCATAATGGTCACAGTTAGTCCTATGCAAAAATGATTGGTGAAAAAGAGGGGTGCGGCACTTGACTCAGTCTATTCTTGATATAGAAAAACTCCGAACGCACTTTTTTACAGACCGTGGAGAAATTCCCGCAGTCGATGGAATTGATTTGTCTATCAATAAAGGCGAAATTTTGGGGATTGTAGGAGAATCCGGCTGTGGAAAAAGTGTTACCTCGCTTTCCATCATGCGCTTGATTCCGAATCCTCCTGGCAAAATTGTTGGAGGTAGCATCCGATTTAAGGGCGAGAATCTTGTTGAAGTTAGTGAAGCAAGGATGCGTGAACTACGGGGCAATGAAGTTGCGATGATCTTTCAAGAGCCGATGACTTCACTTAATCCTGTGTTTACGATTGGCAATCAAATCAGTGAAGCGATTCGCTTACATACGAAGGCGAGTAAAAAAGAAGCTCGCAAGCGTTCAATCGAAATGTTGCAAAAGGTTGGGATTCCCCGGGCTGAACAAATCGTGGATGAATATCCCCATCAGCTGTCAGGTGGAATGAGACAACGTGTGATGATCGCCATGGCGATGGCTTGCAATCCTGAATTATTAATCGCCGATGAGCCGACAACCGCGCTTGACGTAACCATTCAGGCGCAGATTTTGGACTTGATGCGCAAGCTGAATGAAGACCAGGGCACGGCCATTTTGATGATTACCCATGACCTCGGTGTCGTTGCCGAGATGTGTCACCGTGTCATTGTCATGTATGCGGGCAATGTAGTTGAACAAGGGGATGTCCGGACGATTTTGAAGGATCCGAAGCATCCGTATACGATTGGATTGATTAAGTCGATCCCTAAGCTGGAAGAGAAAAGAGAACGGCTATACTCCATTCCAGGCAACGTGCCGATTCCAGGCTCTTTGACAGTTGGTTGCCGATTTGCCCCTCGATGTGAGCATACGTCAGACAAGTGTCGAGCCCAGATGCCAGAATTGTCTCAAGTAAGTGAAGGACACTGGTCTCGTTGCTGGTTGCACGAATAAGCATAAGGAGAGGAGCATGCGCGTGGCTAGGGAGCTATTAAAAGTTAAGAATCTTAAGAAATATTACGCCATCACAGGCGGTTTACTTGCCCGTGAAATTAGCAAAGTAAAAGCGGTTGATGATATTTCCTTCACACTTCACGAGGGTGAAACATTAGGATTGGTGGGAGAGAGCGGTTGCGGCAAATCGACAACGGGTCGTTCCATTCTGCGATTGATCGAACCTACGGAAGGCGAAATCTATTTTCAAGATAAGAATCTGATGGAGCTTGGCAAAAACAGCTTGCGGGAAATGCGACGGGATATGCAAATCGTTTTTCAGGACCCGTTTGCTTCTCTTAATCCCAGACATAATGTAGAAAAGATTCTGGAAGAGCCACTAATCGTCCATGGTCTCGGTAGTTCCAAAGAAAGAGTGAAACGAGTTCATAAAATGCTCGAAGTGGTAGGCTTATCCAGCTATCATGCCAAACGCTATCCGCATCAGTTTAGTGGAGGACAGCGTCAACGGATCGGAATTGCCCGTGCGCTGATGACCAATCCCAAGCTAATCGTAGCGGATGAACCAGTCTCAGCATTGGACGTGTCCATTCAATCCCAAGTGCTCAATCTTATGCAGGATCTGCAAAAGGAATTCCATCTTACCTACCTCTTTATTGCTCATGATCTGAGCGTAGTGAAGCATATAAGTGATCGAGTGGGCGTCATGTATTTGGGGCGTATCGTCGAGATTGCTGACAAAGACTCGCTATATGAAAATCCACAACATCCCTATACGCAGGCCTTATTATCTGCGGCTCCTAATCCAGACCCAGACTGGAAGCAAGAACGCATTATTCTGCAAGGAGATGTGCCGAGCCCAGCTAATCCTCCATCAGGCTGTACATTTCATACTCGCTGTGCTCACGTAATGGATATCTGCCGAAGTGTGAAACCCGAATTACTAAGCTCGGACGAAAATCACGCTGTGGCATGTCATCTTTACAAGCAATAAAGCGCATGGAACTTCAACCATCGTGAAGGGGGGATGTTTGGAGCGAGATACATATCCAATTTCACTGGCAATCGTTATTAATGAATAAGGGGGAATTCGTGAATGAAAAAGAAGCAAATGCTTGGAACGGCACTTACAGGTGCAATAACGGCATCCATGATTGTAACCGGTTGCAGCTCTCAACCAGCTTCCAAACCAGCTGATAATGCAGCCCAAACTCAACCAACCACAACCGATGCGAACAAAGGCGGTAAAACGTTAATCTTTGCTCGTGGTGGAGACGCTGTAACACTGGATGCTATTGCAGCGACAGACGGTGAATCTTTTAGAGTTACCGACAATATTCTTGAGACTCTCGTCAATTACAAACCAGGCTCGACAGAAGTAGTACCAGGTTTGGCTGAGAAATGGGAAGTAACACCTGATGGCAAAACCTACACCTTCCACCTTCGTCAAGGCGTGAAGTTCACAGATGGAACAGACTTTGACGCTGAAGCAGTTGTATTCAACTTTGAACGCTGGATGGACCCAAGCAATCCATTGCACTTAAAAGATCAATTCTCTTATTTTTCTGACATGTTTGGGGGATTCAAAGGCAGCAAAGATCTTGTCATCGAATCTGTGAAAGCAGTTGACAAACAAACCGTTGAATTCAAGTTGACTCACGCGCAAGCTCCTTTCATTAACAACTTGGGTATGACTTGCTTCGGTATCGCTTCTCCTAAAGCGTTGAAAGAGGAAAAAGAAAAATTCGGTGAACACCCAGTTGGTACAGGACCATTTATTTTCAAAGAATGGAAACGTGAAGATACCATTACAGTGGAGAAAAATCCAAACTACTGGCAACAAGGCTTGCCGAAGCTGGATAAAGTAATCTTCAAAGTAATTCCTGATAACACAGCTCGTCTGACTGCACTTAAATCTGGTGAAGTTGACATAATCGAAGGCTTCAATCCAGATGACGTGCAATCTGTAAAAGACAGTCCTGATCTGCAATTGATCCTTCGTCCATCCATGAACGTCGGCTATCTTGGGTTTAACAATGAGAAGAAGCCGTTCGACAATCCAAAAGTTCGTGAAGCATTAGGTCATGCCATCAACAAACCAGCATTGATCCAAGCGTTCTACGGCGGCTTGGCCCAACCAGCGACAAACATGTTGGCGCCAAAAGTATGGGGTTACAACGACAGCATCACCGATCGTGATTACAACCTCGACAAGGCCAAGCAATTGCTTGCTGAAGCGGGATATCCGAATGGTTTTGAAGTTGAATTCATGGCGATGCCGGTAAGCCGTCCATACATGCCTAGCGCACAAAAAACGGCGGAAGCGATCCAACAGGACTTCAATAAAATCGGTGTTAAAACCAAAATTATCACGTTTGAGTGGGCAACTTACCTTAGCAAATTGAAAAAAGGTGAGTCTCAAATGTTCTTGATTGGTTGGACTGGCGACAATGGAGATCCAGACAACTTCCTTGCTACCTTGCTTGACAAAAACACCATTGGCAGCAATAACTACACCCGCTATGCAAGCGAAGATGTTCACAAGCTGTTAATGGCAGCCCAAACCGAAACCGACCAAGCAAAACGTACTGAGTTGTACAAAAAAGCGCAAGAGTTGATTTTCAAAGATGCGCCAGCGATTCCATTGGTTCACTCTAATCAAGCAATCGCAGCTTCCAAGAAAGTAAGTGGTTTTGTTCCTTCTCCAACTGGAACAGAAAGCATGGATGTAGTTGACATGCAGTAATAAAACTGAACATTTACGAATTGAGATAGGGTAAGGGGAGCTCCTCTTCTTACCCTACCCATTCGTATCTTATGCTTTCCTTCATTGTTTCGCGTAAGTTCTATTTGAATGAGAAAGTGAGGCGTTCGTCTTGCTAGCCTACACCATGCGTCGGTTATTTATGCTCATCCCGGTACTTATAGGAATGTCTATCGTCGTTTTCTCTATTATTCACGCTATCCCTGGAGATCCGGCGCAAATGATTTTGGGAGAAAAAGCGAGTAAAGCGTCAGTTATGGCTTTACGTGCTCAATTGGGGTTGGACAACCCGTTGTATGTACAATATTTTGATTTTTGCAAACAGATTTTATCTGGTGACTTGGGCCAGTCCTTGTTAACCAAGGCGCCGATCTCATCGGAAATCCCACGATATCTGGCTGCTACAGCAGAACTGACGATTGTCAGTATGTTGATTGCCGTGTTCGTTGGTGTGAATGCAGGGATACTCTCTGCGTGGAAACAGAATTCATGGTTTGACTTTATGGCCATGTTGATTGCCTTGATAGGGGTATCTATACCAGTTTTCTGGCTTGGTTTGATGGAGCAATGGTATTTTGCTCAGGAGCTGAAGTGGCTTCCTACTGTTGGTCGTGACAATCCGCGTGATCCGGTCGATGCCATCACGCACTTCTATATACTGGATACCATGTTAGCTGGACGTTGGGATCAGCTGACGGATGTCATCAAACACTTGATCCTTCCAGGTATCGCATTGGGAACAATTCCAATGGCCATAATTGCCCGTATTACGCGCTCCAGTATGTTGGAGGTAATGCGTTCTGATTACATGCGTACGGCTCGCGCCAAAGGTCTTGGCAATTTCTTTGTCATTTACAAGCATGCGCTGAAAAATGCCTTTATCCCAGTATTAACGGTTATTGGATTACAGACAGGACTCTTGTTGGGTGGGGCGATCTTAACGGAGACAATCTTCGGATGGCCGGGGGTCGGACGATATATTTATACGGCAATTGGAAACCGCGATTATCCGGTCATTCAGTCAGGGATCCTGGTCATTGCCACACTCTTCGTCTGTATTAATTTGATTGTAGACTTGCTGTACGCGTACATTGATCCGCGAATTAAATATCGCTAGGAGGAGGCACGAGAAATGGCAGAAATGACACCTACTGTACAAAATGTAACCATTCCTGAGAAGACTGAAAAAGTCTCCTCTCCTTGGCGAGATGCGATGAGGATCTTGTTTCGCAACAAGTTTGCGATTACTGGAATGGTTATCATTCTGTTCTTTATTATTATCGCAGTTCTGGCGCCCGTGATTACCCATTACCAATACGATGCGGGGGAATTGGTGAATCGCAACAAAGCGCCATCTGCTGAGCATGTGTTTGGAACAGACTACAATGGTCGGGATATGCTGACCCGGATTGTATACGGAGCCCGAATCTCCTTATGGGTTGGGACATTCTCGGTGTTAGGCTCAATTGTGGCTGGAACCTTACTCGGACTTGTTGCGGGATATTATGGACGGTGGGCGGATCAGCTGATTTCCCGAATTTTTGATATCATGCTGGCATTCCCTAGTATTTTGCTGGCGATTGCCATTGTTTCCATCTTAGGTCCGTCTCTTCAGAATGCCTTGCTGGCGATTGCGATCATTAACGTTCCGACATTTGGGCGACTGGTTCGTTCCAGGGTACTCAGCTTAAAGGAAGAAGAATTCATTACCGCCGCGAGAGCGATGGGAATGAAGGATTCCCGCATTTTGCTGAGGCACATTCTGCCTAATAGCCTTGCACCGGTGATAGTGACAGGAACCATGAGTGTAGCTACCGCCATTATCGAAGCGGCTGCACTAGGCTTCCTAGGATTGGGTGCACAAGCGCCTGAGCCGGAATGGGGTAAAATGCTGGCGGATTCACGTGAATATATCCAAAAAGCGCCGTGGACTGTAATCTTCCCGGGTCTGTCTATCATGTTGACGGTATTAGGGTTCAACCTCATTGGGGATGGCTTGCGAGATGCCCTCGACCCACGAATGAAAAACTAATCAGGAATGCAAGCAGGCGAGGAATACATCAGAGCCGATTGCAAAGGAGCCCTGCTCAAACGAAGACAGGGCTCTTTGCGTTTGAGATAGCGTGTGACTGGACGAACGGACGAAGGAGCTCGTGCAATTGTTCCGCTCCTTTGGTAACTACCTGGTGGCTAATGTCAGGAATGAAGTGCAGAAAGGAATGATTCAATCCCTGATGTAGCTGTTTGGCGTAAGTGTGCATGGGCTCATCGTTGCCGCCATAGATGAGCAGTACGGGTGTTTTTATCTGATGTAACTGTTGTGAGCAGTTATAATGATGACCGGTGACATATAATTCATGTAGAGTGTGGGGATCGGTTCGACGCATGTGTTCGATCCACTTCTGTTGTTCATGTTCATCGGAGAGGTGAGAGGAACTGATTGTTCTGGCGAGAACCCCGACGGCACCCATCTGTGAGAGAGCTTGAGCCGTAAGATACCGAGTGTGCAGGAATAATGTGTTCACTTCCGAATATCCGCTGACCAGAATGGCGGAACTTACTTTATGGGGATAACGAAGCAGATATTCCAAGGCTAGCGAGGCTCCTTGTGAGTAGCCACAGAGTGTGAATTGATCTAGCTCCAATTGCTCAACCAGATAATCAATAAGTTGAGCCAATGATTCGGTACAGAGTTTCCCTTTTATTGGGGAGCTTCCGCCATGTCCAGGCAGATCGGGAATGATTAAGCGAAAATCTTGGGCTAATGGGGCCTGGTATTGGAAGTTCACATGACCGATGCATGGCGCATGGATGAATAGGAGAGCATGGCCTGTCCCCTGATCAATATACTCAAGGATGGATTGATCAGGTAAAAGAATCTGATTCATAATGTCACCTCATCTCTAGGGTTGCATACCGGGGGCGAAAACTTGCATGCTCCCTTCTCTTTTTTTACGGAAGATGATATTCTCGGCATGTGGTGCAAATCAACTCAATATCTTATAGAGGGATAGGTGAATACATATGAACATGACGCGTATCGACAAACTACATACCTTTATGGAACAGAATCAACTGGATGCTATTTTGATCACACTCCCTAAGCACGTTTACTATCTAACCCACTTCCATAGCGATCCGCATGAGCGTTTCATGGGCTTGGTACTAGTCCGTGGGGAGGCGCCGGTATTGATCGTGCCAGCGCTTGACAGGGAAGCGGCAGCCGAAGCGACTGGAATGCAGAACATCCTTACGCATACGGATACCCAGAACGCTTATGAAGTGCTGAAGCAAGCCTTACCGGTCTCTTTGGTACGAATGGGACTGGAGAAAAGTCATTTTACCTTGACACGTTTTGAAGCCATGCAAGAAGTCATTCACGCGTCTGAATACATCGATATAGATGAACCGCTGAAACAAATGCGGATGATCAAGACCTCGGATGAAGTGCTACGAATGAAGCGAGCGGTTCAAGTAGTGGAGGATGTCCTGCGTGCAGGGCTAAAGAAAGTGCAAGCAGGTGTCACTGAGGTTGAGATCGTTGCCGAGCTGGAATACCAGATGAAGAAGCTGGGGGCGGAATCACCTGCGTTTACAACGATTGTATTGGCGGGAGAGAAAGGCGCATTGCCGCACGGTCATGCCGGTAGCCGCAAGATCCAGGCCGGAGAGCTTCTGCTGTTTGATTTAGGGGTTTATGTGGATGGTTATGCCTCAGATATTACCCGTACCTTCGCGGTGGGTGAAGTGAATGGCAAGCTCAAAGAAATTTACGAAACAGTACTAGCGGGTAACCTTGCAGGTATTGATGCGGTTCGTCCAGGTGTTACATTAGCGAGTGTCGATCGAGCTGCACGCGACGTCATCGCTGCCAGAGGTTATGGTGAATACTTTATTCACCGATTGGGTCACGGATTGGGTATTGACGTGCACGAGTATCCTTCTGTACATGAACAGAATCAAGACATGTTGCAAGCGGGAATGGTCTTCACCATTGAACCTGGCGTGTATATCCCAGGTTTAGCGGGGGTAAGAATAGAAGATGATGTGATTGTGACGGAGAATGGTGTAGAAGTTTTGACAACGTTCCCGAAAGAACTAACTGTCATCGGATAGATGGTAGCATTTTCCACTAGTATTTGTTAGAATACAGAAGGGGAAATGACATCACTAAGTAAGAAGGACCGCAAGTGCGGGAACACCTGCGGCCCTGTACAATAGACGTCCCCTCATAGGGGCGGCTCCATAAAGCACTGAGGAGTAGATCACCGAGTTGTTGGGCTCAAGGGTGATCTACTTCTTTTTGTTTGAGAAGGACAGAATCGTCACAACGAGCGATGCGAAGGAAATCATCAGCGTCAATGCTTGGAATACTGTCATGGCCTCACCCCCTTTCGTGTGGGGATGAGCCGATCACCCTTGAGGAGCTGTTCTATTGTACAACTTTCATTATATCAGGTAATTTTTGGGAAAAACAGGTTGGTTACAGTTAAAAACGTAATAAATATCCAAAGTACTGTATTTCACTTCTAATGAACCAGCTCCTAGGCAATTAGGCATACACAAACGAAACCAGGAAGGCAAATGACCTTCCTGGTTTCGTTATCTACCGATTATTCAGGTTTGATGGTCGGTTGATCAAACAACAGCCCTTGTGGTTCCAAATAGCCAAATGAATAATCATCCGCTGCTTCAATGCGTAGAGATGCATTGGCGAGTGGGAACACGGCAGCGTGAGTGTTCGGATAATTCACGATCATTGGGCCGATTCTGAGGATTCTCTCTAATAAATTCACGTCGGCGGTTAGCGTTGTGGAACGAATAATAGCCGCATGCGGGAATCCAACAGGTGATTGGCGCGGCTTGTCGTATTGAATGAACCAAGGCAAGTGCGGATAGCTGCCCACCATTTTAAACGAAACCGTCTGGCCGCTTGGGTCTACTACACGCTGTACTGGAATTTCCTGAACTGGATAATCTTCTGCTTGTAATGCTGAGATGACATAGTCCAAATCGTCTGTTTCCAAAACGAGTGTATGAAAGCCGTCGCCTTGTTCGGTGAGGAATTGCTTCAAAGCCTGTCCGCCCTCTGTAGTTAAGACCGCTTGTTCATCCTCGATAAAGGCTATTTCCAGAAATCCTCCGCCAGTGAAGGGATAAATTCGCGTCGCTACTCCAGGGTATGAGGTACCTGATGCTACTTCGGAGTACCCACGATCTTTAAGAGATTGTTTGACTTCCTCTGGACGGGAAGTTACGTATACAAGACGGTCCAGTTGAAACAATTGAATCGCTCCTTTAGTCGGGCTCTTAGAGTTTTGATCATTATAAACAATCTAGCATATCTTGGGAGGAGAAGCATCCTTTTTTGATGAATACCATTGCTGGTTGATCAGGCATTCATGCTTTGTTATACTGTAATCTAGCGCACTTTTTCGAAAGATCAATCGGATTGAACGGATGCTTCGACTCTAAGTGCAACCATTACGTTGGAATCACAGGGTTTTCAATACGTATTGTTGCCCCCTCGATGAGACAGAATGGTTTAGTCGGGTGGGACATTCTATATTGTCCACTTTTTGTGGGAGGGAATAATATCATGGATCGTCGTGAAAGACAGAAAAAAATTCGTAACTTCTCTATTATCGCGCATATTGACCACGGGAAATCAACGCTTGCCGACCGCATTCTTGAGTTGACCGGCGCTTTGACCGCGCGTGAGATGGAAGCGCAATTCCTTGACACCATGGATTTGGAAAAGGAACGCGGAATCACTATCAAATTGAATGCGGTTCAACTGAATTACAAAGCAAAAGACGGTGAGGAATATATTCTTCATTTGATCGACACGCCAGGGCACGTAGACTTCACATATGAGGTGTCACGTAGCTTGGCGGCCTGTGAGGGTGCATTGTTGGTCGTGGATGCGGCTCAAGGAATTGAAGCGCAGACGCTCGCCAACGTATACCTTGCGTTGGATAACAACTTGGAAATCATCCCGATCATTAACAAGATTGACTTGCCAAGCGCAGAGCCTGAGCGCGTCAAGCAAGAAGTGGAAGATGTAATCGGATTGGACGCAAGCGATGCGTGTCTGACTTCCGCTAAAGCGGGAATTGGCATTCAGGATGTACTGGAGGCTGTTGTCCAAAAGGTTCCGGCTCCAGAAGGCGATCCGGACGCACCTCTTCAAGCATTGATATTTGACTCGTACTTCGATTCCTACCGCGGCGTAATCGCATCTGTTAGAATTGTGAACGGCACACTTCGCAAAGGTATGAAAATCAAAATGATGGCCACCAACTCTACTTATGAAGTAACCGAGATTGGTACATCAAGACCTCGTCAGACGCCAGTGGATGAGCTGACTGTAGGGGACGTAGGCTATGTAGCAGCTTCTATCAAGACTGTTGGGGACACTCGTGTGGGGGATACCATCACGGAAGCCAGCCGTCCGGCTGCTGAACCATTGCCTGGTTACCGCAAAATCAATCCAATGGTATTCTGCGGTTTGTATCCGATTGATACCAGTGAATACAACGACCTTCGCGACGCGTTGGAAAAACTTCAACTGAACGATGCCTCGTTGCAGTTTGAGCCAGAGACCTCCCAAGCGTTGGGCTTTGGTTTCCGTTGCGGCTTCTTGGGACTTCTTCATATGGAGATCATCCAGGAGCGCATCGAGCGTGAATTTAATATTGATTTGATCACCACCGCACCAAGCGTAATCTATCGCGTTACGCAAACAAACGGTGAAATGATCGAGATAGACAACCCTTCCAAAATGCCAGAGGTTCAAAAGATCGAAATGATCGAGGAACCATACGTAACGGCTACGGTGATGGTACCGAAAGATTACGTGGGTGACGTCATGCAGCTTTGCCAAGGCAAACGCGGAGATTTCATCGACATGCAATACCTTGGAGAGAATCGCGTCCAGCTAAAATACGACATGCCGCTTTCCGAGATCGTCTATGACTTCTTCGATCTGTTGAAATCAGGCACACGCGGATACGCTTCCTTCGATTACGAAATGGCCGGCTACAAGGCGTCCAAGCTTGTGAAAATGGACATCCTGCTTAATGCCGAAGTGGTTGACGCTCTCTCCTTCATCGTACACAAAGACACGGCTTATGGGCGTGGTAAAGTGATTTGTGAGAAGCTGAAGGAACTCATTCCACGTCAACAATTCGAGGTGCCAATTCAGGCAGCAATCGGACAAAAAGTTGTTGCTCGTGAAACGATCAGCGCGATGCGTAAAAACGTGCTTGCCAAGTGTTATGGCGGGGATATTTCCCGTAAACGCAAACTCTTGGAGAAGCAAAAAGAAGGCAAAAAGCGGATGAAAGCCGTTGGTTCCGTCGAAGTTCCTCAAGAGGCATTCATGGCGGTTCTACGCATGGATGAAAAGAAATAAGTACTCAAGCGACCTGACGTCCTCTCGTCAGGTCGTCTGTTTAGTAGGGCATCATCGGTTCTGATCCGATTTGACTGACTCGATGCATGTATGACAATTCTTTGCAAGCAAGGAGGGGAAAACATGCCCCCTAAGTCCGTTTACCTGCATATTCCATTCTGTACGAATAAATGTTATTACTGTGATTTCAACTCGTTCGTCACCAGCAATCCACAAATCGTCTGGGATTATCTTGACGCTTTGCGCAAAGAGATGACGAGAACTTTTGAAGAGACACCGCCCGATGAAATCAACACGATCTTTGTCGGGGGAGGAACCCCTTCCTATTTGGAACTCGACCAGATGCGATACTTTCTGGAATCGGTGGAACAACATCTTGGGAAACATTTCTCAAGCAAGCTGGAATTCACCATGGAAGCCAACCCAGGGACAACTGATCTGGAGAAGCTGAAGCTGATGCGCTCCTTTGGGGTGAACAGATTAAGCTTTGGCGTCCAATCGTTTGATGACGAGCTGCTGAAAAAGATTGGACGAATCCACGATGTGCCTACGGTTTACCAGAGTATTGACAATGCGGTGGCTGCAGGCTTCGATAATATCTCGGTTGATTTGATGTTTGGGCTACCGAACCAAAGCTTGGAACAATTCAACACCTCCATCGAGAAAGCGATGCAGCTACCGCTCACTCATATTTCCAGCTACGGTCTGAAGGTGGAAGAAAACACCCTGTTTCACACCCTTTATCAAAAGGGTAAGCTGCCTCTGCCAGAAGAGGAGACCGAGCTTGAGATGTATCTGCTTCTGATCGAGAAGCTGGCACAGCATGGTTTTGAGCAGTATGAAGTGAGTAATTTTGCCAAAGCGGGGATGGAAAGCAAGCATAACTGCACCTACTGGCTGAACAATGACTACTATGGATTAGGCGCTGGTGCGCATGGTTATGTAGGAGGAATGCGTCACGTCAACGCAGGCCCGCTGGCCAAATATGTCGAGCTTGCTCAAGAGAATCTTCCGCGTGTAGAAGAGTTTGCTGTTCCTTTGAATGAAGCGATGGAAGATCAGATGATTCTGGGACTGCGACTCATTCAGGGTGTTGATCTTGCTAGATTCGCGAAACGCTTTGGTCGTACGATGGAGCAAGAGTTTGGGGAGATCGTGGAAGAGGAGATCGTCAAAGGAATGCTGGAGATCCATGATGGCTTCCTACGTCTGACGAAAAAAGCGCTACCGCTTGGCAATGAGGTTTTTGCAAGGTTTCTACGTGGATAAAAGTTGGAGTTTCTTCCGTAGGTAAAAAACGACAGATTTTTCGCCAAGATAAGTTGACAAATGAATCGCCACTTGATAATTTTATTATAGACTTTAGCACTCAACCATGAAGAGTGCTAACAAGGGGAGGCGAAAGTAATTATGTTGTCAGAGCGTCAACGTTTGATTCTCAATGCGATTGTCGATAATTACATTCATTCGGCCGAACCTGTTGGCTCTCGTACGCTTTCGAAACGGGAGGATGTTGGATTCAGTTCAGCGACGATTCGCAATGAGATGTCTGATTTGGAGGAACTGGGTTTTTTGGAACAGCCGCATACATCTGCTGGACGGGTTCCTTCTACCAAAGGTTATCGCTTTTATGTCGATAATCTTATGCTGCCAAGTAATCTGAATCAGGTTGAGTTGACGAATTTGAAGTCAATTTTTGCTGACCGGATTACGCGCTTCGAACAAGTGATCGAGCATACAGCAGCGATTCTTTCTCAGATGACGAATTATACGTCGATTGCGCTGGGGCCAGAGATTTTTGAACATCGTTTGAAGCACATCCAGATCATTCCGATCAATGAGCAACAAGCCGTAGCGATTATTGTGACGAATACGGGTCGTGTTGAGAACAAGGTATTTAATCTGCCTGCCGAAATTGGCGGGTCGGAAATTGAAAAGCTGGTCAATATATTAAACAGCAAGCTACAAGATGTACCATTATGGCAGCTTCGCCAGCATCTATATCAGGAAGTTGCGATTGAAATGCGACGACATGTTGAGCAGTACGAAGAGATGCTGTTTATGATTGAACAGACCTTTAGCAATGAAGCGGCAGACCGCGTTTTCATGCGTGGCGCAACCAAGATCCTGAACCAACCGGAGTTTCGAGATGTCGAGAAGGTAAAAGACGTCTTGGAGCTTTTGGAACAGAACGATCAGCTGGTGAATCTGTTTAATCACTCGGATTCTGGGTTGACGATTCGGATCGGGCAGGAAAATGATGCGGATGCGATGAAGAATTGCAGTATTATTACCACTTCCTATTATTTGGATGGTAAGCCAGTTGGAGCGATTGGGATTTTGGGGCCGACTCGAATGGAGTACGGCAAAGTGATTTCTGTCCTTGACTATCTGGCACAGGGGTTGTCACACATCTTGACCGACCAGTTCAAGCGATAGAGCGCCAAAGCTCGTTTCGTTACATGAATGACGCAATGTGGCGGGAATACTCACCCGCTTACATATAGAAGGATTGTTGTAAGGTAGGAGGTTATCCGCTTGACAGAAGATAAATCCACGACATGGCAAGATGAAGAAGTAAATGAATCAAGCAATGAAGCTGAAGGAACGACCACTCAGGAAGAGGCACATGTTGCCGATGCGCTGAGTGAAGCAGAACATTGGAAAGCACAAGCTGAAGAAAACCACAACCGTTATTTGCGTACAATGGCTGACATGGAAAACTTGCGTCGCCGTGTCCGTAAAGAACAAGAGGATTTGGCGAAATACGCTTCTATTAAAGTGATTGAGAACCTGTTGCCAGCCCTCGATAACTTCGAGCGCGCGCTTGCCGTTGACAAAGAAACCTTGACGGTGGAATCTTTGCTGCAAGGCGTGAACATGGTCTATCGCCAAATGGTGCAAGTGTTTGATCAAGAAGGCTTGCAACCAATTGAAGCGCAAGGCGCTCCGTTTGATCCGCACAAGCATCAAGCGGTTATGCAAGCACAAGACCCGAATTATGAATCGGGAATTGTTGTGGAAGAGCTGCAAAAAGGGTATCAGTTCAAAGACCGTGTAGTTCGTCCAGCAATGGTTAAAGTAAATTCTTAAACTAATAGATGTGCATTGATTGAGGAGGAAAATAAACGATGAGTCGTGTAATTGGTATTGACCTTGGAACCACTAACTCTTGTGTAGCCGTAATGGAAGGCGGAGAGCCAGTCGTAATCCCTAACCCGGAAGGCAACCGTACAACCCCTTCAGTTGTGGCGTTCAAAAATGGCGAGCGCATTGTCGGTGAAGCGGCAAAACGTCAGGCGATCACGAATCCTGACAACACGGTTATCTCCATCAAACGTTGGATGGGAACCAATCATAAAGAAACCTTGGAAGGCAAAGAGTACACGCCACAAGAAGTTTCCGCGATGATTCTTCAAAAGCTCAAATCGGATGCTGAAGCATATCTTGGCCAACCTGTAACGCAAGCCGTTATTACTGTGCCTGCTTACTTCAATGACTCTCAGCGCCAAGCAACCAAAGATGCTGGTAAAATCGCCGGTCTTGAAGTACTTCGAATCGTGAACGAGCCAACTGCGGCTGCGCTTGCGTACGGTATGGAGAAAAACGAAGATCAAACCGTTCTTGTTTATGACTTGGGCGGCGGTACGTTCGACGTATCCATCCTTGAGCTTTCTGAAGGATTCTTCGAAGTAAAAGCGACTTCCGGTGACAACAAACTGGGTGGAGACGACTTCGACCAAGTAATCATCAACTACCTGGTAGACGAGTTCAAAAAGGAAAACGGCATTGACTTGTCCAAAGACCGCATGGCGCTGCAACGTTTGAAAGACGCGGCAGAAAAAGCGAAAAAAGACTTGTCTGGCGTACTGACTTCCACGATTTCTCTTCCATTTATCACTGCAGACGCTACAGGTCCAAAACACTTGGAATTGAACCTGTCTCGCGCGAAGTTTGAAGAGCTCTCTGCTCATTTGGTTGAGCGTACAATGGGACCAACTCGTCAAGCATTGCAAGACTCCGGTCTTTCTGTAGACAAGATTGACCGCGTTATCCTTGTTGGTGGATCTACTCGTATCCCTGCTGTTCAAGAAGCGATCAAGAAATTCTTGGGCAAAGAGCCGCACAAAGGCGTTAACCCAGACGAAGTAGTAGCTTTGGGTGCCGCTGTTCAAGCGGGTGTACTCACTGGTGACGTAAAAGACGTCGTTCTTCTGGACGTAACTCCACTCTCCTTGGGTATCGAAACAATGGGTGGCGTATTCACCAAGCTGATCGATCGCAACACGACGATCCCAACTAGCAAATCTCAAGTATTCTCTACTGCGGCAGATAATCAAACTTCTGTTGAGATTCACGTGTTGCAAGGGGAGCGCCCAATGGCGGCGGACAACAAAACACTGGGTCGTTTCCAATTGGCTGAAATCCCGCCAGCACCACGCGGTATCCCGCAAATCGAAGTATCCTTTGACCTCGATGCGAACGGTATCGTGAACGTACGCGCCAAAGACTTGGGAACAGGCAAAGAGCAACGCATCACGATCACGTCCAACTCCGGTTTGAACGATGATGAGATCAACCGCATGGTAAAAGATGCGGAACTGAATGCGGAAGCAGACAAACAACGTAAAGAAGCAGTTGAAATCCGCAACCAAGCTGACCAAATGGTGTTCCAAACCGAGAAAACCATGAAAGATCTGGAAGGCAAAGTGGATCAAGCTGAAATCGATAAAGCGAACGAAGCCAAAGATCGCGTGAAAAAAGCGCTCGAAGGCACAGACACAGAAGAAATCAAAAAAGCTACGGAAGCATTGACTGAGATTGTGCAACAGCTTTCTGTTAAACTGTATGAGCAAGCGGCACAAGCGCAACAAGCAGCCGAGCAAGCTCAAGGTGGAGCAGGAACTGACGCTCCAAAAGACAATGTTGTAGACGCTGACTATGAAGTAGTCGACGACAAGAAATAAACGACGTTATTCACATAAGTCACAGGAAGAAGAGTCAAAGTCAGAGTATCGATGGCTTTGACTTTTTTTCTAATGAACGCAGGTTTTGAAATCAGTTGATGATCTGTCAAATGCAAACGGGCAGGTTCACACATTGATGCGACTTGACAGGCATGCTATAGTTAATTTTGACTGTTTGGGATACGGGAGTGATTGAAAACAAATGAAACGCGATTATTATGAGGTGCTTGGTTTAGGCAAGGATGCCAGCGAGGACGAAATCAAAAAAGCGTACCGCAAGCTGGCCCGCCAATACCATCCCGATGTGAATAAAGAAGCAAACGCTGAAGAGAAGTTTAAAGAAGTAAAAGAAGCGTACGACGTTCTCTCCGATTCGCAGAAACGGGCTGGATACGACCGCTACGGTCATCAGGACCCGACTCAAGGCTTTGGCGGCGGTGGCGCTGGCTTTGATGGAATGGGCGGTTTCGGGGATATTTTTGACATGTTCTTTGGCGGTGGTGGAGGCAGACGATCCAACCCGAATGCTCCACGCAAGGGTTCTGACTTGCAGTTTGCCCTGCAAATCGAATTCAAGGACGCGGTGTTTGGTAAAGAAACCGAGATTGAGATTCCACGTGAAGCCAATTGCGATTCTTGTAATGGCAGTGGCGCGAAGCCAGGAACGACTCCAGAAACCTGTAAAACCTGTAATGGAACAGGCCAACAAGAGGTTGTGGCCAATACGCCGTTTGGTCGCATGGTAAACCGCCGCGCTTGTCAGACGTGCGAAGGCAAAGGGAAAGTTATCAAGGAGAAATGCTCGCATTGCCGTGGAACCGGTCGCGTGAAAATTCGCCGCAAAATCCATCTCAACATCCCAGCGGGTGTGGACGACGGAGCACAATTGCGTGTTGCGGGTGAAGGGGAAGCGGGAGTTAACGGCGGACCGGCAGGAGATTTGTATGTTGTGCTGCGCGTGAAATCCCATGACTTTTTCGAGCGTGAAGGAAATGATATTTACTGTGAGGTACCGATTAATTTCGCGCAAGCGGCCTTGGGCGATGAGATTGAAGTGCCAACATTGGATGGCAAAGTGAAGCTGAAAGTACCAGCGGGCACTCAAACGGGAACCTTCTTCCGCATTCGTGGAAAAGGGGTGCCTCACCTAAGAGGCAGCGGCACAGGCGACCAGCATATCAAAGTACGTGTCGTGACACCTACCAAACTGACCGACAAGCAAAAAGAATTGCTGCGCGAGTTTGGAGCAGGCGATGGAACTCCATTGGAGATCCCGCACGAGGATGAAAGCTTTTTTGGTAAAATGAAACGAGCGTTTCGCGGAGAATAATTGAGGAAACAATCGGAAGTAACGGGGGATGGTTAAAGATGAAGTGGTCAGAAATTTGTATCCATACGACATCAGAAGCAGTGGAGGCAGTCTCTAACTTATTGTACGAGGCTGGAGCCAACGGGGTTGTAATTGAGGACCCAGAAGTCTTGCACCGAGATTGGGATACTCCTTTTGGTGAGATTTATCATCTATCCCCCGACGATTTTCCGAGTGAAGGTGTTTATGTGAAAGGCTATTTACCGGTCAACAGCTATTTGGGCGAGACCGTTGATGCACTGAAAGACCGATTGAATGAACTTTTGTTGTACGGATTGGAACTGGGAACAGGAACAATTACGACAACGGAGGTTCACGAGGACGAGTGGGCTACCGCGTGGAAGAAGTACTATAAGCCAGTCACCATCTCGAAGCGAATCACGATCACTCCGGTTTGGGAGGAGTATGTTCCCAAGAGCGACGACGAGCTCATCATCGAGATGGACCCGGGAATGGCTTTCGGAACCGGTACACACCCTACGACTGTACTCTGCATTCGGGCGATTGAGGATTATTTGCAACCCGAAGATCGCGTCTATGATGTCGGAACGGGAACAGGAATCCTGAGTATTGCGGCAGCTAAACTGGGTGCTTCTTCAATCCTTGCGATGGATTTGGATGAGGTAGCCGTTCGCTCTGCCCAAGAAAACATTAAGATAAATAAGTGCAGTGAACATATTACAGTGAAGCAGAACAATCTGCTTGATGGCATTGAGAACCAAGTGGAAGTGGTTGTTGCCAATATCTTAGCAGAAGTAATCGTTCGTTTTACGGATGATGTACACCGCGTCTTGTTGCCCGGCGGGACATTTATCGCCTCCGGTATTATTCAAGCGCGTGAGCAAGACGTGAAGGAAGCGTTGGCAGCATCTAATCTCGAAGTTATTGAGACCCAGTACATTGATGATTGGGTAGTGATCATTGCGAAAAAACGAGCTTGATTATTTCTCTCGCCTCGTTTCCATAAAAAGAGTTAAGACGTTTCGCATAAAACAAGATAGAATAGAGAGGTTGCCCATCATGCAACGATATTTTATCGCGCCTGATCAATGGATGGATGAGCAAGTGGTGATTACTGGCGATGACGTCCATCATATTGTGAAAGTCATGCGATCAGAAGTAGGCGATCAGATTCTGGTCAGTGACGGAGCAGGTCGCGTAGCTTCTGTTCGGTTGACACAAATCGATCCAAAAGAAGTACGTGCCCAAGTCGTCGAACTGCTAGATGAGCATAGGGAAATGCCGATTCAGGTCACGATTGGACAAGGTTTGCCCAAGGCAGATAAATTGGAATGGATTCTGCAAAAGGGAACAGAGATGGGAGCGTACGCTTTCCAGACGTTCTCGTCAGAGCGCACGGTTGTGAAGCTGGATGAGAAAAAAGAAGGCAAGAAGCTGGAGCGTTGGCAAAAAATAGTCAAGGAAGCAGCCGAGCAATCCCATCGGGCAATTTTGCCGGAAGTGTTGTCCCCTACAAGCTTTAAATCCATTCTGGAACAAGGAAAATCCTACTCCGCAAGAATCATCGCCTATGAAAAGGAAGCGGCTGTAGGTGTGAAAGAAGTGCTTTCTACGCTTTCGCCCGGGGATTCTCTTTTGGTATTAATCGGACCAGAGGGCGGTTTTTCTGTGGAGGAAGTGGCACAGGCTGAAGCAGCTGGTTTTGTCTCTGTGCATTTAGGTCCGCGAATTCTGAGAACGGAAACGGCGAGTCAGTATGTGCTGGCGGCGGTTTCCTATCATTTTGAATAGATTTGTACTGTCACAGGTTGTTTGAGCCTCACCATGTAAAGCAGTAGTTACATGCGTTGAGCAGCTTAGAAAGGAGGGAGAGCAATGGGCAGTGTTGCTTTCTACACATTAGGATGCAAAGTGAACAGTTATGAAACAGAAGCGATCTGGCAGTTGTTCAAGTCGAACGGATACAACCGTGTCGATTTCGAGACAGAGGCCGCTGATGTTTATGTGATTAATACATGTACCGTTACCAATACCGGTGATAAGAAGAGTCGTCAGGTCATCCGTCGAGCTATTCGCCGTAATCCAGAAGCAATCGTAGCCGTTACAGGCTGCTATGCGCAGACCTCTCCTAACGAGATTGCGGATATTCCAGGTGTGGATATCATCGTGGGAACTCAAGGTCGCGAGAAACTGATTGAATACGTGGATCAAATCAAGCAGGAGCGCACACCGATCAACGCGGTTGCCAACATCATGAAAGCCCGTTCGTTTGAAGAACTGGACGTTCCCGCTTTTACAGACCGTACGCGCGCGTCTCTGAAAATCCAGGAGGGCTGCAATAATTTCTGCACCTTCTGTATTATCCCATGGGCGCGTGGCTTGATGCGTTCGCGCCAACCTGAGAGTGTCATTGAGCAAGCGAAGAATCTGGTGGAAGCAGGCTACCTGGAGATCGTCCTTACAGGTATCCACACAGGTGGTTATGGTGAGGATCTGGAGAATTACAACCTGGCTAAGCTTTTGCGTGACCTCGAACAGGTTGAAGGCCTGAAGCGTATCCGAATCAGTTCCATTGAAGCCAGCCAACTCAGCGATGAAGTGTTGGAAGTGATCAACAACTCGGATAAAGTATGCCGCCACCTGCACGTTCCATTACAAGCGGGTGACGATGAGGTTCTTCGCCGCATGCGCCGTAAATACACGACAGCGGAATTCAAAGAACGCATGGAAAAAGTTCGCAAGGCTCTTCCAGGTGTCGCTTTGACCACAGACGTGATCGTAGGCTTCCCAGGTGAGACAGAAGAGCAATTCATCAACGGCTACAACTTCATCAAGGAGATCGGTTTTGCGGAGCTGCACGTTTTCCCATATTCCATGCGTACAGGAACACCAGCAGCGCGTATGCCGGATCAAGTGCCGGAAGAAGAGAAAAAAGAGCGTGTTGCTAAACTGATCGAACTGAACGTTGCGTTGACCATGGATTATGCTAAAGATTACGTAGGTGATGTGCTGGAAGTGATTCCAGAGCGAGCGTATAAAGAAGACCCAACCAGCGGATTGATGATGGGTTACTCCGATAACTACCTGAACGTTGTATTCCCAGGTACAGAAGAGATGATCGGCAAAGTCTGCAAGGTCAAAATCGACGAAGCAGGCTCTGAGTATTGCAAAGGCACCCTGGTACGGGTATTGGAGAATCAAGCGCCTTCTATCGTGGGGGAAACCGCCATATGATCGAAATCTCCGCAGGCGGGGTTGTTTACAGCAATCAAGGTGACCAGCTCTTCATTCAGCTAATCGAAGACCGTTACGGGAAAATGACACTCGCCAAAGGCAAGCAGGAGCCGGGCGAGACGATTGAAGAAACGGCTTTACGCGAGATTTTGGAAGAGACGAGTGTCCAAGGGCGTTTGATTCAGCCAATCGAAATCGTCCATTACACGTACAATCATCCGGCAACGGCTGAGATCATCAATAAAGAAGTGCATTATTATCTGGTTGAGGCATTAACCGAAGATTTAACGGCTCAAGTCGAAGAAATTAAAGCCGTTCACTGGTATGCCCCGCTGGAAGCATGGGCGAATCAACAGAAAAAAGGCTATAAAAACAACGAGATCGTCCTGCAAAAGGCGCTGGCTCATCTAGGAATTAATGTGTAAATAAACAAAATGGGTATAACGAAGCAGTTGGCATAGAAGTGTGCCAACTGCTTTTTTTATACGAGCCCTCCATTTTATGATATAATTTTCCATAAAGGGGGGAGTTTTTTTGGAAATTTTTAATCTCTTTAAAGGAGCTAAATTAGTGGCAAGTTTAGCGGTTAGTTTATGCATCATGAATTATCCGTTTATTACTTCCGCTGAAACATTGCCAACTAGCTTACCTTGTGAAACGAGCAAACCCAGTGACGTTGATACTGGAATTGCGAACTTAAACTATAATAACAACGAAGTTTTAGCGGTAAATGGGGATAAAGTAGAAAGTTTTGTCCCAAAAGAAGGGATCAACTCAAACGGTAAATTTATCGTAATCGAACGAGCGAAAAAATCACTGACCACTTCACCAGTGGATATTTCCATAATGGATTCCATGACGAATCGCACTTATCCAGGAGCGTTGCAATTGGCAAACCAGGCTTTTGCGGATAATCAACCGAATCTTTTAGTGTGCAAAAGAAAGCCGTTGAATATTAGTATCGATTTGCCTGGGATGAAAAGAGAAAATACCATTACCGTTGAAAATCCAACTTACGGCAACGTATCTGGAGCCATCGATGAGTTAGTGTCCACTTGGAATGACAAATATTCAGCAACTCATACTTTACCTGCAAGAATACAGTATGCGGAGTCGATGGTGTATAGCAAATCCCAAATTGCAAGCGCTTTGAACGTTAACGCGAAGGTTTTGGATAACTCTCTGGGAATTGACTTTAACGCCATTGCAAGCGGAGAGAAAAAAGTGATGGTTGCGGCCTATAAGCAAATTTTTTACACTGTAAATGCTGAACTGCCGAACAATCCGTCAGATGTATTTGACAATCGTGTTACTTTTCAGGAGTTAACGAGTAAAGGCGTAAGTGATGAGGCCCCGCCTGTTATGGTGTCCAACGTAGCTTACGGCAGAACCATTTATGTAAAATTAGAAACGACCTCGAAAAGCAAAGACGTACAAGCCGCATTTAAAGCGCTGCTTCAGAACAACAATGTAGAAACAAGCGGACAGTACAAAGATATTTTTGAGGACAGTTCCTTTACGGCAGTTGTTTTAGGCGGGGACTCACGAGAGCATAACAAGGTTGTTACCAAAGACTTTAATGAAATTCGAAATATTATTAAAGACAATGCTGAATTTAGTCCGAAAAACCCAGCATACCCGATTTCCTATACCAGTGTGTTCCTTAAAGATAACGCGGTAGCGGCTGTTCATAACCAAACCGATTATATTGAGACTACAACTACAGAATTTTCGAAAGGGAAAATAACGCTTGATCATTCTGGCGCTTATGTTGCTCAATTTGAAGTTGCTTGGGATGAATTTACCTTTGATGAAAATGGCAAGGAAGTGTTAGCCCACAAAACCTGGGATGGAAACTACAAAGACAAAACCGCTCATTTCTCAACCGTGATACCTCTTCCGCCGAATTCAAAAAATATAAGAATCTTCGCGAAAGAATGTACAGGCCTTGCGTGGGAATGGTGGAGAACGATCCTTGATGAACACAATGTTCCATTATCCGACGATATCAAAGTGAACATTGGTGGAACGACATTATATCCAAAAGCAAAGATTAGCCATTAATCTTAATCTTATCGCAAAGAGATAACGAGGTGATTTTCTCCTTCGTTATCTCTTTTTTCTTCTCAGTGGATTCCCCATCTATTTAAAAGCTCCTTGGTACATACCCACTTCTTTTTGAATAAAGTGGGATAAAGGCTATTTACGGGGGAATCCATATGATTCATGTACCCAATGCTACCATCGAGGTGAACCAATTAGCAAAACAATGGCATTTGGATAAAACCGGGATTAATGTACTAAACGCCATGTCAAAGAGCGAAAAAGTTTATGAGTATGAGAATGTTGAGCAATTACATTTTGAAGTTGTCACAAGAACCAATTTCGTGAAGGCATCGTATGCGCTGAACGGATCTGGCGCTGGCTTTGCTACCCTTACGAAAACAAAATGTAATCCACAATATTGGGAGAAAACGAGCAATGGAGGGTTCTTGCTAAAAAAAGGTGTTTTGCCATCGACAGGAATACGTGACATTTTCAGACAGGGGTGGCGCTATGCCTTTGAGTGTGGAACATCAGTCATCATTGTTTACTATAAGGGAGTGCTGGAAACCATACACGAAGCAACCTTTAATCAATTGTTTCAAAACCTATTTTTATTTATGGGGAATTACGATAAGGATTTACAGCTTGTGTCGATACATGATCAATATGCCCTGCCAGGAGATATTCGCTATTTCAAAAATCCTGAGGTTGATCCGAAGCATATTGATTGGCAAGGCGAGAATACGGTATACCTGGGAAATGGTATGTATTACGGACATGGTATCGGGATTACCTCTGCTCGCGGAATTATCGATCATCTGAACACCCATCGAATCAGGGGGGCAAAAAGGTCAGCATATCTCACAGATTATATCGTTCGTCCTGATTTTAAGCGGTTGCAAGCCACAGTATCAACTGGTGTAAGTGGTTAAGAAGGCATTGGCCCTCAATGATCCAGAGATTGATGTTGGCAAAAAGTTTGAAAAAAAGTATACTGAACAAGGAAATATTGTCTCCTTTCTTGGTGGAAAGGAGCTTTTTCTTTTGCAATCGGGGCTACTTACCTGATCATCCACTGAATAAACCGTCCAATCTGTTTGGCGAAGGGAAGCGCAACCAGAGAGCACACTAAGTTAAAAATAGTTTGCGAATGGGCAATCTGCATCGAAGGATCCGAGGTAATCCAAGCCGAAATCGAAGCAAGCTGTGTTAAAAAAGGCAAGAAAACAAGAGCACCGGCAAGATTGAACAGCGTGTGCAGCCAAG
Organism: Brevibacillus ginsengisoli; assembly: GCF_050113715.1. Lineage (NCBI taxonomy): Bacteria > Bacillati > Bacillota > Bacilli > Caryophanales > Paenibacillaceae > Brevibacillus > Brevibacillus ginsengisoli. Next base: position 684,969 of record NZ_JBNJQR010000001.1, read on the forward strand.
CAACCTGACGCGAGGCTGAATTGGTCCCAATACTGGCAATAATGGCAGTAAAGCAGGTTCCAACATTGGATCCAAGTACGATGGCAAGCGCGGTCTCCATCGTGAAAATCTGGTGAGTAATTAAACTCATGGTAATGGCGGTAGTGGCTGAACTGCTATGAATCAGTGCCGTGAAAATGATGCCGGTGACAAGCCCAATCCAGATGGAATGAGAACTCTCCAGAAACAGGGTACGAAAGGTCTCGGAATGTTCTAACGGCTTGGCCATTACTTGCATGGTATCAATCCCAAGGAATACGAGTCCAAAGCCACCAAGAATTAGGCCGATACTCCGCTGAATTCTGTTAGGCATTAACCACAAGGCCACTCCAATTAGAAGAATGGGTACGGCGAAATCCTCCAACCTCAGGGCGATTAATTCGGTGGTTACGGTTGTACCTACGTTGGTACCCAGGATAATCCCGACGGTTTGGGCAAAACCAATAATGCCCGCCTGAGTCAGCGAGATCGTGAGCACTGTAACCGCACTTGAACTTTGCAAGGCAAATGTAGAAAATAGACCAGAGAAGAAACTATGAACAGGTGTCCGAGTAAATCGGAGCAGAACAGATTCCATCTGCTTGCCCGCTAGACTGTGAAATCCTGCGCGCATCGCATACATACCAAACAGGAAGAAACTTAGTCCCAAGCTAAAAGGGATAACGATTTCTGTTACCACCTTCACCGATACGATTCCCCTCTCTATAGCAGATAGTATACGGTATGCCAAGAATTAGACAAGCATGACAAGGAGGCTTTTATCAATATGGCCAAAGTAATATTGGAACGCAACCGCAAAAAGCGACTTGAAGCAGGACACCCATGGGTATTTCAATCCGAAGTGAAAGAGATTGTAGGAGAAGTGAATCCTGGTGATATTGTTGAGGTAGCCAATCATCAGGGGCATTTCCTGGCGAAAGGATATATCAATCCAAGTTCTCAGATGATTGTACGGATTCTGAGCTACAATCCGATGGAAGAGATCGATTTGGCGTTTTTCATCAAGCGTTTTCAAGAGGCGAAAGAACACCGTAACCGATTCGTTTCCAATCCACGCGCTTGTCGCGTCATTTATGGAGAAGCTGACTTCTTGCCTGGGCTGATCGTGGATCGTTATGAAGATGTGCTCGTGGTACAAATTTTGTCGCTAGGTATGGAAATGCGACGCGATCTGATCAAGCAAGCGTTGTTGGAAGTCTTTGAGCCACAAGGCATCTATTTGCGCAATGATGTGCCTGTCCGTGAACTGGAAGGCCTCGAACAGACAAAGGAAGTTCTATACGGAGAGTGTCCAAGAGAGATCACGATTGAAGAGAATGGGATCAAGTACATCGTGGATATCGTGGAAGGGCAGAAAACGGGCTTTTTCTACGATCAACGGGAGAATCGCGCCGCAGTTGCCCCTCTCATGACCGGATGGGGTGAGACGCATGGAATTCGACTGCAGACAATCGGCCAAGATGGCGAACCTCTTTATGACAAGCAAGGGAAGGCGCGTGCAGGCGTTGAAGCATTGCGTGATGAACAAGGCGAAGTAGTGAAGAAACCTGTGGACAAACGCGGGAAAATCATGAAAAACCCGTATTGGAACGGAGCAGAGGTGCTCGAATGCTTCACTCACACGGGGTCGTTTACGATGAATGCCTGCAAACATGGCGCCAAGAAAGTAACGGCGCTCGATATATCGGAACATGCCATTGAAACAGCCAAGCGCAATGTGACGCTGAACGGAATGTTACATCGTGTGGAGTTTGTGGTAGCTAATGCGTTTGATTATCTGCGAGAAAACGTGGAAGCGGGCAATCTCTGGGATGTTGTCATTCTTGACCCGCCTGCCTTTGCCAAATCGCGTGGAGCGGTCAAAGGAGCGGTGAGAGGCTACAAAGACATTAACCTGCACGGACTGAAGCTGGTTCGCAACGGAGGCTATTTGGTTACCGCGTCTTGCTCGTACCACATGTCGCCTGAGTTGTTCCTCGATACGATTCAGGAAGCGGCTTACGATGCGAAGAAAATTCTGCGCCTGGTCGAATGGCGTGGCGCTGGGAAGGATCACCCGCAAATCTCCGGGGCGGATGAGGGGCACTACCTGAAGTTTGCGATTTTTGAAGTGCGCGATCGGAAATAGTAATTACTATTAATTAAGTAGAAATGGCGTGTTGCCAGATCGCAACACGTCAAAAAAAGCGCCGATCCCTTAGGATTCGGCGCTTTTCGCTGTTCTAGGCTAGGAATCATCCTTGAGGAAACTGTTTGTCAAGGATAATATTTCGGATAATTTCTAGTGCTTTTTTCATGCCAAGCTCTTGTCCGAGCAGGACCTGGCCTTCCGCTGGGCTACTGCTGCTTGTTTTTGTTATCTTTTCCAATTCGGAACGGACGAGATGCTCCGCCAAATGCAGCTGGATTCTGCCTAACAAGCGTTCACTCTGTTTATTCCGCTCCTCGAATTTTTGCCAAGCGAGGCTTTCCTCCACATATTTGTCAATATCGTCCTCTAAGAAATGAGAATCGGTACAAATGATGTTCTTGTATTCTTCTGTTTGAGAAGGAATGACGCGGATCGAATGTTCCAGATGGGACAAAAGGAATTTATTGACGACCCAATTATTTCGTGTGTACTCGTTGAGTAAAAGCGAATATTCTCCAAGAAAATTTCCTGTCTCTTTTTCGTAGCCGTGCAAAAGCGTATAGCTTAGACAGTTGGTGCAGTAGAGCAAATATTCTCTCATGGTAAATCCCTCCGCGTTGAAGAAAAGTTCCATGAACGGGAAGCGCACTTAGATTGTATCCATATTTTATGTTTGGAGTGGAAGCAAGGTGATTCCTTTTGTACTTGTCATGACGCTGTCCCTTTAGTATGCTGTTCAATGAACTATGAGCCAACATTGGGCAGTATGCATACAATGTTAGGAATTTCAGAACAGAGTGGATTCGCTTTTTGTGGGGAAAGAAGGGAGCATTACATCATGGGGAGTAAAATTAGACTAGGTATTATTTACGGAGGCAAATCATCGGAGCATGAGGTATCTCTGCGCACAGCACAGTCGATTATGAAGGCTGTCGACCCGAACAAATATGAGATTACGCCTGTTTACGTACAATTGGACGGCCAGTGGATCAAGGGAGATCAAGTGGCCGATCGTATAGAGAGTGTTGAAAATTTAAGATTGACCAGTTCCGATGCCAAAGCAAGTCTTCCGGCAACTGCGGCTTCCAGTGCGGCACCGGTGCTTGCGATTGGCAAAGAAATTGATGTCGTTTTTCCAGTTATCCACGGTCCGAATGGAGAAGATGGAACGATTCAAGGCTTGCTTGAGTTAGCGGATATTCCTTATGTAGGCACAGGGGTTATGGCTTCTGCGGTGGGTATGGACAAATGGATGATGAAAAATGTTTTTGCCCAGTACGGTCTGCCTCAAGTAAAGTTCGTAGGCGTCCTTCGTTCACAATTGGAGAAAGATCAAGCAGGTGTGATTAACCACATCGAGCAAGAAATCGGCTATCCATGTTTCGTGAAACCAGCGAATATGGGTTCCAGTGTGGGAATCTCGAAAGCGAAAGACCAGGCGAGCTTGATACAGGCATTGGAAGTGGCTGCAAAATTTGACCGCCGTATTGTCGTTGAAGCATTCGTCAAGGCGCGTGAGGTGGAAATTGGCGTATTAGGGAACGAAGAATTGATCACTTCAGTCGTTGGGGAAGTGATTGCGGCTAAAGAATTCTACGATTACGAAGCCAAGTATAAAGGAGCGGGAACTGAATTACAGATTCCGGCTAAGATCTCCCAAGAATTATCAGAGGAGATTGCAACCATGGCGAAGCGGGCTTTTCAAGCGATTGACGGTTCAGGTCTTTCCCGGGTGGATTTCTTCTACGATGATGAGCATCAACAGCTATACATCAATGAAGTCAATACAATGCCAGGCTTTACTCCTTTTAGCATGTACCCAATGTTGTTCCAGGAAGCTGGAATTTCCTATAGCGAATTAATCGACCGCTTGGTGCAACTGGCGATTGAACGAAATGAAGACAAGAAACGCAATGTGGTAGTTGCAGAAGGTATATAGTAAAGAATGGTAGAAGGGGGGCTGCATGAAGCAGTCCCTTTTGATTTTTCCTGAGCGGTTCAATTGGTAATATTTATCATCATTATGAGAAGGGTATTATCAAATTGTCTAGAATAAATAATCAATCGCCGATAAAAAAACAGCAAACATTCCAACATTCATGACAGAAAACGATGTAGCTTTGTGCGTAATTGTCCATGAAGTAGGTGAGTGTGTTAAATGATTGCGAATTCTTCACGTTTTTTGCAAGTCTACGACAAACTGCTGTTTTTCCTCAAATTTATCCGTTCACCTAGACAAATTGGAAGCATTACTCCAAGCTCATCCGCTTTATCCAGGATGATGTTAGAACCTATTCAGTGGGAAGACGGCAAGGTCATTGTGGAATTAGGTGCGGGAACAGGGGTATTTACGCGAGCTATTCAGCAGAGGAGAAGTAAGGAGAGTTGTTTCGTTCTTTTTGAAAAGGACGAGTACCTCCGTCAGCGGCTATGTGAACAACTCAACGATGTATCTTGTTTTCCAGACGCCAGCGAGCTATCTGAAGTATTAGCGTCAGAGGGTGTTCAAGAAGCAGATTATATTGTCTCCGGGTTACCCTTTGCTAACTTCTCTTTGGAACAGCGTGAGACCATTATGACGCAGGTTCATTCTTCGCTTAAACAAGACGGACTGTTCATCACGTTTCAATACTCCCTGCAAATGAAAGAAAGCCTTCAACGAAAATTTTCCAAAGTAAAGATCAAACTGGTCGTGGGCAACCTACCGCCAGCATTTGTCTACGTATGCCAAAAGTAAAAGCAAGAGCTGCCTCCATAAAGAAGCAGCTCTTTTTTTACGATCGTTCTTTCACACTTTCGAGGAGAGTCTCTAATTTCATTCCCCGTGAAGCCTTGAACAGAATGGCATATTCTTTGGTTAAGTATGGCTGAAGAGCGGATAAAGCCTCTTCTTTTGAAGTGAAATGAAACTTATTTCCCTTAAAAGCTTGATGCATGCTTTCTGTTAACGATCCGATTGTAATGACCTTCTCGAACTGGTTGCGATAACGATTCAGATAGTCGCCAACCTCCGCGTGCAGCTCTTCACTATTCTCACCCAATTCAAACATGTCGCCAAGAACAAGGATTTTTTGGTGAGAAGGAAGTATTTCTGCGAAGGTATCAATAGCTGCCACCATGGATGAAGGACTGGCATTGTACGCGTCATTAATCAGGATGGTCCCTCTGTCTGTCCTGCTCACCTCAAAACGCATGGCAGAGATCGCAACCGTTGCAAGGGCGGCTTGAATCTCCTCAGGAGACATGCCTAAACGGCTTGCAATGGCGATGGCAGGAAGGGAATTGGATACATTGTGTTTCCCGAACAAGGGAAGGGTTACCGCAAAGCTTATGTGATCAGGCAAATGGACAGTGAAGCGTGTTCCATGTTCGTCGGTAACGAAATGATCTGCCCAGACATCGGCTCTGCCTTCAACCGAGTAAAACCAGACTTCTCCGTCATACAGATGGCGGATTTTATGTAGGAATTCATTATCTCCATTAAGCAGCACCAGGCCGTCTTTGTCGGTATGAGGCAGCAGTTCCGCTTTGGCGAGGGCTATTTTCTCCCGCGTCCCAAAAAACTCAAGGTGAGCGTCACCAATCGTCGTAATCACGCTGTATTTGGGCTGTACGAGCGATGCCAATAGATCAATCTCACCTGGATGATTCATTCCCACTTCAAGTACCGCTGACTCGTGAGTTTCATCCAATTGAAGCAAAGAATAAGGGGCACCAAGGTGATTATTGAGGTTTTTGTAGGTTTTATAAACGGAATGCTTGGCGCTTAGCACATGGGCGATTATATCTTTGGTAGAGGTTTTTCCGTTGCTCCCGGTTACGGCTACAATGGGTATGTTGAACTGACGTCGGTAAGCGGCAGACAGTTTTTGAAAAGCTCTCAGCGTGTCATTTACGAGGATGACCCCCGTTTGGGATGGGAGCTCTGTTGGGAGTTTGGACTGATTGCTAACAAGTACGGCTGCGGCTCCTTGCTCAATTGCTTGCATGATGAAGTCATGTCCGTCACGGTTGCTCACAATTGGCACAAAAAGCGACCCCGCTTCAAGCTGACGAGTGTCAAAGTGGGCGGAGGTGATGGTCGCAGAGGGGTCACCTTGGAGAAGGATTCCTTCCGACATTTTAGCAAGCTCGGCAAACGTAATAGGTTTCATGGGTGTTCATCCCTTCAGATTTTCCAATTAGATGGTTGTTCATGTTTTTGATTCGAGGTCATGCTACCACGCATTGAATACGGAAGCAAGACTCAATCTCCCTATAGCTAACCAGATGCTCACTTTATGATATGGTGAAGACTTTTTCGCTATGTTGCCTTCATGACTGACTCAGGCCAGAAATGAAATAAAATCAACGGATTTTCATTAGTTTCAAGAATAGGTTGACCAGACCTAAGCATATAGCCTATAATGTAATTTGACAGTCTGTGCTCGAACAGTTTGTCCCACTGTTTCACACGGAGGGAGGGAATTACAGATGGCAGAAATTCGCGTTCGTAAAAATGAATCTTTGGAAAGCGCACTTCGCCGCTTTAAGCGTGAAAGCGCAAAGTCCGGTGTTATGGCTGAACTCCGTAAACGCCGCCACTTTGAAAAGCCTAGCGTAGCTAAAAAGAAAAAATCCGAAGCTGCTCGCAAACGCAAGTTTTACTAGGTGGAGGGCTAATCATGAGTGTAATGGAGCGACTCAATCAAGATATGAAGCAAGCGATGAAGGATAAAGCAGTACTGAAACTCTCCGTTATTCGCATGGTGAAAGCCGCTATTCAAAACGAAGAGATTACCAAAGGGAAGGCATTGTCCGACGACGATGTGCTGACCATCTTGACCCGTGAGTTAAAACAACGCCGTGACTCCCTCCAAGAGTTTGAAAAAGCAGACCGTGATGATTTATCGAGCAAAACCCGTGAGGAAATCGAGATTCTTACTGCCTATTTACCAGAGCAGCTAAGCGTTGAGGAGATTCGTCAACTCGTACGTGAAGCAATCGCTCAGGTAGGAGCCACCTCTAAAAAAGAGATGGGCAAGGTAATGGGAGCTGTTATTCCCAAGGTAAAAGGTAAAGCAGACGGTACTACCGTTCAAACGATAGTAAATGAAGAATTATCCTAATAGATAATTTTGCGGAAAACCCCAATCCTTTCATGAGGATTGGGGTTTTTGGTATTAGTTTCGTTGGATGAGAGGATTGGTCGAACGCTGTATCACTCCAACGACAATCCATCCGATGGAAGCGCCGATAATCGTGCTAGTCAGGAATGAGGGCAAAAACGCAAGAGCGCCCACGGATTTGCCCATGAACAGTTGAGCAAAAGGAACAGATAAGAATGATCCAATAACTCCAGTACCGAAGACTTCGCCAATCCATGCTCCCCAAGTGCGCTTTATTCGTTGATATACTAGCCCGGCCAAGAGTGCGCCGATCATGCCGCCAGGGAACGCAAGTAGTGTACCCGCACCAAGAAGATTCCGCAGCAAGGCAATAGCGAACGCGACGGTTACCGCAGGAATAGGGCCAAGCATGACAGCTGCGATCACATTAATCGCGTGCTGAATTGGAAATGCTTTGGCGATTCCAGTGGGGATTGAGACAATGTTCGAGCTGATGGTTCCGATGGCAACGAGTACGGCCATTCTGGTCAAGCGTTGAGTTTTGTTCATGTTTTCACCTCATGATGTTTTTTTACATGCAAAAAAGCCGCCTTCCTAATCCGGAAAGCGGCAACGCAACGAAGCTAGATGAAAGATAAGGTGGCAGACGAATCGAGGGAACCGACTCGTGTATGGACGTCATTCATCGTTTGCTTCCCTACGCTGGCATGATCCAGATCAGGTAATAAGGGTCTGGAACTGTAGTCCCATCTCAGCCCATTGTGGGCACCCCTAGCGTAAACTCTACATGAAATTGTGCTTATTATACGCTGAGCTTGATTTTGCTGTAAATAGCCAATTTTGATCTTGCCAGATGATGAACGGGTATGTTACCGTTATTTTTGCAATCACAACAATTTACACGGGAGCTTGGGAGAACCAGGCTGAGAGGATAGCTAATCTGCTATCGACCGTCATACCTGAACTGGATAATGCCAGCGGAGGAACGATTCATACATACGTGCATGAGCACTCTTGTACACTTTTTGTTTTCGGTGTTTGAGGAGAAATGATGTACGCGCTGGACCGCCGATACTTTTGTCGTGCGGTCTTTTATTTGACAGTCCTCCGTCTGGCGGTGATCCGATTCTACAAACAGAGGAGGTTTTTTCATGTCAAATTATCAAGAATCCCTTTCCGCCATTACTACGCCTCGTCAGTATCCCAACAGTCGCAAGTTTTATGTATCCGGGAGCCGCCCAGATATTCAGGTGCCCATGCGCGAAATCGCCCTGCATCCTACTCGAAGTATAAACGGGGAGATGAAGGAAAATGCTCCGTTGCAGATCTATGACACAAGTGGAGTCTACACGGATGAGAGCGTAAATATGAATATTCACCATGGCTTGCAACCAAAGCGCCTCAATTGGGTGCTGGAACGACAAGATGTGGAAGAATATCAAGGCATTCATCGAAAGGTTTTGCGATCCAAAGCGGGCCGTACCGTCACGCAGCTATATTACGCTCGTCGTGGGGTTATCACGCCTGAAATGGAGTATATCGCGATCCGCGAGGGTGTGGAGCCAGATTTTGTGCGTCGGGAAGTAGCTGAAGGAAGAGCCATCATCCCCTTGAATATCAATCACCCTGAGAGTGAACCGATGATTATCGGGCGCAATTTCCACGTGAAAGTGAATGCCAATATCGGGAACTCTGCGGTTTCCTCAACGATTGAGGAAGAGGTGGAAAAAATGATTTGGGCAACTTACTGGGGAGCCGATACGATCATGGATCTCTCGACAGGCAAGCAGATTCACGAGACCAGAGAATGGATTATTCGCAACTCCCCGGTTCCGGTAGGCACGGTTCCGATCTATCAAGCGCTGGAAAAAGTAAACGGAATTGCCGAAAATCTAACTTGGGACGTATACCGTGAGACGTTGATTGAACAAGCGGAACAGGGAGTTGATTACTTCACCATTCATGCGGGTGTTCGTCTCCATCACATCCCGATGACAGCCAATCGGGTAACCGGTATCGTTTCTAGAGGAGGCTCGATCATGGCGGCATGGTGCCTCGCGCATCATCAGGAGAATTTCCTCTATTCGCATTTTGAGGAAATTTGTGAAATCATGAAAAAATACGATATCAGCTTCTCGCTTGGCGATGGCTTGCGACCAGGTTCAATCGCCGATGCGAACGATGAGGCTCAGTTCGCTGAGCTGGAGACGCTGGGGGAACTCACGAAGATCGCCTGGAAGCACGATGTACAAGTGATGATCGAAGGGCCTGGACATGTCCCTATGCATAAAATTAAGGAGAATGTGGATCGACAGATGGAGGTTTGTCAAGAGGCTCCATTCTATACCTTGGGCCCGTTGACTACAGATATTGCGCCGGGTTACGACCATATCACATCCGCTATTGGGGCTGCGATGATCGGATGGTTCGGAACCGCCATGCTGTGCTATGTGACACCGAAAGAACACTTGGGCTTACCGAATAAACAAGACGTTCGCGAGGGACTGATTGCGTATAAAATTGCAGCCCACGCAGCTGATTTGGCCAAAGGACATCCAAGTGCCCAAAGACGCGACGACGCTCTCTCCAAGGCTCGTTTTGAATTCCGGTGGTTGGATCAGTTCAACCTCTCTCTTGATCCCGCGAGAGCGATTGAATATCATGACGAGACACTTCCCGCAGAAGGGGCGAAAACGGCTCATTTCTGCTCAATGTGCGGACCGAAGTTCTGCAGTATGAGTATTACCCACGACATTCGTGAGCGCTTTGGCGCGGCTGCTCAAGCTGAAATTGTGGAAGGGTATCAACAAAAATCACAAGAATTTCGGGACAACGGCAGCAAGCTTTATCGTTAAGAATGGCAAACCCTCCGGCTCACTTAAGGTCGAGAGGGTTTTTTCTTTGAAACTTACTTGCGATTGTATCGTATTACCAGTTGGTGAAGGAAAGGAGGATAAGAGTGATAAGTCGTCTAATACGTACAAGTGCTTGGGCTCTAATCGTTTGTTTTGCAATAGGTCTGCTGCTTGTCCCCTTTCAGCAAGCTGTACAGGCGCAATCTTCCAAACATGTATTTGTGATTCCAGTGAAACAGGGGATTGAGCGAGGGTTGGAGAGCTTTTTGCAGCGAGCGTTATCAGAAGCGCATGCGCAAGGAGCAGATACCATCGTCCTGGATATAGACACCCCAGGTGGCGAGATAGGAGCGGCTGGCGAGATAGGGCGGATGGTTCGAGAGAATCCGGCTAAGGTGGTTGCCTATATTGACAATCAGGCGTTTTCCGCGGGAACGTACATCGCTCTCAATGCGAATCAAATTGTGATGACGCCTGGAAGCAGCATGGGTTCAGCGGCGCCAATTAACCTTCAAGGGAATACAGCAGGGGTCAAGGTCATCTCAGCCTGGTCAGAAATGATGGCTGGAGCGGCCAAGATGAATCACCGCGATCCAGATATCGCTCGGGCGATGGTCGAACTGGACAAGGAAATCCCTGGTGTGAAGAGCAAAGGGTCCGTGCTTTCCCTTGATGCGACGAAAGCGTTGGAAGTAGGGTATGCTGACAAAATTGTAAAAGACAAACAAGGGCTATATCAATTCTTAGGTGTTCATGAGAATGAAGTGAAGGAGATTGATCCGACACTCAGCGAAAAAGTAGCCCGATTCGTTACCAGCCCAGCTGTGATGAGTGTGCTATTTATTATAGGGTTGGTAGGAATGGTTGTTGAATTGTTTGTTCCTGGCTTCGGAGTTTTTGGAACCATAAGTATTCTCTCGTTTGGACTCTACTTTTTCGGTCACTTCGTTGCTGGGTTTGCCAGCTGGCTTGACATTGGATTGTTTGTGTTAGGCATTCTGCTGATGATTCTCGAGATTTTTCTACCGGGTGCAATTATCGGAATCATTGGTTTTGTCTGCTTGGTTACTGGAATTGTGCTCTCCGCTTACAACACCGAGCAAGGGTTGATTTCCCTAGGCATGGCTGTCATCATCGCGGTAATTGTCGGGTATGTCTTGGCCAAATACTTCGGTCACAGGGGACTTTGGAACAAGTTTATTCTTCAAACCGAACAGCACAATGCAGAAGGATACGTGGCTCCAAAAGACCAACGTCGCTTAATCGATCAACAAGGCATCGCGTTAACTCCGCTTCGTCCAGCGGGAATCGTTCGGATTCATACGGATCGAGTCGATGCGGTGAGTGTAGGTGGATTTATTGCGGCAGGAACCCCTATCGTTGTGGTACAGGTGGAGGGGAACCGTGTCGTCGTGCAAGAGCAAGAAATGAATATGAAGGAGTAGATAACGAATGGATGCAGGCTTACTTCCCGTTATATTATTAATTGCAATAGGAATCGTGGTATTAAGTATCTTTTTCTCTTTTGTGCCGGTAATGTTATGGGTTTCCGCATTAGCTTCGGGGGTGCGAATCGGTATTATCACACTAGTCGCTATGCGGCTTCGTCGAGTTATTCCAGCCCGCATTGTGAATCCGCTGATTAAAGCAAGAAAAGCAGGGTTGGAACTGGATGAGAATCAGTTGGAGAGTCACTATTTGGCTGGAGGTAACGTCGACCGTGTCGTAGACGCCCTCGTTGCTGCTCAGCGTGCGGAGATTCCGCTTGGCTTCGAGCGTGCTGCGGCAATCGATCTTGCGGGTCGTGATGTATTGCAGGCTGTACAAATGAGCGTTAATCCCAAAGTGATCGAGACCCCGATCGTTGCAGCTGTTGCTATGAACGGGATTGAAGTGAAAGCCAAAGCCAAAGTAACTGTTCGCGCCAACATCGATCGTCTTGTCGGTGGTGCGGGTGAGGAAACCATTATTGCCCGTGTCGGTGAAGGGATTGTTACGACGATTGGTTCCTCCAAGGAGCACAAAGACGTTCTGGAAAACCCAGACCGAATTTCCCAAACTGTTTTGAATAAAGGGTTGGATGCAGGTACCGCCTTTGAAATCTTGTCAATCGATATTGCCGATGTAGATGTAGGTAAAAACATCGGGGCGCAACTCCAAACCGACCAAGCGGAAGCGGACAAGCGAATTGCCCAAGCTAAAGCGGAAGAACGCCGTGCAATGGCCGTTGCGCTTGAGCAGGAGATGAAAGCGAAGATTCAAGAGATGAAAGCCAATGTAGTTGCAGCAGAAGCGGAAGTACCGCTTGCCATGTCCGAAGCGCTGCGAGCAGGCAAACTAGGGGTTATGGACTACTATAACCTGCAAAATATTGTAGCAGACACCTCTATGCGTCAATCTTTTGGACATACGAACGATATAGCTAAAGATATCGAAGACGATAAACGATAGGAGCGGATACCATGGATGTATTCGACCTGTTGTTCGACCTTTTGGGTTTGGTGTTCGCCATATTCGGTAAATTCGGGACGGTCATATTGGTTGCTCTGGGATATCTCTTTTTTGGTAAAAACCGCAAGAAGCCAAAGAATTCCCGTCGTCCAATCCCGCGGCCTGTATTCACGCCTGTTTTTACACCGTCTGCGGGACAAGGAGGGACATACGAACCGTCTCAGACCTATACACCAGACACACCCCTAGATGAAAATCTAGATAATCCGTTTACTCCTTCACAAGAGGTCAGTACAGAATCAAGTGAAGTAATGAGCGTATCAGCGGAGCGCTTCCATGAAATTGAGTCAAAAGAAACGACTCAAGAGCGTTCAACACAGAAGCTTGATCCGCGTGAAGCGATGAAGTGGTCGATTATTTTTTCGCCGCCTCGTTCCAAGCAGCCCTATTCACCAGGGCGCCGCCAGTAATTAGTTTTATAAAGAAACTCTGGTCTATTTGATCAGAGTTTTTTTGCGTATTGCGCATGAGTTTGCCCCCTTCCCGCATAGGGTTATAAGAGAAAGTAAATGGCGTCATTGCGCCAGCAAGAAGGGGGCTTGTAGATGAAACGATGGAGCCGCCGACTGCGCCGACTGGCTGTGGGCGTGTTGGACCTACCCCAAGATGTAGTGCTAGAAGTCCCGCGTATTACGATGATTGGTCATTTGCAAATGTATATAGAAAACCACCGCGGAGTTCTTCACTTCAGTGATAAGGAACTTCGTTTGCTTCTAACCAACGGGCAACTTCTGGTTGTTGGCGAACAATTGGTGATACGAGCGATTCTTCCTGAAGAGGTATTGCTCGAAGGGAGAATATCGGGAGTGAAATTCTTGGAGCAGTAATTAAGGTTTAGGGGGACGTACGCATGCGCAATACATTGCGAGACTGGATGGAAGGACATGTTACGATTATCGTTCGGGGCAAAAGGTTTGAGCGATTGATCAACCTTGCCATTCGAGATGGCTTGCATCTGTGGAATATCACACGACAAGGAACGGAGGTGGGCCAATGCGATATTTTGATTCGCGATTATTTTCGACTGCGTCCGTTGCTGCGTCAGACAGGCTGTCGCTGCCATGTGTTACATCGTGGAGGATTCCCCTTTTGGCTGGTGAAAATGAGGTTGCGCGCCGGACTAGCTATCGGGTTTATTCTTTTTTTTCTCGGAGTGTACATGCTCTCCAGCTTTATTTGGAGTGTTGATGTCATAGGCGTCCACAAAATGACACCCACAGAAGTAAATCTCGCTGCCGCAAAAATCGGGATTAAACCAGGGGCGTGGAAGGTCAAACTAAGTGAACCACAAGCTTTGCAACGCGAGCTCTTGCAAGCCCTCCCGGAAGCCTCGTGGATTGGTGTGGAACTCAAGGGAACCAAGGCCATCATCCAGGTGGTGGAGAAGGAGAAGCAAGAAAAGCCGCAGGCGCTAAGTCCCCGTCATCTTGTCGCCAGCAAAAAAGCGGTGGTTCACAGTGTGTTGGCAGAAGCAGGCAAGATTGTGGTCAACGTCAATCAGTATGTCAATAAAGGACAGATATTAATCTCGGGTATTATCGGCAATGACACGCGCCAGGGAATTGTGCCTGCTCAAGGGAAGGTGGAAGGGGAGGTATGGTATCTCTCGGACGTAACGGTTCCCCTCGCGCAAAAACGTTTCTCCTATACGGGGCTGACAGAAGACAATCACTTTTTACGCGCTGGCAATTACGCTGTTCGAATCTGGCCGTTTCGAATCCAACCGTTCCAACACTTTGATACGAAAGAAGAGAAGTATGATTTTTCGTTCAAAGGGTTCCAGTTTCCGCTTGGCTGGAAGGTAGAGACTAGACAAGAAGTCGAGGAGCAGCAGTTTCAGTTGACTCAGGAGAAGGCAATTGAAATTGCCAAAGAGATGGGCCGTCAAGATGTGTTGAAGCGAGCTGGGAAAGATGCGACGATCAAAGAAGAAAAAGTTTTGCACGCAAAAGAAGAGAATGGTAAAGTTTATTTGAGTATTCATTATTCAGTCATCGAAGACATTGCCGAAGAACAGCCGATTACTCAACTTCCGCCCGACCCGAACGAGGGAGCGGACAAACCCAACTAAGTTGATCGTAAGGAGATGGAGACCTTTTGCACGTTCAAGATGAGGTAAGAATCCAATTTGCTGATGCATCCGAAGCACTGTTGTTGTTTGGTCCACATGACACGTATCTCAAGCAAATCGAGCAAAGCACCAATGCAAAGATAAGTACGAGAAGTGGGGAAATAGCGATCAGTGGCGAAAAAGAAGAAGTGGAGAAATTGGCGGCGCTGTTTGACATTCTTCTCCAACTGATTCGGCGCGGCATCACCTTGTCCGAACGGGACATATCGTATGCAATGCAGTTATCCGATCAGAATAAAGCGGAAGAGCTTCTGCACCTGTATGACGAAGAAATTGCCCGTACGCAACGCGGCAAAATTATTCGAGCCAAGACACTGGGACAGCGGCACTATCTTTCTGCGATTAAGCGACACGATATTGTCTTTGGAATTGGTCCCGCTGGTACAGGGAAAACCTATCTGGCTGTTGTCATGGCTGTGAATGCCTTAAAGAGCGGTCGCGTCAAACGGATTGTGCTCACTCGTCCAGCAGTAGAAGCTGGGGAGAGCTTGGGATTTTTGCCGGGGGATTTACAGGAGAAGGTTGATCCGTATCTTCGTCCTCTCTATGACGCATTGTACGATATGCTGGGGACAGAGCAGGTAGCCAAGATGCTGGAACGCGGTTTGATTGAGGTTGCTCCGCTCGCCTATATGCGCGGACGCACGTTGGAGGATTGCTTTGTCATTTTGGACGAGGCGCAAAACACCACACCTGAACAGATCAAGATGTTCCTGACTCGACTTGGGTTTGGATCCAAGATGGTCGTAACCGGCGATATTACGCAAATTGACCTGCCCAAAGGAAAGAAATCAGGTCTCAGGGAAGCGGAGCGCATCCTAAAGCTGATTCCGGATATTGCTTTTATTCGTTTCCAAGAATCTGACGTAGTGCGCCACTCGCTTGTACAAAAAATTATCGAAGCTTACGCCCGTGAGGAAGCAGATCACGGCTATAAATAAATCAGTTAAATAACAAGTCATCACCAATATTAAAGTAAATGAGGGAAGTTGTTGTGGCAGCATTAGAGATTGAAGTCATCAATGAACAGTCCGAAATCCTTACTGAACAGCAGGAAGAATTGATCAAGCGCTGCCTTATTGCCGCGGCGGAATTGGAAGAGGTAAAAGGAGAAGTGGTCGTCACGCTTGTCGACAATGCGCGCATCCATGAAATCAATCGTGAATACCGCGGAGTTGATCGTCCCACTGATGTGATTTCGTTCGCTATGAATGAGTCCACAGAAGGGGAGCCAGATATTTTTATCGATGAAGAAGACCTGGATGATTTCCCGAATGCATTGGGGGATATCATTATCTCCATTCCCCGCACTAAGGAACAGGCGGAAGAATATGGGCACTCCTTCGAGCGTGAATTGGGCTTTTTAACCGTACATGGGTTCTTGCACCTGTTGGGTTATGATCACGGTTCCCCAGAGGAAGAAAAAGAAATGTTTGGACGACAAGAAGAAATTTTGGCCAAAATCGGTTTGACCAGATAGGGGAATTCCGTTGAAAGAGTGGCTGCGATTAATTCGAAGCTTTCGTTTTGCATGGAGCGGAATTGTATATACCTTTAGGACTCAGCGAAATATGCAAATCCACGGTTGGGTTACGTTCATTGTCCTCCTGTTGTCATGGTGGCTCAAGATCCCGCGTGGAGATGTACTGCTGGTCCTTTTTTGTATTTCACTCGTCCTTTCCTTGGAGCTGGTGAATACCGCCATCGAAACTGTGGTCGACCTTGTTACATCGGAATGGCAGGAGAAAGCCAAAATCTCTAAAGATGTCGCAGCCGGAGCCGTCCTGATGTCGGTGGTTTTTGCGGTGATTATTGGGTGTTGTGTGTTTGCCAAGCCTTTATGGGAAAAAATAACCCTTTTGATGTAATCTTCGAATCCTACTGACGGATGGCTTGCGCTGGTACTCTGAAAAGAAGTACAATATTTTGACCTACCTTTTGAAGAAGTCTTGCGTTTTTGTCATTTCCGGTGAGAAGACCGCCTGAGATTCAACAGCCCTGCCGGAGATTGAAATGAGGGATACATAAGTGAGGTGTGCGAAATGAACGACCAGGATTTAATCCAACAAGCACTGGAAGCAAGAAAAATGGCCTATGTACCTTATTCCAAATTTGCCGTCGGGGCTGCCTTGTTAAGTGAATCAGGCAAGGTTTACAAGGGATGCAATATTGAGAATGCCGCTTATCCGCTATGTAACTGCGCGGAGCGGACAGCGTTGTTTAAAGCCTTTTCCGAGGGGGATCAGAAGTATCAGGCGTTGGCAGTTGCGGCAGATACCGATCAGCCTGTCCCGCCTTGTGGAGCATGCCGTCAAGTCATGGTGGAACTATGCCCGCCAGACATGAAAGTGATCCTGACCAACTTGCATGGAGATATCACCGTGACAACGGTAAAAGAGCTTCTTCCAGGGGCATTTACCAAGGAGGATTTACGTGGATAATCGAAGTAAAACCAAAGCACCGTTCAAATCTGGCTTTGTTGCCATCGTTGGACGACCGAATGTAGGAAAATCAACCTTACTCAATCATATCGTCGGTCAAAAAATAGCGATTATGTCCAATAAGCCGCAAACAACCCGCAACAAAATTAGGGCCGTACATACAACGGAACGCGGACAAATTATTTTTATCGACACCCCCGGAATTCACAAGCCTAAGTCCAAATTAGGCAACTATATGGTGGAGATTGCGGAAAACACCTTAAACGAGGTGGATTTGGTTCTGTTTGTTGTGGATGCGACAGAGAAACGCGGCGCAGGCGACGATTTCATTATCGAGCGCTTGAAGCAAGTCAAGAATTCCCCAGTATTCCTGGTAATCAACAAGATCGACCAGGTGCATCCGGAACAGCTTCTTCCGATCATTGATGACTATCGGAAGTTGTATGATTTCAAACAGATTGTTCCGATTTCAGCTCGAGAAGGAAACAACACCGGAGCGCTCCTCGATTCCATTTATGAAGAGATGGAAGAAGGGCCGATGTTCTATCCGGCTGACCAGGTAACGGATAACCCAGAACGTTTCGTGGTGGCTGAGCTGATTCGTGAAAAAGTCCTTCATCTCACACACGAGGAAATACCTCACTCCATCGCCGTTACGGTTGAGGAAATGAAACGTCGAGACGATGGGCAGACCTTGTACATCTATGCGGCCATTTACGTTGAACGTGACTCGCAAAAAGGCATCCTGATCGGGAAAAAAGGCGAGATGCTCAAAGAAATTGGCAAGCGTGCCCGTCACGATATTGAGCGATTGCTTGGCAACAAAACGTTCCTGGAGATTTGGGTCAAAGTGAAAAAAGACTGGCGCAATCAGGAACGTATGCTTCGCAATTTCGGTTTTTACGACGAAGAATAAGGTTTATTCGTGTTAAAAATTCCAAGGGATAGAATACTAGATTCGGGCAGATTCTAAGAGTGGAAGTGGATAAATCCGAAATGGAAAGGATGTTGCACGATGCTTCGCAACTTTTCTTGGAGTTATTTCGCTTCAACAGGTGATATCCATGCATACCTCCTCTATCGGGAGCATTCCGACTCTGTCGGCTTCTTGGAAGAGGAACCACTGGAATCTGTACCATCAGATGCGGGTGAATCAACTGCATGCTTGTAAAATGGGAAGGCATTATTCTCCGTAGTGTCGACTACGGAGAAGCAAGTAAGGTGATTACCATTTTTACCAGAGAACACGGCAAGATAGGAGTAATGGCTCGAGGTGCCAAAAAACCTAAGAGTCGCCTAGCTGCCGTGTCTCAACTTTTTACTTACGGATACTATTTGTGTAAAAAAGGGCCAGGAACGGGAATGCCTGAGCTGACCCAGGGTGACATAATCGATTCCTATTCGGATCTCAGGCAGGATTTGTGGAAGACCGCCTATGCTGCTTATCTGTCGGAACTCCTGGATCGGCTCACGTCCGAACGAGAGTCGAATCCCTACCTGTTTCAATTGTTGCAACTCACCTTGCAATATCTGGATGAGGGACGGGATCCTGAGATTCTTTGCCGAATTTTTGAGAGTAAGATGTTGATTATCGCAGGTATTCGCCCAGAGCTTAACGTTTGCGCAAGTTGTGGTGAAGAACGGGAGCCTTACTCATTCAGTATTTCGCAGGGCGGGATTCTTTGTCCGAATTGTCTTTCTCAGGATCCTTATGCGATGACGATAACTCCCGCTGTATGGAAATTATTGCGATTATTTCAGATATTTGACCTCGAGCGACTTGGTGAGATTGAAGTGAAGGATTCGACGCGCAATCAATTGAAGCATGTCCTTAGACGATTTATGGATGAACATTTGGATTTTCGGCTAAAAAGCAGGAATTTTCTTGACCAGGTGGAAAAGCTTTAAGGTTAGAAGTTGACACCAGCCTCTGAATTTCGGGGGTTTTTTCGCTTTTCTTAACTTATTTGCAGGAAAATACGCATTGATAGAGTAATACTAGGGATAGTAATGCTAACGAACCGGTGGTGATCCATCATCGAACTGACAAAACGACAAGAATTGATTCTGCAGATTGTGAAGGATAAAGGACCGATTACAGGGGAGCAAATTGCCGAGCGTCTAAATCTGACAAGAGCTACCCTGCGTCCTGACCTATCAATCTTGACTATGTCGGGTTATCTCGATGCCAGGCCTCGAGTCGGCTACTTCTATGCGGGAAGGCCGGCCAACTCAGTCATGAGTGAACAGATACACAAGCTTATTGTCAATGATTACAAAGCCGTTCCCATTGTTGTTCAAGAATCAGCCTCCGTCTATGACGCGATTGTTACCTTGTTTCTTGAAGATGTGGGGACCTTGTACGTAGTCAATCAGAAAGGGTACTTGGCAGGGGTCGTGTCTCGTAAGGATCTCTTGCGCGCCTCCTTGGGGAACAAGGCGTTGGAGGATATTCCAACCAGTATTATTATGACACGGATGCCGAATATCGTTACCTGCTCGCCGGAGGAAAGTTTATTCCAGGCGGCTAAGAAACTGATTGATTTTCAAATTGACTCAATGCCGGTAGTCAGACAACTACAGGATGATCAGCGAAGCTACGAATTATTGGGGCGTGTGACCAAAACAACAATTGCCAAAGTGTTTGTTGAACTTGGTCAAGAGCCTGTTGTTTAGGAGGGGAACGAATGCAACCCAATCAGGATGAACAGCTTGTCTATGTCGTTTCTGATTCAATCGGTGAAACGGCAGAACTGGTAGTAAGAGCGGTTGCCAGCCAGTTTGACCAGAGTACGATACACGTTCAAAAGTTCCCGTATATCGAAGACAAAGAAGCGGTTGACGAGATTATCGCATCGGCCAAAGAACTGAATGCTATGGTTGTCTTTACAGTGGTAGTACCCGATTTGAAGGCCTATATTCTGCAAAAGGCCGCAAATGCAGGGGTTCCGGTCATTGATATAATGGGACCGCTTTTAAGTTCTTTTGAGAAGTCGCTGAAAATACAGCCGACAGGGAAACCGGGATTAGTCCGTCGATTGGACGAGGAATACTTCCGCAAGGTTGATGCGATTGAGTTTGCCGTGAAATACGACGATGGACGTGATCCACGTGGTCTCTTGCGCGCAGATGTCGTATTGATCGGCGTATCGCGGACTTCCAAAACTCCGTTATCGATGTATCTCGCCAATAAGCGCTTGAAAGTAGCCAATGTTCCAATTGTGCCGGAGATAGAACCGCCGGAAGAACTGTTCGAGCTTCCGCCAGAACGTTGTATCGGCTTAATTATCACACCGGAGCAATTGAACGGGATTCGTTCAGAACGTTTAAAAGCGCTAGGCCTAACTACCCAAGCGAATTATGCGACAATCGACCGGATAAAAGTGGAACTGGATTACTGCAAAAAGATCATCGATCGAATTGGGTGTCCGGTCATCGATGTCTCCAATAAAGCGGTGGAAGAGACTGCTAATATTATTCTGGAGATTATTCGACATAATCAAATTAAAAATACAAAAAAGTAGAAAAAGGAAAAAGGAATTTGACTCCAACTGTCGAAATTTCTTTAGCAAACCTTTTCATGTAGCGATTTAAGCCGATCTTGTTTAACAAGAGGGCAAGAGTGGCACATTAGAAAAAAACAAAAACTTTCCAGAAGGATTTTGCCGAAATTTGACGAATTAAATTACTCCATTGTGATTTTCTGTTAAGAATTTCGTAGTTCCAATGCCTCAGGCTAAAAGGTGGAAACCAATCATGAATTCCACTTCGGAAGAAATTGTAAATCGTGTTCGTTCTTCAGTAGATCTTGTCGATCTTGTTGGGGAATATGTTCAACTCAAGAAAAGCGGGCGAAGCTTAGTTGGTCTTTGCCCGTTTCATTCGGAAAAGACCCCTTCATTTCATGTAAGTCCCGAGCGTCAGTTTTACCACTGCTTCAGCTGCAAAGCGGGCGGAGATGTGTTTAGCTTTTTGATGCAGATTGATCAGCTCACGTTTCCGGAAGCCTTGCAAAGAGTAGCCAGTCGTACGGGTATTGAGCTCCCTAACCAGAAAAAGGACGATGGTTCCAAGAACGCTTCTAAGGTTCAAATGTATGAAGCGCACCGCCTCGTGGCGAAACTATACCATCATGTCTTAACGGCTACACCTTATGGGCAGGAAGCATTACGGTATCTGAAAAAACGCGGTATTACAGACCAGACCATCGAAGAATACGGGATAGGCTTTGCTCCGGATTCTTGGGATTTTACAACACAGTTCTTGAAGAAACGAGAGTTCCCTCTACCCTTGATGGTAGAAGCGGGGCTGATCTCCGTGAATGAGCAATCTGAACGATATTATGATCGATATCGCGGGCGCATTATGTTCCCTATTCAAGATACTCAAGGAGAAGTCGTCGGATTTGGTGGCAGGGCGTTAGGGGATGGACAACCTAAGTATCTGAATAGCCCTGAGACTCCACTGTTTCAAAAGAGCAAGCTGGTATACAATCTCCATCGGGCTAGACCTATCGCAAGAAAACGAAACCAAATCGTTTTATACGAAGGATACCTAGATGTCATCTCATCATGGCAAGCTGGTTTTGGGAATGGAGTAGCCACACTTGGAACCTCTATGACTGAATATCAAGCGAGATTAATCAGCCGTAACGCAGCTCAAGTGATCATCTCCTATGATGGAGATAACGCAGGGCAAGAAGCGACAGCCAAAGCGATCGACCTCATGCAACAAGTTGGCTGTACCGTACGTGTTGCTCCGCTTCCGCAAGGGATTGACCCGGATGAGTATATCCGTCAGAACGGTTCGGAGGCGTTTTCGCAACAGGTTCTTCTTCAGGCAATGCCGATTACGGCGTTTCGACTGAAACATTTACGCTCAAAGCACGTAATACAAGATGAAAGTGACCAAGCCAAATATATTCAAGAGGCTTTGCAAATTATTACGCAGTTAAGCAATGCCGTGGAACGTGATATGTATGAACGGCAACTGGCGGAGGAATTCTCCCTGTCGCTTGATGCGATTAAACTGGAATCACGAAAAGTGTTCAAACAACAAAAATTCCATGCTCCAAGGGATAAAGTTACTCCTGCATGGAATAATAGTATAAATAATGGCAAATTTACGGCTACCAAATCGTTACTTCCCGCTCATTTGAACGCTGAGCGCATGCTATTGTACTACATGATGCGAGATCAAACCGTCGCTGATCGGGTACAACGTGAATGTACAGCTGAGTTTCAAGTTGATGAGCATAACGCTTTAGCCGCTTATTTGTTTGCCTATTATGCGGAAGGGAACACTGAGGACCCAGGACGATTTATTCATTATGTGGAAGATGGAAAGTGTAAGCAATTAGCCTCGGGATTGGCCATGATGGAGCACAACGTGAACGTAACTGAACAAGAGATCGGTGACTACATCAGACAAGTGAACAACTACCCCAAGCGTTTAGAGTTGGAACAGCTGCGTGAAGAACAACGCAGGTTAAACATGCAGACGACAATGGCCGAAGACGAAGATGCATGTAAACAGCTCGCCAAGCAAGCTGCCATCGTAGGGATGAAGATTGTTGAATTGGAAAATGCTTTAAAAGAAGGGTAGAATCCATACACATTCCCGGGGAAGGAGGGAAAGTAGATGAACAAACAAAACATCACTTCAGACATGGAAGCTTCATCAATTGAACAGGTAAAAGAACAACTCGTTGAACTTGGCAAGAAGAGAGGTTCACTTACCTATAAGGAAATTATGGAGCGACTTTCTGGATTTGATCAAGACTCTGACCAGATTGATGAATTTTTCGAATATCTCGGGGATCAAGGCGTTGAAGTATCCAACAACGAAGAAGATACCGATGAGATGATGATTAAGGATGAGGACAACGAGGAGTTCGACTATGATGATCTCTCCGTACCGCCTGGGATTAAGATCAACGACCCTGTTCGGATGTACTTAAAAGAGATTGGACGCGTTCCTCTGCTTTCTGCTGAAGAAGAAATCAAACTGGCGCAACGGATTGAACAAGGGGACGAGGAAGCAAAACGCCGCCTGGCTGAAGCGAACTTGCGACTGGTTGTCAGTATCGCCAAACGTTATGTCGGACGCGGAATGTTGTTCCTGGATTTGATTCAAGAAGGAAATATGGGTCTGATTAAAGCGGTAGAGAAGTTTGATTACCGCAAAGGCTATAAATTCAGTACCTATGCAACTTGGTGGATTCGTCAAGCGATTACTCGTGCGATTGCCGACCAAGCGAGAACGATTCGTATTCCGGTGCATATGGTAGAAACCATCAACAAACTGATTCGCGTCTCCCGCCAGCTGCTGCAAGAGCTCGGTCGCGAACCTGCTCCAGAGGAAATTGCGGAGAAAATGGATCTGACTCCGGAAAAAGTACGGGAGATCATGAAAATTGCTCAAGAACCTGTATCATTGGAAACGCCGATCGGGGAAGAGGACGATTCGCATCTTGGCGATTTTATCGAAGACCAGGATGCGCTCGCTCCATCAGACGCCGCTGCCTATGAGCTGTTAAAAGAGCAATTGGAAGATGTTCTGGATACACTGACGGATCGTGAAGAAAATGTTCTTCGCTTGCGTTTCGGTCTAGACGACGGTCGTACACGTACGTTGGAAGAGGTAGGGAAGGTCTTTGGCGTTACTCGTGAGCGGATTCGCCAAATTGAAGCCAAAGCACTTCGCAAACTTCGTCATCCAAGTCGCAGCAAACGCTTAAAAGATTTTCTTGAATAGCCGATAAAAAGAATAAGTGTTGGATTCGCCTACGTTTTGCTTTTCTACGCTGCGTAGGCGTTTCTTTTTCAGATAGCGTGTTGCTGTCGGCTGTATCAAGGAGGAAAAACATTTGAGTGATCAGAAAAAGAAGATCATCATCGCTGAAATTGAAAACTGGAGAAAAAATCATCTATTACCAGAGCATTATTGTATTTTTTTGTTAAACCTCTATACAGAAGGTGAAGGAGAACACGATCGACAACCACCCAAAAAGAAGAAAGGCTTTTTCTCATCGAACAAGGGGAGTATAGTCACCAATCAGTCTGCTCCAACCGCATCTTATGGGAGAGGAAGTTTAAAAGGAACTGGTAATGAAGAAATCGCTTCCAACTATGCGTACCTTGAGAATGGAGTCGTCATTCAGCCTTCTATCTCGTGGAAAATGGTAGGGTACTGGCTCCTTGGAGCAGTTCTGATAGCTGGATTGATCTTGCTTGCTTTTCATTTTAGCGGTTTTAGTCCACTAATGCAAATTGCCACTTCTTCCATTTTTATCCTGATATTGTACATGTTAGCCGTAATATTTAGACAAAGATCGCCGTTCCTTACGCATATTTTTCTTTCGCTGTCCTTCATTTTGTTGATATTGGCAGGTAGTTATTTTATCAGGGAATTTAACATTTCTCGGACGGCTTTTATGTTGTTTATGGTCTTAATCTGTCTGTTATGGTGTATCAATGGGCTGATTTTCAGGTTCTCGTATTTGCTTTACATCGGAATATTGGGATTTGGTCTGCTATACGGCTATGTGACGACTGATCGTCTAGAAGGAAATTACACGTGGTGGATGGCGGAATTATACTGGGTGCCAATCGCGATCTTAATGATTGGTTTAGGATTTTTGCTCAGCGATCGAAATCGTCAGATCGCATCCGTCCTCGCTTTTTGTGGACTCTTCTACTTTTATGGATCAGA
This sequence comes from Brevibacillus ginsengisoli, assembly GCF_050113715.1. Taxonomy (NCBI): domain Bacteria; kingdom Bacillati; phylum Bacillota; class Bacilli; order Caryophanales; family Paenibacillaceae; genus Brevibacillus; species Brevibacillus ginsengisoli. The sequence goes on from NZ_JBNJQR010000001.1 coordinate 709,898, forward strand.
GATTTCCTCGCTGTATGTAACGACTGCCAAACACGACGTCATCCAGCTTCTGTTGTTTATTAAGGTCTTTCTTAATTCAGGTTTTATCTTTTTTACACGGTCATACTGGTTTCGCTGGCTTCGCCTTTAAAGAGGGTGAAGCTTTTTTATAATATCGGAAAGTTTAATTGCTTTACAGAGGTAAAGTGATTGAACTTTCCTTCCATTCGCGTAAGCCCGATCGAGAAAAGACTTCGTCCACTTGAAGCCTCCTTGGAAGTGATACAAAGCGAAGGAACGGAGTAAGGGATAAGAGTCGCCACTCAACCCCTTTAGGGGCGCGCAGCGTTTGGCGACTCCCTTTTCGTAGTGAAAGAGCGGACCTTAATTTCTACACTGCGAACTTCCACAGAGCGACGTTTCAGTCCCCCGATGAGAGGGGAAAAGGGACGAAGTCTTTTCTTTTTTCTGAAAAAATATTTTTCCGAAAAATCCTAAAATAGTGTATAATGTAAATAATCAAACTGAGCAAGCGCTCAGTCATGGATGGTGTTTTGGCAAACGCTTTCAATAATTTGAAGGAGGACGTATGTCTATGCAATTTGATTTGAATCAGGAACAAAAAATGTTGCAGAAAATGATCCGTGAATTTGCGAATGAAGTGGTGGCTCCGGGAGCGGATGAACGGGATAAAACGAAGCAGTTTCCTGCCGATATCATGAAACAGATGGCTGATTTGAATCTCTTGGGTCTACCGTTCTCCGAGGAATACGGTGGCGGTGGCGCAGATTACATTAGCTTTGCCACGGTAACTGAAGAGCTCAGTCGCGCCTGCGCATCGACCGGAATTACGTATTCCGCTCATATTTCCCTGGGGGGAGCACCGCTTTCGTTATTTGGGACAGAAGAACAGAAGCGCACCTATTTGACACAGATTTGTTCGGGTCAAAGTATGGGAGCCTTTGGATTGACGGAGCCTAATGCGGGGTCTGACGCTGGCGGAACTCGTACCAGTGCCGTGCAGTTGGGGAATGAATGGGTAATTAATGGTTCCAAATGCTTTATCACCAATGCTTCCTATGCGAAATTCCTGGCGCTTACCGCTGTGACGGATAAGTCCAAGGGATCAAAAGGAATCACTGCCTTTATCGTACCGACTGACGCTCCCGGATTTAGTGTCATCAATAACTATGAGAAGCTTGGACTGCATAGCTCCAACACGACTGAACTGGTAATTGATGACGTCACGGTACCGCATGAGAACATCCTTGGAAAAGAAGGAGAAGGGTTCAAGCAGTTCCTGATTACCTTGGATGGCGGGCGAATTGGAATTGGCGCAATGGCGGTAGGGATCGCTCAAGCGGCCTACGACAAGGCCCTGCAATACGCAAAGGAACGTCAAACGTTCGGGAACTCAATCTCCAAATATCAGGCTATTCAGTTCAAATTGGCTGATATGGCGATGCAGATTGAATTAGCTCGTACGATGGTCTATAAAGCGGCCTGGTTGAAAGATAATGGACGCAAATTTACGAAGGAAGCGGCTATGGCAAAATTGTACGCTTCTGAAATCGCGATGAATGCAACGCATCAAGCGATCCAGATTCATGGTGGATATGGCTATATGCGTGAATATCAAGTGGAGCGATTCTTCCGTGATGCCCGTTTGTTGGAAATCGGGGAAGGAACCTCCGAGATTCTTCGTACGGTAATTGCGCGCGAGATTGGCTGTTAAGATTGATAACCCTCTGTCTTTTTCAGAAAGGCAGGGGGTTTTTCATTAGTTAAATCAAGAATTCCAAAGACATTACCTACGTAAGGTCATTGGAATTCTTCCTATTATGTAAGCTAAGTAAAGAAAAGACTTCGTCTACTTACAGCCTCCTTGGAAGTGACGCCTAGCGAAGGAAAGGAGAAAGGAAAAAGAGTCGTCATCCAACCCCTTTAGGGGCGCGAAGCGTTTGGCGACTCCCTTTCGGATTGAGAGAGCGGACTTTCAAACTTCATTGCGAACTTCCACAGAGCGAAAAGAGACGAAGTCTTTTCTTGGGCTTTTCCCCCCAAATAGGATATTATAGAGGGTACGGAAGGTGAAAAACACATGGCATCCATAATGATTTCAGACAGATTACAAACCATTGCGAGTTATTGCCCAGAGGGGGCGAAAGTGGCAGACATCGGTTCTGATCACGCTCTTCTTGCTTCCTATCTGGTTCTCAATAACATCGCTTCATCGGTAGTGGCTGGGGAGTTGAACGAAGGCCCTTACCTTGCCGCCAAGCGACAGGTAGAATCAATTCTAGCGACCAACAGGATTTCGGTTCGCCGAGGAGACGGGCTAGCCGTTATACATAAGAACGAAGTAGATGTGGTATGTATTGCAGGAATGGGGGGCCAGTTAATCGCTTCGATTCTGGAAGCGGGCAAAGAGAAACTGGAAGGTGTTAGCCGCCTCATTCTTCAGCCGAACGTAGGAGAAGATATGGTCCGCAAGTGGTTGATTGCTAACGGATGGCAACTGGTTCATGAACGAATTCTGGAGGAGGATGGGATTATTTACGAGGTTTTGGTAGCTGATCTTGGAGATCCGGATCTTCCGTATCGGAATCAATCCCGTTCACAATCAGAACTTATGCGTTTGGGACCAATGCTCTGGCAAGAGAAATCTCCTGTTCTTTTGAAAAAATTAGAAAGAGAACGCGACAAGTGGCATAAAATTCAAACACAGATTTCTCAATCCGAACGTGCCGAGACACAAGAACGACTGCAAGAAGTACAACAAGAAATCAATTGGCTTAATGAGGTGATTCAATGCTTGCAAATGGACAAACCATCATCCAATACATCGAACAACTAGCCCCCAAGCATTTGGCAATGGAAGGCGACAAAATCGGTCTGCACATCGGCACAGTACAAAAACCAGTGAAGAAGATCATGATCGCGCTGGATGTCCTTGATGAGGTCGTTGATGAGGCGATTGCGGAAGGGGTCGATTTGATTATTGCTCATCATGCGGTTATTTTTCGTCCGCTGAAGCACCTCCGAACTGATCTTGCTGCCGGCAAACTGTACGAGAAGCTGATCAAACACGATATCGCCGTCTACACGGCTCACACCAACCTGGATACAGCAGAAGGCGGCATTAATGATTGGCTGGCTGAGGCTATTGGGTTGACGGACGTGGAAGTGTTGGATGAACATACCCACGATCCACTCAAAAAACTGGTTGTCTACGTGCCTGTTGATCACGCGGAGGCAGTGCTTCAGGCGGTCTCTCGTGCTGGCGCTGGCGCTATCGGGAATTATAGTCATTGCACATTCCAGACGAAGGGAACCGGAACCTTCATGGCTGGGGAAGGAACGAATCCATTCATTGGCGAAATTGACAAGCTGGAGCGTGTTGAGGAAGTACGCTTGGAGACTGTCTTGCCAGCATCTAGACAGAACGCGGTGATTCAGGCGATGAAGAAGGCTCACCCCTACGAGGAGGTCGCCTATGACATTTATTCGTTGGATCTGCCTGGTAAGAAGCTAGGGATCGGTCGAATTGGCAAGCTACCTTCATCTTTGACCCTTCATGAACTAGCCCTTTTGGTAAAAGAACGCTTTGAGCTTACCGGACTTCGGGTAGTAGGACCGCTTGATGCGAAGGTGAGAAAAGTAGCGGTTGTCGGCGGAGACGGTAATTCCTACCTTGGAAAAGCAAAATTCCGCGGGGCAGACGTTATGATTACAGGTGATGTTTACTACCATATGGCTCATGACGCTCAAGCGGATGGCCTTCACATCATTGATGCCGGACATAACATCGAGAAAATCATGAAGCAGAAGGTGGCCAGCTATTTGATCGAGAAGCTTCGGGAAGCTGGCAGCGAGACAGAAGTGATTTCCTCAACAATACATACAGACCCGTTCAAGTTTATTGTCTAGATGAGTCTGATCGTGAATGAAGTAGGTGAATAGGATGCTGCCAGCGAAGAAGCTATTCGAATGGCATAAGGTTAACGAGACGATTGCACACGCCAATCAAGAACTCGACGAGCTAACGAAGCAGGAACAAGTACATGTGAATACGATTCAACAGCTGACTTCCAAGCTGGAGGCGCTGCCCGTAACCGACACCCCGGATGATCAAATCGCAAGAATGTTGGCTGAACAGGAGTTGTGGATGGCGCAAAAGGCGTACGAACGGTTTCAGGAGGAAGCGGGAGGGACACGCTTTGAACTGGACTCGCGAATCTCAGAGCAACAATTTGAGCGGGTTCGCTTGGAGCAAGAACTTGAGCAAGCGCATCTTGCCGAATATTACCGCATAAAAGAAAACAAAAAGAATCCGATAGTGGAAGTAAAAAGAAAAATGTGCACGGGATGTTTTCTTCCGTTGTCACTTGCAAAAGTAGATGAATGGCGTCGGGCGAAAGGATTGGTTTATTGTGACGAATGTGGGCGGATTCTCGTCTAAAAAGACTGTACAAACTGTTTCTGCATTCCTGTTGTGCGCCGTGCTGACGTTCCCTGGCGTAGCGAAAGCGAATGAGCCATCGAAAACGACTTTTACAGATATCGAGAATCACTGGGCAAAAAAAGCGATTCTCGAAAACCAAGAAAACGGGCTCATCTCAGGAATGGGTAAAACGGGACAATTCCAGCCTGAGCGGTATATGACACGCGGAGAGTTTTTGACATTGATTGACCGATGCTATTTGAAATCAGAGCAAGATTTATTTTCCCTTACCTTGCTAACGGAAGAAGATGAGATCGGGTGGGGAGATGGTTTTCGTCAGCCGTACCTCCCTTACACGGATGTTGATCGTATGACCTGGGTATATCCATCGGTTTTACGGGTTGCGCTCGTATACGACAGTCTTTTCGGGGATCACGCGTTTCAACGAATTTTCCCAACTGAGAAGCTGCATCCTGAAGAGCCGATTTCTCGTTCGGAAGCGGCTGATCTCATGCGTTTGTTCATCGTCAACCAGAAGGATCAATCCACAGAGGAGCTTATGCATAAATGGGGGCTGTTTACCGGTTCCCTCGATGGCAAGTTGAAACGTGGAGAAGCGGCTGTCGTCGTAAATCGATTGAACGAGTATCTGCAAGAGCATCCGATTCTACCTCTCTTGGATTACAATAATTCCAAATTTCCGCTAGTTCCAGAAATTACGGAGATTTATCCTTTGTTTGAAGATTACGGAAGTACCCTCACAGATGCAGAAAATACGTACGTCAACAACGTGAATTTGATCGCGGATCATGAGGATGAGAAGAAAACCTTCGAGGAACTGCAGAAGCTGGCAAACTCCAATTTTTCGAACCAGCTTGGCGTTCAATATTACTTAAGCTGGAATCAATACGAGCCTTTGTCTCAAAACCTTGTCCATGCCTTCCTTGCGCTGGATCAATACCTGACGTTGAAACCAGACAAGCAATCCCAAGAGACGCTTCGTTTGCTTGCTGCCAATCTATATGATTTGTCCCTGCAAATAGAGCCCAATGACCCTTCGGTTTTTCAAGAGGTTCTAACCAAACTGCTTTCCTACGAGGATAAACTGGATGAAAAGGGCAAAGAAACGATTGCCATTTATCTTGCAGCTCTGGAAACCAGAAGCGGTAAAGTTCCGGAGGCCATCACTCGTTATCAAGCCATAAAAGGTGATAAATCTGCTGTACTGAATGCTGTCTATTATCTCATTGCGACCAACCATATCGATCAAGCCAAACAGATGGTTGAAGGATTGAAGACAGAAGAGAATACAATCGCAAATCAACATCTGTATCAAACGCTCCAAGATGAGATGCAAATGCTTGACCAGCAAAAACAATACGCTGACAAACTCCAGAGCGCCATGCAAAAACTGGATGCCATTCCAGGCTATCAAGCAACCGGAGAATCGAATCTAAGCGGTTATCTCTTTCACTATACGGATCAGGTGGACAACCGATCACAAATTACACACACTAACGGATATTATAAATCTCCTGAAAAGCTCGTCTTCGATAAGATTGAGATGTATTCCGATAATAGAGCCCAGCGCTACTATTCGTACGATTTCGACGAAAATAAGTGGAGCGGGCCAAAAGAGAGCAAGATGGACTATGTCCATGAATGGCTCCAAAAGCAAGATGTTGATTTCAGGCTTCAACGGTTGGGCGCGCGTTATTCCTTGCAAACCATTGGCGATTACGACGTCATAACCGAATGGATTCCTGGCAAAAAGCTGCAAGATCGAATCAATCAGGAAAAGCTAAACATCCAGACAGTTAAGGATATTCCTGCTTTTATCACGAAATATTATATTGATCGCAAGTCAGGAATGCTGCACTCTCGTACATGGCGCTACGAGGAAACCTATACCCAAGAATATGTCGCCTACGTGGGATATGAATCATACCAGCCATACGATCAAACGATTCGTCTACCAAAAGAGGCTGTAAGCGGGACGGTGAACAATCCATGAAATTTTGGACCAAAAGTATAGCTGGGACCCTCTGTGTGTTATTGCTTAGTATTTCCAACGTACAAGCCGCGGAGACTTTTCCGCTGGAACCGACAGAGAAGGTCTACCAGTTTTTAACAGAAAATCATCTGAGTCGTCCCCAAGAACCTCAACTGGTTAAAGGAGCCCTAAAGGGAGTAACGGAGGAGGCAGCCAAAGTCAAACACATCACGCTCACAAGTGTCGCGGAGGATGACACCATGGGCGAGTTGGAAACCAGATTGTTAGACTGGCACACCAAACAAGGGTTGGATTGGGACGAGCTGAATCGATGGGCCATTGACGGGATGATTGATACATTGAACGATCCTTACACCAATTATTTTTCAAAAGAACAGCTGAAAGGCTTCCAGTCAGCTGTGGAAAATGAGTTTGTTGGTTTTGGGGTTCGTTTCCGTATCGTGAATGGGGAATTTGCCGTAAAAGAAGTCATACCGGATTCTCCGGCGGCCAAAGCGATGATGAAGACAGGGGACATTGTTCTTAGTGTAGACAGCTTTCGATTGAGTGGTAAAACGCTCGAGGAGGTCTATAAGGGATTAAAAGGTGAGGAAGGGACGAAAGCCATTTTTCACATCTACAGACCTTCCCTTAAAAAGAACATGGACATTATGCTCACACGGGAGGCTCTTGTCTTGCCGGAGGTATCCGCCAAGCGCTTCCAGCAGTCAATCGGATACATTAGTTTAACCACCTTTGGTTCGGAAGCGGGAACTCAGTTTCGCGATGGTTTAAACAAGATCATGTCCCAAAATCCACAACTTCAAGGGTTGATAATAGATCTTCGAGACAATAGCGGAGGGTATTTGTCTGCCGCTCGAGATGTAGCGAGTCTATTCATGGAAGATGGGCTCTTGATGTATACAGAGGACCGAAGCGGTATTCAAATTGAGACGTGGGTTCATAATGGACGTACGGTCGACTTCCCTGTACGCATTTTGGTTAACCAAGGAACAGCCTCCGCATCCGAATTGCTCAGTGGTGCCCTTCGTGACAATGGAAAGGCGAAGCTGGTTGGCTCCAAGACGTTTGGTAAAGGAGTCGCTCAACAAATTATTCCATTTGAAGATGGCAATGCCTTGAAGATCACCTTGCAAGAGTACTTCACACCGAAACATACGGAAGTGAATCATATCGGACTTACTCCCGATATCGTGGTGAAGGATGATACAGCCCAAGTCATCGAGGCTCTTCGCTCTTTGGACGTCAAACGCTTTGACATTCGCGAGATTCTAGGCGAGGGCATCTCCATTAACGGTGTGGATTTCTATTCGGCATCGCCGATTTTTCAGAAGGGCAAACAAGGGGTAAGCATTCGCAAAGGAGTTCTGGCCAGCTTGCTTGGCAAACCAGAATTAGAAGGTGACGGCTATATAAACCTAGCTCCTTATTTAGGGAAACAAATGAGTCTTCATTCTTCTGATGGGCAGACTGCTCTGAGCTATCAAGCCAAATAAGAAAGGAAGCCAAAAGGATGCCAAAGGCAAGGCCCGAATTAATCGATGCTTTTATCATGGAAACCACGAATGCCATTAATACAGACGGCGTGACTGGGGTCCACATTGACAAAATCTGCGAAAAGATTGGGGTCAGCAAAGGTTCTTTTTACTGGTATTTCAAGAATAAAGAAGAATTGCTCATCCGAGTCGCGACGCATTTTCATCAGAAGGTGTCTAACATTACGTTTCATAACCTGAATCAGCTCAATGATCCACTTGAACGAATTCGGGAAGCAATTGGAATCAGCTTGAAAGCGCTCGTGGAAAATCGAATTCATCGAGAAATCTGGTCTTTGACTTTTTTGTATCCCGAATTGCAGAATTTTCTCGTCAAAATTCATCGAGAGCGCTTGGATTATATCTACCGTCAATTTCTTCTTGCCAAAGAATCGGGGCAGATAAAAGGGGATATTGATTTGTGGAGCCATAGCCAGCTACTGGTATCCTTTTACGAAGGCGCCATGTTTAAATGGGTAATCAATCCAAGCGAGCAATCCAGTGAAGAAATGCAGCGTCTTAGCGATTATGTGATTCAGTTATTTGTCAATCAAGTAAGTTAACAGAGAGCTCTTGCCTTTTTTAAAAGGTAAGGGCTTTTTTTTTTACACGATCGGCACCCAATGAGAATCACTGGTGATTATTGCCGTTGCGAATAGAAGCGAGCATTTCGCCAAGACTAAAAAGTACAAGAAATCGAGAGTGGGGCGGTGAACTGTGAAAAAAATCATCATGTTTCTCGTTGACGCCATGATGCCAGCTGTCCTGGAAAGTTGTGTGGCCAAAGAAAAAACGCGAGCCTTAAAGTTTCTAATGGACCATGGGCAATATATCCGTGATTGTGTGACGGTATTTCCTACGATGACCGCATCCATTGACTGTTCAATTGTAACTGGAGAATACCCGGATGTGCATAAAGTACCAGGTCTTGTGTGGTATGATCCAGAAGAGCAAACCATCGTGAATTACTTCAATGGAATGTCCCCTGTTATGGCGGTCGGCTTGGATAAATGTGCGCACAACGTATTATATGGGTTGAATGAAAAACACCTTAGTAAAAAAATCAAAACCATTTATGAAGAAATAGAGGAACGTGGACTCACCGCGGGATCCATCAATGTAATCGCACACCGAGGGCATCAATATTATACGCCAAAGCTTCCCACTGTGTTGAACATGGCAACGAACTTTTGTTTGAAGGAGAAGGTGAGTGGCCCAAGTATTATGAGCTTAGGAAAGCTCGTTTCTCCCGCAATCTTTCGCCAATCCCCGTGGAGCTGGGCTCATTCTGCTATGGAGTCCTTAGGCATTAATGACAGGTATGCGATTGACGTGTTGCTGGAAGTGATAAAAAGCGGGAAGCAGCCTGATTTTACGTTTGTCTATCTTCCTGATAATGATCATATGCTACATAAAGACCCAGCAGAGGCGGAGAGCTTTTTGGAGGATGTGGATCAGCAATTTGTACGCTTTCTGGACTCGTTTGATTCCTGGCAGCAAGCAATTGAGCGCAATATCATCTTGGTGATATCTGATCACGGGCAGACATTAATTGGCCCTACTGAGGATCATAATATCCCATTAGAACAATTACTGGCCGACTTTTCGATTTATCCACTGGGTGAAGAGCTTCGTGAACACCATGAAATTGTGATATGTAATAATGAACGGATGACTTACGTTTATCCGCTTCATGAAAATTTGCAGAACCGAATCATTAGAAGCCTGTCTTCGGAAACACGAATCGATTTGATCGCATGGAAGGAAGACAAACGAGCTTGTGTAATGAGCACAGCTACACAACAAATTCTTTCGTTCACGAAACAAGGTCCCTATCAAGATTGCTACGGACAAACATGGAGTATCTCGGGAAACTGGGACGTCTTAGACTTGAAACAAGATACTCAAGGAACGATCTGGTTTGACAATTATCCGGATGCGCTCTCAAGGCTTTACGGAAGTTTGTTTTCCCAGGAGATTCCCCTGATCGTGATTACGGCTGCTCCCATGTACGAATTCAAAAGTGATTGTTCCCCAACCCATCTGAATGGGGGAAGTCATGGTTCCTTGCACAGGCAAGATTCGCTTGTCCCTCTTCTCGTGGTTGGTGCCACGCAACCGATCCGACAGCCAGTTAGATTAATCGATCTCAAACCACTTATTCTTCAAGAACTGACCCATCAGACAGTGTTAGTGTAGCTTGAATCGGCCGATGATCCGACCATCTAACATCAATTACATGGTAATCCTGTACCTTCCAATGGGCTGAAGCCAAGATGTAATCAAATCGTAACGGTGGAACGAGGACAGTTGGTGTCAAGGCTTTACCGACAATTTTGGCTGCATCCGATAAGTTGTTTGGCAACGCTAGCTTCGTTGTATTGAAGTCGCCAAGAAGCAGGAGCGGCTCTGATTGCATACTCACTTCATTCGAAAGATATCGCATCTGCAATTCTCGACTTCTCTTATCCAAGCTTAAGTGAGTAGCCCAGATATGAAAACGGGAAGCTTCTTTTGTCAGCTTTACTTGCAAGAGGCTTCTCCCTTCGATTTGGGCGGGCAGTTTTTTCATCACCACTTCCTCAAGTGTTAAATTTGTAAAAAGTGCATTTCCATAACCTCCTCCTTCGAAAGGGATAGAGGGTGAAAAAACGGATTTCATAGCCAATTCCTCTTGAAAAAAATCCGCTTGAAAACCAAATCGCTTATTTTGATGAACTTCTTGCAGACAAATAACATCAGCTTTTAGCTCTACAAGGGTCGTTGCCATTGCCTTTAGCCGTTTTCTCCAAAAGAAGTCTTTTCCGCTATGAATGTTGTAACTGATAATCCGCAACATGTGGGCAGTCCTTTCTGATTTCAATTAACGATTTGTTTATGTAAAAAAGATAGTAGTATTTATTAAACAGTATTTCCTTGATTTTCTATTGAATTCGGTTAGATAATTGTGTTACGATGATCTTCCGGTCGTTTCAGCGAAAGTGAACTTTTTCAATAAAAATTTACTGTTGCTTTTCTGAATCGCCTGTGCTATATTAATAAAGTCGCCTCAAGGCAACAACACACAAGCGAGAGCGACTTGATAGAATAGTTCTTTGAAAACTAGATAGAATCACTAGCCAAGCAAAACTGTTTTGAAGTTTAGAATCAACTCAACTTTATTGGAGAGTTTGATCCTGGCTCAGGACGAACGCTGGCGGCGTGCCTAATACATGCAAGTCGAGCGAGGGTCTTCGGACCCTAGCGGCGGACGGGTGAGTAACACGTAGGCAACCTGCCTGTAAGACTGGGATAACATAGGGAAACTTATGCTAATACCGGATAGGGTGTCACCTCGCATGAGGAGATACGGAAAGATGGCGCAAGCTATCACTTACAGATGGGCCTGCGGCGCATTAGCTAGTTGGTGGGGTAACGGCCTACCAAGGCGACGAT
>NZ_JBNJQR010000002.1:0-706407 GCF_050113715.1 Brevibacillus ginsengisoli
CGGGTGACCTTGAACATACCCATCCAAGCGGAACAAAATATATATTTGGCAAAGAGTTTACAATTATTAACGCTGACGGTTCTCGCTATACATTAGGTAAAAATTTCGTTGCAGCGCCATCGGGAAATGCAAAAATTACTGGTCAGCGAATCGACCTGAATTAGAAAAGTAAACAAAAACAAATGGAGGTGTAAGGTGTGAGAGGTAAAACGTGATAATTGCCTAGTGTGTACTTATTAACAGGACATGCTAGGCGTATTTGGGAGGAAATGTTTTAGCGATTCGGTAGTCCAACGATTTAAAAATGTCAAAGAGCAATTTGCATAATAGATAGAGAAAAATAATCGTAGTACACATGGCAATTAGTGTCTTTCATGCCATGTTTATGAAGCAAGAATTCAAACAATTGTTTCCGCAATGGATACATTCAGTTTCAAGCAATGATAAACTCATCCTTACAAATGATATAGACTCTCTTTTCTCATGCGCTATCCTCAAAGCCCTTTTCGGCTGTGAGGTTGGGGCATTTTTTGATTTTAAAACCCTTTATAACTTTGGTACAGCATACAAGGGAGATCAATTGATTGGCGTTGATTGTGCGGTAGAATATAAAGATTTACGAACATTCTGCAACCATCAAACCCGCTTCAATGCTAACGACAGAGTTAATCCTAATTCAGCCAATCCAAACAGCGTACAGACTTATAAAAAGTATTACGCCAAATATGGAATGTCAACACTCATGCTTATTTTATCGCTTTACGATGCGTGGGATTTACTTTTGATTCCTGGTCACGAAGAACTAACGTATGAGCAAAAGGTTTTTCTCTGGGCAGTTGATTCGTCATATAAAGGATACACATCATATCCAACACATACAGACGTTTATAAGAGCCATATTTGGTATCAAGAGATGTTAGGGTTAGATCATATTGTAGATGTGCTAGTACGCCATACAGAGCCATATACAAGCGTACAGAAGACATATGGATTAAGTGATCATATTAATGTGATAGATGGCAAATTACATACAGATATTGAGATAGAGATGATACAAGCGTTGTTTCCAAGGTTGGATTTATCTTTACCAAAAGAAGAGGTTATAGAGAAGTGTAGATTTGATACATTCGGAGGCACGTTTAGCTACATGAATAAGAACAGCATAAATGATTTATTCAGTTTGGCTATCACAAGCCCGAATTATTATGTCTGCTCAAAATTAATTACAGCTTAAATTACAGGGGGATTGCCTTAGGGCAGTCTCCTTTTAATGAAGGAGAGATTTGAAAATGAAAAAATACTTTTTTTGCTATAACGGATCAGTGGCAAGTTACCTAAAGCATATTAAAGGAATCCCATTCATCACAAACGCTATCAATCCAAAGGATGGACGACATTTTTGGTTATTTCCTCAGACGGAAGAGTTGTCACAAGGTTTAAACGATTACAGAGAAATGAGAGAACAGCAAAAAAGAGCGTAGTTGAATGATTACGCTTATTTCTTTCAAGACCTAGGGAGATGATACTTATTGAAACAAAAACTTTAATTAAACAATTGAGCGATCTATATATTATCCAACGAAAAAAATACTTAATTCAATATCCAAAGCAATACATAACATGCCAAGCTGGACATGCCAGTAAAGAAGGAAAGAAAACGAAACCTTTAACCGATTGGCATTTAGAGCAGCATTTAGAGGCTAAATTTACTATAGGAACATTTGGGGGAGTAATCAAAAGTAAGTTCATTACATTTGACGTGGATTTTCATAATAAGCAAATGGCTAGATGGATCACATATAAGATTGCGAACACTCTTTCCGATTTTGGATTGAGTGATTTTTACATAAGTTATAGTGGCAACAAAGGGTATCATATAGACTTATTTTTTGATGATTTGATTTCAATAGATCACGGTCAAAAATTCTATAATTTTATTATTGATGAAGCGGATATTCGCCAATACTTTTATGATGGCAATAAGGTAGAATTTAGACCGACTGACAAGCAAGGAATAAAATTACCTTTGGGTAAACACCAGAAGTCAAAGAAGTATTGCGGATTTTGTTTAGTTGAAACTGGATTAAAAGTAATGACCAAGAAACAAAGCGGAAAATATCTAATGACCATTAAGAAAATTAATTCTTATGCTGTCTTAGATATTATTAATGAGAATAAGAGAGATAACATTGACAGAGAAACATTTGTCAAAACAGAGGACGCAATCGCACAACATAAGCCATTGCCACAATATGAACAGACCGAAGAATATAGCGCAAGTATGGCAATTGATTACTTACAAAATGGATTGAAGGGAAAAGGGAGTAGAAACAAAGCAACCTGTTTAATTGCGACTTATCTAAAAGAAACTGGCCTAGAACCTTACGAATGTAAACAAATTATGTATGTTTGGATGCAAAAACAGGACACTAAAACATATGATTCAACATTGAAGGATTGCCTCGATAATATAGATGAAGTTATCTATTATGCCTTTAAGAATGATTATAAACTTTCTTCAGTAAAAAGGGATTTGACAGTTTCATTTGCTGAAATTGACTCTATCATACATAGCTGTCCAGATAAAAATCAGAAATTACTTGCCTATACATTATTGATACATAGCAAACGCCACTCAAACGAGAAAGGCGTATTTTTTATGACCTTTGAAATGATGGAAAAAGCAACTGGATTAGTTAGAAAAACTTTACATACACAGATTGGTAAACTTGCAGAACTTGAAGTGATTGAAATTGTTGAACGTGATCGAAAAGTAAAAGGTGGTAATCATAAGCCAAATTTATACCGGATGACATTGAAAAATGAATCTGAAAATGTTGAAACTAATCAAATGTTAATGTATGAAACTTTACCATTATCAAATGTACTCAGATATTTTTATGATGATAGTCAATTGAAGAAGTTAATGCCACGTAGACAATTCAATCAATTGGTGAATGTTGGTTAAATAGGTTTAATAGTTGTATGTTTAGTATTTATTTATATATGAATGTTAAGAAGTATATAGTTAAACCTTAGCGTCTATTAACTGTCCTCTGTTTTACGAGTTAATAATAATACTTATTGTGTGTAAAAACGTACACACTGAATTAATATCTGATAGGAATACTTGGAAATGGAATTACCTAAAACTATTAAAACTGGAGGCTATACTTATGAAAAATGAATTACGGGAAGCGATCAAAAGTATTGAACAAATAAACATTGAATTGAGAGAAAACAATATCCGCCTTAGAAAATTAGGAGAGGAAATGGGCGTTGTATTTGATGAGCATAAAGAAATCAAAACAGATTTACAAATTATCATTGAAAAACTGGTTCACAATGAAGAAAGATTAGATTCCATGTTACAGCGATATGAAGAAAAAGATTTTCTGGCATTAAAGGCGGTGCAGTAATGAATATTTATGACGCTCTTGAACAAGTGAAGAACATCAGGTGCTAAAGCAGCATACGCTAATGTTCAACATGAACTAGAGGAAGAGGATGACGATTTGGAAATTTAACACTCGTTTTCTGAATCGAAGTGACATTTACTTATTGTCCTAAGAAAAATATGTCCATCTTAATAGGGGGAAATTCATAAAAATTTGTTATAATTCCTAATACATAGGAGGTGAGTTATGGACTTGCTAGGGGATTTAAAAGAAGTTTTAATTGATATTTTCAAGCAATATGAGATAAATATCCCAAGAGACCAAGAAGTAGACAATTTATTGACTTGCTATTTAAACTTAAAGTCAAAATTGGTAGTACCATTTCCTAGAAAAGTTAAAATTTCTCACGACCTTAATATTAAAAATTTACCTATACCTTTTAAGCAAGCATATGATTTCATTAAACATAAATTTGAGACTGGTCAAGAGGTTAATCCACATCTAAGTAAAGGTATCTTTAATATTGAAAAATCTGATGGTCTATTAGTAGATTGGGGTATACACCATTTACATCTAGAAACTCAAAAAGATAATGAAAAAAGTTATTTTTATAACAGATCTGACTATCTATTATTTTTCATGCTATCAGGTAGGGAAGTGTATTTTATACAAGTATTACCACATAAGCAGAAACATTTATGGGGTTATAAAGAGTTACTGAGAATAGTAAAGAGAAACTGGTCGTTTCTGCTTGAACCATATAGACTTCCTGAAGTAAAGTCGATAAGACCAATTTTGTCTGAAAAAGAAATAATTGATGCACGAAATAGTGGAAGTTTAACATTGACTGAGATTGATGGCGATGTTTACTTTCCAATAAATGGTGGACTTACTACAGCAAAAATAGGGATTCAACAAGTGCGAAAGGCAGACACATTAATAACAAACTTAAGAAACTTTGAAGAAAGATTGAGGCATCAATTTAAAGGATTAACTCCAAAAAAGCGACCAAAGATTAAGTTAATTAGAGATGAAACTCTGCTGTGTATCATTAAAGAGAGAACAGGCGAAATAATAGCCTATTTATAAGATTTAATCAAATACGCACTGTATAAAGGTGATCATTGAATTGGTCGCCTTTTTTAGTATTGTCTGAAAGGATGTGAAACGATGGCAGTATTAACTAAAAAACAAAAACTTGAAAAGATAATGGGTTCATTTGAATTGGTAACTAAGAATTTCAATCTAATTATCGATAATAGATCCTTTAGTTATGAGTAAGTAACAAATCTAGAACGTGTCGGCGAGTGAATTATTAATAAATTATGTAATACAGGCAATTAAATTGTGTTTTTATTCGGAATTTAATAAGGTGCGGTAAATTTGACGCAGGTAGTACCAAATTTCGTCTTACCTTTTTAGTTACTCAGTGGAAAACTTCGTTGAGTGTGTTTTTTTTTTTTTATGAAAAATAGAAATACTGAAAACGCATTATTTCGTTTTCAGAAGGATTGTAATGAAGCGGGATAACATTCACTTCTCATTATATTTAGAATTCTTGTCTAGGTTCTAGATAATCTAATGTATAATATTGGATAAGGTATCGTTTATAAATTTTGAAATATGTAGGTAGAATGTTTTGAGGAAAGGAGAATTTGAATGGTAGAGAATGTTTCATCGGAGATTTACTCTATAATTCACTCGATAGTTAAAGATATCTGGATAAATGACATTAGAGATGACTACAAAAAGGATAGATTAAGACTTGAAGGTTCATTTCAATGCAGCATGTATTATCATTTGAGAAGAAAAATTGGGGAGCAGTTTTTGGAAGAAAATAATCTGTCCATCTATGCGGAATATAGTTATTTAGGTAAAAAAGTTGACTTGGCAATTGTCTTTAACAACAGAGGAACCAGTGAACCAGTAGCGCTATTTGAGCTTAAATACAAAAATTCTACAATTGATACCACGTTTCAAAAAGATGTTAAAAAAGTATTCCGTTACATAGAGCAAGAACCAAAAGGTGCTAAATGGAAACATTATCTCTGCTTTATTCAAGAAGCTGAATTTGAGGAAATGACAGATGATTTCTCATGGATAAGTAAAGAACTCGTTAGTCTCACAAAGGGAAGAACTGTTGAGTTAACTGGAGGTCTTTATAAGGCATCTGAAGAAAAGGATTATTGGATTATCGTTGAACATTAAAGTTCGTTTTAGATGAAAGAAGATATTTAAGAGACTTTTAAAACTGTGAGGGAATTTTGTGAAGCAATACCATGTAGTATTTTACCTGTCAATCCATGAAACTAATGTGGCTGTTAATACAACCGTACAGATCAATGAAGATATTAGCTTACTATCTAGAGATGACTTACTAGAGAAGATCTATGAATTAGCACAAGACAATCTGCAAAAAGTCGGAATAAAAATCGATAACTACTATGTTGATGATATTTCGATAACAACTGATTTTTAGATATAAGATGGTTTTCATCAGACAGGAGTTGAATTATGAAGTATGTAATATCTGCAATTACAGGTTTGTTTGAGGAATACATTGATGCGGATGAAGCTGATTATGTAAATCCACCAAATTTAGAACTAACTCAAGAATTGTATTCTCCTGAATTAATAATGAACCACGTTAAGAATCATCTTAAAAGGGAAAATCATCTCATTAATTTCTTTTATCAATTGAGTGTACTTGATAAAGATGGTAATAGAGTGAATTTTGAGGCTCTATCTTACCACAATGATTTAACGTTACTTTCACGTACAATTCATAACCCAATTACAGAAGAGATTGTTAGTGAATACCAATATCCAATGAATTGAAGATTTAAAACAATAGAATCAATGATAATCAGAAAGGAAGTAAGATGATAAGGTTTCTTTGTGAATTAATCGCCAGATGTTTCTTGTTTTTTGTTGGTATGTGGTTATTCTCCTGGTTTGGAATGAATTTAGGTGAGTATAGTACACCAATATTTTTGATTTTAGCAAGCATGGTTATCTTTAACCTGACTGATCGGAAACATTGGTCATTAGGTTTAAAACACGATGCACTGATATTTGACTTGCTAAAAGGTATTTTTTCAGGTTCTATTTCCATAGCGTTTGTATTTACAATCGTCTATCTCATTGGTGGACATAAGATTGTAGGTATCATTTTTGATAAAGGGGCACTATATGAATGGACATTATTTTGTGTATTAGGTGCACTTGGAGAAGAAATATTTGTAAGAGGGTATCTTTATGGATTTATTAAGCACCATTTTGGGGTAGCTACTTCTTATATTGTTAGCTCTGGACTATTTGCTTCATTCCACTTTATAAGATTGGGCATCAACGTGTATTCAATATCTACATTGTTCTTAGCTGGATTTTTATATGCTTACATGAGAGAAAAAACTGGAGCAATTTGGCTATCATTCGGTTTTCATTTTGCATGGAATTTTATCTCGGGTGTATTAGGAATATGGAGAGATAAAACAATCTTGTTCAAAACGGTGTTTGCTCAAGACCCTTTGATAAATGGAGGAGTATACGGGATTGAAGGCAGCGTAATTACCGTATCATTCTTTCTGCTTCTTGTAATAGTTCTATTCATTAAAGATCAAAAGCGTAGTAACATCAGTTTTCAATTAAATTGAGTAGGTAATTTGAGGGGGTATATCATGCAATCATCAATAAAAGTTGATTGGGCTAACATATTAAAGTTATGGGAAATTTATGAAGGTATCCTTCCTACGATAGTCGAAAAAAAGGTTGATAAAAGCGTTTTTTTATTTGATGACTGTACAATTATTGATTGGTGGGAAAAGAATACAATAGATTATCGGGTAAAAGAAATCGAAAAAAAAGGGTTCAGAAGAGATGCTTTCAATGGTACTGGAATTGGGTTACTAAATACTGGTAAATTACTAATGTCTTATCCAGATGAGGAAAGCCAGATATTAATTTGGATCTATGCATCTATTTTTCAAATGATTAAAAACTTTCCAGAAGAATGGCGTGGGGAGACTTATGAATTTTTAATAAGTGTTGATTTAATGCTACGTAAAGAATTGATTAATCGTAATATTGGAAGTTTGAGCCAAAATACCAAATACACTTTGCCAATACAGATTACGACACATATCTTTACTGATGGCATTATCAAACCCCCAAAGAATGTAAATGGACTTATAAAAATTGTAGTACTGGAGTCACATGTAATTAATTCAACTTGGAATTTGGTCAACTTATTTCCTGAATAGTCATTAAACAATTTTCAAGTACATAAGAGAGTCAGAGATTTGAGCTAATTAACAACTATTCAAACATATAATTAGTGACCTCATATTATTTTAATAAATTAAAGCATTAAATCACATCTATCCAATTAATAATGTTATTTCACGATACGATTTTTGAATTATTATAGCATGTAATAATCCTTGATTTTGCTAGATTTTTAAAGAGTGTCTCTTTTCTGTCATTTTGTATTAAATGGCTGTAAGCCTTGATATATAAGGGTTTTCACGATAACTGCCACGATAACATTTTCGATACCTAAATATGGGTGTGGTTTCATACTTATGTAACTATGAAACCTTGATACCTAAGGGCTTGTACGATGTGAGAATGAAGAGTAGAATCGTTACAGCATGAAATTTAGACGATGGTGCAAGATGAACCTGTGCTGCTGCTTCTCAAGAATATACTCTGCACTTTGATAACAGATTGAAATCCACTGAACGGAATTTTCCGTTGAGTATCTAACCATAAAAGGAATACTGGTTCAATTGCTATACACTATTGATTTTTTCCTACTCACCAATTGATGCTTTTAATAACCATCTATAGATTGTTCTACAAAACCATACAATACCTTTATACGTGCCATAGATGACCATCAATATGCCCTTGAAAATTAGTTCAATAAAGATATACCCAAAGAACTCTAACAAGGACGTGATTATCCATTCAAACATCTCATCCCCCAACTTCCCATTATTAAATACTGGAGTTAAGTATAGGGTGTTTTGTAGGTATCGTCATTGGAAATTATTCCATCCAAAATGAATGACTCATAGTTTATAAAGGTATACTTTTAGGACGTATATGAATCTACCATTAAATCACGTTTATAAAAGTTAAGAAAACATATTACAAACGTTTATAAAATATCATTTACCTTTACAAACACTTTTAATATAATAGTGGTATTAAATGGTAAGGGTGAAGCGGATTATGGCTAATATCGGTTATGTACGTGTATCAAGTATCGGACAGAACATAGAACGACAGTTACATAAGATGAATGAGTTAGGCATTGACGACAGATTCATATTCATTGATAAGCAATCAGGTAAGGACTTTGACAGACCACAATACAACGCTATGAAATGCGTCATACGTGAAGGTGATTTAATCTACATTGATGCTCTTGACCGTCTTGGAAGGGATTATGACGGTATCATTAGAGAATGGAAGCATATCACAAGGGATTTAAACGCTGATATTGTAGTGTTGGAGAACGAAACGTTATTCGATAGTCGTAAGTTCAAAAGTATGGGTGACATGGGTAAATTGATGGAAGATCAATTCTTATCGTTACTCTCATATGTAGCTGACCAGGAACGCCAGAAGATTAGGCAGCGACAAGCGGAAGGTATAGCAATAGCCAAGAAAGAAGGAAAGCATTTAGGTAGACCACAGATGAACCTAGACGCATTGAGTAAAGAACAGACGAGTATATTAGAAAAATTATATCCAGCGTGGAAAAATGATGAAATTACTGCAGTTGAGTTTATGGGGAAACTTTATTTAAAGAAGAATACATTCTATAAAATTGTCAAGGAGTATGAGTCCATTGTCTAGTTCAATGGGCTTTTTGTTTGCATGAATTGAATGGAGAGGTCGGGGGATATTTACATCCCTGAGAGGAATGTACATTCTTATAGGGTGGAGAACACATCTAGGCTTCTAGGTAGGTTATTGAGAGAGACGATATAGAATGTACACACCCGTGGTAAAAACCATACTACAATTTGGGGTTTCTCCAAAATTATACAAATAGTTCTGGTGGTATGGTAAAATCGTCCTATAAAAGTATAGGAGGATTTTTATGATTTGTAGAAATTGCGGAAACAGTTTACCAGATGATAGTCAATTTTGTAATAAGTGTGGATGCCAGATTGAGACTGATAATGAAGTGAATGAAAGTCAGAATAAATTCCTAAATGATATGAGTATTAGTAACCAAAAAATCTTATCGGATGCAGAAACTGAAAAACCTAAAAGAAATATGAAAAAGTTAATTGTAATGTGTTCCATACTAATTGTAATTTTAATCTGTAGTGGTGGCGTTTGGTATTATCAATACACTCAAACACAAGAGACGCTAAAATTAGAGGAAGCTAAACAAAAGTACGCATCTGACTTAAAAGCAGTTGTTTCTCGAATTATGGATATCTCTGCTAGAGCAGAAGACGTTAATAATAAATATTCAGATGTATGGAGCGAAGTCATTGATCGAGGTGTAATTACAATAGGTGGAAATTTGGCTTTCGATTTTAATAAAGCGATACAATTACAACAGGAGGAATTTAGTAATAAAATAAAATACATTACAAGTAATAAAGAGTTAATTGCAAAGGAATTGAATAAGTTAAATCACCCACCCAATGAATATAAAATAGCTTATGATATTACTGTTGAGCTATTTGGAGTATTTACTGAATTCACATCTCTTGCAGAGTCGCCAAAAGGTTCATTAACATCATTTAATCAAACAACTGATAAATTATCCTCTGAAATATCAAAAAAATACCAGGAATTTAAGGTAAGGATACCATGACTGCCCTTTGAGGCAGTTTTTTCTTTGTTAGAGGGGAATGATCTCACGACCACATGTTACATAATTCGCTAAAATCATACAAATAGATAGAATGATATGGTAAAATTCTCCTGTAAATCAATAAAGGGGGGATATTTAAGTGATTAAAAAATTTTTATTCTTTTGTTTTTATTCTTTTGTTATAACTTCTGTGTTAGGTTGTTCAAGCCTTGATAAAAGTGGGTTGGAGAGATTTAGGTCAGCATTTATGAATAGTGACATTATTAAACCATATCTAAGTGGTGATATAGAAATTGTAGACACTGGCACTAGCAACATGAAAGAATATACATTTCATTATTTCACTGTTGTGGTAAATGCAAATAGTAAATTTGAGGAACTATCGAAAGATGATAAATATTATGCATTATTAAGTGGCATAAAAATATTAAAGAAAGAGAGTAATTCATTAGGTGGAGGTGATTTTTTCTGTGGAGAAAAACAAATATGTTCTTTTAAAGGTGTATCATTTAAAAACGGTAACAACACATATTCAATGTTAAATTTTGATTCTACAAGAACAAATGATTATGTTTATGAGATGGAAATTCCAAATGAAGAACCTTACAGACCTTCAGCGGAACAACTAAGACTAGATGAATCTGTTAAAAAAATATTAAGTGAATCGGATAGTAAAACAAAAAGTGATTCATATTCAGTTGAACCCAGTGAAGATAATAAGGCATTTGCATGGACTGCCTCTATAGAAGCGGTGAAAGATAAACTTAAAACGCCTTCAACTGCTGATTTTCCATTTAGTTATTTAAACGAGGACATTAAAGAGGTAGGAATAAATACCTTTGTTGTTAAATCTTATGTCGATGCTGAAAATTCATTTGGTGCAAAAATACGTTCTAATTTTACAGTGAAAATAAAGAAAACAGGAGACAATTCTTATACCGTTGAAGATATTTCTATTAATTAAATAAATTATCTGTTAAATCTACTCTTCATGGGGTAGGTTTTTTTTGTGAAATAAAGGAGGAATCACAAATGACCAATCAAGAACGCATACTGATTAAAATTAAGTCAATCAATCCATCACCTAATGAAGTTTCCGTTTACTCAGCGGAAAGTGGACTAAATGCCAATGATACATATAATCCATCGGAAAAAGCACAGACATGTCAGGGACAAAAGAAGGTTAGTGACCACTTGTGACCCTCCTTCAAGATGCAGGAGCGTCCAAATTTATACTGTCCTCCAAAATGTAGGAGTCTGCAATTTTGCTGAATCGTGTAATGCGGCAAAGGGAGTAACGTTTTGTTCACCCCCTTCTGACATGGACTAACAAATAGTTAGGGGGACGTGAAACACGAAGTAATCACTTAGTGGGATCGGCAAATCACCCCAAATTCAAATTTGAATCGGAGTTAGAAAATGGAAAATTATGTTCACAGGGCCGAAAGTTTAGCCGTGAAAATTCAAATATGGTGATTCGCCATGTCTGGCGAAAAACACGACACAAGGTTATAGGTCTGCTAAAAGATTAGCTTACCTTCGAATAAAGTAACGAAACGTGAGGTCATTGGACAATTGCCCATTATCTTATATAACGACAAAGGGTCGGCAAATCACCGAGTCCTTCCTGTATAGGGAGTAGGAAAAACCGATACCCATTACTCAAAAATTAGAAAAAGAACTGGAGTTGATTTTTAATGGATTATACATATCCTTTGCTCAGAGCACTTGGATTCATTTGGTGAGTTGTACTGTAAGGAGTAAGGAGTTTCGTTTTGAACGAGAAACAGAGGTTCAAGATAAACCTGAGTTTAAATGCGTATCCAAGCCTGTCGGATCGAAACCTGATGTTTTTTTTACATTTGCCCCCATTTTTATATATGGTATAATTTAGTAGTCACAACGAATTAGCCAACTAATATCCAAAAGGGAAACCGATAAATATCTTTCAGAAATCAGTTGAAGGAATAATTCTGACAATTTTATAACCCTTGATAGTACTGAATTTGTCTGTTTGGTTACACCATATCCAACTCCAAGGCGAAGCCAACGAACTCCGAGTTTATTGCGATGGTAGCGGACAAGCTTCGGATTGAGGCGAAGATTAGTTAAATGTTGTGTTATCAAGGGTTGAAGATTCATTAAAAAATCTATGCAACTGGTTTTCAAATTTATTGATTTCCTCCATTAAGGACTGAATGGGGGATTTTTTTTTGATGATATCGAAGTAACGCTGCAGCTATAAAAGAGGATGTTATATAGAGTAAAAAATGTAGTGAATTGTATTTAAAGGAAAAATTCACTTATGCCGAAAGTTTAATAAATAGGAGGGGGTGTAAATAGTGTCGGAGTATATCAATTCAGTTGCGCGAATGGTTAGTAGAATTGCCGGGTTAACTTTATTTTGTAGTTTTATTGCCGGAATAATATACGGTAATGTTGAGATACCAGCTACGTATTCTACAGTTTCAGATTCGAAATTTGTTTGGACGATTGTTTTGACATGGTGGGTAGAAGGAATTATTGCTTTTGGCTTTCTTTTAGGATTTGCTCAGATCATTGAATTGCTGGATAGGATTAATAACAAACTGAATGATGTTGAAGTAATTAAAGAGCGTTTAAACAAAGTTTCCTAAGTCACTCCATTGAGTGGCTTTTTATGTAATATCGTCAATACAAAAATCCATTCTAGATTTTAAATGAATTAATGTATAATTTTGGATGAGATTGAATATGAATTTCTCCCATATATCGATATCAAAGGGAAGAAGTATTTTAGCAAAAAAGAAATCGTTAAGTGGATTCAATATAGCATGGAGAACAAAGGTATGTATTTAGAACAAAAATTGCGATAAAATAATCGTTTTGAATTGGAAAGGGATAGTGAGAGACATTGACTTGTTATTCGGAATACTAATTATCGTTGGGATTATAACGATTTATGTCGCTATAAGAAAACTCAATCAGAACATTATCACTGAAATTGACTAAATGATAAGATTATTAACTGATTGAATGAAGAATAAGTATACCAAATTGGGATTTAATTACGATGAAAATACTATTTGAAGGTGGCATAAAGATGAATACGGAGATTCAATGTCCTAAGTGCGGTGGCAATGAGATAGGCAAGGGAAAGCAGGCTGGGGATGCAGCAGTAACACCTATAAATAAGTTCTATTTAATTGGATCACCCATCATTCATAACATTTGCTTAAATTGTGGCTATGTTGTTGGGAGTTATGTAGAAAATCCATCTAAATTTAAAAGGTAATTTAGATGTTAGTTGATGAAATGCAAATACAAGGTGCTAGCTATTTTCTCAAGTATGGCGGTCATGATCACGATCATCTAGTTATATTGACTGATAAGAATCAAGGCCTTTATAGATTTCTATGACAAGTTTTTATGGGATAAACAAGCGGTGAAAGAATAAAATGGGAATTAATTGAACAGGGGCTAATGATGAAAATAACATTCGCAGATCCATTTCTATCCGATGATGTCGCTTTCTTCTTTAAGGACAACATTCAAGAGAATAATGACGGCATTTCTAACATGGAATTTTACTGTCCTGACGGAGCAAGAGCTGCTGTCCGTAGAAGACAAGTGATTGTTGCTATAGATCATAATCAAATTGTCGGTGCATTGCGCTTTTATCCTCGAAAGTCCGATCAAACTATCTCACTATATCAGTTTGCAATTCGCCCTAGTCATCGAAAACAGCAGGTAATGGATAGGATGCTTCAGATTTTGGGGGATTATCCGATACAGGTGTCATGTCCAATTCATTCAACAATGAATGAGTATTATAAGAAAAGTGGTTGGAGATTAAGAGAGCAAAAGAAGGACATTAACATTTGGGAATGGATCCATTGATATTTTGATCGTTAAGGGGGGACGAGTATGAAACAATTTCCTTTTATCATTCTTTTAATAATGTTAATTGTCACAATACTAACAGTTAGGTTTCCGAAGTATCGCAGCTTAAGTCTTATCGGATCAGGTGCTTTACCTTGTGTTATGTAAATGTCTTCCCCTGAGCTGTGGGTGCTCGAACTATTAGCGTTTGTGGTAGCATATGCTACTGAATTCTGGAGGATTAGGAGATCTAAAACATAGCAAGGGATAAAGATGCCATTCAAAGGTAATCATCCCATAACGTTAATTCATATTTAAATGAATTGTTTTCCCTCATTCCTATGAAATGAGGTTTTTTTATGAGCACATTTTACATCACATACATATTTCCACCGCAATAATTAGATAGAATAATAAAACGTTGAAAAATGTTACTAAGTAAAGCCGAATACAGATAAGGTGGAATTAATATGATCCAAATTCTAGCTATGACCATTGATGGGGAAATCATCAACGGTCTTTCCATATCAGACGTACCTCATGAAAAGTTCAATTGGTATTGGGTTGATTTAGATAGACCGACTGATGATGAAATAAAACTTCTGTCCGAAAAGTTTTCGTTTCACAAATTAGCGGTAGAGGATTGTCAACATCACGTAACGAGACCTAAAGTTGATTTTTATGGGAAATACAACTTCTTCGTACTCCATTCGCTTAAAGGTGATAATTTGGAGCCAGAAGAAGTTGATATGTTTCTCTCAACCGAATTTATCGTTACGTTTCACAAGGAGAAAAACGAGACGATTACAAGAGCAA
Organism: Brevibacillus ginsengisoli; assembly: GCF_050113715.1. Classification (NCBI taxonomy): domain Bacteria; kingdom Bacillati; phylum Bacillota; class Bacilli; order Caryophanales; family Paenibacillaceae; genus Brevibacillus; species Brevibacillus ginsengisoli. The sequence continues at coordinate 14,923 of NZ_JBNJQR010000002.1, forward strand.
TGAACAAGCTGGTTGATCGGCATAATACGACCACGAGTACCATGTACATTGCTTATCTGATTATCGATTCGATGGTGGATGACTTATTTCCGCCTCTCTTAAAGATTGAAGATAGACTTGGCGAGATTGAGAACATGTCCGTGAAAAATGCCTCCAGCCACATCATTGATGCAGTTTATGACATTCGTTCTGATATCCTCAAAATGAGACGTGTAGTGAATCCAATGCGTGATCTTCTGTACCGAATTGTGAATTCAGAACGCCTTGAACTGAATGACGAAAAAAAACTTCACTTCATGGTGGTCTATGATCATCTGTTAAAACTCTCCGAAAAACTTGCAGATGACCGTGACACATCAGCAGATATTCTTGAAAATGTGAATTCCATTCTGAACCAAAAAACAAACGAACTAACATTGAAAACAAATGATACCGTACTACTTCTTACCGTTATTTCAATCATTTTTATGCCATTGACCTTTATCGTCGGCGTATATGGAATGAATTTCGAATACATTCCTGAACTTCATTGGAAATATGGGTATTTTATTGCCTGGGGCGTTATGATTTTACTTGTGATCATTATGATCGGTATTTTCAAGAAAAAGGGTTTGCTAAAATAATCAAGGGGTACCGCTAGCAAACTGCTTATCGATTAATCGATTCACTAGGATGCATTTATAGAAATACCTAAAGGAAAAAATGGTTGATGCTGGAGTGAGAAGGCATGCCGTTATTCAGCTCTCAGGCAGAATAACGCAATATCATAGTCGGTTAACCAAAGAGTTTTCCACTCTACTGGAATTAATTGTATGATAAATCATAAGGAGGAGAGGAAATTATGGTCAAACAACTGATCGTTGGCGACGCAATGCATGAACTGGCAAATTGCTATTTTTCAGTACCCGGAAATCGATCTCTCGACCGTGCCGCTGTGGCGGGAGGCTTTGGAAAGACGAGCTGACGTTCTGGCGGAGTTCGACTCGAATGTCGGCAAGTTTGAAAGGTTGCTCGCTGAATGCGACGAGAAAACGCTCGGTGAGGAATGGACGCTGCGCCACGGCGACCATATCATTTTCCGCGAACCGCGTGCGATCGCACTACGTACCTTCGGATTAAGCCACATGGTCCATCACCGGGCGCAGCTCGGGGTATACTTGCGGCTTCTTGATATTCCGATGCCGGGCATCTACGGTCCCTCGGCCGATGAGGAAGCCCAATGAACTAGGTTTCTCATTCTAATATGCGCCAAAAAGTAGAATGTCTGGTATTTGAAGAAATAAAAAAGAATGGGTGACGTTACAGTGAATACTGTAGAGTCACCCATAATGATTAGTTAAGTTAAACGCGGAAAACATATGCGAAGAGCCATCCCTGTATTAAACCCCTATCCTGCAATTGACGTAGTTGGGAAAAGAGTAACGAATACAAATAGAATTTGAAAGCTTACGAGTATCCCGTAGACTTAAATAACAACGGGCTTTTTTTTATTCAAAAAATTAATAAAATCCAAACCGACTTTCGAAAGTGGGTGCGACTTTTTATAATACAGCATAATATTTCGATATGAATTTTCATCATCAATTTTGTAAAAGAACAATTTATCTGTTGCTTCTAAGTAACGAGTAACTCCAGAACGCACGAAAGTAATGCCTTTTCCATTGGAAGCAATATAATAGGCGGTCAGCAACTGATCAAGATACATGGATATTTTGGGAGTAAAGCCTGCCTTTCTGCACATTTTTAAGCCTCTCTGGTACAAATCATTTCCTTTTTTCAATAATAGAAAATTTTCATTTTCAAATTCTTTCAGATTCACCTTAGGAACCTTTTGATTCAAATATTGTCCACTACCCACATCCTCAAAAGTCAAACGAAACTTTTCTAACTTATTGTTCACTTCATAAGCTGTCGGAACCGCTAGTACAATCTCTTCTTCTGCCCACACAAAAGAATCAAAGATTTTTGCATCTCTTTTTTCAACATCCAAAATAATATCAACAATTCCAGACCGTAGACATTTCACCAAATCATCTGCATTTGCCTCAAGGATATTTACCGTATTATCTGGATACTCCGTCTTAAACTCTTGCACTATTGTTGGCAGAATATAAGCACAAAAGAAGGAAGCACCCCCAACATTTATCGTTCCCCGGTTATTTCCAAGAAAACTATTGAAATGTGTTCTCATTTCATTTTCTATTTTCATTATTTTCTCAACTGATTCAATATAGTATTCGCCTGCTGGTGTTAATTGTATTGGGTTACTACTCCTATCAAAAATAGGAAGTCCAATTTCGTCTTCTATCTTTTTTATTGCTGCACTAAGTGCTGGTTGGGAAATATATAGTTCCTCAGCCGCCTTAGAAAAACTTTTATTCAAATGAACCGCATAAACATAACCCATATTTTTTAGCATAAAAGTCGCCCCTCGTATTTGCTAGCGATTTATCATAATGTTTATATTAAATAGACTATAAATTTCTAGATAAAGGATTGTGAGAGGAAAACCAAAACCCAAAATGTTTAAGCAAATGCGTACCAATGTTGGATACTAAGTATTTTTATATACAATTCTCCATTTGCTTTCATCAGTATAAAGAAAATTATATATCATTATAAACTTTTTGATATTTGAGTTAAAGCGTAAGAAGCACTTATCATTGAGCTATGGAGAAATCATTAAATAACAAGGATTGGAATCGGAATAAAAAGAGTTGTCTATTGAATACAATTCTAATTGTCTTGGGAGAGGAAAGAGGAACTGCAAATGAATTTACTGGAAGGAAAATTTTTAAAACTTGGTTCTGAATTTGCACCTGGACAAGAAGTTCGCCAAAACACAAATGAAGTGAGTCTGCGCGGTGAGAAAATTTCGGGCACGCCGGTTGACTTTTCACACGGGGATGTTGACGCTTTTAAGCCAACTCCAGGCTCTTTAGATGTCTTCGTCGAAGGGGTTCATCTCGGAGGAAAGCAGGCCTATACCGAGTATCGTGGAAGTCAAAACATCCGGGAGGACGCCGCCCAAAAGCTTGCTAATTTCACGGGTTCAACGATTAACGCAGACCAGAATTTGATCATCTCTCCAGGAACACAAGGGGCACTTTTCCTGGCTATGGGATCTACGATTTCCAGAGGTGACAAGGTTGCCATTGTAGCGCCAGACTATTTTGCCAATCGAAAATTAGTCGAATTCTTTGAGGGCGTTGTCGTTCCAATCCAGATGGAATATTTCAACACACACATTTGCGCAGGGTTGGATTTAACTCAGCTGGAGGATGCTTTTAAAGTCGGTGTTAAAGTCTTTTTGTTCTCTAATCCCAATAATCCTACGGGCGTAATCTATTCACCTGATGAAATACGAGGGATTGCACAACTTGCCCAACAGTACGGAGTCACAGTCATCGTCGATCAACTTTACTCCCGTCAGATTTTTGAGGGACGGACTTATACGCACTTATGTGCACAGAATATTGTAGATCCCGAAAATGTAATGACCATCATGGGGCCATCAAAAACAGAGTCGCTTAGTGGGTACCGGCTAGGTGTAGCGTTTGGATCCGCAAAAATTATTGAACGTATGGAAAAGCTGCAGGCAATTGTGTCTCTCCGTGCAGGGGGATATAGCCAAGCTGTATTGAGATCCTGGTTTGCCGAACCAGAAGGATGGATGACTGAACGGATAGCGAAGCACCAAGCAATCCGTGATGATTTGCTTGCAAAGTTGCGCGCTGTTGAGGGCTTTGAAGTGCGACCTACAGAGGCAGGTAGCTATCTATTCCCAAGAATTCCTGAATTAGATGTTACATTAGAAGAATTTGTGAAAATTCTTCGCCTACAAGCCGATGTGACAGTAACACCTGGTATAGAATTTGGTACACAGTTTACTGATAGTTTTCGAATCAACTTTTCACAAGATCATGCAGCTGCAGTTGCTGCAATTGACCGTGTCACTAAAGTAGTGGAGCTGTATCGAAAATGAGCACATCAAGAGAAAAAAATAATCTTATTCCGCAGGGGAAGTATGTTCCTGCCTCACGGGTTGGAAACATGATTTATACTGCGGGAATGACACCTAGGACAAATGGCGTTCTGATTCAAAGTGGAAAAGTTAGTGCTGAAAAGCCGGTTGATACCTATAAACAAGCAAGTATTCAAGCGGTTACCAATGCACTTACTGCTGCTAGGAATTTACTTACTGAACACGAAAAGCTGGAACAGATCGTTTCGCTTACCGTTTACATTAATGCGGAAGAGACATTTGAGGCACATTCTAGCCTAGCAGATTTCGCATCTGAGTACCTATACGAAGAATTAGGTAGTGCTGGTGTAGGGAGCCGAGCCGCAATAGGTGTTGCATCATTGCCAGGCAATTCATCTGTTGAGATTCAACTTATTGCTTCCGTATCTTTTAAGGGTACGGATTATGAAGTTCTGGGATTTTCCAATAGCAGGAGTTAATATATATATAAAGGAGAAAAGCTATGACTGAGCCTAACATTCTCGTCTTTAATCCAGATTATTCAAAAGCTGAAGCTTATACTAAATCTATAAACAGTTACGGGTTTAAATCTGTACAAGCAGCTTCTACATTAGAAGAGGCAATAAAGCTTTTGCCAGGTACGGAAGTTGTTTTGGGATGGAGGTTCCCTCTGGAGCTACTCCATCAGCCTCTTGCCTCCTCTGTTCGCTGGTTTCAGTCGCAGGGAGCTGGTGTCGATGACTTGGTCTCAGACGGTTCCATCCCTCAGGACATTATCCTTACCCGAATTGTCAATCAGTTCGGAACGTATATATCTGAATATGTTTTTATGTTCCTGTTGGATATAGTGAAGAACGGATCTCGTATGAGGCAATCACAGATCAAAAGGCAATGGGACCCATTCATTTCTGAAACTCTGGCGGGTAAAACGATGGGAGTGGCTGGTCTTGGATCCATCGGGTCTGAGATTGTTCGTAAAGCTCGAGCCTTTGACATGAATGTGCATGGGCTAAGTTTTAGTGGCACAAATGCTTCGTTAGTGGATTGCCACTTTAGCTCAGATCAGTGGAATGAATTTGTGAAAGATCTCGACTATTTGGTGCTTACCCTTCCCTTGACAGATACTACGCGTCATATCATTAACAAGGAACTTCTTATAGCCATGAAACCGAATGCTTGCTTGATAAATGTGGGCCGCGGAGCATTGATTAACGAAGATGATTTAACAGATGTCATGCAATCAGGGCACCTTCAAGCGGCCGTTCTTGATGTATTTGAGAAAGAACCGCTGTCAAAGGAACACGCTTTTTGGTCGATTCCGAATGTGTATGTAACTTCTCACTTGTCGGGACCGAGTACAATTGATAGCGTAAGTCACTTTTTTGTAGAGAATCTAAAATGCTATAGTGAAGGGAAGTCATTGAATGGGGTAGTAAACCGGGAACGAGGATATTAATTTGTATAGGATTGGATAACGTAATTAACACAGGAGGTGCGCTTATGACAATAGAGTACAGAATTAATACTTCAATTCTTGCCAAAGATGTTTCGGACGTTTATAAAAGCTCTGGAATTAAACGTCCTGTGGATGATCTTGATCGCATTCAAAGAATGATTGATAATGCCGATATCAACATTTCTGCTTGGGATGATGATAAATTAATAGGCATTGCAAGAGCGATTACCGACTTTTCATACTGTTGTTATCTATCTGATTTAGCAATATGTAAGGAGTATCAAAGGGCTGGTATTGGGACAGAACTAATCAAGCGTTTGCGAGAATACTTAGGTGAAGAGGTTTCCCTACTTTTACTCTCTGCACCTACCGCGATGGAATATTACCCACGTATTGGCTTTGAGAAATCAGAAAAAGCATTCCTGATACCGAGAGTAAAGTAATGAGCGACTGAACAAACGGGTAAGGTTAGTTAAAACCTGGAACTACCTCACCTTAGAATCATTGCATCCGCTGAACCAGGGATAGCATAAAAGCCGGTTACACCTATAAAGTGGTGAAAACCGGCTATTTTTGTATTCAGAATTCCTTAACGTTGTAAATTTCCGATTATCTTAACTTCAATGTGACAATCACTGTTAAATCAATGGTTGTCACATTGTTTACATGTATTTAAAGTAGTTTTATATTTGGTCTAGTTATCTTATAAGGCTATTCGGATTTTGTGGTGGAAATGTAAAAACCTAGTGAGTTTAATTGTTCCTCTGTTAAGGTGACTGTCCAAAGATAATAATGATTTAGACTGATTAATAAAGTATTAGACTGGATAATAAAGTTCTAGACTGTGGCCACGTTAAACTAACAGGCAGAGTAGTTCTAAATATAGTTGCCTTATTTATCTTTATTAATGGTACAATTTGCTGTACCTACAGATTTTCCGGCAGGATAGATACGAATTGTGTGGAATGGGAGGGTATTCAAATTAAACGTAAGGAAACGGGATGCAAGCGAGACCGGTTCCGATTCAAAGAGCAAGAGAGTCCGGTCTGTGCGGATGTTGACGGCCGGTATAGCTGTCCGTGGTATAATGGACCCTTGGCCCATGCTGATCAACCTTGATGCGCAGCATCCGGCATTGGCAGGGCTTTCCTGGAAGGCGGATCTAATTGTCGTCCAGACCTGTGTTGCTTGCAGTTGTAACGGTACGGTGTATATGGAGACTGATAGGGCAGGGAGAGCCCGTCTGGAGTGAACATAATGCAATGTCGAAAGGAGCGGGAGAGATTGACTTAAAGAATCGTTATCATTCGTATGTTATGTAAACGGAACGATTCTAAATTGCGCGGGAGCCCCGACATCCGTTTCATGGCAGCGAGTGGGACGTGCGGTTGCGCACATCGGTTTTTCGAAGATAAGGAGAGGACGAGCGGAACATGAATGTGGAAGTGTATACGTTAAATGCGTTTGCGAAAGGGGAGCGTGGCGGTAATCCAGCAGGCGTTGTCTTGGAGGGTGGCCTTTCACTGTATGCTGCCGAAATGCAGCTTATAGCGAAGGAATTGGGCTTTTCGGAGACGGCCTTTATGGAAAAATCCCTGCTTGCGGATTACAAAATCCGCTATTTCACCCCCGCCAGCGAAGTTGATCTGTGCGGACATGCCACGATTGCTGCATTTGGACTAATGCATTCGCTGGGTTTGGCAAAGGAAGGGACCTCCTATAAGATAGAAACCAAGGCAGGGATTTTGGATGTCGATATTAGCTCTGAGGGTCTTGTTTATTTGTCACAAGCCTTACCACAATTTCTTGAAAGGATATCCTGTGAGGAAATCGCCCCATCTTTGGGGATGGATGCCGAGGATCTGGAAACCGGGTTGCCCATCCAGATTGTTTCGACGGGGCTGCGGGACATTTTGATCCCGATCCGCAGCAGGAAGCTCTTGAATGAAGTTCAGCCAAATTTTGACGCCATAACCGCCATCAGCGAAAAATATGATGTGGTTGGATATCATCTGTTCACGATGGATACTCCAGACGATGCTGCTGCGGAATGTCGGAATTTTGCGCCGCTGTACGATATTCCCGAGGAGAGCGCGACAGGAACATCCAACGGTGCCCTGCTCAGCTATTTGTACCAACATGGCCAACTATCTTTGCGGGAAGTGGAGCACGTCATGTTCAGGCAAGGGTATTCGATGGATTGTCCTTCTGAAATTAAGGTAGGATTGCGCCTGAGCGAGAGCGGTGAAATCAACCAGGTTCGGGTTGGAGGTGCAGTAGTTGGCATTGAACGAAGACATATCACGATATAAGTGAAATCAAACAGACTGCTTGTAGCTAATGTACCTTACGGGGCAACGGGCTTATTCTGCTACTGGCGAGGCTAGATAGCGGAGGATGCTTGCGTGAGCAGACGGGTTAACATTTCTTCATCCAATCTGTCGTTTCCCTTGATTTTGATCGTTTTGCGTTCCTGAGGGCCATCGAACAAGCCCTCCGGCAATTCTAGGCCGCTTGCGTTGAAGATCGCGAACGACCCGTAGTTGCATTGAACTAACGGATACGATAGTTCAATGAGTCATTCTAAAACTTTATTATTCAGTAAAGAGCCATGGATTGCTTAATTCAAATGTTGAGTCTAAAACTAATTTTCAAATACCACGTGATTTTGAAGACCGGGACTCCTTGTACTATAAGGGCTTCTGGTCTAAAACTTTATTATCACTGAACAGTGACTTCTTCATCTTTTAAGGTGGATATTTTATCTTTCGTGAAACGACCATTTAATGTTGCATAATAATCAAAATCCGAGATAGAACTGTACTATGAATACTATAAAATTAATATAGATATCTAGTATTTGATGAAATAAAAAGAATGGGCAACTCTACATTGAATACTGTAAAGTCACCCATTAAGGCTAGTTAAGTTAACTGCGTTTTGAAGGCGGTACTCCAACGAAGGGAAGGAGATTTAATATGACTACAACTCATTATTTACGAAGCAAGAGATTATAAGCAACCACAGCATCCTTTACCTTCATTTTATAATTTTCAGGCATTCCTTTTTCTTGCTTGGTAAAAAACTTACTTTCCAGAACATAGCTTTCTACTGCTTTCTTCTTATTAACTCTTTCAATAAGGGAAGCTGCTGCGATCTTAACATCCTTGGCAGTGTCAGCATAACGTTTTAACGAATACGGATCGTATCCTGCTTTCCTCGCTTCTTCTGGTTTATCCACTAGCATTAGCAAATGATCAAGGTCTTCCGCTACCTGGTCATATTTCGGTTTGAATGTGGCCATATTTAGTGCAAGCATATTTTGGGCAGTAATTCCTTGTTTGCTAAGTTCATCGGATAAGCTCTCCACATCCATCAAAAATTTTAAAGCATAGTATGGAGCATTTGAACCTGCATCTTTGAACTTTTGCAATTGGAGTGAATGAAACTCATTCTCTACTTTTTTGAATTCTTTAAAATAACTCCTTGATAATTCCTCATATACTTCAATGGATTGAATCAATTCGCTATGGTATTGCTTGCACTTGGCAAATTGATCATCTAGATAACCTTTCGTTTCATAATAGGTATGGGCTTTGTTGATGACACTTGTAAGATTATTCACAACTGGTTGCATTTGTTCGATCGTAGCGTCAACTGATTGATAGGCGGGGGTGGCATGAGCATAGGCAAACCCGACTTTCAGGTTATCGAGATCATTATCTGAAATTGAAGCGAAGGTAAAGCTAAAATGATTATCGATACGAGGTTGTCTATTCTTCCCGAATTCATCCACATATTTCTCTAGTTGAACATTCATATTGCTTAAAGCATTGCTAAACTCTACATACGCATTAAATTTGTCCAGCCTTTTAGCTTCGACGATGGCTGGAGTTGTTTCAGTAGCCATCTCTTCTTGAGGCAACGAATCCGAATATCTCGGGCTCGATACTTGCTGATTCGTGGTTGCTGTCGATTTGGTATCGCTAAAAGGTAATGCATGCCAGGATATTTTTACAATCATAGAAAAAATAACGAGTATGGGAAAGATCCAAAGTCTTTTATTCAAAAAAGACAGCCTCCTTTTTCCTTGAATCGACATGAATTCAAATGAATCGCTCATTGATTTTTGTAAAAAAATGGCTTAGTATAATTCCGACAACTTACCCAGCATATTACAAATGAACAGTGAAATAAAGGTTTTGTGGAAAAATCACACAAGGAAAGAGGCCGAATTATGACAACAATCGGCATTGATTTAGGAACGACGAATAGTTTGGTCGCTTATTGGACAGAAAATGGACCAGCTATTATTCCGAATGTTCTTGGGGAGAATCTTACCCCATCCGTTGTAAGTGTTGATGAGAGCGGTGAAATACTGGTTGGCCAAATAGCCAAGGAACGATTGATCACCCATCCGGAGGCAACCGTAGCCGCTTTTAAACGCTACATGGGCACAGAAAAGAAGTACAACCTAGGCAAGTATACATTCACACCAGAGGAGCTTTCCTCCTTCATCGTGAGGAGGTTGAAAGAAGACGCGGAAGCATTTTTCGGCTACCCGGTGACGGAAGCGGTCATCAGCGTTCCTGCTTACTTCAATGATGCACAGCGTAAGTCTACGAAACGAGGGGCCGAAATGGCCGGATTGAAAGTAGAACGCTTGATCAGCGAGCCTACCGCAGCGGCGATTTGCTATGGTCTGCATCAACAAGAGTCCGAGACGAAGTTTCTTGTCTTTGATTTAGGGGGAGGCACATTTGACGTTTCAATTTTGGAAATGTTCGAAGGTGTGCTTGAAGTGAAATCGATTGCGGGTGACAACTTCCTCGGTGGTGAAGATTTTACCGAACTGCTCGCATCCTATTTTATCGATAATCAAAAACTTCCGGTGGATGATCTCGACAGCAAGGCCCGTTCGGCTATTTTCAAGCAAGCGGAAATGTGCAAATGTAGGTTATTTAATGAGAACAGCGCGACAATGCGCCTTACATGGAAAGAGCAAACCTATGAAGTTAGCATGGATCGGATTGGATTTGAAAAGCTTGTTCATCCCCTTATTCAACGCTTGCGTCAACCAATTGAACGCGCATTAAGAGATGCGGGGCTTACTTCGGCAGATTTGGACGCGATTGTACTAATTGGTGGAGCAACCCGTATGCCCGTTATCAAATCGGTCATTAGCAAAATGTTTGGTCGACTGCCTTTTTCACACATTAATCCGGACGAGACGGTTGCTTTAGGTGCAGCGATTCAGGCCGCTTTGAAAGATCGCAATGAAGCGTTAAGCGAGGTCGTTTTGACGGACGTTTGCCCATATACCCTAGGAGTTGAAACGACGAAGAGGATGGGGAATCATTGCTTCGAGAGTGGTTATTTTTCAACAATTATCGAACGCAATACCCCAATCCCTGTAAGTAGGGTGGAAAGGTACTGTACGATTGAGGACAATCAGACTGAGATTAATGTCGTTATCTTTCAAGGGGAGAGCAGACGCACTCAGAACAATATTAAACTTGGCGAACTTCAAATTCCCGTTTCACCAGTACGAGCGGGCGATCAAGTAATTGATGTGCGATTCACCTATGACATTAACGGCATATTAGAGGTTGAAGTTACTGCGCTGCAAACTAGCATTAAGAAAAAAATGATCATCGAGCAAAGTCAGGGGACCCTTACGATGGAGGAAATCGAGAAGCGGTTTGAAGAGCTCAAAGACATTAAAGTTCATCCTCGTGATCGAACAGCCAATCGGTTGTTGCTTGCCAGAGGAGAACGTTTATACGAGGAATCACTAGGGGATAAACGCGAAGAGATCGCTTTCATTCTGCAAAGATTTGAACAAGTCCTTGCAACTCAGAATGAAATGGCAATTAACAAAGCCGCCCTTCAATTGCAAAAAGAACTTGAAAGCATGGAGAGGTGGCACAATTTTTAATGAGTATCTGGGAAATAATCGGGATTGAACCAACGGATGATGTCGCTGCTATTAAGCGGGCGTATGCCAAAAAACTAAAAGTTCATCATCCAGAAGATGATCCTGAAGGCTATCAAAGACTAAGGGAAGCGTACGATTGGGCAATCAAGCAGGCAGGCAAGAAGCGGATTCAAGAGCGGGAATCGGAAATTGTCATCACAAGCCAAAGTGAAGACAGCAACCAAAGCGATCAGGATGATTCGGATGAGATTGACGATTCCGAACTGGATATAAAGACTCCTCCTTGGATTCATTTCTTCGAGGGACATAAGGAGGACCCGATTTATCATTCGGACAAAATTTCCGAATTTATGCAGCAGGTGGAAGATTTATACGATAATTTTTTTGCTAGAATCGATCGGGAGAAATGGGAACAATTGCTTCGTTCGGATGTACTGTGGGATATCGATTTGAAGCAAACCATTAGTGAGCAGATGCTGGAGTTTCTGGAAGATCACAGGCATCTGCCGCGTGAGATTTGGCTTTTGCTCGACAACGAATTCCAATGGCGTAATCAAGAAAGACAGATCTATTACGAATACTCGGAATCCTTTGCGAACTATCTGATAGGCGCAATCAGAAATCCATGGGAACTACGGTATACATTTTTTCCAAAAGAAGCAGAAGTCGACTTTGATCGCTTCGTCGGATGGCGTGAGCATGCTTTCTTTGCTCTGATGAACAATGATATGCAACGAGCAAAGGAGTTTCTCGCCAACGCTTATGAGTTGTATCAGGACGATCCGGATTTGCTTCGATTGCAAGGGGAATACCATTTGCGGATGGGTGAACCTGATCAGGCGCTTGCAGCGTTCAACCATGCGATCTCAATTAATGGTAATGAGTGGGATTGTTATTTGTCCCGAGCCCGTGTCTTTTTTGACAAGGAACAGTTTTCAGCTGCTATCGAGGATTGCGAATATTTCCTGTCACATCATCCCGACCATCTGGATGCGCTAAGCCTGAAAGCGAAATGTCACTATCAACTGCATGAGATGGAGAAGGCGTATCAATCTTATTTGGGTATGGGACCAAACGCCAAATGGGATAGCGATCTGTATTTTAATATGCACGTTGCAAAATTCTATATAAAACCAGATGATCAAAGAAAATGGTATCAGTACCTCGCACACTATATTTTCAGCTTTTTTATTTTTATTTCAATTTTGTTAAGGAGAAGCGGCAGAACCATTGTGATTCTACTTGTACTTCAGATGGCGCTTCCTTTTCCGAGTATTACCAATCTACAAGAACAACCTTCCGTACATGCGATACAGCCTGAGGATCATATGGTTATTCACAATGTGGAGGATTTAAAAAAGGTTCATTCAGATTCTACAACGATAAAGGCAACGATCAGTAAATTAGAATTCATTGAGTTGTTCTATGTGGTTGATCCAATTCCCAAAATGATCACAGCGAATAAGCTTAATCAGTTACGTTCACCTGCAATGGATAAAAAAGCCGTGTGTCTTGGTTGGGTTGATCAAGAGCCCGTCACTATCGTGATGAATTTGAAGGATTTGAACGAAGTCTATGAAAATAATGGATTGAAGAACGGTAAAACAGTAGAAATCTATGGACGTGTTCAAGCTTTATCAACAAAGGATTGGTTGACGATCAAAGGTGGTATCGACAAGATGAAATCAGTAAGCCATGATTTAAAAATTGAAATGGCAGGAAAATATGTCGGCTACCAATTTATCGAAAGCGAAGATCGAGTTGACTCAATTGAAAAAGCATCGGTTAAAAAGAAGTCTTCCTCCAAATCTAATCAATTCATGGATGCGCTATTGAAAAACATCTTGTTGCTGTATTTCTACCTCCAACTAGCGATGGGATTGTGGAGAGCGTATCGAGCGGTTTAAAATTAACGGAAAAGGAAACTGTATAATGAATATGTTTCGAAAATGGAGATTGAACCACCTGCAGAGGCGATATATACGTGGGCTCTCATTTGTATGTATGAATGGTACGATTGCTTATTATTTCGCCTTATTTGGATTCAAAAGGATTGCAGACATCTTATACGCCAAGAGACACCTGAAACGATGGGGAATCCATAACGATTACCAATTGCACCTGAGATTGAAATGGCTGTTGGAGGAAGGGAATCGGCAAAAATATAACGAAGTCAAACATTTTCTATCGGTTCTATCAGAAACGGAGCGATCCGCGTATTTACAATCCATTTCAAATGACAAGGAAAAGTACGTTAAGGCAAGAATCGTGAACGAATATTTGAGAAGATTCCCGGAAGCGGGTGTTATTGCCTATGATTACGCAATCTATTTATATTTGTGTCAGTTAGGGATTGCCTCAAGGTATTTAGACAGGAAAGTGACGGAGAAAAATATGCTCGTGGCAGCAAGGTTAATTCAGCAAACATTCATCGGATGGGACGAGTATTTCACTGCTTACATTGCTGGGGAGAGATTCGAGGGATTAGATGATAGTTGTAAAGTCGTACAGGAAAAAAGTCATTTTTTAGCTCAAATGTACACTAAGAAGAGCAGCCCGGTCCATAGAATCCCATGGAAGCTCGACTTACAATAACCGTTCTCTTTTTTTATTGGACTGTCAAATAGGGCAGTTCTTTTTTTAGTAGATCGGTATTTATATAAAATTCCGATCTACATAAGTGCAACTAAGGCTTCGCCTGCGCCAGAGGCTTGGCGACAGCCAAGGTTTCTAATGATATTATTGACGAATCTATGAATAGGATTCTTCATTTGTGAACGGAGTGATACAATTGTCCTGGCAACATAATTTTGATTGGAAAGTCTATTTTCCTAATAAAAGAATCTACCTTATGCGACAACACAACTGGGCATTCGCGGCATGGGAAATCGAAAAAGCCATAGGCAACCTGAAGACTCAATCCATACTCGTGCATGTAGACGCCCATTTGGATGACACGCCAGATGGCGTTTTTGTTGAAGGACTCTCGGAAGCCAGCAGCGTCGAGGAGATCCTGAAGGTTGCACAGGGACACGATTTCGCGAGTGGTCAGGTATGTCCGCCAAACAAGATGCAGATCGATAATTTTATCTGGGCAGCAGTGGCAAGAGCTACGATCGGGGAGACTATCTTCGTTTCTCATCAAGCGGAGGACGTGCTTTCTCTAGAAGAGATCAGCTACCAAGCGATAGAGAAGCGCAACGAGTATTGTCAAACGATTCTTTCCAGACTGCCAATAGATTGCCGGTACACCCATCAGCGCTTTCATGATTTGGAATCGTTTTGGGCTGATTTTGACCTGCGTCGTTTACAGATGGAACAGACGAAGATTCTTGATATTGACCTTGATTATTTCAATCGCTCGGAAGATGTGTTGAATCCTCGCCTTGAACCAATCCACCAGATTCGGGAATCCTTGGAGAAGTTGAAACGTTTATGTGATTGGAACGTCATCACAGTAGCAATCTCTCCAGAGTATTGCGGAGGGAATGAAGCGGCCAAAGAGCTTGTGGATGCGTTTTTAGCCGTATTTGATCTAAGGCTTGAAGAAGCGGTCTGTTGGGACAAGCAAGAGTTCAAGGAGAGTGAATAAGGGAATAAAGGTTTACAAATAGTTAAATCGGGTATTGATATACACAACTTTCACACTACTATCAAGGGAGCTAACTCACATGTTGTACAGTAATCAATACTTGCTGTTTTCAACAATGGTACTCATCGGTTTTGGGCTTTTACATATGTTCCTGCGTTATCAAGTAAAAGGATGTAGCTTAAGCGATCAGAAAAAAATATTTCGTTATTTACCAATCGGAATACTTGGTGCAACAGTTGCTTTTTTGACCGTTGGCTATATCTTAACCGTTCATGTTGAAGAGAAAGAGCGTGAAGAGTTAACGGAGATCATCACTGGATTCGCCTCAACCTTTAGCAAGGAATTGGAGCAGGAAGGGCATTATCTTCTTACAAGCGATACACCCCAAAATAGCCTGACGTATCAAAATCTAATGAAAAAAACGAAAATGTGGACATTATTCAGTAATAAAATTCAATGTATGTATACTCTCAGAAAATCTACTGACGGTCGTAATTATTTCGTCATCTCTCCTGAGACTGATTATGATCACAACGGCATCATTCGTGGAAAAAGGGAAGCATTAAGCCCAATCGGAAAAATATACGATAACTACATTCCTGAGCTGGAGGACGCCTTCCGTGGAATCACATCTATTGAGCCTACTCCGACGAGAGATGAGTTCAGCTATTCAATTGGGGCCTTCACACCGATTTACCATGACGGGAAGATTGATGCTGTTTTAGGAATTGACTTTGACGGTGAGATCTGGGATAAAACTATGGCTCATGCCCACTTCCTAGTCAAGAGCTATACGCTTGTTCCGATCCTGTTACTCTTTATGGCGTACTGGATGATCGTGTATCAAAGACGAATCTCCGTTATTCTCACTCAGTTGGCGCATTACGATCATTTAACTTCATTACCCAACCGGCTTCTATTTGAAAAAACGATCCAGAATCTGTTATCGATCGGACAGCAGAAGAATCAACCATTTACCGTTATATTATTGGACGTCAATAGGTTTAAAAAGATTAATGATACATATGGGCATTTGGTAGGAGACCAGCTTTTGCAAAAGGTATCCGAACGATTTATTCATTGCTTTGGCAATAAAGAAAATATTTTTCGGCTGAGCGGAGATGAATTTATCATTCTACTTCCCAATCAGAATAATGCAGAGTCCCGCAACATCATTCAGAAAATCGAGGAAATCCTGTCATTCCCGATTCTATTGGATGAACAGGTACTTCAAGTTACGGCAAGTATCGGCGTAAGCGAATATCCCACAGACGGTCAAAACATGGAGGCATTAATCAGGCAGGCAGACATCCGTATGTATAAGAACAAGGCGTTGATTAAAGAAGAGCTAGAATCGATAGAGAAAGAAACTTAGTCCAAGAGAATTAAAGAGAGATTAGAAGAGTTATGGTATAATCTTCCTTGGGAGAAAGATTAGGAGGTCACTAATGAAAAAGATTACACGACTATTGCTCGTACTAACACTACTACTTGGGGTTGGACTTAACACCACTGCGGTACAAGCCGTGACATCTGAGAGTACAGACGCCAGCTTTGCTGCGAATTCTTTTGCCGTTATGTACACAAACCCAATAGTTGAAAGCACGAGTGTGCCGATTAATATTCAACCTGCAGTTACATTTCTGTATCCGATTGAGTGGGTAAACGGTTCTTCGGGAGTAACGCTGCGCAAGGTTGGTGAAAAAGATACTGTAGCAGGTACGGCATCCATCAAAAATAATACGATTACCTTCAAACCAACCAGAAATCTTTCGAGCTCATCCAACTACATCTTGGAAATCCAGGAAAAATCGGTTCAAAGAACGGAAGATGCTTCACAACAGAACACTTATTACTCATATATTTTTAAAACGGGAACCTCGGAAGGACCGATCATTACAAACGTTACCCCCTATGAAATGCAGATGGGAGTAAGCTCCAAGCAATCGATAAAAATCACCTTTGACCGGACGATTAAAGAGGGTAAAGGTTCCATATCGCTCATGGACGTAAACAACCACAAAATTACTGGTAAAACCACCATTTCTAACAGCACCATTACCTTTCAACCGAAATCACCTTTGACGAAAAAAACGATCTTCTATTTGATGGTTCCAGACGGTCTAGTTAAAGACTCCAAAGGAAAGACAAACGTTGTTTACGCTTCAATCTTTCAAACGGACAATTCGGGGCCGGATATCTCAGAACCTAACCGATATTCCGTTTTGGAAGATCAAAGCATTAAACTGTCATTAAGCGGCGGGAAGACACCGTACAAAGCGGTATCAAGCAACACGAGGATCGCAACGGTAAAAATGAACAGCAAAACCTTGGAGATTAAAGGATTAAGAGAAGGTACAGTAACCATCACGATCACGGACGGCAAGAAAAATGAAGTAAAAATTAACGTGGAAGTCAAATCGAATAAGATTGAGTTCTAGAGTGGGAACTAGAAGGCACTAGCGTAAAGCTGGTGCCTTTTTTTAAGATAGAGGTTAAATGGTAGGAAGGTTGGCTGTATTATTCTGGTCGATGTGGTTAGCGGAACAGTAAGATGAAAAATAAATGATTCACACATTTTTTGGAGGATGCTTCTTGCAAGTTGCCACATGATTTGAAAAAATAAATGTATTGAATGAATGATAGGGGGCAACCATGAAACCAATTATCGAAATAGCCAAACAACTACAGATTGCAGAAGAAGACCTGGAGCTTTACGGAAAGTATAAAGCCAAGCTTTCAAATGAACTAGTAGAGAAAGTAAAAGACAATGAGAATGGCAAACTGATTTTGGTGACAGCGATGAACCCCAACCCGGCTGGTGCAGGTAAGACCCTGACAACCATTGGGCTTTCCCAAGCAATGAATCTGATTGGCAAAAAGACGATTGCTGCGCTCCGAGAGCCTTCACTTGGACCATGCATGGGGATCAAAGGGGGAGCGACCGGAAGCGGACGAGCTCAAATCCTTCCTGCTGATGAGATTAACCTTCATTTTACTGGGGATATTCATGCCATTACTGCGGCTCATAACTTGTTGGCAGCAATGATTGACAATCACCTGTTCCATGGAAACACTAGAAGAATCAATCCTTCCAAAATCGTTTGGAAGCGCGCCATGGACATGAATGACCGAGCGCTGCGCAATATCGTGATCGGTTTGGGTGAAGGTAACGGAACAACCCGCGAGGATGGCTTCATGATTACCACAGCCTCCGAAATAATGGCGATTCTTTGTTTGAGCGAAAATATGGAAGACCTGCGGAAGCGCTTAAGCCAGATCATCATTGCCTACGATGAGAATGATCAACCAGTCACAGCATCAGAGGTACAAGCGGTAGATGCGATGTGTGTGTTGTTAAAGGATGCGATCAAACCCAATCTGGTGCAAACAATCGAAGGGACCCCAGTCGTCGTCCACGGAGGGCCATTCGCCAATATCGCGCACGGATGCAGCAGTGTGATTGGAACGAAGCTATCGCTTAAATTAGCGGACTATGTGGTAACCGAAGCGGGCTTTGGAGCTGACCTGGGAGCAGAAAAATTCTTCCATATCAAATGCAGAAAAGCCAATCTTCAACCTGCTGCGGCGGTTGTTGTGATCACGATTAGAGCTTTGAAATACAACAGCGGGGTAGGTATCCCTGACTTATCTATCGAAAATATTCCGGCGGTACAGCAAGGCTTCGCGAATGTCCAGCGTCACGTGGAAAACCTTCGCAAGTTTGGCGTTCCCGTTGTGGTTGCCATTAATCAATTTGCTTCTGACACTTCAGCAGAGATCAACGCATTGCTGGGCTTATGTCATGAGTTTGGCGTGGAAGCCGCTTTGTCTAACGTCTGGGAAGAGGGTGGACAAGGTGGTGTGGAACTAGCTCATAAGGTAGTCCGCTTGGCTGAGAATCAAGAGAATTCCTTTCAGTTTCTCTATGAAGACAGCCTAAGTATTAAAGAAAAGATTGAGACCGTGGTCAAAGAAATCTACCGAGGGGCGGCTGTCGCCTTTGCTCCAGTCGCATTGAAAACCTTACAGAAAGTAGAGGAAATGGGCTTGGCTCACCTGCCTGTCTGCATGGCCAAAACACCATACTCTTTTTCTGACCAACCTAAACTATTGGGGGCACCGACCGGATTTACCATTCAAGTCAGTGAAATAAGAATCTCAGCGGGCGCGGGATTTATTGTGGCTTTAACTGGAAGCATTATGACCATGCCAGGTTTGCCGAAGAAGCCGGCCGCAGAGAATGTCTATTTGGATGATCAAGGTTGTGTCATCGGTTTAGCGTAAGTGAACTTTTCGATCGACTGATATTTTAATTGGTATATTCAGCCCTGTTTAAGCGCAATGACATGCTATTAAACAGGGCTTTTTTTTGTAGATAGGAAAGGCTTGGATATGCCACAGGCGAAGTTTGAAAAAAGAGGTGTCAACCAATTTTATGTTCATTGCGGCAATAGGTACTTCCCTTCTTATTCTTTTCATTTTAGTAAACACGCTTTATGTAAAAAAGAGAACATACCGATTTAAAGCCAATGTCAAGCACCCTTTTCGAATCGTTCATATCTCGGATCTACATGGGCGAATACAGTATTTGAATGGATCTATCAGTTCCTTGGTGAATCATCTCAATCCTGATTTGCTCTGTATAACAGGAGATTTGACGAATAAAGCAACACAATTGCCCAAGGTGGCTCGAGAGCTTGCGAAAATTCAGAGTAGGCATGGTGTGTTTTTTGTGCCTGGCAACTATGAGCGGGAGGAAATGGTTTATTTTCGCAAGCGAGTGATACCCGAAGAACATTCCTACAAGAGAGTGGTAACATACCCAATCACGACACTGGAAAATAGCTGTAAAGAGGTCGTGATTCAAGGGACGAAAGTACTCCTATTCGGATTTGATAATTCTATATATGGCAATGAGAAATATCCTCCAGAAATAAAGGAGATTGAAAATAATTTTAAGCTTGTACTCGCCCACTCACCGAACATCATCCATTATGTGAAGGAGCATCAAGTAAGCTTCGATCTGCTATTGACGGGTCATACTCACGGGGGACAAGTGAGGCTGTTTTCTAGAACCTTTGGCAGTTACCGTCACTTTCATCTTGGGGTCATCCAGACTCTTGGCGGGTACTTTGGCATAACGAGAGGATTGGGAACGGCAAGGTTGCCGATTAGGATCAACTGTTTTCCAGAGATCTGTGTGTATGAAGTGGAGAGAAAATCATGAACAAATTTCTGTACTTCTTGTTAGAAATCGTTCGTGTCTTATTCATTCTATTCTTTGGTCTAGGGTTGCTTTTGGCTTTCGAGAATTGGGCAATCCTTTATTTTCACGTGCGGATGAAAGAAAATGTTTTCCTGCCATTCCTCGCTAATGTTCTTCTGGTGTTTGTCGCCTATCGGAATTGGCTGCAATTTCACGGTTGGTATCCTAGCCAGCAGATGAAGAGGCTGCCAAACGTAGTTACAAGTTCGTTTATCCTGACGGCCATTCTGTTATTCGTGTGCTCTATTCAATTCTAGAGTTTTGAAGTCTTCGAAATGATAAACAGGCCAAGAATCGAAAGGAAAAGATAATCATGAAACCCAGACAAATCATAGCTCTTGGAGGCGGAGGTTTCTCCAGCAATCAGGAGCGTTCTCCACTTGATCGTTATATCCTGAAGCAATCAGGAAAAGCCAATCCCAGAATCTGCTTTATCCCAACCGCAAGCGGAGATTCCGAGGATTATATCCAACGGTTTTATCGATACTACGAGAAACAGAATTGTCAGCCGTCTCATCTTTCTTTATTAAAACCCAATTTCTCGGATCTTGAAGCAATGATTATGGATCAAGATATCCTGTTCGTAGGCGGGGGAAATACAAGAAACCTCCTTGCGCTTTGGGGAGCATGGGGCCTTGACGAGATTATACGAGAGGCGTGGAAGCAAGGTATTGTGTTGGCGGGCATTAGTGCGGGATCGATTTGTTGGTTTGAACAAGGTTTAACCGATTCCGTTCCTGGGCGATTATCAGCGATCAACGCTTTGGGCTTCTTGCCTGGCAGTAACTGCCCACACTATGACAGTGAAGCCTCAAGGAGACTGACCTATCTACAAATGATTGCGCGTGGAGAGCTGCTGGGAGGATATGCGGTAGAAGATCAGGTTGCTCTTCACTTCATCGGTACTCAATTATATAAAGCAGTCACTTCCTCAGACACAGCACGGGCTTATCAAGTACGTCAACAGGGAGATCAGGTGGGAGAAGGGGTGATCATGCCAGAACGTTTAACAGAGTGAACAAACTCTTCCCATCCCTGATCGGAATTGCATTCTGGACACGTTTTTAAGCATTTTGTGGTTTAAAAAGACAAGCAAATAACAATAAATTTTATGCTTTAAAAAGAGAAGTAACAGATTTATAATCAGGATGTACATACACTGGAATTGAGACGAAAGGGAGTAGCGATATGACTAGTTTAATGACACCCTATAAAATAAAGGGATTGGAACTCAAAAATCGAATCGTGATGCCACCGATGTGTCAATATTCTGTCGATGCCAAAGATGGGATCCCGAATGATTGGCACTTTGTCCATTATGTTTCGAGAGCGGTGGGCGGTACCGGGCTCATCATTATGGAAATGACGGATGTGGAGCCGGATGGCCGAATTTCCGATTATGATCTTGGACTTTGGTCTGATGATCATATCCCCGCTTTTCAACGAATCATTCGTGAGGTTCATAAATATGGGGCCAAAATAGGCATTCAGATCGCTCATGCTGGACGTAAAGCGGAAGATGCGGAAGTTCCTGTTGGACCATCCGAGATTCCTGTTAGTAATGAATATAAAAAACCACGAGCACTTACCACAGAGGAAATCAAGGAAATGGTGCAAAAGTTTCAGGATGCTGCTGTTCGAGCGATCAAAGCCGGGGTTGATACCATTGAAATTCACGGTGCTCACGGGTATCTCATTCATCAATTCCACTCTCCATCCATCAATAACAGAGACGATCAATACGGAAAAGATTACTCCTTGTTCGGAGTGGAGGTTATCCGTGCGATCAAGAGTGTTATGCCGCCAGAGATGCCGTTGATCATGCGCATTTCGGCAGTGGAATATATGGACGGCGGTTATGACCTTGAGCACAGTATCCAAATTAGTCGCAAATACCAAGAAGCCGGTGTAGACGTGTTTCATGTGAGCTCAGGTGGAGAAGGACCGGCCGGAAAGCGCAAGCCGGGTAATCATCCTGGCTATCAAGTGCCTTTTGCCCGAGCAATTAAACAAGCCTTGCAAGTACCTGTCATCGCAGTTGGAAACCTGGATGATCCACAGTTGGCTGAAGCAACAATTGCCAACGAGGATGCCGATCTGGTGGCAGTAGGACGAGGCATGCTCAAGGACCCTTACTGGGCACTTCATGCTATCCAAGCGCTATCGGGGCAGGCCAGAGAAGTTGCTCCCAAGCAGTATGAAAGAGCGTTTTAATGTTCAGTAACCAAGACGTAAATCTTTGCTGCATCCTAACAGGGTCCCTTCCATCCAGAAGGGACTTTTATTATTTTTTTGGCAAATAATCTGTTTCGTTCACCGAAAAGTCTAGAACCTTGTTGGGACAGGCTTTTTATTTTCCGAATATCTGGCATGTAAGCCTTGTAAATGGTACAATAAAGACAGATCAAAAATATTTTTTTGGTCAACGTATTATCTATAGCAAGACTCAAACAGATCTTTTGAGAGGGGAACATTGTATGTTTATTCAGGAGTGCTTGACACCTGTAGAGAATTTAACAACCGTATTACCGAATGAAACGATTTCCCATGCTTTAAACCTGATGAGACAACAAAACCTATATAGCCTTCCCGTAGTTGATCAAAGTGGGTCTTTCTATGGCTCTATAAGCAAGAGAAGTATATTCGAACTGTTGGAAACTGGCAAATTTACTGGAGAATTCAATGAATTTATTCAAATGCCTCTAGCTGAAGGTGTGGATAAACAAATTCCGCGGCTTACATTCGAGCATATATATGAAGACTTGCTTCCTATTATTGTTCGCTATCCGTTTGTTCCGATTGTGGATGAGAATAATCATTTCCTGGGAATTATCAAACGAAAAGATATCGAATTGGTACTAGAATCAGTATTTGGAATGACGATCAAAGGCACTCGGATGGTTATTACGCATTATGAAGGCAAAGGGATTATGAAGGAAATTATGACGCTTCTGGCTGACCATCAGGCAAACGTAATTTCTTGTATTTCTTTTGATTCCAAGCATCATGGTGTCCGCCGGATTTTGACCAAATTCAAGTCGGAAGTTCCGACAGACATTATCAAAGAGGATCTGGAAAAACATGGTTATGTAGTTCCTTACGTTCTTGAAAACTCCTAGCCCAAATTCATAAACGGTTTATCTGCTCCCGATTTCTAAGGTCGGGAGTATTTTTTTTAGCGGATTGGAATATGGTATAGGCCAAGTTTTTTAAAAGTGCAGGATAAGGTTCATGTTCCTCTTGAGATTGGATATAATAAGTAAGATAGAACATTCTTAATTGCAAAAAGAAGGGAGTGGCTCGAATGAGTACCCTATTGAAAGAGATTCTAAAGTACAACGATAAGTTTGTGGAGGAACAAAAATATGTTCCCTACCTTACCTCCAAATTCCCTGAACGTAAGCTTGTATTAATCACTTGTATGGACACGCGCTTGATTGAGCTTTTGCCTGCCAGTATGAACTTAAAGAACGGTGACGTAAAAATAATAAAAACAGCGGGAGCAGTTGTTTCACATCCATTTGGCAGTGTGATGCGCAGTATTCTGGTCGCGATCTATGAGTTGAACGCTGAAGAGGTTTTTGTCGTAGGTCATTATGACTGTGGGATGGGAAGTGTGAATCCCCGCGCAATGAAAGAGAAATTCATTAAGCAAGGGATTAAAGAAGAAACAATCAATACCTTGGAGTATTCGGGTATGGATCTGGAACGTTGGCTTCAAGGCTTCGATTGTGTAGCGGATAGTGTGAAAAACAGTGTCTCCATGATCCGTCACCATCCACTCCTTCCCAATAAAGTTCCTGTTCATGGACTTGTCATGGATCCAAGTACCGGCAGGCTTGATGTCATTGATGATGGGTACACGCACATCTAACATTCCACAGCAGTTCCAAAGCAAAAGTAAACGTTCGTTGAAGGTTATTTCCCCTCTAATTGTGAAATCGTATGTCACAAATGCGGTTATGGCTTGTTTCGCCAAATGGGAGACTATATAATGGAAATTGCTATTGTATGGAATGAACGTCTATAATTGTATAATTAAGGAGCTGTGGAATCATGAACTTATTTGACATCTTAATGTTTATCATGACCCTTTTCATTGCAGCTGGTGTTTACCGTTCTGCCAAAGTAAAAAATAAATTTGCTGTCGGATTTGGCCTGGTTTCCTTAGCTATCTTCGTATTTGCTGACGCTTTGATTGTATACTTTGCTACACAGGCTCACTAATCTTACATACGACTGAAGTGAATACGAACGAAGAAGAGACTATACGATGTTATAGTCTCTTTTTTATGCTCTTTTTCTCCTTGTTTCTGCATGAAGCTAGGCAAGAATTGCCATACTACGGGGGAGGTGGGGTACTTGCTTCAGCGAAAACGAACCAACTCCCAAGTCATCGTAGCCACCGTTGTAGTGGATCAGAAGACGAAACAATTATGCATGCGAATTCAACCAGGCCAAATTGCCATTATTGCGCATGAAGATGTGGATGAGGTAGCGGCGGAAGCGTTGATTGAAGCCAATGTACGAGCAGTGATTAATACCAAAAGCTTCATGACAGGAACCTATCCATCGATCGGAGCCAAGCGGCTGCTTGAGTCCAAGATTCCACTGTTTGAAGTTGTTGGGGATAGCCCGATGGAGATTATGTCTCTTCAGGATCAGTCAACCGTCCGTATTACCACTTCACTTCTTCTGCAAGTGCTTCATCATAACGGATGGGCAACCTATGCTCAACTTGCTGTTGTCACACCTGATTCCATTTGGAAAAAGACGCAAATCGCGAATGCACAGCTTGACCGAACGCTTTCGCAATTTATTGATAACACGTTAATGTACGCAAAGTGGGAGAAAGACATCTTTTTGAAACCACTTCCCAAGCTGAGCTTACAGACGCAAATCGCGGGTCGACATGTCATTGTCGTCGTACGTGGCAAGCATTATCGGGAAGATCTGCAAATGCTATCTTCGTACATTAAAGAATGCCGCCCCGTACTAATCGCCGTAGACGGGGGAGCAGATGCTCTGTTGGAGTCAGGCTACCAACCAGACCTCATCATTGGGGATATGGACAGTATCTCCGATGATGCCTTACGATGCGGGGCTGAGATTGTGGTTCATGCCTTTGTCAATGGATACGCACCCGGTCACGAGAGGGTAGAGCGTCTCCAGTTAGTCCATCAGCTTTTGCCAGCACCAGGGACAAGTGAAGATGTGGCGATGCTTTTGGCCTATGAAGAAGATGCGGAGTTAATCGTGACGATTGGCACCCATACAAACATGATTGATTTTTTAGAAAAAGGCCGAAAAGGGATGGCAAGCACCCTTTTGGTCAGGACCAAAATCGGCCCCAAACTAATCGATGCCAAAGGAGTTAGCCAACTGTATCAGCCTCGCGTGACGGCAAATACTTGGGCCTTGTTTATGCTCGCATCGTTGGCTCCGATTATGGCTATTTTGGCGATTAATCCGGTCATACGCAATGTGTTGAATATGTTCGTTCGTCAATGGATGATGCTAACATTTTAGGAGAGCTGCGCGATGATCAATATACGCTATCACTTTATTACGATTGCCTCCATTTTTTTAGCGCTGGCTATTGGCATTTTGTTAGGTGGTACAGCCGGGCAATCCTGGTTTACCGCCAAAGAACGGGAAATCTTTGAATCCATGGAGCAAAAATATAACAAGACGCTAAAAAGCAATAATGAACTAAAGAAACAAGTCAATCAACTGATGATGCAAGTAGAGAAGAGCAACGAAGAAGTGACTCATTTGATGGTTACGAGATATGCCAATGAATTGCAGGGGCAACACGTTTTTATTTGGTATCCTGACTCTTTGAACCCAAGTCTTTACACACGAATTCTGGAATCGGTTGGACTTCATGTCGTTCATTATGATCCTCCCGTAACCTCCAGTAACCCTCAAAAAGAAGCGTTGCTGATTCTGGGCAAGGAAGTTCCCGAGTGGATTCATCGTTTGCCATCAGGGGTAAAGTGGGTTCAGGTTGATACGATGCCGAATACTCCGTCTAAAAAGTGGAAAATGCTAGAGATTGTACAAACTCTTCTAAAGGAGAAGAGGTGGGAGAATGAAAAAAGTTAGTATTGTGGTACCCGCTTACAATGAAGCTTCTCAAATCTTACGGACGCTTCGGGCAATCCGATTGTACATTCCTCATCAGGAATTGATTGTTGTGGATGATGGCAGCAGCGACAATACGATGGAAATTGCCAGTGAGCTGGCGGATTTAGTAATTCGTTTACCCATCAATCGAGGCAAAGGGATCGCGTTGCAGACTGGATGGAAGCAATCCAGAGGGGACATTGTGATGTTGCTTGATGCTGATTTGTGTGAAAGTGCTCGCTTTGGCTTTCGATTAGCAGATCCCATCCTGGAAGGACAGTGTGATATGAGCATCGCTGTGTTGCCGCAACCAATGAAGCGAGTGGGATTGGGAATGGCGAAAGGGCTGGCGCGAACTGGAATTCGTATGCTTACCGGGTTTACCCCAGTCTCGCCACTATCGGGTCAGAGAGCGATTCGCAGAGAAGTGCTTTCCTCCCTTCGCAGCCTGGATAAGGGGTTTGGTGTGGAAGTTGGTCTTACGGTAGATGTTCTTCGAGCAGGCTATCGAGTCAAAGAAATACCGGTTCAATTTACTCATCGGCAAACGAACAATGATTGGCGTGGGTATTATCACCGCGGTCGGGAATTCGTCGCCATCACAAGAACACTAGGCAGGAAAATGGGAGAAGGTCTATGGATCAGATAGCGTTGGAAAACAAACAGTATATTTTGTTGATGATTGCCATCATTACGCCTATCGGATTGTTCTCCTTATGGTATGAGAGAGGACTCGCTTATTTGCGAAAACAGGGAATGGTTCGAAAAAACTATGAAGGTCTGTTCATTCCCACCGCGGGTGGAATTCTCTTATTTGTCAATGTAACCGTTACTTGGATGATTGAGCTTTGGTTAATCCATGTGTTCGCTCTTTACCAAGGGTACATACAGGATATGAGTTTATTTCTTGTGGGTTCATTCGCTGTCCTGATCTTCGGATGGCAAGATGATACTTCCCATGACCATAAAAATAAAGGCCTTCGTGGTCATCTGAGCACTCTTTGGCGTGAACAAAGAATGACCAGTGGACTCTTGAAGGCATTTGGCATTTTGGGAACGGCACTGATTATCAGTATTCCTCTGTCTCAAGGTATCGTGGAAACAGTGGTTCATCTATTACTTTTGACGTTATCCAGCAATTTAATCAACCTGTTTGATGTGAGACCCGCTCGAGCCATTAAGGTGTTCTGGCTACTGTTTGGTATTGTATTCGCGTCGAGTCCGATCTTTTATTCCACGATTGCTTGGATCTTTTTGCTGCCGGTTTTCAGTGGTACACTTTGGTTCTTTTTTCGTGATGCGCAAGGATCGATTATGCTGGGGGATACAGGTGCCAATTATTTAGGTTTTCTATTGGGGATTGAAATGATGATTGCTTTTGCTCTGCCAGTCAAACTTGCCATTGTCTGCTTGTTACTCCTGATTCATGGGCTTGCGGAGCAGAAATCCTTTTCTAAGGTGATCCAATCAAGAGGGTGGCTCAACTGGCTAGATTCGCTGGGACGGAAATCGTGAATGATTGCTTATTCATCATCTTCCTCTGGTGTCATGAAGCGAGGCTGTACACGATTGCGCTTCCGATCGTGATGCAGAATGAAGCCCGCGATAAACGCGACCGGTAACGTAAATAGGATAAAGCCTATACTAAATTGTCCCCATAAGAACGTATGAATGTCAGGATCAAAATATAAGTAACAGACATCTCTCATCAGCTTGATTCCGAAGCCCGCAATGGCAGCAGGAATGACCATAATGAGTAGAGCGACAATCTTCTGGGCAAGCATTCCGTTCACTTCCTTGATTAATTCTTCCAACAAGATTTCTTTTCCATCATATAGCATATAGCATGATCTATTACTTGTCCAACAGACAAAATAAGATACAATGGATAGGGAAATAGACGTCCAGATAGAGAAAAAGGGGGAACCTTATGCTTCAGGTGCTAATTGTAGGGGCTGGCCAAGGCGGTAGTGCGCTGATCAATATGCTGGTCAAAATGGAGCAGGTTCATATTGTGGCCGTAATCGACAAGCGTGAGGACGCGCCTGGTATTCAACTGGCACAGAAATTAGGGATTGAAGTAGGAAGGGGCTATCTTCCTTATCTACATAAGAATGTGGATGTCATATTAGAAGCGACTGGTGATGAACAGGCTTATCAGGAAATCCTGGTGGAGAAACCTAACCAGGTCGTTCTCATCCCCGGTACGTTCACCAGTCTGGTAATGCGGCTGATTGAGGAACGGGAGCAACTGATCGGGCAATTAACGCACAGTCAACGAGAGCACGCCATTATGTTGAACTCCACCCATGACGCGATCATTGCGGTGAACGCTAAAGGAGTCGTGACGATATTTAACCGTGCTGCCGAGAAGTTAATGGGTATTGAAGCTGAGAAGGTGCTGGAGAGTGAGGCAGAGGCTACAATCCCCAACACCAGACTGCACATTGTACTTCAAACGGGGCAACCGGAGCTGAATCAGGAACAGGAGCTCCCCAACAAGACGAGGATTATCACCAATCGAGTGCCTGTCCGGGACGAAAATGGTGCTGTAATGGGAGCGGTGGCTATTTTTCGAGATATAACGGAAGTCATGGCTTTAGCAGAAGAAGTAACGGATTTAAAAGAGCTGAAAAGCATGCTGCAAGCCATTATCAACTCGTCAGATGAAGCCATCTCTGTCGTAGACGCGCAGGGATATGGCATCTTGTTTAATCCCGCCTACACGCGAATCACAGGTCTTGGACATGATGAGGTGATCGGGAAACCTGCATCAGCAGATATCTCAGAAGGCGAGAGTATGCATATGCAAGTGCTTCGAACCAAGAAACCTGTTCGCGGGGTTCCTATGAAACTAGGCCCTAAACGAAAAGATGTCATGGTCAACGTAGCGCCGGTCATTGTTGATGGGGAGCTGAAGGGGAGTGTAGGGGTTGTCCACGATATCTCCGAACTCAAAACATTGACAGAAGAGTTGGAAAAAGCGCGCAGATTAATTCGAACTCTTGAGGCGAAATATACGTTTGATGAAATTATCGGTGAAAGCGAACCAATGAAAGTAGCGATCGAACAAGCCGGCAAAGCCGCCCACACGCCAGCAACAGTCCTCTTGAGAGGGGAATCCGGAACAGGTAAGGAGCTGTTTGCCCATGCGATTCACAATGACAGCCAACGCAAGTACAACCAGTTTATCCGGGTGAACTGTGCGGCTATTTCAGAGTCGCTTTTAGAAAGCGAGTTGTTCGGCTACGAAGAAGGTGCGTTCACGGGTGCCAAGCGCGGAGGCAAGCGTGGTTTGTTTGAAGAAGCGAGTGGCGGAACCATTTTTCTGGATGAAATCGGGGAGTTATCGATTGGAATGCAAGCCAAGCTATTACGTGTCTTGCAAGAAAGGGAGATTGTTCGAGTTGGAGCGACCAAAGCCATTCCGATTGATGTGCGTGTCATTGCGGCTACCCATGTCAACCTGGAGTCAGCCATTTCGAGTGGACGCTTCCGCGAAGACTTGTATTACCGGTTGAATGTAGTGCCGATCCATATACCGCCACTGCGCCAAAGAAAAGAGGATATGAAACCGCTCGTTCGCTTTTTATTACGCAAATATAACTTGGAGTATGGGCGTAATGTTCAAGATATTTCCGATGATGCCATGTCGAGGCTGCTCCATTATCAGTGGCCGGGGAATGTAAGGGAATTAGAGAATGTGTTAGGGCGTGCATTAATTAATATGAAGCTTCATGAGACAATCATCTATGAAGGGCATTTACCGACGCTTGAGCAAAGAAGCTCAAATACCCCTGAACCAAACCCGTCAAAGAATAAACTCACGGACAAGCGCAAGCTGAAAGAAGTACTAGATGATGCGGAGCGAACGCACATTCGACTAGTTCTGGAGCAATGTCAAGGGAATCGAACGGAAGCAGCCAGAGAGTTAGGTGTGTCATTGCGCAATTTATACTACAAATTAGAGAAATTAGGAATCGACCAAGAATGAGAGAGAAAACTTGTGTGCAAAAAAATGCATGCAAGTTTTTGCGCTTTTGTGCAAAATACTGCATGCAATGACAAGTTTCACAAAATGAAATGTGTCGTAATTTCTACAATTAGTAAAGCGCTTTCAAAAAATATTTTTGTTGGCACGCCTCTTGCATATTACATAGGCAGTGTTTTTCCAGTAAACTATATGAGGGGTAACTTACTCCGATGGATGCATGGAATTGAAATTATCAGCACAGGGGGATTTGTTTATGAAAATTTTTGACTACCTTCAACGTTACGATTATGAGCAATTGGTTTTCTGCCAGGATGAGACTTCCGGCTTGAAAGCAATCATTGCGATACACGATACAACACTCGGGCCTGCATTGGGCGGAACTCGTATGTGGACATACAATACTGAAGAAGATGCGATTATTGACGCGCTTCGTCTCGCTCGCGGGATGACCTATAAAAATGCGGTTGCTGGTCTTAACCTTGGTGGCGGTAAAACCGTTATCATCGGCGATCCTAGAAAACATAAGAGTGAAGAATTATTCCGTGCATTCGGTCGTTTCGTACAAGGACTGAACGGACGTTACATTACCGCAGAAGATGTAGGAACAACCGTAGCGGATATGGATTTGATCCATCAAGAAACCGATTATGTTACCGGTGTATCTCCAGCGTTTGGTTCCAGCGGTAATCCATCTCCAGTCACTGCATATGGTGTATATCGTGGGATGAAAGCTGCTGCCAAATTAGCTTACGGTTCAGATAGTTTGTCCGGTAAAGTCATTGCGGTTCAAGGTGTAGGGAATGTTGCTTATAACCTCTGCAGACATCTTCATGAAGAAGGCGCGGATCTGATTGTTACGGATATCAATGAAGAGAATGTAGGGCGTGCTGTTAATGAATTCGGAGCCAAAGCGGTTGGAGTCAATGAAATCTTCGGCGTGGATTGCGATATCTTCTCGCCATGCGCGTTGGGTGCGATCATCAACGACGATACCATTCCACTTCTGAAAGCTAAAGTAATCGCAGGTGCGGCTAACAACCAGTTGAAAGAAGAACGTCACGGGGATCTCATCCATGAGAAGGGTCTTATCTACGCTCCAGATTACGTAATCAACGCAGGTGGAGTTATCAACGTGGCAGACGAGTTGCTTGGTTATAATCGTGAACGCGCGTTGAAAAAAGTAGAAACCGTGTACGACAACATTCTTCGCGTATACGAAATCTCTGAACGCGATGGAATTCCATCCTATAAAGCGGCCGATAGAATGGCAGAAGAGCGTATCGCTAGAGTAGCGAAATCCCGCGGTACATTCTTGAAAGACCCTAAGTCTTTGTTAAGCAAGTAATTCAAGCGTGTAAGGTAATATCGAAACGACTATACTGGAGTAATGAATGGATCAGGCAACGACGGGAATTGGCTTTCATCGGTTAATTTCCGTCGTTGCCTTACGTGAGTCGATAATTTACAGTAATCTTATGCCAGAATGCAATGGGCACTTGTCTAGTAAAACTATTAGAAAAGGAGACCTAACTCTATGTCTCAAGAGTTTGACGTCGTCATTTTAGGTGGGGGTACCGGGGGCTATGTGGCAGCGATTCGTGCTGCACAACTCGGATTGTCAGTTGCGATCGTGGAAAAAGATAAGCTCGGCGGTACATGCTTGCACCGTGGATGCATTCCTTCCAAGGCTCTATTACGCAGTGCGGAAGTTTACGCAACGATGAAGGAAAGCGACAAATACGGGATATTGGCAGAGAATATCGGCTATGACTTCAGCAAAGTGCAAGCGCGCAAACAGTCTATCATTGATCAGTTACATAAAGGGATTCAATACTTAATGAACAAAGGCAAGATCAAAGTGTATGAAGGATTCGGTCGAGTGATGGGCCCTTCTATTTTTTCTCCGCAGGCGGGTGCCGTACGGATTGAGACAGAGGGCGGCGAACAAGAAATCATTGTTCCACGCTTCTTGATTCTCGCGACAGGATCTCGTCCGAGAACACTTCCGGGATTAGAAATCGATGGCGAATACGTCATTACCAGCGATGAAGCATTGGAACTCAAAGAACTGCCAGCTTCCGTCGTGATTGTTGGCGGCGGCGTCATCGGTATTGAATGGGCGTCTTTGCTGAATGATTTTGGGGTTGAGGTAACGGTTGTGGAGTATGCCAATCGGATCTTGCCATTAGAAGATGAAGATATCAGCAAAGAGATGACCCGACTACTCAAGAAACGCAAAATCAAGATAGTGACAAGCGCGAAGGTCTTGGCGGAAACCGTATCCAAAGGAGATGGCAAGGTAACCATTCAAGCGGAAGTGAATGGAACCAACGAGAGCTTCTCTGCGGAAAAACTACTTGTTTCTGTCGGTCGTCAAGCCAACATCGAGAATCTTGGTCTGGAAGCGACCGAGATTAAGGTGGAACGTGGAGCGGTTGTTGTAAACGAGTTTTTCCAAACGGCCGAGTCGCATATCTATGCCATTGGGGATGTAATTGGCGGACTTCAGCTTGCGCACGTTGCCTCTCATGAAGGCATTGTGGCCGTTGAACACTTGGCTGGTCAAGACGCGCACCCACTCGATTACACTAAAATCTCCAAATGCACCTACAGTCGTCCTGAGGTAGCCAATGTCGGCTTAACCGAACAGGAAGCCAAAGAACAAGGCTACGATGTAAAAGTCGGCAAATTCAGCTTTAAAGCGTTAGGCAAGGCGCTTGTCCATGGAGAGAATGACGGGTTCGTGAAACTGGTTGTAGACAAGGCGACTAATGATCTCTTAGGTGTCCATATGATTGGCCCGCATGTAACGGATATGATCTCGGAAGCAGGATTAGCAAGAGTGCTGGATGCGACTCCGTGGGAGATCGGACATACCATCCATCCACACCCAACACTCTCTGAAGCGATTCAAGAGGCAGCTCTTGCGGTAGATGGATTAGCCATTCACGGGTAAAAAAATCACTTGCTGCAAGAATTAGACCCTTTTGCGCGGTGCTCGAACAATGAATGAAGGAGGCATGCAGATTATGACCAACTCGACTCAAAATCGTCATCAGGCGGTCGGTCTTACGGATACACAAGTGTTTGATATGTATTATTACATGCTGCTTGCACGTAAACTGGATGAACGTCAATGGTTGTTAAACCGTGCGGGTAAGGTGCCATTCGTTATCTCTTGTCAAGGACAGGAAGCGGCACAAATAGGAGCTGCCTTCGCTTTTGAAAAAGGAAAAGATTACGCTTGCCCATATTACCGCGATCTTGGCGTTGTCCTCGTAATGGGTCAATCCGCGAGAGATACAATGCTCTCCGCTTTCGCGAAAGCGGAAGATCCGAACAGCGGCGGTCGACAAATGCCTGGTCATTTCGGCGGAAAAAAATTCAATATCCTCTCAGGTTCAAGTCCGGTTACCACGCAGGTTCCTCATGCTGTAGGGATTGCGCTTGCTGGCAAAATGCAAGGAAAAGACCTCGCAGTATTCACTTCCTTTGGAGAAGGCTCCAGCAACCAGGGAGACTTCCACGAGGGAGCGAACTTCGCTGGGGTTCATAAGCTTCCAGTCGTCTTTTTCTGTGAAAACAATAAATACGCGATTTCTGTTCCGCTCAAAAAGCAATTGGCTTGCGCAAGCGTCGCGGATCGTGCCATCGGTTACGGATTCCCGGGCGTAAGCGTTGACGGAAATGATCCAATTGAAGTTTACCGCGTGGTTAAAGAAGCTGTGGATCGTGGACGCAGAGGCGAAGGACCAACCTTGGTTGAAGCCGTGACCTACCGTCTTGTGCCGCACTCCAGTGATGACGACGACCGCGTCTATCGTACACGCGAAGAGGTAGAGGAAGCGAAGAAGAAAGACCCACTCATTCAATTCGCTAACTATCTCAAAGAAGTTGGATTGCTAGATGAAGCAAAAGAACAGGAACTGCTCAAAAAAGTGCAAGCTGAAGTGGACGAAGCGACAGAATATGCAGAAAACGCGCCGTATCCTGCACCTGAGTCTACTCTGACGAACGTTTACGAATAAGGGGGAAGAAGAATGGCAGTCATTTCATTTATTGATGCGATTACCATGGCGATGCGCGAGGAAATGCGTCGTGATCCCAACGTATTCGTATTGGGAGAAGACGTCGGAGTACGTGGTGGAGTATTTCGCGCTACCAATGGATTAATTGATGAGTTTGGTGAAGATCGCGTTATGGACACACCGTTAGCCGAGTCTGCAATCGCAGGGGTAGCCATCGGTGCCGCGGCTTATGGCATGCGTCCGATTGCGGAAATTCAGTTTGCTGATTTTATTATGCCAGCCGTGAACCAAATCGTGAGTGAAGCAGCCAAAATGCGCTATCGTTCCAATGGAGATTGGCATTGCCCAATCACGGTTCGCGCGCCGTTTGGTGGAGGAGTGCACGGAGCGCTTTATCACTCTCAATCAGTTGAAGCAATGTTTAACAGCACACCAGGTCTCAAGATTGTGGCTCCTTCCACCCCGTATGATGCCAAAGGCTTGTTGAAAGCTGCGATTCGCGATAACGATCCGGTCTTGTTCTTTGAACATAAACGCTGCTATCGCCTGATCAAAGGAGAAGTTCCAGACACGGATTATGTACTTCCGATCGGGAAGGCGGATGTAAAACGTGAAGGAACGGACATCACGGTTATTTCATACGGATTGACCTTGCATTTTGCCTTGCAAGCCGCTGAGAAGCTGGCTCAGGAAGGTATTAGTGCTCACGTGCTTGATTTGCGTACGCTCTATCCTTTAGACAAGGAAGCGATTATTGAAGCGGCAACCAAAACAGGTAAAGTTCTGATCATCCATGAGGATAATAAAGAAGGCGGTATCGGCGGTGAAGTAGCAGCGATTATTGCTGAGCATTGCTTGTTTGAACTGGATGCGCCGATCAAACGCCTATGCGGCCCTGATGTGCCTGCTATGCCGTACAGCCCGCCTATGGAAAAATTCTTTATGCTGAATCCCGACAAAGTCCTAGAAGCAATGCGTGAATTGGCGCACTTCTAACATTCAAGGAGGACAGAGCATGGCAACCAAAGTGTTAATGCCCCAATTAGGGGAGAGTGTAACAGAAGGTACCATTTCCAAATGGTTGGTTAAACCTGGAGATGTGGTAAATAAATACGATCCATTAGCGGAAGTGACCACCGATAAAGTAAACGCAGAAGTACCCTCAACAGTTTCTGGCCGAGTGACCGAAATTGTTGTTCCTGAAGGAGAGACAGTTGAGGTCGGTACGCTGATCCTCTACATCGAGGAGAGCGGTGCCGCAGCCGATGCAGTAACGACTACTTCAACAGCAACAGCTCCTACAGCGGTAGCAGAACGAACAGCGGCACCTGTAGCAACCAGCCAGGTAACAGCAACATCTCCTGTTGTTCAGACAGCTCCTGCCGCGCAAGCAACAACCGCTGTGAATGCAGGCAGCAAGCAACGATATTCTCCGGCAGTGATGCGTCTTGCCCAAGAACACAACATTGATCTATCTCGTGTTCATGGAACTGGCGCGGAGGGACGTATTACGCGCAAGGACGTTCAATCAATTATCGACCAAGGCGGTCAAGCAGTAGTAGCACCTGTTGCCACACCGGTTGCGGAGGTTGCAGCTCAAGTAGCACCGATGACAACTACAAGCGCCCCTTCAACAACTGCCGCGGCGTCAGCGAAAGAAGTTACCTACGATATTCCGGTTGCTTCCGGTGACCAGGTGATACCAGTAACGCCTATCCGTAAAACAATTGCTTCCCGGATGGTTCAAAGCAAACATGATGCTCCGCACGCTTGGACTATGGTAGAAGTGGATGTTACGAATCTCGTCAAATTCCGCAACAAGGTAAAAGACGAGTTTAAACAAAAAGAAGGACTCAATCTGACCTTCCTTCCATTCTTCATCAAAGCGGTCGTGGAGTCGCTCAAAGAGTTTCCTATGCTCAACTCTACATGGGCAGGCGACAAGATTATCGTGAAAAAAGACATCAATATTTCGATCGCGGTAGCGACGGACGAGGCATTGTATGTTCCTGTCATTAAAGGTGCGGACCAGAAATCAATTTATGGCATCGCCAAATCCGTTGAGGACCTGGCAAATCGCACAAGAGCGGGCAAATTGACAATGGACGATATGTCTGGCGGTACATTTACCGTGAACAATACCGGTTCATTTGGGTCCGTATTGTCTACGCCGATCATCAATTCACCGCAAGCAGCGATTTTAAGCGTCGAATCCATCGTGAAACGACCAGTTGTCGTGGATGACATGATTGCGATCCGCTCGATGGTTAACCTTTGTCTGTCATTGGACCACCGCGTATTAGACGGTCTGGTATGCGGTCGTTTCCTGCAAAGCGTCAAGCAAAAGCTGGAAGCTATCGGCACTGAAACCAAAATTTATTAATGTCCAAAAACCAAGGAGATACTGCTCCTTGGTTTTTTTAGTTATCGGAAAGCAAGATTTCTAATATGCAGAATATTTATCAAACTTTGTCGATCAAAAAAGATTAGAAAATCATGTAACTTTTTTGACAAATACTACGTCATGATAAGAGAGGGGGCAGGAAGATAACGTCAGTATCTGATAAATAATGATAAAAAGTTGGCTGAACGTTCCCTTAGATAGCTATTTATGGTAAACTTGAATACGTCTATCGGGTCTATTTTCAGAAAATATATTAGTAGATTATGGGAGGACAAATATGAAGAAGAATGTAAGAAAAGGACTGCAGGTTGTTTTGGCGAGTACCCTGATTGCCAGTCCGTTTGTAGCAACTCCGAAAGCATTCGCAATTTCTGATTTTAAAGTAGAAGCTGATGATGATAAGGCGGATGAAGATTCCGAGTATACGATGACCTTCACACCTGAAGAAGATTTGGAGAAAGGTGAGGACATCAAAATTCTATTCCCTAACGGCTATTATCCAAAGGACGACCGTATAAGCAAAAGCACGGTCGAAGTTAACGGTAAAAGCCCGAAATCAGTTTCTGTTGATAGTTCAACTGTAACCATTACCATTAATGAAAACCTTGATAAAAACGATGAAATCGAGATTAAGTTTGATAAAATTCGCAATCCGAAAAGTGCCAAGGACTATGTCTTTAAAGTTAAAACTGATCAGGAAACCTCCTGGGAAAGTTCTGATGACGTGACCATCACCAAAGGAAGTAAAAGCGGAAGCGGAAGCGGAAGTCACAACAGCTCAAGTGATGACTTTAATGTAGATATGGATTCAACCAAAACAGGTGAAGATACGGGTATTGAGCTTGGTGAAATTAGTTTAGATAATAAACTTTCAAAAGGAAATACGATCTACGTAATCTTCCCAACCAAAGACATGCTTCCGAATAGCATTAAAGAAAAGTACGTAGAGGTTAACGGCTACGAGCCAGATGATATTCAAATGGTTAGTGATAACCAAGTAAATATTAAAGTTCCTTCTGGTGCAAATGGTGATAAAGACCTTACCATCAAATTTGATAAAGACGCGGGAATTCAAAACCCATCAAAAGCGGATACCTACAATTTCAATGTGAAATATAGCGGTACCAAATACACTTCTGAGGATGTGAAGATTACCAAAAATGGTTCTTCCTCTTCAAGCTCCAGTTCCAGTTCTTCGAGTGGTACCGTGACACTCTCATCCAGTAGCGCTGGAGAACGCAGCAGCTATACCATTGATCTGGATTTCGGCAGCAAGGATGTTTCTTACGGAGATACAATTGATCTGGAATTCCCGAGCTCTGACATGTTGCCAGGGTATATCGAATCTCAATACGTTACCGTAAACGGTAAAACCGTAAAGAACGGAGTATATCCATCTGGTAAAAACGTATCGATCACTACACCTAGTTCGTTTTCGTCTTCCAACAAAGTAAAGATCGTATTTAGTTACTATTCTACTATTCAAAATCCAAAAACATCAGGTTCTTATCAAATCAAAGCTACTGCAAACAGCAAAACGATTACAACCAAGAGCTTTGATATTACAGGATCCAGTGTGACACCTACGTATCCAACAACACCGACGAATCCAACATATCCAACAGTTCCAACGAATCCAACACCTGTCAACAACACAACAGCAACCGTTGGATTGTCGAAATCTACGTTGAACACGGCAACTGGTCTTACTGTTGGAATTAAGGGCCTAGGCATGCCGTTGGTGAAAAACCGTGACTTCTTGGAACTTTCTTTACCGTCTGGTTTCCGCGTGCCTGCCTACATTAATACGGCAGCAGTGTCCGTGAATGGTTCGATTCCAAGTTATGTCACTACTCGTGGTCAAAACCTGATCATTTATCCATCTCAAGATCTCACGACGAATTCTGCCGTGAATGTGGTGGTAGGTGAAGCTTCCAATATCGTAACACCTGCGTCTGCAAGCAATTACACCATTGGAGTTTACACTTCTGCAGAGAAGAATGCGCTCTTCTCCCGTACCGTAGCGATCGGTGGTGCCGCACCTGCAGCTACTTTGCCTGCTAGCGCTGCACGCTTAAAATTGAACTCTGCTACCTATACCGTAAATGGTAAAGCTCTTCCGCTTAAAGCAGCTCCATATACGTTGAACAACAACACCTTGGTACCGGCTCAGTTCTTTAAAGAAGGACTTGGTCTAACTACTGTGTGGAGCCCAACAGCGGCGAGCGTCACTAGTGGAAGCACGCAAATCAAGTTTACGGTAGGCTCCAATATCGCCAAGGTAAACAATGTCGATGTAAAATTGCCAGTTGCGGTTCAAGTGAAGAACGGAATGCCAATGATCCCGATCACAATGGTATCCAACACCTTGAAATACAAACTTACTTGGGAAGCAAAAACAGAAAGCATCGTAATTTACCGTTAAGGATGAACAAACCCCTCTCAATTAAATGAGAGGGGTTTGTTTTATCTGTCTGCCACTATAATTGGGCAAGCCAATTGATTTTAAGCGATCTAGAAGTCTGATCGATATTATCTTACAATTAAGAACGAAGGAATGATCAAAGAAAGGGCAAGTAAGACCAAAATAATTTTTGCGACTGTAGACCGTTTCATTCCTTTTCACCACCTTGTTCGTAACTTTTTGCGAATATAATGAAAATACAGATGGATTTCTATCATTGCTCCGTTGAAAATGCATTCAGCTATGCTAAAATTAAATGAGAAAATTAAAAAAGTGTTATGTATACCGAATCCTGGGAATGGGGAGGGGCTTTTGTGTCCAAGAACGATTTTACCCAACTCTTTCAAGAGTGGCAACAACAAGTAAACAAGCGACTTGAAAAAAATCCTGAAAGGAAACAACAATTCACTACTTCGTCTAATATCGAAGTAGATCGGGTATATTTGCCAGATGAAATTGATGGCGCTTACATGGATAACATTGGTTTTCCGGGCGAATTTCCTTATACACGAGGAGTCCAACCAACGATGTATCGGGGCCGTTTTTGGACGATGCGCCAATATGCGGGGTTTGGTTCCGCAGAGGAGACCAATAAACGTTTTCGCTATTTACTTGAACAAGGTCAAACGGGTTTAAGTGTCGCGTTTGATTTACCAACTCAAATTGGTTACGACTCGGATGATCCAATGGCTAGAGGAGAGGTTGGGAAAGTCGGTGTGGCAATCGATTCACTCGAAGATATGGAAACTCTTCTAGAAGGTATTCCATTGGATAAAGTAAGTACTTCGATGACGATTAACGCGCCGGCCGCTGTGCTTTTGGCGATGTATATTGCTGTAGGCGAGAAACAGGGAGCCTCATCCAAACAGTTGTCGGGAACTATTCAAAACGATATTTTGAAGGAATATATTGCCCGAGGAACTTACATTTTTCCACCGAAGCCATCTATGCGTCTGATTACGGATATTTTTGCCTACTGTGCTGAACATGTGCCGAAGTGGAATACCATCTCGATTAGTGGGTACCACATTCGGGAGGCTGGTTCAACAGCTGTTCAGGAAGTCTCGTTTACCCTTGCGGACGGTATTGCTTATGTCGAAGCGGCGATTCAAGCTGGTTTGGATATTGATGACTTTGCCCCTCAGCTGTCCTTCTTCTTTAATGGACATAACAATTTCTTCGAGGAGATTGCCAAATTCCGCGCAGCCCGCAGAATTTGGGCGAGACTGATGCGAGAGAAATATGGAGCGAAGAATCCAAAATCATGGCAATTCCGCGTTCATACACAAACAGGTGGTTCAACATTAACCGCGCAACAACCAGACAATAATATTGTGCGTGTGACCATTCAGGCGCTAGCTGCTGTCCTAGGCGGAACACAAAGCTTGCATACGAATTCACGTGACGAAGCGTTAGCTTTGCCTACAGAAGATTCAGCGCGCATCGCTCTTCGTACTCAACAGATTATTGCCCATGAAAGTGGTGTTACAGATACCGTCGATCCATTGGCTGGCTCCTATTATGTCGAGTATCTGACCGACCAAATAGAATCAAAATCGTTAGAATATATGGAAAAGATCGAACGCATGGGTGGAGCGGTATCTGCGGTTGAAGCGGGGTACATGCAGCGTGAAATCCACAAGCAAGCGTATGAAACTCAACGAAAAATAGAAACTGGCGAAGAAAAAGTGATCGGTATGAACAGCTTCAAGCTCGATCATGAACCACAGCCAGAGCTTCTTCGAGTAGACCCATCTCTCGGAGTTAAACAAAAAGAGAAACTGGATGACTTGCGGGCGCGCCGTGATCAAGTTCAAGTTGAGCAAACGCTCAATCGACTTCGCGAAGCTGCTCAAGGCACCAATAATCTTATGCCAATAATTCTTGATTGTGTGAAAAGTTATGCCACCATTGGAGAAATATGTGGTGTACTGCGTGATGTTTTTGGAGAGTATAGAGCGGTTTAGACTGTGTAGGGGGAATATTCATGGAGAGAAAAATACGTGTACTGGTAGCGAAGCCAGGGCTAGATGGGCATGACCGTGGAGCGTTGGTAGTAGCCCAAGCGCTACGTGATGAAGGAATGGAAGTTGTTTATACGGGTTTAAGACAAACACCTGAACAAATTGTCAACGCGGCCATTCAAGAGGACGTCGATGTCATCGGACTTTCCTGCTTGTCTGGAGCACATAATGAACTATTCCCAACAGTCGTTCGATTGCTTCACGAACGACAAGCCGATGATATTTTAGTGGTTGGCGGTGGTGTCATACCGGATGAAGATATCCCGTTTTTGAAATCACAGGGGATTGCAGCTATTTTCACACCAGGTACACCTACCAAGGTAACAGCCGATTTTATTCGAAATTCGGTCGGTGCCAAACAGATGACCTTGCAACAGCCACCAAACAAAATTGCTCATATTGGGATTGCGGTAAAAAATTTAGAAGAAGCTCTACCGTTTTACACAAATCAGCTCGGACTAAAGCTGGTAGGCACAGAAATGGTGGAGAGCGAGCAAGTAAGAGTGGCCTTTTTAAGTATTGGTGAAAGCCGCTTTGAACTGTTGGAGCCTACTTCGCCAGAGAGTCCGATTGCCCAGTTTATTGAAAAGCGTGGCGAAGGAATTCACCACATCGCACTAGATGTTGACAATGTGGAGGAACGTCTCGCGCGGTTAAAAGAAAACGGAGTGAAGCTGATTCACGAAATACCGAAGCAAGGTGCTCATGAAGCGCTAATCGGCTTTATCCATCCGAAGGCAACAGGCGGCGTTCTTTTCGAATTGTGCCAATATCCGAAAAAAGGGGAATAGTTTCATGAGTGACGCAATGTACGAAAAAATTAATGAGCTTTACGATCGGAAGCGAAAGGTTGAGCTTGGCGGCGGGGATGATCGTATTGAAGCTCAACACAACAGGGGAAAACTGACCGCTCGTGAGCGAATTGACATTCTCTTGGATCCTGACACGTTTGTCGAATTGAATCCCTTTATCAAACATCGAGCGACCAACTTTGGTATGGATAAGTTGGAAGCGCCTGGTGAAGGTGTAGTGACAGGCTACGGAAAAATCAATGGACGATTGATCTACGTGTTTGCTCAGGACTTTACGGTATTTGGCGGAGCGCTAGGAGAAATGCACGCCCGTAAGATTGCCACCATCATGGATTTGGCTGCCAAGAATGGCGCTCCTGTGGTTGGTTTGAATGACTCAGGCGGGGCCCGCATTCAAGAAGGGGTTGTATCGCTTGATGGTTATGGCCATATTTTTTACCGTAACTCGATCTACTCGGGTGTCGTCCCGCAAATTTCCGTTATTTTAGGCCCTTGTGCCGGTGGAGCGGTTTATTCGCCAGCGATTACGGATTATGTGTTCATGGTGGAGAAAACCTCACAGATGTTTATCACCGGACCTAAGGTAATCGAAACCGTAACGGGAGAAAAAATCTCCAGTGAAGATTTAGGTGGAGCCAGCGTACATTCGTCGATTAGCGGGAACGCGCATTTTACCGCACCCACTGAAGAAGAAATATTGGAACAAGTACGTCATCTTCTAAGCTTCCTGCCACAGAATTATAAAGAAGAAGCACCTCGCATAGAATATACGGGACCGGCTGGTGATTGGCTGGAGGAGATTATCGATCTGGTTCCGGTAGCGGGCACAAAAGTTTACGATGTCAAAAAGGTATTGGAACTCATCGTCGATAACGGAGATTTCATGGAGGTTCAGCCTGACTTTGCGCGAAACATTGTCGTCGGGTATGGAAGAATTGACGGACAGAGTGTAGGCTTGATCGCCAATCAACCAAAAGTAATGGCTGGTGGACTCGATATTGATTCTTCGGACAAGCTGGCGCGTTTTATCCGCACTTGTGATTCCTTCAACATTCCATTGATTACGTTTGTTGACGTAACGGGCTTCTTCCCGGGAATTAATCAGGAGCATGGCGGGATCATCCGTCACGGTGCCAAAATCCTCTATGCCTATTCGGAAGCGACTGTGCCCAAAATCTCTGTGATCACCCGCAAAGCGTACGGTGGCGCATACGTTGCCCTGAACTCCAAGGCAATTGGAGCGGATGTTGTCTATGCGTGGCCCAATGCCGAAATTGCCGTGATGGGTCCAGAGGGTGCGGCCAATATCATCTTTGCCAAAGAAATCGAGCAAAGTGATAATCCACAGGCAACCAGACAGGCAAAGATTAGCGAATATCGAGAAATGTTCGCAAACCCATACGTGGCGGCCGAGCACGGAATGGTGGATGATGTCATCGATCCACGGGAGACACGCAAGCATTTGAAGATGTCTCTTGAAATGTTGCGGAATAAGGAAGAAACACGTCCGAAGAAGAAACATGGAAACATCCCGTTATAAAAAAAGTTTGATTGTCGTGGTGGGCATCTATTCTTTTTTGCGGTATACTGGGATTCATTGATACATATGAGTTCCAGTCGAGGAGGGTATGACGATGATTAATCAAGAACGCTTACTGAATGAGTTCCTTGAACTTGTCCAAATTGATAGTGAAACGAAGCACGAGCAACAAATTAACAAAGTATTGAAGGAAAGACTAATCTCGCTTGGGTTCACAGTAGAGGAAGACGACGCAGCGCAAAAAACAGGTTTTGGTGGAAACAATCTGGTCGGAACCTTGCAAGGAACGGCTCCAGGTCCAGTCATCCTGTTCAGCTGCCATATGGATACCGTTGTACCTGGAAAAGGCATTAAACCATCTGTTCGTGATGGGTATGTACACTCAGATGGCACAACGATTCTTGGCGCGGATGATAAAGCCGGGATTTCTGCTATTTTCGAAGGGATCCGTACGATTAAAGAGCAAAACCTTCCGCATCCTACCATTCAGGTTGCCTTTACAATCGGGGAAGAATCTGGTTTAGTTGGCTCTCGCGCGATGGATAGCAGCCTCCTGAAAGCGGATATGGGCTTCATTCTTGATTCTACCGGTAAAGTTGGTGAGATCATCACAGCAGGTGCTGGTCAATACCGCATCGTTACCAAAATTCACGGTAAAGCGGCGCATGCCGGCGTAAATCCAGAGGCTGGAGTGAGCGCCATTACTGTTGCTAGCAAGGCTATTTCACGT
This sequence comes from Brevibacillus ginsengisoli, assembly GCF_050113715.1. Taxonomy (NCBI): domain Bacteria; kingdom Bacillati; phylum Bacillota; class Bacilli; order Caryophanales; family Paenibacillaceae; genus Brevibacillus; species Brevibacillus ginsengisoli. Next base: position 59,288 of record NZ_JBNJQR010000002.1, read on the forward strand.
ATGCCACTGGGTCGCATTGACGCTGATACAACAGCGAATATCGGTCGCTTCGAAGGTGGCAAAGCGTACAACATCGTAGCGGATTACGTAGAAGTTTGGTCTGAAGCGCGCAGTCTTGTAATGGATAAATTGGAAGAGCAAGTGAAAAAAATGACGGCCGCTTTTGAATCCGCGGCTTCCGAACTTGGCGCGCGTTGTGAGAATGAAGTGATTTTCATGTACCACGGCTTCAAGTTTGGCGAATCAGAGCCCGTTGTTAAAAAGGCGATGGCAGCTATTCGTCGTGTAGACCGTGAACCGGTATTGGAGAAGAGCGGTGGCGGAAGCGACGGTAACGTGTTTAACGGTTTCGGGATTCCAACCGTGAACTTCGGAATTGGATACGAAGAAATTCATACAACAAACGAACGCATGCCGATTGAAGAGTTGAACAAAGCGGCTGAATTAGTGGTTGCGATTGTATCCGAGTGCTTGGAATAATCACATGAGAAAAGCAAAAGCCCAGGGATTCCCTGGGCTTTTCTTGCATTCATTTGCATAGGATGAATTGAATCTTGGCTGTAGAAGGAGTGGTGAAATGCTGCAGCTGGCTAACGCTGAAGTAGTTGAGATCTTGGACACACAACCACAAATTCAATTCCTTCGAATCAGAATGCAAGAGACAGGGCGAGTCGAACAAGCCTTTTATTTGACGGGGCGTGAACTGCGTTGTCAATTAGGAGATCGGGTGTTGGTGAATACCACAGCGGTTGCCCTTGACCTGGGAACGGGGGGGTACCATATTGTTGTTAGTAAATGCAACCAGGCTTTCGCTATTGACTATTTTCCAAGTCAATGGGGACATATTATGAAGCAAAGATACTCTCCTATGCAAATGGCGGTAGACGCCGTTGAAGAGGAAAATAGCCCGTATCATTCCTATTTTGTCGGTGAGAGCGCGAATCTTAACCATACGCCAGTCATCATAGGGGAGCTTCATAGTATGCTGCCGATGGTGGCGCTTAGTCTTTACCAAAGAGATTCTGGCTGCAAGCTCGTGTATGTGATGCCAGATGGCGCTTCCCTGCCAATTGCGATAAGCCGGCACGTTCATTATCTGAAACAAAAGGGAATACTATCCTCCACGGTTACTGTTGGGCACGCGTGGGGAGGAGACCTCGAAGCTGTAAATATCTATACGGGTTTACTCGCCGCAAAGGAAATCGCACAAGCCGATATTATTCTCTGCATGCTTGGCCCTGGTGTTGTGGGAACCAGCACACCTTATGGGTTCAGCGGAGTTCAATTGGCGGATATCATTCATGCGGTCACCATTTTGCAAGGAATACCAATCTGCGTTCCTCGTATTCAATTTGCTGATTCACGCCCCGCTCATGTTGGACTGAGTCATCATACACATACGGTATTATTCAAATTGGCGTTATGTTCTGTTTTAGTTCCACTCCCTATTTTTGGCGATTTCCGAGATGATATTCTTCTTGCTCAATTGAATCAGCCTTCACCAAGAAGTAAGCATCACATGATTTCTTTACCCGCTCCATCGGTGGAGGAACTTGAACGGATTCAACAAAAATATCCCGAACCCATTCGGACGATGGGGCGGGATTTATACCAGGACGCTTCCTTATTTCAAACAAGCTATGTTGTTGCGCATGTGGCTAATCGCATCTGGAGCACTTTACAACAACGTACTAGCGCTTACTTCCTCGATCAAGACGTACTAGAAACTCTTGCAAAGTTATGGGATGCTGAGTAAGGGTTCGAAGAGCTGCACGAATTTCCCAAGCCTTGCCAACAAGGCGCAAATGTTGAGGACTCGTATACGTTTTCATAAGTTCCATAACCTCCCGTATAGTAGCTTGGACAAGTTGTTGCTTTCTGAAACAACATATGGGAGGTTACATTGATTTAGAACCGAGTTGGAAAAAGGAGATGACACGCATGAGTGAGCAAGTAAACGATCGATTATACGAAAAAACAATCTCGAGCACACCCATTTATGAAGGAAAAGTCATCAAGGTTAAAGTGGATGAAGTGCTTCTGCCAAATGGAAATACATCCAAGCGGGAAATCGTTGAGCATCAGGGAGCGGTTGCGGTTATCCCGTTGACGTTAGATGGCAAATTGGTGGCAGTCCGCCAGTTTCGTAAACCTTTGGAGCTCTCCATTGTGGAGATTCCGGCGGGTAAACTGGAAAAAGGCGAAAAGCCCCTCGATTGCGCAATACGTGAATTAGAAGAAGAAACAGGTTATAAAGCAGGCAAATTTGAACATATTAGCTCATTTTATACCTCTCCGGGGTTTGCCAATGAACTGTTGCACCTGTATTTGGCGACAGACTTGACTGTAGGAGAATTTCATCCGGATGAGGATGAATTCGTCGAGCTGATGCATTTGACGTTGGATGAAGCCAAACAACTCCATGCAGAAGGCCAAATCTGCGATGCCAAGACAGTAATGGCGCTGTTCGCATGGGAGAACCGGGTGCTGCGAGGATGACCGAATCTCTTGCTAGCTATTTTGCGGATCTTCACATCCATATTGGCGCGACACAATCAGGTAAACCAGTCAAAATCACAGCGTCGAGAAATATGACACTCACCCGTATTCTGGAGGAAGCCTCAGAACGCAAAGGAATTGAGATCATCGGGATCATTGATTCTCATGTTCCTGAAGTGCAAAGAGAACTCGAAGATTTGCTGGAAACAGGACAAGCAACACAGCTTTCTCAAGGCGGGATTCGATATAAGAACACGACGCTTATTCTGGGAAGCGAAGTAGAGGTGAAGGAAGCGAATCGCGGTGAGGCCCATTTTCTCTGCTACCTGCCGGATCTAGCCCATATGAAGGAGTTCACCGCATGGCTTGAGAAAAGATGCACAAACATCACCGTAAGCTCACAACGAATCCAAACCAATTTGCGTGAGCTTCAACAGGTCGTGAGGGAATGGGGAGGCACCATTATACCTGCCCATGTGTTTACCCCGCATAAAGGAATGTACGGGAACTGTACTGATCATATGGGCGAAATTATGGATCCGACACTGGTTTTGGCTGTTGAATTGGGACTAAGTGCCAATACGAATATGGCGGACAGGCTACAAGAGCTGCATGACAAGACGTTCTTAACCAATTCAGATGCTCACTCACTGCCCAAAATCGGACGAGAGTATCAGAAATTGACCTTGTTAGAGCCCAGTTTTCATGAGTGGATGAAAGCGCTTCGCCGTGAGGATGGACGAGGTGTTCTTGTTAATTATGGATTACTTCCGCAACTCGGGAAATACCATCAGACGACCTGTCAATCTTGTAAGCAACCCTTGCCGCAAACTCTCGATGGCAGGTGTCCGCATTGCGGGTATAAGTCCGTAATCCGCGGGGTGGATGAACGAATTATAGAGCTCGCTGAGTTGCCTTTGGGACAGCACCCGTCTCATCGGCCCCCTTACATTGAACAGATTCCACTGGAGTTCATTCCAGGATTGGGAGCAAAGTCCCGCGAAAAACTCTACCTTGCCTTTGGAACCGAAATGAACATCCTGCATCGCGTGGAATATGAAGAATTAGCGCAGGTTGTAGGGGAGAAACTGGCTATAAGCATACAGCGAGCTCGAACAGGAAATTTGTCCGTTACAGCAGGCGGAGCAGGCACTTATGGACGTGTTTTCTCGGGTTAGGAATACTTGTACCACTCCTCACATACAGTTAATTAACTAGTTTGTGGGGAGGCGGCTTAAGTGCGTAAACGCATGGGACAAACTATCCAGAGCTCATTGAAAGAAAATCAGTCACTATATGTGTTTACCATTGTCTTGTTTGCGATGGGGGTTATTTTTGGAGCCATCATCGTTAATTCCTTGACACTCTCCCAGAAGCAGGATTTATTTGGTTTTCTCCAATACTTTTTTAAGAACATGAGTCAGAACGGTATTCCTGATCCCAATGAACATTTTGGTCAAGCGATGGGATATTATCTCAAGACCGTAGGAATTATGTGGTTATTTGGCTTATCGATAATCGGTGTCCCCATTATCTTGCTCATGCTTTTTTTGAAAGGGATTGTAATCGGCTTTACGGTAGGATTTTTGGTGAATCAATTTCAGTGGCAGGGAATGACCTTCTCGCTCGCTGGAGTTCTCCCGCAAAATATGTTGATTGTACCTGCGTTCATCCTTATTGGTGTGGCGGGAATCTCCTTCTCGTTGCGTTTAATCAGGACGCGGCTGCTTTCCCACAGAGATGAGATTTGGCCGCATTTTATCAGATACAGCTTATTGATTGTCAGTATGGTGGCCGTTCTTACGGTTGCGGCGCTGTTCGAAAGCTATGTTTCTCCGACGATCATGAAGTATGTTATTCATTAAGCATTAATTAAGAATAATTCTCATATAATAACGGATGTATTTGACTTAACTGATTCCCCTCTACTATAATAGGAACAGGTTTCATGCGAGCGGGGAGGGGCAGTAATGGAAGAAAAAATAGAAAAAATCAAGCAGCAGTTACATTCCCATAACTACAAATTGACGCCACAGCGAGAAGCCACAGTTCGTGTCCTTCTGGAAAACGAACAGGATCACTTGAGTGCAGAAGACGTGTATCTCTTAGTGAAAGAGAAAGCCCCAGAGATCGGACTCGCCACGGTATATCGGACATTGGAATTATTAAGTGAACTTAAACTGATACACAAAATGAATTTTGGCGATGGAGTTGCACGGTACGATCTTCGTGATGACAATTCCGAATATCATCACCATCATTTGATCTGTTTGCAATGTGGAACTGTCGATGAGATATTCGAGGACCTTCTGACTAGCGCGGAGGAACGCGTGAGAACTGCTTATAACTTTACGATATTGGATCATCGCTTAACGTTTTATGGTGTTTGTAACCGATGCATCGACCATGTAAATATTGAAGACTTCAAGTAATCAGAACTTCTCTCGTTAAGAGAGGAGTTTTTTGTTTGAGATCAACTTATCTGTGGCATGATAATGGAGGATGATTCCTAGCTTTTATGAGCGTTTAAGCATGTACTTTATTGCTTGTGAATAAGCTATAGGAAAAAGTTTGTGAGGATGACACTTGTATGGGCCTATACATACGCCGTATGATGGAATTGATTCGGTTTTTCTTGCTTTTTGTCACCTGTGCATTGCTTAGTTATGGAGTGATTACGTTTTTATCTGATCACTTCTTGCCAGCAAATCCGTACCGGGAACCAGTTGGGAATGCGGTAAAAGTGGTGAAGCTTCTTCATGAGAATAAATCAGAAGATGAAGTTTTTGATTTTGAACGGCTGCAATTATTTTACCTTGAAGGCGAGTAAGGAAAGAGGATTTTCCTTTGCAGATGTGGAATTCATTACGTGATGAATCCACGTTGAAAGGGATACAACTTATGGATATGCTCATTGATCATTTTACCCACTTTCTCGCCGTCGAAAAAGGATTGTCCGCCAATACACTTGAATCGTACCAACGAGATCTGGTGATGTTTACGGCATATTTGCAAGAAGTTGGCGTCAAAGACATTCAGGATTCTTCACGGACGCATATTATCGGGTATCTCTTGCAATTGCAGGAGAAAGGTCGGGCAACTGCCACGATCTCACGCAATATGGCATCAATCCGCGCCTTTTATCAGTTTCTGATCAAGGACAAATGGATTCAAAACGATCCTTCGATTCATTTGGAGACACCGAAGATTGAGAAGCGATTACCCAAAGTTCTCTCTGTACAAGACGTGGAGTTGCTGTTAGAAGGACCCGATATGTCTTCCCCAGCAGGATTGCGTGATAAAGCCATGCTGGAAATGCTCTATGCGACTGGAATTCGTGTATCCGAACTGGTCAACCTGGAGATCAGCGACGTTAATCTGGAAATGGGTTTCCTCAAGTGTATGGGGAAGGGTTCTAAGGAACGAATCATTCCACTTGGTCGAATTGCGATTGATGTGGTTGAACAATACATACAAGCAGGCCGACCTAGGTTACTGAAAGCAAAAACAGAATCGGCTCTTTTCCTGAATCATTTAGGAAAGAAGATTACCCGACAAGGGTTTTGGAAACTGATCAAGAAATATGCGATGAAGGCCGGGATTACAGTGGAGATTACGCCCCATACATTAAGGCATTCCTTCGCCACGCATCTCTTGGAGAATGGAGCGGATTTACGATCCGTTCAAGAAATGTTGGGACATGCTGATATATCCACAACCCAAATCTACACGCATATTACTCGGTCAAGAATTAAAGATGTCTATGCCAAAACTCACCCGAGAGCATAGGCTCTCTTTTTTCAAACTAGTCGTCAGACGTCTAACGACATTATAGGAGGTTCTACTTATGAGTAAACAGTTTAATCGAGTCTTTCTTATTGTCATGGATAGTGTAGGGATTGGTGAATTGCCGGATGCGGCTCGATTTAATGATGTAGGGTCGCATACACTCGGACATATAGCTGAAACCGTAAAAGGCTTTGCTCTTCCTAACCTTCAGAAGTTTGGATTAGGCAATATCGCTCCATTAAAGAATGTAGAAGCGGTTGCGCATCCAACTGCCCACTATGGCAAAATGAATGAAATCTCAGTAGGAAAAGATACGTCAACTGGTCATTGGGAAATCATGGGCCTTCATGTGTCTACACCTTTTAATACATTTCCAAATGGCTTCCCGCAAGAATTAATCCAGGAGTTTGAGAAACGAATCGGTCGGAAGGTAATTGGCAACAAAGTAGCTTCCGGGACCGAGATTCTGGACGAATTAGGCGCACAACATATGGAAACAGGAGACGTAATTGTGTATACGTCCGCAGATAGCGTGTTCCAGGTGGCTGCCCATGAAGAGATTGTTCCGCTTCAAGAACTGTATCGAATCTGCGAGGTTGCGCGCGAACTTACGTTGAAAGATGAGTATTCCGTCACCCGCGTAATCGCCCGTCCGTTCATTGGGAAACCTGGTGCCTTTACACGTACCCCTAATCGTCATGACTACTCTGTTAAGCCTTTTGGTCCGACTGTAATGAACCGTCTGGTAGACGGTGGGTATGACTCCATTGCGATCGGTAAAATCTCGGATATCTACGCGGATGAAGGAATCAGCAAGTCTATTCGGACGAAAGACAATATGGATGGCGTAGATCAACTCTTAGCTACGATGAAGCAGGACTTTACTGGCTTAAGCTTTGTGAATTTGGTGGATTTTGACGCCAAGTACGGTCATCGCCGTGATCCTGAAGGATATGGTCAAGCGCTAATGGATTTTGACGCGCGTATTCCTGAGCTTCTTTCTGCGTTGCAAGAGAAGGATCTCCTCATTATTACCGCTGACCATGGAAATGATCCTACCTATCCTGGAACCGATCACACTCGTGAATATGTTCCATTGATTGTATTCCATAAAGGAATCTCTGAAGGCGTCAATTTGGGAATCCGTGAAACATTCGCCGATTTAGGGGCGACCATCGCCGATATTTTTGAGGTGAAGCTGCCTGAAGTGGGCTCCAGCTTCCTTGATCGCTTATAATTAGAAAACCGTGAAATTCAAATTCAGGGTACCAATCAACTGCTTGGTTGGTACCTGTTATCTATAAAAGGGAGTGTTTTTGATGAACGTCATTCAAGAAGCCAAGTCCGTTATTGAGTCCAAAATTACAAGTAAGCCTCAAATCGGTTTGATTCTCGGTTCAGGATTAGGAATTCTTGCCGATCAAATTGAGAATCCTGTAACAATTCCGTATTCAGACATTCCGCATTTTACCAAATCCACTGTGGTTGGTCACAAGGGACAGTTAGTCATCGGTACCTTGGAAGGCAAACAAGTAGTTGCCATGCAAGGAAGATTCCATTACTACGAAGGACATGGACTTGACGCGGTTGTGTTTCCTGTTCGTGTCATGAAAGCGCTTGGTGTAGAAACTATATTGGTAACCAATGCGGCTGGTGGCGTAAATACCGAATATCAGCCAGGAGATCTGATGCTCATTTCGGATCATATTAACTTTACATTCCGCAACCCACTGATCGGGCCAAACGACGAGACCCAGGGTGTCCGTTTCCCGGATATGTCTGAAGCGTATTCAAAGCGTCTGCGTCAATTGGCCAAAGAAGTAGCCAGTGCACAAGGTATTAACATTCGAGAAGGGGTATACTGCGGTTTTACAGGCCCATCCTATGAGACGCCAGCCGAAATCCGTATGCTGCGAATTCTCGGAGGAGACGCTGTAGGGATGTCTACAGTTCCAGAAGTAATCGCAGCTCGACATATCGGTCTGGAGGTGCTCGGGATCTCTTGCATCAGTAACATGGCGGCGGGAATTCTTGAACAGCCATTGAACCATGAAGAGGTTATCGAGACGACAGAAAGAGTGAAAGCTCAATTCTTACAACTCGTACATGGCATTATTGCTAAGATGTAAAATCAGGGCGGAGTAGGGATAAGACCACATGATTGGTCTTTCCCTTGACTCCCGCGATTTATGCAAGATGTATGTTCATTCAACAAAAAAAGACGAAAACCCCAACTCTTAGTTTATAAATGTTTATAATTTTCTTGTTCAAATGAAAGGAATGCTAGAAAAAACGGTAGAATGAAATAGTTTCTTTTAAAGCGCTTTCATCGGATTCTAGTTATTTCAACAATCGGAAAAACGTGATTTGACGCACTTTTCTATTTATACCAATACATACCTAAACTTAATTATTTTTTATTTAAGTATTTAAAATTTTATTTATTGAACGGAATCTATTTATAATTTTTTATTTTTCTACTTGTCAAAATTCGTTGACACAAGTGTGTTTTCAGTTTATTTTTAAATTAACAGGCAGATTGTTAAGATTTTTTGCGATTTTCGTAAAAAAAAGAGTTGGTTCCTTGCATAAACGGAAAGTTGGTTGTCCATCTACCTGTAGATGAAGCTAGTATAGGAGTGGTAGGTGTGAAGAAAATTGACCAAATTGATAAACAGATTTTACAGATTCTTCAGTTAGACGGTCGAACTCCTTACACCGAGATTGCCAATCTGCTGGGTGTGAGCGAGGGGACCATTCGAGCAAGGATCGCCAAGCTGTTGCAAGATGAAGTATTCGAATTTGTGATACAGGTGAATCCGGAGAAACTCGGTTTGCAGGTACAGGCAATAATAAGTTTGACGACAAAGCTTGGCATGCAAAAGAGTGTTGCCGAAGAACTGAACAATTTTTGTGAAGTCCGATTCGTCGGTGCGTACAGTGGAAAACACGACTTAATGATTCGAGCCTGCTTTCACGACAATGATGAGTTAATCCACTTCGTCAATGAACGTCTCTCACAAATTGAAGGAATAGTTGCTGCTGATGTTTCACTGGAACTGAAGCAATACAAAGACTCCTTCAGTTACGTTCTCGATGACGAAGTTGCTATATAGAGAAAGGAGTTGGTATATTTAAAAAAGTCAGAAAACAAACGCAAAATAGAGTAAACAAATTGTTTTGCTTATTGTTCTCTTTTTCTGAAAAAACAAAAAAGAAATAATGGGGGTATTTACGTTGAAGAAAAGCGTATTCGCATTAGTTAGTTCCGTTTTGGTTCTTGGTACTGCATTAGCAGGTTGCGGTGGAACAGACAAAGCTCAGCCTACTCAAGGCAACACTCAAACTCCAGCTGCTGCACCATCTAACTCTGGTGAAGCAAAAGTTTTGAAAATGAACTTGCACTCTGAGCCGCCAACAGCTGACCCAGGATTGGCTGAAGACTCTACCTCTCACGCTGTAGTAACAGCTTTATTCGACGGATTAACTCGTACGGATGCTGATGGAAAAGCACAACCTTCTGCAGCAGAGAAAATCGATGTTTCTCCAGACTTGCTCACTTACACATTCCACCTTCGCGATGCGAAATGGAGCAATGGTGATCCTGTAACTGCGAAAGACTTCGAATTTGCTTGGAAGCGTGCTCTCGATCCAAAAACTGCATCCAACTACGCTTACCAATTGTATTACATCAAAAATGGTGAAAAAGCGAACAAAGGCCAAGCAAAGCTTGATGATGTTGGCGTCAAAGCACTTGACGACAAAACATTGGAAGTTAAACTCGAAAACCCAACTCCTTTCTTCTTGGAGTTAACAGCATTCCCTACTTACTATCCAGTGGATAAAGCAGTAGTTGAGAAAGATCCTAAGTGGGCTGCCGAAGCGAAAACAATCGTTGGAAACGGTCCTTTCAAAATGGATGATTGGCAACATAAGAGCAAATTGGTTATTTCCAAAAACGACAACTACTGGGATAAAGATACTGTAAAACTTGATAAGATCGAATTCTCTATGGTTGAGGATGAAAATACAGAACTCTCCATGTTCGATAACGGTGAACTTGATTGGGCTGGTGCACCACTTAGCTCTTTGCCAACTGATGCAATCCCTGCATTGAAACAATCTGGCAAAATGACTACTCAGCCAATCGCAGGTACTTATTGGTATAAATTTAATACAGAAAAACCACCGTTCAACAACGTGAAAGTTCGTAAAGCATTCGCTTACGCAATCAATCGTCAAGCAGTAATCGACAATATCTTACAAGCTGGACAACTTCCTGCAATGGGCGCTGTTCCACTCTCCATGGGTATGCCGAACAAAGATGGCTACTTCAAAGATAACGATACAGCTACTGCGAAACAACTTCTGGATGAAGGTCTGAAAGAACTTGGAATGACCAAATTGCCTCCAATCACTCTTTCCTTCAACACTTCCGAAGGACATAAGAAAATTGCTGAAGCAATCCAAGACCAATGGAAGAAAGCTCTTGGAGTAGATGTTAAACTTGAAAACAAAGAGTGGAAAGTTTACATCGAAGACTTGCATCAAGGTAACTTCCAAATCGGTCGTATGGGTTGGTTGGGAGACTTCAACGATCCAATCAACTTCTTGGAGCTCTTCAAGGATAAGAAAGGTGGAAACAACGATACTCGTTGGGAAAATCCACAATTCAAAGATCTCTTGAATAAATCTGCTCTTGAGAAGGATCCAGCAAAACGTAAAGACATCTTGGCTCAAGCTGAGAAAATCTTTATGGATGAAATGCCAGTTGCCCCAATCTACTTCTACACCAACTCTTGGGTGAAGAACGATAAGGTTAAAGGCGTGGTTGTCGACGGACTTGGACACGTAGACTTCAAATGGGCTACGAAAGAATAATCAGAAGTTTGAACTGATAGGATTGTTGCGGGGCTGAGGTATATGGTCTTCCATATACCTCAGCTTATGCACCAACACATGGCTTGTCCCAATGGGATGCCTGCCATAAGGCTTTATATAGATAAATAGAGAAAGCTCATCGCAAGAGATAAAAAATAGGGCATGTTACACAATCGATTTTTGCACTGTTTTAAACAAAAGAGAAATCTACAGTGTAAAGATGGGAAGTGAAAGCACTCATAATCTTATAAGGAGGTAAGTAGATGATTCGTTACATTGGCAAGCGTCTTGTTTTCATGGTCATCACTCTATTCTTGATCGTCACTGCTACTTTTTTCCTAATGCAAGCAGTGCCTGGTGGTCCTTTTACTGCTGAGAAGAATGTTCCACCTGAAATTTTGCAAGCTCTTAAGCAACATTACGGTATTGATAAACCGGTTAGCGAACAATACGTTGAGTACTTGGGAAGGGTAGTTACTTGGGATTTAGGTCCTTCATTTTCTGAAAAGTCTTCCAACGTGAATGATATTATTAATCGCGGCTTCCCTGTTTCCTTACACTTAGGTTTACAAGCACTTGCTATCGCAGTATTTGGGGGGATTGCCCTCGGAGTAATTGCAGCTCTTCGCCATAACAAATGGCAAGACTACACCGCAATGATTATTGCCGTACTGGGATTATCAGTACCAAGCTTTATCCTTGCAGCGCTTTATCAGTATTTCTTTGCAATTGAATTGCATTGGTTCCCGATTGCGAAGTGGGAGTCTTTTAAACACACAGTGTTGCCTTCTTTTGCATTAGCAGCATTGCCGTTGGCGTTCATCGCCCGTTTAACTCGTTCCAACATGATTGAAGTACTTGGACAAGATTACATTAAAACAGCTAAAGCGAAAGGCTTAAGTGTTTTTGTTACAACAGTAAAACATGCGATCCGTAATGCTTTACTTCCAGTAATCACATTCCTCGGTCCATTGACTGCTGGTATCTTGACTGGTTCATTCGTTATCGAACGTATCTTTGGGATTCCAGGTTTAGGACGTGAATTCGTACTTTCAATTAGTAACCGTGACTATACCGTTATCATGGGTACAACTGTCTTCTATGCTATATTGCTCGTTGTTCTAGTGCTCGTGGTCGATATCCTTTATACATTGATTGACCCACGTATCAAACTTACTGGCGGAAAGGAGTAATCAATGATGCAATTAACAAAAGAACATTTCCAACCGATTTCGATGGACCTCCGCCAGGCGGAAGAAATCAAGCGTCCAAGTCTTTCTTTCTGGGCAGATGCTTGGCGCCGTCTTAGAATGAATAAAGTAGCGATGGCTTCGCTTATTTTCTTAATCATCTTGATTCTCTGCGCAACTTTTGTTCCGATCTTTTCACACAACAACTATTTTTCTAATGACTTGGTCGGCAAGAATAAGGCTCCTTCAGCTGAACATTGGTTCGGCACTGACGATCTGGGCCGTGATGTTTTTGTTCGTGTCTGGTACGGTGCTCGTATTTCTCTTGAAGTTGGTTTCGCCGCTGCTCTATCAGACTTGCTTTTAGGTGTTCTGTGGGGTGGTATCGCAGGCTTCTTCGGTGGTAAAGTCGATGAAATCATGATGCGTATTGCCGATATCTTATTTGCGATTCCATACTTGCTTGTTGTTATTTTGTTGATGGTTGTAATGGATCCAGGGGTACTGACAATCATCATTGCGATGTCGATAACAGGCTGGATAGGGATGGCCCGGATAGTCCGTGGTCAGATGATGCAACTGAAAGCGCAAGAGTTCGTGCTAGCTGCTCGTTCCTTAGGTGCTGATAGTAAACGTATCATCTTCAAACACTTGATTCCTAACGCACTTGGTCCAATCATTGTTACACTTTCCTTAACTGTTCCGTCCGCTATCTTTACAGAGTCATTCCTCTCTTTCCTTGGATTAGGGGTTGCGGCTCCGATCGCATCTTGGGGTACAATGGCATCAGAAGGCTTGCCTGCGATGAAATACTATCCATGGCGCCTGATGTTCCCAGCGGTATTTATCAGTATTACAATGCTAGCCTTTAACTTGTTTGGTGATGGTATACGCGACGCAGTAGACCCACGCCTGCGTAAATAGGAGGAACAGACATGGATGATAAAATCTTAGAAGTAAAAGATCTGCACGTATCCTTCCATACCTATGCCGGCGAAGTAAAAGCAGTTCGAGGCGTAAACTTCCATGTAAATCGTGGCGAAGCCGTTGCGATTGTAGGGGAGTCCGGTTGTGGTAAATCCGTTACGGCACAATCTTTGATGAAACTAATTCCGATGCCTCCGGGCGATATTAAAAAGGGTCAGATTATTTTCAATGGTCAAGACCTTGTAAAGAAAAGCAATAAAGAGATGGAGTCCATTCGCGGTAAAGATATCGGGATGATTTTCCAAGATCCAATGACATCTCTTAACCCAACCATGACAATTGGTAATCAGATCATGGAAGGTTTGATTAAGCACCAAAAAATGTCCAAATCCGCAGCTCGTCAGCGCTCGATTGAATTGTTGGAAATCGTAGGGATTCCTCAACCAGAAAAACGCATCACTCAATATCCACATGAGTTTTCTGGTGGTATGAGACAACGCGCCATGATCGCGATTTCTCTCGCATGTTCTCCGAAGTTGTTGATTGCCGATGAACCAACAACCGCACTTGACGTAACGATTCAAGCGCAAATTCTTGAATTGATGAAAGACCTGCAAAAGAAAATGGGTACTTCCATCATCATGATCACCCACGATTTGGGCGTTGTTGCCGAAATGTGTGAGCGCGTAATTGTTATGTATGCAGGAAAAGTAATCGAAACAGGTACAGTAGATGAGGTATTCTATAATCCTCAACATCCGTATACCAAAGGTTTGCTCCGTTCAGTGCCTCGTCTTGACTTGAACAAAGATGAGCCATTAACACCGATTTTTGGTACGCCTCCTGATTTGCTGCGTCCGCCAGTAGGTTGTGGCTTCACAGCTCGTTGTGAGTCCGCAATGCGTATTTGCCAAGAAGCTGATCCGGAATTAAATGAAATCAGCAAGACACAACATTGCGCGTGCTGGTTACAACATCCTCTAGCGCAAGGTCGCGTTTGATCATAGAAAGGAGGGGCAGTCTTGGATAATAAAGATTACCTACTTGAAGTCAAAAACCTGAAAAAATACTTCAAAATCGGCGATAAAGAACTAAAAGCTGTTAACGATATTTCATTTGGAATTAAGCGTGGGGAAACCCTTGGTATTGTAGGGGAGTCTGGTTGTGGTAAATCTACCGCGGGCCGCACGATCCTTCGCTTATATGAGCCAACCGAGGGTCAAGTTCTCTTTGAAGGTAAAGACGTAACCAAGTTGAACCAACATGAGATGAAAGAAATGCGTCGTAGCATGCAGATGATTTTCCAAGATCCGTATGCATCACTTAACCCTCGTATGACGGTTGGGGACATCATCGGGGAAGCCTTGGATATCCATGGTTTGGCAACAGGTCAAAAGCGCAAAGAGCGTATTCAGGAATTACTCTCTTTGGTTAGTTTGAACCCAGAGCATATTAACCGCTTCCCGCATGAGTTCTCTGGTGGACAACGTCAGCGGATCGGGATTGCTCGAGCCCTTGCTGTTGAACCAAAATTCATTGTGTGTGACGAGCCGATTTCCGCATTGGACGTATCCGTTCAAGCGCAAGTTGTAAACCTTCTTGAACAACTGCAAGAAAAAATGGGCTTGACTTACATGTTCATCGCGCATGACCTGTCCATGGTGAAATATATTTCTGACCGTGTAGGGGTTATGTACTTGGGCAAAATGGTCGAACTTGCTGATGCGGATAAACTGTACGAAAAACCGTTGCATCCATACACCCAAGCATTGTTATCAGCGATTCCAATTCCAGATCCGGAAATTGAGCGCAAAAGAGAACGCATCGTGTTAGAAGGGGATGTACCTAGTCCGATGAATCCTCCGAGTGGTTGCCATTTCCGTACACGTTGTCCAAAAGCAATGCCGGAATGTGCGGCTGCTGAACCGGTTTGGCGTGAGATTGAGCCTGGTCATTTCACAGCTTGCCATTTGTATAACAACTAGAAATGTGAAAAGGATACCTCGTTCTGAGGTATCCTTTTAAAACTTTCTTAATTTTTTTCATATCATAAGTAGGAATTTGTGGAAAAATAGAGAATGTACATATAAATTTAAATTTACAGACCTTTTTTTAATTTAATTGAAGAAAAATTCTGAGTTACAGTCGTTAGTATCAATTGTTTTCAATCAACTAAGGGGGGGGCGAGCAGCTTGGGGAAGATCGTGAACTCTTTTAAAAGTATGAAACAACGATCACAGCGAGCCATCGGAAAAAGTAATGGAAAGTTGAAGCTTCCTTTTACTTTAACCAATTTAGTTAGTAATTCGATTGCCAAAAAAATGATTGTGTTTGGGGTTCTGCTAGTTTTAGTCATCATCGTTTCTTTGCAAGTGATTGCATTGTCTTATTCCAAAGGGACCCTAATCGACATTACATCCAAACAAGCCAAGATGTTGGCTGAACAACACAGTTCCACTATTGATTCCTGGTTGGAAGGAATTTCAGAAAGCACAAAATCAGCCGCTTCCAAAAGGGTAATGACTACGGACTTGGATCAGTTGATAAAAGAACAGTTCCATCTGTTAACTCAATCCCATCGAGAAATTACGAGAGTGTACTTAGTAGATGGAAATACTGGGAAAGCGCTCTATTCCTTAACCGGTAAATCGGATATCGACTTTACAACCAAGGGTTATTTCAAACAAGCCCATGATAACAAAACCACTGTGTTTTCTGACGAAGAGATCGTTCGAAACGCTGAAAAAAGTTTCATTTACATCGCTTCTCCAATAGGAGATAACAACGACAATAACGCTCGTATTCTCATTGTTGGCTTCAACCTGAATAGCCTTCTAAAAGATGTTAAAGAAATGCCGTTCATGCAAGATGGATATGCGTTTATCGTAAATAAATCGGGTCTTGTCGTTGCTCACCGAAATCAAGACAATAACAATCAACTTGAACTATCCAAGGATGATCATTACAAAGAAATGCTTCAATTCATGCAAAAGGAACAAAGCAACAGCGTGATCTACAATGACAACGGGGTGTCATCCTTTGCGGCTTTTGCTCCAATTAAGTCGCTCCACTGGAATATTGTGTTAACCACTCCAGTGTCCGAAGTATACGGAGAAGTAAACGCGATGGGTGGGGTATTCTGGATCTTCAGTATTCCTGTAATTCTAATCGCTTCCTTCTTAATTTGGTGGTTTGCCAAACGAATTCGTACGCAATTATTCGGAATTTCGCAGGACATGCAACGAATTGGGCGAGGTGACCTTGGCGTCCAGGTACAAGTAAAAGGAAGCGATGAATTTGCCCAGTTGGGTACCTCGATGAACGAGATGGTAACAGAGTTGCGGCAAATCATTTCGTTAGTACAAGGACAAGCTAGTCAGCTCAATACCGCAGCCGATGACCTGAATGTATTTGCCCAAGGAAATAAGCAGGCGATTGACATCATCTCCACGAATATTTCCTCCATCTCTGAACGGGTACAGGTCCAAACCACAGAGGTACAGGGAGCCGCATCAACGGTCAGCGAAATTTCACAGGGTGTTGAACAGGTGGCAGTAGCAGCCGAACAAACCTCACTTGCCACATCGCGTACATATGAACGTGCTCAGGGAGGTCAAGCGTTGGTTGATCAGGTTATTACCAATGTACGTTCGGCGAGCAATGAAGTAGAAGTGACAGCTGAACGCATGCACAATATGCGGGATCGTGCCAAAGAAATTACCAGTATTGTTGAAATGATACGTTCCATCGCTTCGCAAACCAATTTGCTTGCACTGAATGCAGCCATCGAAGCAGCCAGAGCTGGTGAAGCTGGCAAAGGCTTCTCCGTCGTAGCAACAGAAGTTCGCAAATTGGCGGAAGAGAGCAGTACATTCTCAGAGAAGATTGCTGAAATCGCTCGCTCTATCAATGATGAATCGATGGAGATGAGCAGTAATATGGATCATATCGTAACGATGGTTACACAAGGGCTTCATTCCGTTGAATCTGTGGGACAATCCTTCCAAGCTATTCTTGCCGATATTCAAGCAGCAGCTGAGCAGGGAGAATCTATGACGGCTACCGCGGAAGAGATGGCTGCCGGCAATCAGATTGTCACAAGCTCCATGGTTCGATTGGCATCGATGTCAGACGATATCAATGAATCGATATCCGGGGTTGTAGAGACGGTGGATGATCAGTTTAATTCGATTGCGCGAATCAATGAGAGTGTGGAAGACTTGAAAAACCTGGCAGATGATTTGACAGAGAGTGTAAGAAGATTTCAGGTTTAATTGATGGGAGAAGACCCTTTCGTGGGAATACGAAGGGGTCTTCTTCTCTTTCTTCTTTTATGTGAATATTTTCCTTTTGAATCGGAGAGAATAGGATCATGAAATGGAGGGAAGAGAGCGTTATGAAGAGATTGTTGCGTCTTTTGATTACTTGTATTACGTGTTTCGTCTTCTTTTCCTCGTCAGCCTACGCTGCACAAGAACAAGAGCAAACGCTCAAACTTTCACCTAGTGCCAAATCAGCAGTGCTTCTGGAGATGGATTCGGGAACGGTGTTATACGATAAGAATTCCAATGAAAAACTTCCGCCAGCCAGCATCACCAAGGTGATGACGCTTCTGTTAATCATGGAGGCGATTGAACGCAGTGAATTAAAAATGACGGATAAGGTTCGGACGAGTGAGCGCGCCGCTTCGATGGGTGGTTCTCAGATCTTCCTTCAGCCGGGTGAAGAAATGACGGTTGAAGATATGATTAAGGGAATATCCATAGCTTCAGGTAACGATGCGTCAGTTGCTATGGCAGAACATATTGGCGGTACTGAAGAAGCGTTTGTCGCCAAGATGAATGAGCGGGCGAAACAATTGAAAATGAATAATACCCATTTTGTTAATTCTAATGGTCTACCAGCTCCGAATCACTATTCAACTGCGATGGATATTGCGATTATGTCTCGGGAGCTTCTTAAACACGAACACATCACGAAGTTTACGGGAACCTATCAGGATTACCTGAGAAAAAATACCTCTAATCCGTTCTGGTTAGTGAATACGAATCGTCTTGTTCGCTTTTATGATGGAGTAGATGGTATCAAAACGGGATATACCTCGGAAGCCAAGTATTGCTTAACCGCAACGGCCAAGAAAAATAACATGCGTGTAATCGCTGTCGTTCTTGGAGAGCCAGATACCAAGACGCGTAATGGTGAGGTCACAGCGATGTTTAACTATGCGTTCAATCATTATCAAGTGTTCCCTGTTTATAAAAAAGGGGAAGTGATTCAACCTCTGCGGATCGATAAGGGAAAGGTTACAAAGGTCAACATAGTGACAACACAATCTGTTAGTTTACTCACCAAGAAAGGGGAGAAAGCAGATCAGTACACCAAGGAAATCGTTTTAGAGAATTCCAGGAAAGCTCCTCTGAAAAAAACGGATGTAGTAGGTCATATTTTCATTAAGAAGGATGGCAAAACCGTCACGAAAATCGATTTGTATCCGGAAATGACAGTAGAAAAAGCAGGCATGTGGGATATCTTTAAGCGTACAACTAAGAAGATCTTTTTTCTTCCCGAGTAAACAGCACGTAAAAATCGCGAAAAGAATCGAGATGCCTCGAAATATCAGAGAAGGCGTCTCGGTTTTTTTGTTCTTTTGTCGACTGGGAGGAATTGGATAAAGGGTTGGAGAAAAAGAGAGTATCAACGGGCAGAAGGAGAGTGCTTTCAGATATGAGTCTAGGGATCAGTATGGAAACAAAGAACGACGTACTCATTGTGCGTCTTCAAGGGGATTTGGATCATCATACAGCTTTGGAACTGCGCAATCAGGTAGATGAGGTTTTGAGGAATACAGAGATCCGTCATATTGTCTTAAGCCTGGCTGATTTGGAATTCATGGACAGCTCAGGAATTGGTGTTATTTTAGGACGTCTGAAGCAGATCTCCTCACGTTCTGGAGAAATGTTCGTATGTTCCATTAACCCGACGATTCAGCGGATTTTTGAAATGTCCGGCTTGTTTAAGGTCATCAAGTTTAAAGAGAACGAAGTAGAAGCTTTATCCGTATTGGGGGTGGCGTAAGATGAGTATCCGCAATTTTATGCAGCTGCAATTTGCCGCTCTCAGCCAGAATGAAGCATTTGCCCGAATCTCGGTAGCTTCTTTTATCTCGCAATTGGATATCACCATGGAAGAACTGGAAGAAATCAAAACAGTTGTATCTGAAGGAGTGACGAATGCGATTATCCACGGTTATGAGGAAAATCCAGAGGGTATTGTCCATATTCAGGTAAGTTTGCAAGATGGTGAAGTAGAACTTTGCATCGAGGATCACGGAAAAGGAATTGAAGATGTAAATTTGGCCATGCAACCGCTGTATACCTCCAAGCCAGAACTCGAGCGCTCAGGGATGGGATTTACGATTATGGAGAATTTTATGGATTCAATCGAGGTCATTACAGGTGTGGATAAAGGTACGAAAATTCGTATGGTGAAACAACTCACCTTAACTAAAGCTGTTCAGAATAATTAGGGGTAATGCCATGGGAGCCGATATCAAAAATGCCAGTCACCCATTTCTGACGAATGACCAAGTCAAGGAGTTAATCGCAAAAAGTCAAGCCGGAGATAACGATTCTAGAGAACTGCTCGTCAATAGCAATATTCGTCTAGTTTGGTCAGTTGTCCAGCGTTTTATCAATCGTGGATATGAAGCGGATGACTTGTTTCAAATTGGCTGCATCGGATTGTTAAAAGCCGTTGATAAGTTTGATCTCGCGTATGATGTGAAGTTTTCGACTTACGCTGTACCCATGATCATTGGAGAAATCCAACGATTCCTTCGGGATGACGGTACCGTTAAGGTGAGCCGTTCCCTTAAGGAGACCGCTAATAAAGTGCGCCGTGTAAAAGATGAATTATACAAGCATTTTGGCCGTTCTCCAACGATTGCGGAAGTAGCGGAAGCTTTATCCATTACACCTGAAGAAGTCGTTTTTGCCCAGGAAGCTAGTCGAGCTCCTTCATCCATCCACGAAACCGTATTTGAAAATGATGGAGATCCAATTACCTTAATCGATCAAATTGCAGATGAAAGTATAGGCAAATGGTTTGATAAGATTGCCTTGAAGGATGCCATCAGCAAGTTGACCGAGCGAGAACAGTTAATTGTCTACTTGCGCTATTACAAGGATTTCACTCAATCCGAAGTAGCGGAGCGGTTAGGGATATCGCAGGTGCAGGTGTCCCGGCTGGAAAAACGAATTTTACAAACCATTAAAGACCAGATTGAGCATTAGCTCTTTCTGGTTTTTTATTTTGATAGGATGGTTACATGTATTTTACAGTAGATCCCATGGGATAAACAGGGCTACAAGGCGCATACTAGCAAGTACCTTGGGAGAAAAGGGGGAGTTGATGTTGGATCAACCTTTATTCCTGAAACTACGAAAAAAACTATCGGTGAAACCACAATCCGTCATCTGCTTGGGGGATATCTGTCAGCTTTTTTGTGATGGGGTTACCGAAGAGACACTAGGACGTATACCCATCTACCAAGTAAAACCTGAAGACGGAGACTTAATCATTATAGACATCATGCAAGTGATCGAGAAGCTGAAACAGCTTGATCCGAAACTGATCTTGGAGGTTCAAGGTTCCCCACAGATTATTGTGGAAGTGAACAATCCGCGCAAAGTGGCGAATGTGTGGTTAGTGGCCGTTGTTTGGTTCATTTTGTTTATTGGCTCTGGACTAGCCATCATGAACTTTCATACGGACGTGAGTATGCTGCAGGTGCATCAAAGGATTTACTATCTGCTGACCGGACAGACAAACAATCAGCCTTTGATTTTGCAAATTCCGTATTCAATTGGTGTTGGATTAGGGATGGTTCTATTTTTTAATCATATTTTTCGCAAGCGAATTAATGAAGAACCAAGTCCACTGGAAGTGGAACTGTTCTTGTATCAGCAGAATCTCGATCAATTCTATATCCAGCACGAAAATAAGGAAAATGAGCGAACCAAGCTATGATGATCATCCGTTCCATTATCCTCGTGTTTATTGGTTTGTCTGGAGGATTCGCAGTGGGAAGCGGTCTGGTTGCCTTTATCACTGTACTTGACATCATTCCCAGACTTACGCAATTAACCAATTCCATACGCTATATCAGGTGGTATGAGTGGGCTTTGGTGCTTGGTGCTATTTTCTTTACTGTCCTTGATTTTTTTGCTCTCGTCTTCAGACTCCCGGGAATCAGCATGGTTATATACGGGGTGTTTGCAGGTGTGTTTGTAGGGACACTGGCGGCTGGTTTGACAGAAGTATTAAATGTGTTTCCGATCTTAGCCAAGCGGTTGAGTATGGACCAATATATCCTTGCATTTTTAATGGCGATGGTCTTGGGAAAAGTGATCGGTTCTATCCTCCAGTGGTTATTTCAACTATGATTTGGCAAAAGGAAAGGCTTATAGAATGATTGGGAAGCGAAAAACTAAACCTAAGATAAAACATAGGAGAAAGAGAGGTACCGTTATGGCAACTAAAACGAAAAACTCCAAAATGGAGATGACTCAAGCTCTCTATCAACAGCAGGCTGCGAAGTTTCGACCGAAACGGGATATTTGGCTGAACACATTTCGAGCTTTTTGGGTGGGTGGAACGATTTGCCTTCTGGGTCAAGCGATCCAAAATTTCTATATACATTTCTTCAATTTCACCGAGAAGACGGCCGGAAATCCAACGGTTGCGACTTTGATTTTTATCGCTACTCTTCTCACTGGATTCGGGATTTACGATAATATTGGCCAATATGCGGGGGCAGGCTCAGCTGTTCCGGTTACGGGGTTTGCCAACTCGATCGCTTCAGCCGCTATTGAGCATCGGAGTGAGGGATATGTGCTGGGAGTAGGCGGGAATATGTTTAAATTAGCTGGTTCTGTGATTGTGTTCGGTGTCGTCGCTGCTTTTATCGGAGCTCTCATCAAGAGCTTGTTTGGCATGATTTAAGCAAAGGTAAGAAAGGTGGAATGAACATGAGTTCGACACCGGTTAAGAATCAGGGACGCCTCGGACGTCAGACTTGGAGATTTAATGAGGACGTACGGGTACAAGCGAGTGCAACGACCGTGGGTCCCAAGGAAGGGGAAGGACCGCTCGCTTCCTTCTTTGATAAAATTTACCCGGATTTGTACTGCGGTCAGGATTCTTGGGAGATGGCTGAAAAACAGTTAATGGAGGATGCGGTTCGATTGTCCATGCAGAAGGCGAACCTAACAGAAAACGAGATCGATCTGATTCTGGCGGGTGATTTATTAAATCAAATCATTACAGCCAACTTCACTGCGGAAAAAGTACATATTCCTTTGATGGGCATGTTCGGGGCGTGCTCCACTTCCATGTTAACCTTGGCTAACGCAGCCGCTCTTGTATGCGCAGGTTTCTCCAATTACGTGATCGCCGCCTGCAGCAGCCACAATGCGACGGCCGAAAGACAATTTCGCTATCCAACCGAATATGGTGGGCAAAAACCGCCGTACGCCCAATGGACGGTCACTGGTGCAGGAGCCGCTGTGGTAGGAATTGGCGGCAAGGGGCCGAGAATCACCCATGCTACTATCGGACAGGTTGTCGATATGGGGATAAAGGATCCATTTGATATGGGAGCGGCCATGGCTCCTGCGGCAGTCTCAACTATGATCAAACATTTTGAAGATACGAATCGTAAACCAAACGATTATGACTTAATTGTCACAGGTGATTTAGCCCAAGTAGGGTTTTCGATCACCAAAGAAGTGATGTTGAATCAAGGCTATGATCTGGATCATGTATATAACGACTGTGGATTAATGATCTATTCACCGGATCAAGAGGTATTTGCCGGAGCAAGTGGATGTGCCAGCAGTGCAACCGTCACATACGGCTTTATCATGGATCAGATGGCAAAAGGCGTATATAAGAAGGTCCTCGTCGTGGCGACAGGGGCATTGCTTAGCCCGGTTAGTTATCAACAAGGAAACTCAATTCCGTGCGTCGCCCATGCGGTTGCTTTTGAAGCTCAGTAAAGAAAGGCGGATACAGGGTGGAGTATATCATTGCTTTTGTTGTAGGTGGATTGATTTGTGTCGCGGGTCAATTGTTGATGGATGTGGCCAAGCTAACCCCTGCTCATGTGATGAGCACGTTAGTGGTTACAGGTGTGGTACTAGATTTTATTGGAGTTTACGACAAATTTATTGACTTTGCCGGAGCGGGTGCCACAGTGCCGATCACCAGTTTTGGTCATGCTTTGTATCACGGGGCGATTGAAGAAGCCCAGCGCGATGGGGTGATGGGAGTTATTACGGGTATTTTTGAAGTGACTAGCGCGGGAATATCGGCTGCTATCGTATTCGGTTTTCTGGCTTCCCTTGTATTCAAACCTAGAGGTTAAGGAAGAGAGGAGGCGGATGCACCGTGATTCGTAACCGTCGCAAAATCATTCTTGTTACGGATGGAGATTACGTTGCTCAAAAAGTAGTTGAGCAAGTGGCAAGACAAGTCGGCGGGCGGTGTATTTCTCTTTCGGCAGGAAACCCGACTCCTTTATCCGGGCCGCAAATCGTGGAATTGGTCAAACAGGCAGCATGTGATCCGGTTTTTGTCATGGTAGACGATAATGGCCATTACGGAATGGGAGCGGGAGAGCAAGCAGTGGAGCATCTAGTGTCGTCACCTGATGTGGAAATCATTGGAGCTATTGCGGTCGCCTCACATACGAAGCTGGTTGACGGAACGAAGGTAGAGTATTCCATCACGAATGAAGGCAAATTAGTTGATGATGGGGTCGACAAAGACGGCTATGCCGATAAATCACTCGAGAATTATATCTATGGAGATACAGTCGATATCCTTGGCAAGTACAGCATACCGAACGTCATCGGAATCGGGGATATCGGGAAGATGCAAGGAAAGGATCATATCCGATACGGAGCTCCTGTGACGCAAAAAGCTGTTGAATGGATTCTCGAAAGGAGTGAGTTTCATGTCAGCTCAAACAACAGAGAAACAACCAATCTGCGACAACATTGAAACGAATAAAGCCTATTTAAATAAGACAATGGGTGTTGGAGACAGCTTCGATATTGGTTTGCACGAGTTAGAGTATGATCATAAACGGATTCTTTTGTATTACATTAACGGGTTTGCTGACAGCCATCTGGTGACCATGATCTTACGGGATTTAAACGATTTGAAGGAAGGCGAGCTTGAGGGAGATACCCTAAATCGTTTGTATACCAAATACATTCCCTACTTTCAAATTACCAAAGTGGAGACTAGCGGTGAATTTATCGACATGGTATTGGTAGGCCAGGTTGGGTTAATTATTGAAGGAGAGACCAAAGGACTCATCCTCGATACCAAGATTTTACCTGGACGCCAGCCAGAAGAACCAGATTTGGAAAGGGTAGTAAGAGGTGCCCACGACGGGTTCACCGAGACGCTGGTAACGAATACGGCCTTGACGCGCAGACGTTTACGCGATGAGCGACTGCGGTTCGAAATTATGAAAATCGGCGACCGTTCCAAGACGGATGTAGCGATTGCCTACCTGCATGACGTAGCGAATCCCAAACTGCTAAGTCGTCTCAAGGAAAAAATGCAGGAAATCAAGATTGATGGAATACCGATGGCGGAGAAAACGGTAGAAGAATTTATTCTCGGCAAATCGTGGAATCCATTCCCGCTTGTCCGTTACACAGAGCGACCGGATGTGGCGGCCGTTCACCTACTCGAAGGTCATATTTTAATTTTTGTAGACACATCGCCTAGTGTCATGATTACACCCACCACCTTCTTCCATCATGTTCAGCATGCGGAGGAATTCAGGCAACGGCCTGTTGTCGGAGCATATCTGCGATGGGTTCGGTTCATTGGGATTTTTATGTCTATGTTCATGGTGCCACTATGGCTGCTAATGGTGATGCATCCGATCCTGATTCCGGAGGGTCTCGATTTTCTCGGTATCAAAAAAGACGGGGCCATTCCACTACTTGTTCAGTTTATGGTTGCGGAAATAGGACTGGATCTGATGCGAATGGCAGCCATTCACACGCCAACTCCTTTAGCGACAGCGCTAGGATTGATTGCAGCGATCCTGGTCGGTCAGGTGGCCATTCAAGTGGGACTGTTCTCACCTGAGGTCATATTGTATATTGCGATTGCGGCAATTGGAACCTTTGCCACACCAAGCTATGAATTGGGATTATCGATTCGCTTGGTAAGGATTTTCCTCACGTTGATGGTTGGCTTTTTCTCGGTTACGGGATTCATGATTGGTCTAGCCGGTATTTTATTGACGCTGGCGCTAACCCGTTCGTTCGATACACCATACCTATATCCATTTGTACCGTTTGATTATGAAGCGTTTAAAACCATCTTTATCCGAATGGCAGTGCCGTTAACCAATAGACGTCCAAGTATAGTAAGGCCTCAAGATCGTTCACGACAGTGAATATTTATACACCAAGTATGAAAGTACCCATTGTCAATGCATTCGTGCGCATGGTATATTAATGGATATGAAGCAACTGGCGGAAGACGTCAGTTGCTTTGCTATATCTGTCATAAGCCATCATTGAAGCGAGCAGTTGCTTAAGGAGGAAATGTAGATGTATTTGCATGGCACAAGTTGTATTAACGATAAAGGACATCTAGAAATTGGCGGATATGATACTACTCGTTTGGCTCAAGAATTTTGTACCCCGCTTTATGTTTATGATGAAGAACTCATTCGTCAAAAGTGTCGTGCTTATATGCAAGCTTTCCAAGAGAGTGGCTTTTCCTTCCAAGTTGCCTATGCGAGCAAAGCATTTTGTACACTGGCGATGTGCAAACTTGTGGAGGAAGAAGGTTTATCTCTGGATGTCGTCTCAGGTGGCGAATTATATACAGCCTTGCAAGCCGGTTTCCCTAGCGAGCGGATTCACTTCCATGGAAACAATAAGTCTTTAGAAGAGATTAACATGGGCCTCGACGCCGGAATTGGATGCTTTGTGGCTGATAATTTTTATGAATTGTTAGTATTGCGAGAACAGGCTGAACTCCGGAACCAGCAAGTAGTCGTCCTTTTGCGAATTACCCCTGGAGTAGAGGCTCATACGCATGAATATATTTCAACAGGACAGCAAGACTCCAAATTCGGATTCGACGTCATGAGTGGGCAAGCACTTGAAGCGATTCGCTTCTGTCAAGAAAGTCCTCACCTGCAATTATTAGGCGTACATTCGCATATTGGTTCTCAAATTTTTGAAACGGACGGATTTGTTATCGCCATTGAAACGATTGCCGAAATGCTCAATGAAGCAAGAACGCGCCATAACTTCGTCTCTACGGTACTAAATGTAGGGGGCGGGTTTGGAATTCGCTACTTGGAAGGCGATACGCCACTGCAACCAAAGGATTACGTGAACGCAATTACAACTACGGTACGGCGCACATTTGATCAGTACAGCTTGCCGATTCCTGAGTTATGGATTGAACCAGGCAGAAGTATCATCGGGGAGGCAGGTACGACGCTTTATCAATTGGGATCGACCAAAGAAATCCCTGGTGTGCGCAAGTATGTTTCCGTGAACGGCGGGATGACCGATAATCTGCGTCCAGCTCTTTATCAGGCGCAGTATGAAGCGGCAGTTGCCAATCGAATGAATGATAAAGCGACCGAAACGGTATCAGTGGCCGGAAAATGCTGTGAAACCGGGGATATGCTGATTTGGGACATTCAACTGCCTGAAGTAAAAGCAGGAGATATTCTGGCGGTATCCTGCACGGGAGCTTATGGTTATTCCATGTCCAACAACTACAATCGAATTACTCGTCCCGCAGTAGTATTCGTGCGAGACGGCCAGGCGCGAGTAGTTGTCGAACGAGAGACCTATGAGGATATAGTCAAGAACGACCGTCTATATGTAAATAGCGAGTTACAGAAGAGGTAATGAATGAGGAGATCACCTGGGGTCAGGTGATCTTTTTTTATTACATCGGAATGTTAAATTGCATTACAGAGGTAATGTAATTTAACATTCCTCCTTCGCGTAAGCCCACTGAAGACAAGACATCGTCACTCTTAGCTCCTTTTAAGCGAAACTAAGCGTAGAGAACGTAGGAAGGAAAAGAGTCGGCATTCTTTACGCCATTGAGAAACCAAGTGATTTTCTTGTCGACTCCCTTCTGAAGTGAACGGAGCGGACAGGGACGAAGTCTTGTCTTAGCCACTATTTGTCAATTTTTATCGAATATTAACCAACTGTTTACAATCACTTTACAGAAGCTTGCCATAATTGAACGAGGGAGTGAAGGAGGAATATCCCCATGTTTTCGAGGTTGTGGCATAAACTGCATCAGCATCCGATTGTATGGACGGAAAAGAAATTTCGTTTGAAGTCACTGATTAGTCAGGAAGTTGCTTCAGGATCTTCTGTTCTTTTATTTTATGTGGATATTGTAAAAATGACGGAGATCGAGCTTCGTTATGGTGATCTATTCGCCAAAAGGGTACTGAATCGATTTGAGAAAGTGGTTCAAACCGCTGCAGAACGTCTGTTTCGGATCAAAGGCAATCTGCTGGGAATCCAGAAGCTGTTCGGGGATGATTTTGCGATTTATGCTTCTTTCCCCAAAGAAATGGATGATGAAGAGTTTCGTCTCTTGTCCATCAGTTTTCAAGACTTGGTGGAGATGCTGTTAAATCAACAAATTTCTTTTGTCAATCGAGAAGATTTGAAAATACATATCGGTTATTCGGAGCTCCCAGGTGAAGATGTCGTGAAAGAGATGTACACCTGTGTAAAACATGCTGTTCACATGGCGAAGTATGGCTTGACATCGGAAAAATACAGTCACATCACACAGTTTCACAAGCTCCTTCAGGAAGAATCCATTCATATGCTGTATATGCCAATTGTCTCCCTTCAAGATGGTGAACCTCTTGGTTGGGAGGCATTGGCGCGAGGACCAGAGAATTCCCCTTTTTATTCACCCGCCACACTGTTTGCTTATGCAGACGAGACGGAAACCGTTTTTCGCCTGGAAAGCATCTGCAGAAGGCGCGCCTTGGAGAAGCTGCGTTATTTGAACCACAACCAAAAGCTTTTTATTAATCTGGACCCGAGAGCAATTGACGATCCCTATTTGTTGAGAGGGACTTTGTACAAGGACCTGGAAGCGCTCGGGCTTCACCCGAATAACATTGTCTTGGAGATAACGGAACGTCATGCGATTACGAATTATCGGGTATTTCGTAAAATTATCGAAGAATACAGGCGCAAGGGCTTTCTCATTGCGGTGGATGACGCTGGCGCCGGTTACTCCAGTTTGGAATCCATCGCGGAGATTTATCCGGACTTTATTAAGTTGGACATGTCACTGATCCGTAATATCGATATTGATTCGATTAAGCAAGCATTGCTCGAGACGATTGTACAATTCGCAGAAAAGGTAAAATGCAAAATCATTGCAGAGGGGATTGAAACGGAGGGAGAACTGCAAACCTTGATCGAGCTTGGGGTGAATTATGGGCAGGGGTATTATTTGGGGAAGCCAGCCAAGGGGTTAACACAATTGTCCGGCGAGGCGATGAACTTCATTCGGACGATTCAGGATCAACGTCGTACCAATGCTCTTTTTCGGGTTGATCCATTCGACATTGGAGATATTATCACCAAAACGATTTGTGTAGATCGGTATACCAAGGTACGACAGATTCACCAGTTGTTTGAACAGAATCAACGGGTGGACAGTATTATCATTTTGGATCAAGAGATCCCAATCGGTCTTGTCATGAGATTTCAGCTATATCAAGTATTAGGGGGACAATACGGTATCGCCCTCTACTATGAGCGTTCTGTTTCACAAATGATGAATGCGTCACCTTTGATTGTTTACAAGAATGAAAATATGGAGGAAGTGGCTAAGAGGGCAATGGCCCGGGATGCCTTTCATCTTTACGATGTGATTATCGCGGTCGACTCCAATCATCGTTATGTGGGAATCGTATCTGTCCAAAGCCTGCTCGACAAAATGACGAACATCAAATTGGAGATGGCGACGTTCGCAAATCCATTAACAGGTCTTCCAGGCAATGTGCGAATCGA
This sequence comes from Brevibacillus ginsengisoli, assembly GCF_050113715.1. Classification (NCBI taxonomy): domain Bacteria; kingdom Bacillati; phylum Bacillota; class Bacilli; order Caryophanales; family Paenibacillaceae; genus Brevibacillus; species Brevibacillus ginsengisoli. The sequence goes on from NZ_JBNJQR010000002.1 coordinate 88,701, forward strand.
ACGCGAACTAAATAACAGACTCCAACAGAATCAAGAATTTGCGGTAATTTATTGCGATCTGGACCGATTCAAATGGTTCAATGATCAGTTTGGGTTTGATATGGGTGATCATATCATTCAGCATACGGCCAAGCTGTTGCGTGAAAGTCTGACGTATAAAGGGGATGTGAACGACTTTATCGGTCATATCGGCGGAGATGACTTTATCATCGTAGCCTCCATTTACACGGCAGAAGAGATTGCTTCTTACATCAAACAACAATTTTCCGTTTCTGTTGAAGAATTCTATCAGAAGCTGAAGAAAAACCCAGAGACTCCCGATCTAACCATTTCACTCGCTGGGCTTTATTGTTCGTCAATACGCTTCCAATCAGTGGTCGAAATTTCGGAACAAGCTGCTTACTTGAAAAAAATCGCAAAGCAACAACATGGCAATGTGTACGTCTCCGATTTGGAACAATTCAATTTACATTATGCTCTTCAACCTCCAAGCGGCAGTTACGCTTGATTAGGCAAGAGAGAACAGCTAAGATAGAGAAGATATTGATGTTAGGAGGTTTACACTATGAAAAAAGCAAAAATTACGCTTGAAAATGGAAATGAAGTCCTATTGGATCTTTTTGACGAGGCTGCTCCTGGTACTGTCGCTAACTTCGAAAAATTGGTGAATGAAGGCTTCTATAACGGGTTGAATTTCCATCGTGTGATTCCTGGATTCGTAGCTCAAGGCGGATGCCCATATGGAACAGGAACAGGCGGTCCTGGCTACACTATTAAATGTGAAACGGCTGGAAACCCTCACAAGCACGTAAAAGGAGCTCTATCCATGGCACATGCCGGTAAAGACACAGGTGGAAGCCAATTCTTCATCTGCTACGATGCATTCCCACATCTCGATGGTGTACATACCGTGTTTGGTCAAGTAGCAGAAGGCCAAGAGCACGTAGATAAGATCAAACAAGGCGACAAAATGGCAAAAGTAGAAGTATTCTAATTGGAATCCTTCAAGTAAAAGGGCCCACCCGGCGAAGCGAACGCTTACGTCAGGTGGGTTTTCTCATTCGTGTCTTGTTTCAAGTCCAGTCTGCTGTTATTCTAGATGGTAGCGTATTTGCGCCTAGAACGGCGATTTCTTACTTTTTTATTGACTGGTATATTACATAAACAGGTCCGGCAAACGCCGATTCTTCTAAGGAGGTACTATGGACTTATCCAACTTGTTTCACTTGGAGTGGGAAACCGTTCCCTTTCGCATGATTGCTTTTGTCATTGCCTTTTCGCTGCATGAATGGGCCCATGCTTTCGTCGCGTGGAGACTAGGTGACGATACAGCCAAGAGGGAAGGAAGGTTGACGATTAACCCGATTCCGCATATCGATCCATTTGGATTGATCTTGATTTTGTTCGGCCCGTTCGGATGGGCGAAGCCGGTTCCCGTGAACCCTCTTCGTTTTCGGGGGAATAAGCGGTTAGGTATGGTATATGTATCTGCAGCAGGGCCATTGGTGAACCTGTTGTTGGCTGTCCTTTTTGTTTTGTTGTTTGATAAAGTGCTACATGCTGAATTTTTTTCAACCCTTTCCGAGAAGATGCAGTATGCGATTTTTTACACGCTTAAGTTTTCAATTGTAATCAATGCTGCGTTGCTGGTGTTTAATCTGCTTCCAGTTCCTCCGCTTGACGGAAATAAGATTCTCCGCTATTTGGCTCCACGAAGTATGGATCGATTTTTTTACAACTTGGATACCTATGGCCCGTGGATTCTATTGTTGATTATATTTTTACCAGGCGCTGGAAACCTATTAACCATCCCTATTCAGTGGGTTATTTCGACGATTTTTGAGGTTACGGGCGTTAGCTAGAATGCTACAGGTGATTCTGGCGGCGATGAACAAATAAGGCAGGCGAATGAGTGTGTCATACAGCATTAAACTAGATTCATTTGAGGGGCCGCTCGATTTGCTTCTGCATCTTATTGATAAAGCGGAAGTAGATATTTATGATATCCCGATTGCAGATATTACCGAGCAGTATTTGCAAACCATTCATACGATGCAGGAGCTCCACCTGGAAGTGGCGAGTGAATTTGTTGTTATGGCGGCTACGCTATTGTCCATCAAGAGCAAGATGCTTTTGCCCAAAAAAGAAGAAACGGTCTTTCAACCGTTATTTGATATGGACATGGAAGAAATTGACCCACGCGATGAGCTGGTGCAACGACTTTTGGAATATAAGCGGTTCAAAATGGCAGCCGAAAACCTACGAGAGATGGAAATCGGGCGAAGCAAGGTGTTTACACGTCCAGCTGAGGATTTAACACCTTATATTCGGGCAGAGGAGCCTACAATTTCTAACGTAACGATCTATGATCTGGTGTCGGCGCTAGAGAAGCTATTTATTCGCAGACAGAACAAAGAGCCCATGACCAGAGTGTCTCGTGATGAGATTTCCATCAAGGATCGGATGAAGGAGATTCGCCAGCTGATTAAGGTTGGCGGAGGGATGGTACGATTCACGCAATTGTTTATGGAGGAAGCTTCCCGAACCGAGATTGTGACGACTTTTTTGGCCTTGCTGGAATTAATGAAAGCCAAGCGTATTACCTGTGTCCAGAACCAATTATTTACCGATATCTTGATTTGTGACAGCGATACGTCCGACAAGACAGAAGGAAGAACAGAAGAGAGGGTACACGATGGACTTTGATCACATAAAAGGTGTCATCGAAGGGCTCTTATTCATTTCCGGTGATGAAGGAATTGAGGCCAAAGAGTTAGCGCAGATTTTAGAGCTCGAGGAAGACACAGTTATTGATATTTTGGAGGATATGAAGGCGGATTTTCGCCGGAGTAATCGGGGAATACAGATTGTAGAGGTAGCCAAGGCGTTTCAGTTCACGACTCTCCCTGAGCATGCGGTATACTTCGAGAAACTGGCCTCTTCGCCCAGCCACTCCTCCCTCTCACAGGCAGCGCTAGAGACGTTGGCTATTATCGCGTACAAGCAGCCTATTACGCGCTCCGATATTGAAGAAATCCGCGGCGTGAAATGCGAGAAAGCGTTGAATACCCTGCATACTAAGCAGCTGATCAGGGAAGTGGGCCGCGCGGAAGGGATCGGTCGGCCAATCCTGTATGGGACGACAAAAGATTTCCTGGAACATTTCGGCTTGCGTGAAATCACGGACTTACCGGAACCGCCAAACAATCTGTCACTCGAGGAAGTAGAACGAGAAGCAACGGCCTTGTTTAACCAATCATCACCAGTTCAAGCGAACGACGAGAATTCAACGGAATAGATTCAGGTACTACAAGACGTCTCGTCCCCATATACTTGGTACAAACCAAGCTTATCCAAGTAGTGGGGAGGACGTTATGAAATTCCTGAATCGCATTTCCGGCGTACTCGTCGTTTTATTTTTATGTCAATGGCTGATTACTCCATTAGGCAGCGCGGAGGTCTCTAAAAAATCAGCCTCTAACAAAGCGCCATCTATTTCAGCTGAGAGTGCGGCACTAATCGATGTGCAATCCGGACGTATATTATATGCCAAGGCGGGCGACAAAAAAATGCGAATTGCCAGCCTGACTAAGACCATGACCGCCATTGTAGCGATTGAGTCGGGAAAGCTGAACGATGTCATCACAATCCCGGGTGAAGCGGTGGGAGTAGAGGGCTCGTCGATTTATCTCAAAAAAGGAGAACGCCTGACGCTAGAAGAACTCCTGTATGGCTTGATGCTTCGCTCAGGCAATGATTCTGCGGTGGCGATCGCCAACCACATTGGCGGTTCAGTGCCGGGATTTGTTTATCTGATGAACGAGAAAGCTGCCATGATTGGAATGACCCATACCAATTTCAATAACCCGCACGGATTGGATGACAGCAACATGCATTATTCCACAGCATCAGATATGGCGAAGCTAAGTGCCTATGCGTTACGCAATCCCACCTTCAAAAAAATCGTCTCAACCAAAGTTAAAAATATCTCCTGGGAAGGAAACGAGTGGGATCGTAAGCTGCAAAACAAAAATAAACTACTCTACCTCTATAAAGGGGCAGACGGTGTGAAGACGGGTTATACCAAGCTGGCGAAACGTTGCCTCGCTTCCTCAGCAACACGGGACGGCAGGCAATTAGCCGTGATTACACTGAATGCGCCAAATGATTGGAACGACTCGATGGAGCTGATGGATTGGGGATTTCAACAGTTTCATACCGTTACGATCGTCAGTAAGGGAGAAGCAATTGAATGGAATAAAGAGACTCAGCAACCTGAGAATCTGGATAATAAACTAAGCTTTGTCTCGCAAAGCGAGTTCCAATACCCGCTGCGTGAGGATGAAGTCCGTCAAGTTACATCGAAAGTTCAACTTCTTTCGTCTAAAGTAGATAAAAGCATGATTGGCCAGCATGTGGGATATGTACAATTTTTTCTGGATAAGCAGCTGATTGGGAAGGTTCCGCTTACAGTACAGGAGACCAAGCAAACGCAGGCAGGGCATCACCCACGATCTTTCTGGGAACTGGTCTACCAGCTGATGCTGGGAGGATTGATTGATGCTTAATATCATTTGGTTGGGACTCATTCTGATTAGTGTTGTGGTTGCCGCGATAAATGGCCGTATGGAAGTGATCAGTCAAGCTTCTTTCGAAGGCGCGAAGAGCGGACTTACCGTCTGTATCGGCTTACTAAGTGTCCTCATGTTCTGGATGGGCTTGATGAGAATCGCGGAGAAATCAGGTTTGTTGCACTTTGTTTCGCGCTTTTTATCGCCTGTGGTTCGTGTCCTTTTCCCAGATGTTCCTAAGGACCATCCAGCTTTGGGATACATCATCTCCAACATGAGCGCCAATCTCTTAGGGTTAGGGAATGCCGCTACACCGATGGGGCTCAAAGCGATGGAAGAATTGCAAAAGCTTAATCCCAACAAAGAAGTGGCATCACCATCAATGTGCACCCTGCTCGCCATTAACACAGCGAGCATCACCTTAATTCCGACTACCATCATTGCCATTCGGATGCAATATGGTTCGGCCAATCCGTTTGAGATTGTTGGAACTACATTGATTGCTTCGTTTATCGCAACATTTGTCGCATTGATCCTAGATCGTTTTTACCGCAGGGTGTCCATGCGAAGGTACAGATAGGAGGGTGTCACGTGTACCAATGGATCTCACTCATTTCTTTGTGGACGATCCCCATGATGATTTCCCTTATTCTGATTCACGGATTCTCCAAACGGATTCCTGTGTACGAGACCTTTGTTGAAGGGGCCAAAGGCGGATTTGTCACAACGATCAAAATCATGCCACACTTGGTAGCCATGATGGTAGCCATTACGCTTTTTAGAGAGTCGGGAGCGCTTGACTTGCTACTCTCGCTGATTCAGCCGCTGCTCAACTTCTTCCATATTCCGGCCGAGATTGTTCCATTAGGGCTGTTGAGACCGCTCTCGGGAGTGGGGTCGCTTGCAATCGCTACCGATATCATTGCGCAGTATGGTCCGGATTCACTGCTTGGCAAACTTGCGTCTACTATGCAAGGGAGTACAGATACCACGTTGTATGTGTTGACCGTGTATTTCGGCGCGGTAGGAATCCGAAATGGCGCCTATGCGCTGAAAGTAGGACTTTGGTCGGATTTCGTTAGTGTAATCGCCTCTCTTGTGGTTGTCTATTATGTTTTTTACTAGTAACTTCCTCGTAATGTGGGGAAGTTTTTCTGTTTTCCTTGTCCACTATGTAATAAATGGGTATGATGAGAGTGATGAGTTGAAGAGGTGAAACATACATGGAACGTCTACAGAAAGTATTGGCTCAAGCCGGAGTGGCCTCTCGTCGAAACTGTGAAGAGATCATTAAAGAAGGAAGAGTCCGAGTCAACGGTGCAATCGTTACCGAATTAGGTACTAAGGTTGATCCGAGTATAGATGAGATAGAAGTTGACGGGAAGGTGATCCGTCGAGAGAAGCATCTCTATATTCTCCTATATAAACCAACCGGAGTAATCACCAGCCTGCATGATCCGCAAGGTCGTAAAGTCGTAACCGATTTATTACAGGGTGTACAGGAACGCGTCTATCCTGTTGGACGTCTCGATTATGATACTTCTGGTTTATTGCTATTAACCAATGATGGGGAATTGGCGAATAAAATTGCGCACCCTTCCTATGAAATGGACAAAGTCTATCGGGCTTGGGTGAAAGGAATTCCGACATCGGATCAAGTGAAGCGACTAGCTACAGGGATACAACTGGAGGATGGCATGACCTCTCCTGGAGAAGCCAGAATTCTGGAAGTGGACCCGGTCAAAAAACGTGCCCACCTTGAATTAACCATTCATGAAGGGCGGAATCGACAAGTAAGACGTATGTGTGAGGCAATCGGTCATCCGGTTATTTCACTGGAACGTATCCAACTAGGCTTTCTTACACTGGAAGGGTTGAAGAAGGGAGACTATCGTTTTTTGACCAATCAAGAGGTCGAACACATTCAACGTGTATTAATCAAGGGCAATTTGTCGAAAACTCACAATAAACGGTGATCGTTCAAAAAACGTTCAAATATAATGTGCTGGAAATATTTTTAGGGAAGATATAATTAATGGAGAAAAATTATTCAGACAGGGGAAAAGAGCATGGATAAAAAAAATCGCACTTCGATTCGCGTGGTCATCCTCGTCATCCTATTAGCCGCGCTAATCTTTGCGGTTTACTCCAGTTTCAAGAAAGATCAGGCAACCATCTCTGTCGGGGACGTTGCGCCCAACTTCAGTTTGCAGCAGCTAGATGGTAGCCAGGTGAAGCTGTCCGATTTACGAGGAAAAGCAGTGGTACTGAATTTTTGGGGAAGTTGGTGTGATCCTTGCAAAGCGGAAATGCCCGAAATAGAAAAGCAATGGGAGAAGAACAAAGATAAGGGCATTGTGTTTACAGGAGTGAATATTGGCGAATCACCAATCACGGTCAAACAGTTTGTGGATCAGTTTGGCGTTACGTTTCCGATCTGGCTTGATCAGCAACGTGAGATTACACGGCTGTACAATATCGGCCCCATTCCAACGACCTTCTTCATCGATAAAAACGGAGTGGTGCAAGCCATCGTGACTGGACAAATGAACGAGTCAATCATTCGAGAGAAAGTAGCCAAAATTCTGCCGTAAGTGAGGAAACCATATGGATGAACGTAAATGTGAGTGTGGTCATACCAACCCAGTCGGCACTATGCTGTGCGAGGCGTGCGGCAAGCCAATTGATCAGGCAGACGAACAAGTTAATGGTTCGTTCCCTGATATGCGCTATGAGGGTATGGCTAGAAGATCTCAAACCTACAAATCAGGTGTCATTGACCAGATTTGGAATTTTTTCTCCTCTGTAAAAATAGCGGTTACATTCATCATCATTACCTTAATTGCCTCAGCGGTGGGAACGATTTTCCCACAAGAACGATACATACCTGTTCCAGTGCCTACCGAAGAATCGATCGCCCTTTTTTATCAGCAAACCTACGGGGTTTTGGGCAAAATCTACTACAACCTGGGATTTCACAACTTATACTCTTCTTGGTGGTATGTCAGTCTTCTCGTCCTAATTGGCACATCCCTTGTCATCTGCAGTTTGGATCGGGTCATACCGCTTTACAAAGCGTTAAACAAACCCCGCGTCAATCCTCATTTGTCCTTTTTACGAGGTCAAAAAGTATTTGGGGAGACGGCAATAAAGACTGAAGCCTTAAACGAACAGACGTTGACAGCCGCGAAAGAAGCGTTGCGTAAGCGAGGATACCGCATCTATCAGGAGGGGAACTCCATCCTTGGAGAAAAAGCCCGATTTAGCCGATGGGGTCCTTATATCAATCATATTGGGCTGATCCTTTTTTTACTTGGTGTTCTTTTGCGTAATGTACCAAGTTTCTACCTGGACGAATTTGTCTGGGTGAGGGAGGGCCAGACGGTATCCATCCCGAATACGTCTTACTATATAAAAAATGTCGCGTATAAAACCGAGTATTATTCAGATGCCGATTTCCCTGAGAAACTGGACCTTGGAGGAAAAGTTGTACCGAAAAACTTCCAGACAGACGCCATCGTTTATGTGAACGACAATCAATCGCTTCCAGGTTCACCTCCAAGTTTGAAAGAGGTCCAAAGAGGGCCGATCGTCGTGAACCATCCAATGAATATTGGAGGCATTCAGCTCTATCAATCGGGTAAACAGGAATCTCAGTTAAGTGCCCTTAATTTCGGCTTGATCGATACCAAGGCAGGAGATCAACCAGTCGGTACAGTGAAGATTGATTTGTTTTCGCCAGCAAAGGAACAGAAGGTTGGAAATGACTTCACTGTGAAGGTTTTAGACTATTATCCTGATTTTTACATGGACGAGAATAAAATCCCAGCGACCAAAACGAATTCTCCTAATAATCCGATGCTTGCACTGGAGATTCGCTCCGACAAAGATGGAACAGATGAGAAGCTCGTGTACCTATCTGGAGGATTTATTACGCAAAAAAAAGATCCAAGATTCGATTTAGCCATTCAGAAGCCTGATCTCAAAAATATAACAGGCTTAATGGTCAGAAAAGACACAATGCTTCCGTTAATCTATTTCGGTTGCTTTGTTACCATGATTGGACTCGTAATGGGATTCTATTGGCAGCATCGCCGTATCTGGGTACATTTGGAGAACGGGATGCTGTACGTGGCAGGTCATACGAATAAGAACTGGTTTGGTTTAAAACGTGAATTGAATGATCTTCGTCAAAAAGTGAATCTGGATATTTCCTTTCGAGAAACTTCAAGTACCCGCAATGAACAAGCCACCCCATCCGTCTAACAAGTCACTGTACGATTCCAGAACGATAAAGGAGGGACGAGACTCTTGTTAATCCAAATTAGTGAGAATCTGCTGTTAACCGCATTTATTTTATATGTACTGTCCACTATTATTTACGCTATAGCGGTAACAGGCAAAAAGTGGGCGAATAGTGATCCGAAGACCCATGAACAACGGTTTAGCCGGTTGGGTTATGTCATCGGATTAGTAGGATTTCTCGCACAAGCGGGTTATGTCATCACACGCTGGATAGCCGGTGGTCACAGCCCAACCAGTAATATGTTTGAGTTTATGGCATTTCTCGCATTCTGTATCATCTTGGCTTATCTGATTATCGCCCGGATTTATCCAGTTACGGTCCTTGGACTGTTTGCAATGCCACTTGGTGTTATCATCTTGGCGTACGCAAGCGTGTTCCCGCGGGAAGTTACCCCGTTGATTCCAGCCTTGCAAAGTTACTGGCTACAAATTCACGTCACGACCGCAGCGCTTGGCGAAGGGATTCTCGCCGTAGGTTTTGCTGCTGGACTGATGTATTTGATCCGTACGGTGAATCAAAATGTGAAGAGTAAGAGCACCTTATGGTTAGAGATCGTGATCAGCGTCGTTTTAATGCTGATTGGATTCATTTTAGTCATTACTATTTTCGGTAGCTTGAATCACAAAACAACCTTCGAGTTCCCAAAATATAAGGCAGATGGAACCGTTGAACAGACGCTAAAAGTAGATTATATCCTTCCTGCGATCGCTGGACCAACAGACGCAAAGATTGTTTCGCCTGGACTGATGAATCCGTTGTTTGAAGCGCCTTCCTGGATGGAAGGGAAGGATGCGGCGCGTAAGTTTAACACGATGATCTGGTCAGTTGTCTCAGGCTTAATCCTCTACGGAGTATTAAGATTGATTGCTCGTAAACGCTTGGCGGCGGTTCTTCAACCCACATTAGAGGATATAGATCCCGAATTAATTGATGAGATCAGTTACCGGGCCATCGCAATCGGATATCCTGTATTTACTTTAGGAGCATTAATCTTTGCGATGATCTGGGCTGAAGAGGCCTGGGGGAAATTCTGGGGTTGGGACCCGAAAGAGGTTTGGGCGCTTATCGTTTGGCTCTTTTATAGCGCTTACCTCCATCTACGGCTTTCGCGAGGATGGATTGGCACGAAATCCGCTTGGATGTCAGTTGCTGGATTCGTCATCGTCCTTATTACCTTGGTAGTTGTTAACCTAGTGATTGCCGGCTTGCATTCCTATGCCGGAGTCTAATAAACCAGTTTTTTCGATCTTGTATCTAGTTTACTGAAGAGGTGGAGCACATGGAGAAGATTGCAAGAGTTCTAGTTGTGGATGATGAAGAAAGAATTCGTCGATTGCTCAAAATGTACTTGGAGCGCGAGAATTTTTATATTGATGAAGCGGAGCACGGAGAGCAGGCAGTAGAGCTTGCGTTGACCGAAGACTACGATATTATCCTGCTTGACTTAATGCTGCCGGGCATTGACGGAATAGAGGTATGTCAACGAATCCGGGAGCAAAAAGCCACTCCAATCGTCATGCTGACAGCCAAAGGGGAAGAAACAAATCGCGTGCATGGCTTCGAAGCAGGAGCAGATGATTATGTGGTAAAACCATTCAGCCCACGTGAAGTGGTTTATCGCGTGAAAGCAATTTTGCGCCGAGCTTCCGCAACCGCTTACTTGAAGACCGAAACTACAAGCAGCCATTCCATCCTGGTCTTCCCAGAGTTGACCATCGATCATGATGCGCACAAAGTGCTGGCAAGCGGTCAGGAAGTGAATTTGACTCCAAAAGAGTACGAACTGCTTCACTATCTGGCACTGTCTCCTGATAAAGTATTTACACGCGAGGAATTACTGAAGGATGTTTGGCACTATGACTTCTTCGGAGATCTTCGGACAGTGGATACACATATCAAGCGTTTACGTGAGAAATTGAACAAGGTATCACCAGATGCGGCTCAAATGATTGCTACTGTTTGGGGAGTTGGCTACAAGTTAGAGGTGCCAAAGTAAAGTGGATGTGATGTTTCGGAGTGTCGTAGGAAAACTATGGATGACGATCATTGCGCTATTTGCAGTGGTCCTCACCATTTTTAGTCTATTGTTAGTTCAGTCATTTGATAGCTATTACCTGCATAAGCAGACAGAAGACCTGAAGGGTTTGTCCCAGCGTTTGGCGGGCACGATTGAAAAAATGCCAAACAACAGTGAGTTGATAGGATTCACTTCTAATTTGTGGGCAACCTATCGGACAGGTTTGATCGTGGTGGATGGTCAATTGAAACCGTTAAATACCAATTTGAACAGTCGCTTTTTACCGAATCTCACCATCAACGATTTTCTTCGTCGACCTGAATTGCAATTGGGAGAAGTGCTGCAAGGTACGAACCTTAAACCAGTACGGATTATCTTCCCGAGTGTAACAGAAGATCTCTCCGATCGTAAGGAAATTCTGGCAATCGCTGCCCCAGTGAAGATTGGTGGGAGCGAGAACGGTGCCATCATCTTGTTTCAGCCGATCGAGGATTTTAACGGGACGGTCTCGGAAGTACGCAAATTGATCTTTGTCGTAGGGATCATTGGATTCGTCCTGACGACAGTATTTGCTTTCTTCTTGTCCTCAAGGATCACTTCACCCTTGCGTGAAATGAAGCGGACAGCTCAAAGAATCGCAGAAGGAGATTTTCACGCAGAAGTGGCCATTCGTTCCAGTGATGAAATTGGAGACCTTGCTTCCACCTTCAACACGATGGCTGGACGTCTGAATGAAGTGATTAACGCGTTATCCAATGAAACAGAACAGCTTTCCAGTGTACTGAAGAACATGGTCAATGGCGTTATTATGATTAACGCTGAGGGAAAAATGGTCGTGACCAATCCGCCAGCCGAGCATTTTTTACGGGATTGGCGATATGAATCTAATTCATTGCCTGCGCCTATATTTGAAATGTATCAGCGAGTGGTACAGACTGAAAAGGAGATTCACGAAGAGATTCCTATTCAAGGAAGGGTCTGGGCGGTGGTCATGGTTCCACTGCACGACCGCGGTCAAGTGCGTGGTGCGCTGGCCCTTTTACGTGATATGACGAAGGAGTTTAAACTGGACAAGCTTCGAAAAGACTTCGTAGCCAACGTCTCTCATGAGCTTCGTACCCCATTGTCGATGCTGCAAGGCTACAGCGAAGCGATCATTGACGATATTGCCGCCAGTCCGGAAGAACATAAGGAACTAGCCCAAATCATCTATGATGAGTCGGTTCGAATGACGAAACTCGTCAATGAATTGCTTGATTTGGCAAGGATGGAAGCGGGACATATCGAATTGTACAAAGATACCATCGTACTTCGCCCTTATTTGGAACGGATTCATCGCAAATTCGCTAGCTTGGCGAAAGAGCGAGGAGTCAATCTCGAACTATCTTATCAAACACAACGGAATGATTTTGATATAGATTCTGATCGAATTGAGCAAGTTCTCACCAATCTGATTGATAATGCCATGCGTCATACGCCGGCTGGTGGGACTGTGACGATTCGCGTAAAAGGGGATGACCCGCTCTATTTGGAGATCAGCGATACCGGGAGTGGGATTCCGCAAGAGGATCTTCCATTTGTGTTTGAACGATTTTATAAAGCGGATAAAGCGCGCACACGAGGGAGAGCAGGCACGGGGCTTGGGCTTGCTATTGCAAAAAATATCGTAGACGCACACGAAGGAACCATTACTGTTCATAGTAAGCAGGGAGAGGGAACTACCTTCACCATTTCCTTGCCCGCTATATAAAAAAAGAGAGATAGGAGAGGACAGCGTGATTAAGACCATCTTGTTTGACGTCGATGGCGTCTTCTTGAGTGAAGAACGTTATTTTGATGCTTCTGCTTTAACCGTTTGGGAGCTAATGCACAGCCCGCAGTTTTTGCATTTGCCCGAGGAGAAGTTTACTCCTGCTCCTGCAGAAGAGACCATTCGTTCTGTACGCCAAACTGTTTTTGCCAAAGATGAAGTGCTTACCTTCATCAAGTCACGCGGGATCAACTCCAACTGGGACATGGTATTTTTAGCGTTTGGGTATCAGTTGATTCGTCTTTGCCAGCATGTACAACAACACTCTCACACCGATGTTGTGCAGCTACTCAAGAGCCAAGTGAATAGAGCCGTGATTCAACAGTTGGCTGAGAAAGCTTCAGATCTTCCTGCCTTTGATGTCGACTATGCGGGGTTTACGGCTGATTTCGCCAAAGGGCCAGCTCAGAAGGCTGAGATGTTAACGTATTTGAATGTCCTTGCTCGTGAACGTTGTGGAGTGGAGACCGATATTTTCTCTCGTAACAGCGAGTTGTGGAACCTGTGTCAGGAAACCTTCCAGGAATGGTATCTTGGGGATTCGTTGGTCGAGCAATCCATTGGTCGTCCAACAGCGCAACCTGGCAAAAAAGGCTTCTTAAGTGATGAAATCGCGATTGTCGAGCCTGCTCGCGTAAGAGAAATTCTTGAGGAGCTTAGTTCCAAGGGTATCACGATTGGGATTGGTACAGGCCGTCCTACGATCGAGACACATGTGCCATTTCAGGAATTGAATCTGCTTCATCTCTTTGATGCCAATCGGATTGTGACGGCAAGTCATGTATTGGAGGCTGAGCAAGAGTATCCCGACGCAGCGCCGCTTGCGAAACCGCACCCGCATTGCTATGTCCGCGGGTTGATTGGACTCGATAAGCCGATCGCTGAAGTAATGGAGTACAGCTTGCCAATTGCTAACCCAGATGAGGTGTTAATTGTAGGAGACTCTTTTGCTGACTTCTTGGCGGCACGTGCTATAGGCTGTCGTTTTGCCGCTACACTTACGGGATTATCTGGACAAGAAGCGAGAGCCAAGTTTGAGCAAGAGAAAGCGGATTACATTTTAGATGATGTAAGCCAAATCCTTGAGCTTTTCAAGTAAATGGTTAACGTAAAATAACAAAGCCGACATCCTTGGATATTTCCTAGGTTGTCGGCTTTTTTTAGCTTTAGCTGTTTCTCATTGCCACGCGAGTGATTCCAAGCAGCGATATTTGAAAGCAATGAGCAAAAAGGTGATGAACATATCGTCACGAACAATGACTTCGTATCGACCATCTTGGAGCGAATAAAACATAGCATCTGTTAAATCCTTATTTTCTTCAAAATAGGATCGAACTTGTTTCAGGCGCTTTCTCATCTCTTCTGATTTCACCTGAATGTTGAAGGTATAATCCTTCTGATTCTTCACTTCGGTAACTTCGATTAATTGCTCATCAACTGTATAATTTACCAAGCTATGCTAGCCTCCTTAGAATGCAAAATAGCGGAGATAGATATAACCTTGACTCATGATGATGGAAAGGATCATGAGAGGGAAAGCAACCTTTAGAAATCCGATAAAGGAAATGGGATGGCCTTCCTTGGCTGCAAGCCCTGCTACGATGACATTGGCACTTGCTCCAATCAACGTTCCATTCCCGCCCAAGCATGCTCCCAAAGCAAGACTCCACCAAAGCGGTTCTAAATTATGGATTCCGAGAGTCCCCATCTCTTTAATCATCGGGATCATGGTAGCGACGAATGGAATATTGTCGACGAATGCGGAGGCAATAGCACTTAGCCAGAGAATAAGACTAGACGTCTTTAGAGCATCTCCGCCTGTCCACCCAATCGCAGCTTGCGCCATTTTAGCGATAACTCCAGTCTCAACTAATCCTGATACCAGCACGAATAGACCAACGAAGAAGAAGATGGTATTCCATTCCACTTTGCTAAGCGCATCCTCCAGAAAATGTTCACCTGTCAACAGCAAAAGAACAAATGCGCCTGTTAAAGCCACCGTGGCTGACTCGAGATGCAACATCCCATGCAAAGTGAATCCTAGAATAGTTAAGACAAGCACAGAGAGTGATTTTTTCAGGAGCGGTACGTCAGTGATCTCGTCTCTTTCTTGCAAGTTCATCAATTTTTCCTGTAATTCAGGTGATGTTTGTAATTCACGGCGATAAATGAAATACAGTAAGACGAGTGTGACAAGGAGTACGATTAAGGCAATCGGAGCAAGATTGACTACAAATGCCATAAAGTCCAGCTCGGGGATAGAGCTCCCAATCATGATGTTTGGCGGATCGCCAATCAAGGTGGCTGTGCCTCCCACGTTGGAAGCGATGATTTCACTAATCAGATAGGGTAATGGGTTTACTTGCAATTGTCTTGCGATACTAAAGGATATGGGAACCATAAGTAAGACAGTTGTTACATTATCGAGTAAAGCGGAAGCAACTGCGGTAATCAGACAGAGATAAATCAGAATCTGTATAGGATTTCCCTTCGCTAGTTTGGCTGCTCGAATGGCCATATATTTAAATACACCTGTTTGAGATGTGATGATTACAAGAATCATCATGCCGACAAGCAATCCAATCGTATTAAAATCGATGTGATGCAGCGCCTGCTCCTGGGAAACAATTCCTAAGAGTACCATAAGTATTCCGCCGATCATGGCGACAATGGTTCGATTGATTTTTTCACTGATAATAAAAGCATAAGTAACTAAAAAGATGCCGATGGCAAGCATGGCTTGGTTCGTCATAGCGTTCTCCTCTTCAATTAAATTCTTGTTGTATTATTTCCTACTTATACGAAAAAGAAGCCCAGAAGTTTCATCTGGGCTCTTTCATTATTGGGCAAGAAGAGATCAATCGCTCTTGAATTGTGTTATCCAATTAGAGTTCTATCTGTGTAACACTCTTTATTTCCTGCAATTCTCCCAAGGTATCCAGAAGCTCTGGAGAGAGTGGTTTATCAACTGTAAGCAACATGATCGCGTCTCCGCCAATATCGCGTCGACCCACTTGCATCGTGGCAATGTTAACTTCGTTCGACCCGAGGATCGTACCGACACGTCCGATTGCGCCTGGACGGTCATTGTGGTGAATAAACAACACTTGACCTTCAGTAGCGGCATCAATGGAGTAGCCATCAATTTTGACAATTCGCGCCCCATATCCGTTCAGACGAGTACCAGAGATTGTCCGGGTTTGTTGATTGGTTTTTAGCTCAAGTGTAATTAAGTTGGTAAATCCGCGATTATGCGATGATTTATGCTCATTGACGGTAATATCACGAATTTTAGCCAGATGCGGCGCGTTCACGTAATTGACTTCCTCGCCAAGTCGGAAAGAAAGCACTCCTTTCAAAATCGTGCGGGTCAAAGGAGAAATATCGACATCCGTCAATTCACCGCTGTAGGTAATCGTTACTTCTTGCAAGGCTCCTACAGTTACTTGAGCAAGGAAGCTGCCCAATTTTTCACCCAAGCTGAAGTACGGTTGCACTTTTTCCATCACGTGAGCTGGAAGAGAAGGGAGATTCACCGCGTTTTTGAACGATTCACCGCGAAGGATTTTCAACAATTCTTCCGATACGTCAATCGCAACATTTTCTTGCGCTTCCACAGTGGAGGCGCCAAGGTGTGGGGTAACCACCACTTGCGGAAGCCCGATCAACGGATTATCGACAGGCGGTTCCTGTTCGAACACGTCCAGGGCGACTCCAGCTACTTTTCCAGTAAGGATCGCTTCATATAAAGCCCTCTCATCAATGATTCCACCACGGGCACAGTTAATGAGACGCACGCCATCTTTCATTTTGGCAAATTGGTCGGTGCTCAAGATATGACGGGTTTCTTTAATTAACGGGGTATGAACGGTAATGAAATCAGCCTCTCGCACAATATCTTCAACGGAGCCGCTGGTAATACCCAGCTTTTGCGCACGATCATCAGTCAAGAAAGGATCGTAACCGATGACTTTCATATTAAAAGCTTTTGCGCGCTTCGCGACTTCAGTACCAATTCGACCCATTCCGATGATGCCTAGTGTCTTATCGTTTAACTCGACGCCTTGGAAGTTTTTGCGATCCCATGTGCCATCCGTCAGCTTTTTATGGGCTTGCGGGATATTGCGTGACATCGACATAAGCATCGCGAAGGAATGCTCAGCGGTAGAAATCGTATTACCGTCGGGAGCATTGATGACAACTACTCCACACTGAGTAGCAGCTTGAATATCAATATTATCGACCCCAACGCCAGCGCGGCCGACTGCTTTTAGATTTTTGGCTTGAGCAAGGACTTCAGCCGTGACTTGTGTTTGACTGCGGACCAAGAGTGCATCGTATTCATGAATTTCAGCAAGCAGATCAGAAGGGGAGAGACCCGGTTTTTGAAAGACTTCTACGTCTGGCGCATCGAGTAATTTTTGAATGCCAAATTCGCTTAATGGATCGCTGATGAGTACTTTATACATGCTGGATCAATACCTCCTGTGCGGCTTTCACGCCTTTTCCTAATTCCACTTCAAAACCGATTTGTTTCAATGCCATCTCTATCGCGGCAACAATCTGAATCACATCAAGCGGTTCACAATAGCCCATATGACCAATGCGGAAAATCTTGCCCTTTAAATGCTGTTGTCCACCTGCGATCACTAGATTGTGTTTGGTTCGAAGCACTTTACGAAGCTCTTCAGCGTCAAACAATCCTTGTGGATCAAGTGAAGTAACGGTAGTAGAACCATATTCCTCCTTGGTCATTAACGGTATGCCGAGCGCACTCATCGCAGCACGGGTCATATCGCGCATTAATTCATGGCGTTTGATGATGTTCGCAAGTCCTTCCTCTTCCATCATGGCGATGACCTCTTCCAAACCAAAAACGAGAGAGACAGCTGGGGTGTACGGAGTTGATTTTTCCGCAAAGCTCTTGCGATAAGCTTTCAAATCAAGATAAAAGGCTTGTGCCTTGGTTTGATCAATCACATTCCAGGCTCGTTCACTAACGGCGATGAACGCAAGGCCAGTTGGGAGCATAAACGCTTTTTGCGAGCCGGTTACCACAATGTCCAAGCCCCATTCATCCATCTCACATGGGACAGCACCCAAGCAGCTTACAGCATCGACAATAAAAAGAGCGTCCGTTTTTTCATGTACGACTTTCGCCAATTCTTCAATCGGATTAAGGACTCCAGTTGAAGTTTCACAGTAGGTAGCAAATACTGCTTTCACTTGCGGTTTGTCCGCCAAGAATGGGGCGAGGGCTTCAGGTGTAATGGCTTCTCCCCAAGCGACATCCAGTCGATGGGCAATGATTCCAAAACGCTCGCAAATTTTGGCGAAACGTTCTCCGAATGCGCCACTAACCAGGACAGCGACTTCTTCCCCAGGTTGTACGGTATTGACGACAGCCATTTCAAGCGCACTTGTACCGCTGCCTGTCACGACCAGCACATCTTGAGTGGTTCCGAAGAAAGGCTTTAATTTGGCAGCAGTATCCGCAAACAGTTTGGAGAATTGTCCGCTGCGATGTCCAATCATCGGGCGACTCATAGCCTGTTGTACACGAGGGGGAATCGGGGATGGTCCAGGAATTCGTAAAATCATTTTGTCTTCAAACATGGTTTCTCTACCTCCAAAAATCTTTTTTAGAATAATAAAAAACCTCCCATCTCCCACTACGAACGTAGTGAGGGACGAGAGGTAATCATCGCGGTACCACCCTCATTTGTTCTCCTCTTCACAGAAGAGAACCTTAACAGGTCTAAGACCCTTGAGATAACGGATTCATCCGAATCAAACCTACTGAATTCATTCGGTTTGCTAACTCCGAAGTGCTCATCTATAAGCGGAACCGCCGATTCGCAGCAACCATCGGCTCTCTGAGGGTTTCCAACGTATAGTATCTCTTCATCATCGTTGTTTGACTATTTAGTTTTGTTAAACAAGTCAGAAAGTACAACTTATGGTGTAACTTTATCACGGAGATGAGACACCGTCAATAGGGTTTGAAGCAAAAAATAAGAACGATACCAATAAAAATATATTTATTGTTCGGAAATAAGTTTATTTTGAGGCTTCTGTGGTGTATTATATTCGTTGTTTGCTGCTTGTGTTGAGATTTGTCACAATTTGCGAAATACTAATATACCTTCTATTCATATTGATGTATATTTTAATTATTCTAGAAATGTTTTCCTGTTTACTTATTTGATAATTCGCCCTTGGGAGTAGAATAGAATGCAAATGGATTTTTTGATTTTTAATATAAGTGTGCTTGCGATATTCATCCTCATGGGTGCCTGGATGTATTATCGGATCCATAAAGAGAAACTCGGGATTGGGCTTGGTTTTCGCAGGCACTCTGTTATGGGAAAGGTTCCAATTTATGTGGCTTTATCGTTAATTCTCACTCTCTTTATTGGAGGCTTCTTAATTAGTGAAGCAGAAGAGCAGCGGTATAACGAGTTTGCGCGCAATGCGGGTGGCTTGACACCTACTTTTGCGTACGACTTGCAGCTGGCTGGGCATTCCATGATAAACATCGGGACAAACCCTAACGATCCGATTTATCGACAAGTACGAGAGAATATGAATCGGTGGTTATTGTACAATCCGTATTTTACTGATTTATATACCTTAAGAAAAACAGATAATGGAACCATCTACTTTGTTGTCGATTCTAAAAGTTACAGAAGTGATGATGGTATTGTAAATACATCTGGCGAGCAAAGAAATGCTCATGTCGGGATCTATTATAATCACATTCCTGAGGTTGACTTAGCTTTTGAAGGGGTGGTTTCTATCGAGAAACACCCTACCTATGACCAACGGGGTTATACCATTTCCGCTTTCGCACCGATCTATAATGATAAGGGAGCAGTTGAGGCGATAGTGGGTCTTGATTACGATGGGAAACAGTGGGAACGTGAGGTGCAATTGGAACGTCTGAAGGTGATGGGATTTCTATTGGTTCCAGTTGGATTAATCTTCTTAATGTATTGGCTGATTTTCCGTTATCGAATTGACAAAATTGTCCTTCACTATCATCAAGACCAATTGGAGAAAAGTGAAGAGCGCTTCCGTAAGCTGTCCAACGCTACCTTTGAAGCCATATTGATTCATCGAAACGGGATCACAATTGAAGTCAATGAATCTTTTACCTACTTGTTTGGTTACACCCGAGAAGAAGCCATTGGAATGGATGTACTCACTTTCGCTGTGCTTGAAGATCGAGATTTGGTTTATCGCAAGTTATTATCAGGTATCGAATCACCATACGAAGTCAAAGGACTTCGGAAGGATCAATCCGAATTTTATGTAGAAATCGTTGGGAAAGTGATTGATTACAATGGGAGCCAAGCTAGAGTTACGGCTATTCGGGATGTTACTGCTCGCAAAGAAGCGGAGCACCAGATCCATCATATGGCTTACCATGATGACTTGACCAATCTCTCTAATCGTAAGCGGTTTTTGGAGACACTGGGTATAGCAGTTAGTGAAGCAGAGGAGAATGGAACCGAGCTTGCCGTAATGTTTCTTGATCTCGATCGTTTCAAGGTGATTAATGACTCTTTTGGACATTATGCCGGAGACCAACTTTTGAAAATCATCGCAAATCGACTGAGATGTGCCGTAACCGATGAGGCGACAATTGCTCGGCTTGGAGGAGATGAATTTACGATCTTACTTCCTAGAATTGACGGTGAGGAGCAAGTTGAACGTATTGCCCACTCTATTTTGGATGGGATCAGTCAGCCAGTCGAAGTTGCCGGCCGGGAGCTTACGATTAGTGTAAGTATCGGGATTTGCAGATATCCTCTGGGTGGACGAGATGGCGAAGAGCTAATGAAAAACGCTGATACGGCCATGTATCGCGCCAAGGAAAAGGGACGAAATAACTATCAATTCTATACGAAAGAAATGAATGAACAGGCTTATGAACGGTTGGCATTAGAACAAGACTTGCGAAAAGCAATTGATCGAAATGAGCTTTTATTGCATTACCAACCGCAAGTGGATATGGGAACGGGCCAGATCGTAGGCGTTGAAGCTCTTCTGAGATGGAAACATCCGATCTATGGAATGGTATCTCCGGCACGTTTCATTCCATTAGCGGAGGAGACGCAATTAATTATATCGATTGGAGAGTGGGTACTACAGACGGCTTGCAGACAAAACAAGCGTTGGCAGAAAGCTGGGTACCAATTAAAAGTGGCCGTGAATCTGTCGGCGAGCCAATTTCAACATGGGAATCTGATTTCGATGGTGTCTGAAGTTCTTCGGGAATCGCAGTTGGAACCACAATACCTGGAGCTAGAGATTACGGAGAGCATCGCCATGAAAGATGTAGATCGAGTCATTGAGACCTTAAATCAGTTGACGCAATTGGGGATTGTAATTTCTATAGACGATTTTGGGACAGGCTATTCCTCTATGAACTATTTGAAGCATTTCCCGATCAACCGTTTAAAAATCGATCAATCGTTTGTCCACGATATTACAACGGACCTGCAAGATGCTGCTATTGCTGATTCTATTATTGCTATGGCGCACAGCTTGGGGCTCAAAGTTATTGCGGAAGGAGTAGAAACCGCTGATCAGCTTGAGCACTTGCGACGAAAGAAGTGCGATGAGATTCAAGGCTTCTATTTAAGCCGACCACTTTCGGCAGATGACTTGGAGGAACTGTTATCTCATCAGGCGAACTAATCGAAACGCTTCCGAAAACAGGTCTCGGAAGCGTTTTGCATGTATATCAAAAATAAGAACCCCTTAACGTGAAACGCTAAGAGGTTCTTAAGAGAACTATTCTTCAACTTTGATGGAGTCAGTAGGGCAACCATCTGCAGCATCACGAACATCATCAAAAAGGATGTCTGGGATTTCAGCAGTGTTGGAGTTGTCGTCAATTTTGTTGAACGCCAAGCCCTCATCATCGTAATCGAAAACGTCAGGAGCAGTAGCGCCACAAGCGCCACAAGCGATACAGGTTTCTTTATCTACCCAAGTTGTCATTGTTGTTTCACCTCCCATACAGATTGATACGTCCATTGCCCATAAACCATTTTATTCTTTGTTTGATTAGATTTCAAGAATGAATCCTAGTGAAAACTCACTTATTCGTTGAAAAATTGTAATTCGGGAGATTTAAAGCCAGGATATAGTTTGTTTTTCAAAGATTTAAAGTCTCCAGGGCGTACAGCATCCGTTGTGAAAAGCACTCGGAACGCGAAAGGGATATCTTTCCACCCTAATGAACTTGCTTGATTGGTTAAGACCACGCCATCAATTCGGGCGGTAATATCTTCCGGTTGAAAAGGAACCATCACGTTGTTTCGGTAGAGGTTCTCCGCAGCAAGATAATCACGCAGGTTAAACGGATAGGATTTCCACTGCTCAATAGAAATATTAGATTGAGATACCTGTTGAACGAGTGGCTTATTCGTCACATACATTTCTTCCCAAATGGCAATTGCTTTATAAAAGTCAGCCTGTGCGCGCAACCAATTGCGCTTAAACGACTCAAGGTGTTGTGACATCTCCTGTGGAGTCAGTTTGGTAGTATCACCATCGTTCATTTGGTTCATACCATCCATGTAGACCTGTAAACTCTTCATGTATTCTTGTTTTGCCTGGATCAGTAATGGGGAGCTGTTCGACACATTCGCTTGCTCGATTTTCTTTAGTGTTTCATTTGCCTGATCTTGTGCGGCAGACAAAATGGATTTGTAATCTCCGGCAGATGAGTTTGCAACCTTGTTTTGGAATGTGAGATGTGATTGTTTAAACTTTTCTAATGGTGCAAAAACGTTGTAGTAAAACGAGACAAAATCTTCTTCTTTGTATAACTTCTTTGTCTTTTCCATCTGGTCTTGGTTCAGTTTAATCGTATAATCTTTTGTGATTGCCTCAATCTCTGCTTGAGCTTTGGACTTCATGACACATATCCCTAAAAAAAATCCGCCGACCAAGCAAGCAAGTGATATGATAATCATGTAAACAATAAAGTAATCAGAACGATTTAATCTTTTTCCCATTGGTCTCCTCCAGCAATGAGTGAATCCTCGTATTTTTCTATGTATTCTTATTTTCAAAGGATACAAGCTAGTATAACGTATAAAATTTATAGAAGTGAATAATAAAAGGAGAAAAAGTTATGATCCTCCCGGCAGAAGATGAGTTTTTTCTGCATGCTTTTGTAATAAAAGGATTGATTCCGCTTGAAAATGAGCGAACCGTAATGTCCCTCTATTATGTTTTGAAGGGCAGGAAGTCGAATCAGACGGAACAAGATACGCATATGTATGGCCTATGTTCCTATTATCGGTTTTTTTCCGCTCTTTCGAAAGAGAAATGGGAAGAAATTCTTCAGCAATTAGTAAACAATCAAATGATTCAAATAGTTGAACACTCAAGTAATCAAGAAAAAGAAACCTTTCGGGTTACTTCCAAAGGAAAAGCGCTGGTGGAAGAAGCTGAGGCCAAATATTCCTTTTCTCAATGGTTTCCTTCAATCACCGCAACCGCCCCAGTAAAAGAGAGTGAACTTTTTTGGAAGAGGCTGCATCTGATGACCCAAACGATTTCGCAATTGCTTCAGCGTAATACGGCCTTTTTCCCGGTCGTAACGGACAAACTTGTACAAAACTGGGTAAAACAAAAGTTACGAGACCATTCGGCCAGAGAGCGGTGGCTGTCAACATTTGCCCTTGAACTATACCAATTGTTGATCCCGTATCCAACACATCTTCAACGTTTGCTGATGGACCAGCTTTCGGGAATCGGACAAGTGGGGCATACGCTGGAACAACTAGCACAATCCGAACAATTACCGGTATTTCTTGTTCGTTTAAAGTTTCGCTATTTACTAATCAACCTGATGACTACGCTTCTGGAAAGTGAAGAAACAAAATACCCATTAATGAAGCAATTACTGAACACAACTTTGGCTCAGCCATTTGGTTTAAGCACCAGTGCGGCTGCGACATATCATTACCTTCTACAAACGCAAGACATTGACCAAATTGCCAAGAGACGTGGCCTTAGAAAAGGGACAATCGAGGATCATCTGGTAGAAATCGTTTTGCATTGCCCCGCATGGGATCATTCTCAGTTTTTGACACAATCCGCTAAAATAGAAATCATTACCGCCAGCCAAGAATTGGGAACAAAGCGTCTGAAGCTGTTACGCGAACATCTGGCCAATCGGTATACATACCTGCAAATTCGGCTTGCGTTAGCGCAGGTGAAGGAGAACGCATGAGTAAGCAATCAATGAACTTGGAAGAAAAACTGCGTCAATATACGGGATTTGAGAGCTTTCGAACCGGTCAGCGTGAGATTGTGGATCGTTTGATGGCGGGGAAGAACGTGCTAGGGTTATTGGCAACGGGTGGGGGGAAATCGTTGACGTATCAGTTTCCTTCTTTGTTGTTTCCTAACCTTACGCTGGTTGTGACACCGTTGATCTCATTAATGATCGATCAGGTGCAACAGCTTAAGGCAAAAGGCAGACACGATGTCACCTATCTGAATAGTTCTCTTTCGGTACCGGAGATGAGACAGATTCTTCAAGAGGTTGAGTACGGAAAATACAAGCTTGTCTATATCTCGCCTGAAAAGCTTCAGCAGTCTCATGTGATGTCCATCTTGAAGAAGCGGGGAGTATCGTTGGTTGCTGTTGATGAAGCACACTGCATCTCCCAGTGGGGCCATGACTTCCGTACGGATTACATGAAGCTGCCGCAGATTATGAATGAGCTGGGCAATCCTACCGTATTAGCGGTAACGGCTACAGCGACGACTGAGGTACAGCAGGAGCTAGCCTCATTATTTCATATTCAACCGGAAGATCGTGTGATTCTATCCCTGAACAGAGAAAATATCGCTTACGAGATACAAGCGGTTGACTCAGATAAAGAGAAAATCAGGCAGTTGATCGAAACCATTCGAACCGTGAAAGGTCCTGGGATTGTTTATTGCAGCACACGACAGTCCGTGGAACAGCTTGTACAGGCATTTCACATGGAAGGCATCACGAGTGTGCATGGGTATCACGGTGGAATGAGCGCAATGGATCGAATTCTTATCCAGGAACAGTTTTTAAGGGACGAGCTGTCTGTAATTATCGCCACTAACGCTTTTGGGATGGGAATTGACAAACCCAACATACGATTCGTTCTGCATTATCATTATCCACCTAGTATGGAGGCGTACGTTCAGGAGGTTGGGAGAATTGGACGAGATGGGAAGCCAGGTTATGCCTGTCTTTTCTATCATCCGGATGATTATTACATTCATAACCGTCTGATGCAAAACGAGATTCCTACACAGGTTGAAATCCAGCAATTTATTCAGTATCTTGCAACCAAAGGACACGCTTTGGGTCAAACGGAAGTCACACATGCCGAACTGTTCGCGTGGGTTGGCTTGTCTGAGCAGTCCTGGCGTATGCTGTTTTTTTACTGCGAGCAAGCTGGGATGATCCAACAATCTGCGCAAAGCAAAAATGGGTTCACCTATCAATTAAACGGGAATCGAGATCTAAGGAAAGTTGCCGCGCAAATCATCCGTAAAATAGAAGAGGTAAAACTAACCAAGACAGCGAAATTACGTAGTATGCAAGTTTGGCTGGGACAAAGTACCTGCCTTAGGGAGGGATTGCAAACCTATTTTGGAGAGCGTATCCCATCTAAACAAGCGCAATGTTGCTCGTTATGCGGGCTAGATTACGAAATGTATCGATTGAAAGAGGATGAGCGGTTCTCTTATGATAATCAAGCTGGCTGGGATTTGAGATCTTCTATACTGAAGTTGTTTCCTGGCGTTACATTGGAGACAAGGGAGGTGGAGAGGTTTGAATAGTCCATTGGACCAGATGGATGGTCGTTTTTTACGAGTGAATTTGCTCATCACGCAAGGAATTCTTCTGCTGATTGCGATGGTGGCAAGCTTTTTCATCCATACGAAAGAAACCTTCATTCATTTATTTCAGTTAAGCGATCGGACTTCTATTATTTATGGCGTTTTATTCGCTATTATTGTTGTCATCATCAGTGAGGGTCTTGAACGCGTTGTCCCTGCCAATTGGGTAGCCGATGGAGAAATCAATCGAAGAATCTTTCGAAATCTGTCTATCCCCAAAACTTTATGTTTATGTGTATTGGTTGGGTTCTGTGAAGAGTGGCTGTTTAGAGGAGTCATCCAGTGGTGGCTCGGGAACGGTTGGACAAGTTTGCTCTTTACGCTTATACATATTCGATATTTGACGAAGCCTTTGCTGTTAATCATGGTATTTGCCACGAGCTATTGTCTTGGCGAACTGTTTGATTTACAAGGGAGTTTATGGGTACCCATACTTGCACACAGTCTGCTTGATTTTCTGTCTGCGCTTATTATTCAGAGAAGGAGGTAACGATGAGACGTTCCCGACGCAACAAGAACGTTGTTGAATCCATGGTAGACGATACCGTTAAAACGACTACCGGGTTACCCCCGAGAAAAACACGATTTGCCAAGAAACAAAATGAAAGAAAAAAGATGTTCTTTATCGTAGGGCTTATCTTATTTGGATCGATTGCAATCGGAATGATCAGTTATGAACTTTATCAGGCTAGCCGTAATATGCCAACGGTCCAATATCAAGCGGAAAAAGAAACGACAATCGAGAAAATAAATCAGGAATCTGTGATTCAGGCTGCGAGTGCGAACAAACCACAGCCAACTGACTTACCTGCGCAACCAAAGATGTCGCCTTCAGCCGCTCCAGCCCATGCGAATATGGTGGTTCAACCTGCTGCGGTTCAAAAAACGGATAATGCTGCCACGAAGGCCGCAACCAGTCCTGGAACCAACACTCCCCAGTTGAAATCACAGCAAACCACTCAAAGTGAGGAAAAGCCGAAACTAGCTCGGCACCGTGTCGAGGCGGGGGACACTTTGTTTAAGCTATCGCGCAAGTATTATGGGAATGTGAGTGGAGTTGATCGAATTGCGCGATACAACCACTTGAATCCTGACGAACCTTTACCCACTGGACGTGTGGTTTATGTCCCTTTGCGATAACAATAACTTAATGAAAATAAAGAAACGCTTTCGCCGCCATTTTTTTCAGGCAGCGAAAGCGTTTTTTATAGTGGCTGTCTTTATTCGGCATGTGAAAAGCGCTTCGTCATAAACTTTAGGGAAAGGGACTGAAAAGGGGATGGCAGGATGTTTCTTTTTTTTCAGGACTTATTAGTTGGACTGATCGCTTGGGGTTTTTCCGTGTATGCAGTGAAGAAACTGGCAACCATTATGTTTCTACATCCACACAACTACTCGGACTGGATGATGTTGATCATGTATAAACCCATATCGATACTTATTGCGGGGAGCTTGATGATTTTAAGCACCTATATCCTTTATCAACTGTGTAAAAGACATGTATCCTTGCTACTTGTACGTCGCGCGACTATCGGAATGGAAAGAGGGATTCACGTAGTCATTTTGTTATATGGGATCTTATTGCTTCTCATTCAGGGGAGCAAGTTTCCCTGGGTTTCTGGGACGGTTCTCGTGATATTGTTGGTATATGATTTGGCTCAGTTGTTCGTATGGCAATACACCAGAGATTCTTGAAGCTTGATGTGAGAATTAGTAGGAAGGTAAGACAAAGCGATAATGCTTCTTCTCTAAAGCAGTCAGGACTTCATCCATTTGATTCGCTGTCCATGTACGATCGTGAAACAAGATATTGGCTCCGTTGTGAATGGTACTCATAACCTGTTCGCAAATTCCCCCAGGGTGCTTATAAACGGAGCGCTTCCAGTCAAGTGAGCCTACGGACCAATTGATTGTACGCATCCCTAGTTCAGTTGCAATACGCTTGGAGTCGTCAGTCTTGGCGCCATATGGCGGGCGAAAATAGGAAGGAAAACTTCCGGTAATGTCTTGAATAACCATACTGGTACTTCTGATTTCCTCTTGTTGGCGAGTCGGGGACACCTTGCGCAGATTCGGATGCTCCCACGTATGATTGCCAATGATATGGCCTCGCTTGGCTATCTCACGGAGCAGTCGGGCTTTTTCCGGTTTGATCCGAAATGTGCCGTCTTTTCGCTTATCTGCCACTTGTCTTCCATTGACAAACCAGATGGCCTTGGCGTGATGCTTGTCAAGTACATTCAACAGTTTTTGAGTCGATTTTCCGCTGGGGCCGTCATCGATTGTAAGCAAGACGATATTTTCGTGATTACCATGAGGGCCTACGATGCGGTACGTCCCCTCTTGCACATAATAGCCGCCGTGATCCGTAGAACGGGTTGATTTAAAAGCGTCTAATAGCCTAGCTGGAGGCTGAATCGAGTCGGGTTTGACAGTGAGAGATGGATAAAGGAAAGATAACGTAAGGAACATGGGGAATGTTAACGAATACAGAATACATCTTCTACGCATGCTTTTCACCTCTTTAACATTGTTTCCCGGGTAAGCGCAGATCATGACATTCTTCAGCATGTTTCTGGCATTCTCGCCGTCAATTTCTGAACGACACCTTGAGCGTTCCTTCCTACTTTGTCTTGTCCAAAATATGTGATATGATAAGAGAACCCTGCAAGAATGGATGATGCATGGGCAAGTTCAAAACATCACATCATGGCAGGTCAAAAAGACATACACCTGTCCATGGAATGTGCGGTACATACTCAACCTTTTCAGGATGCGGATTTAAAGAATTCGAGTATGGTGCTGAGAACTATTACAGGCTTCCTAACATAACCTGTAATACGACTGGATGGCGAGGAGGGACAGTCATGCGTGTAGAACGCCTTGGTCATGACAAGATACGGATCTTTCTTACGTTTGACGATCTTACAGAACGGGGCATCGAAAAAGAGGATATGTGGCGTGACATTCCTAAAGTACATGAACTGTTCAACGACATGATGGAACAGGCCTATGAAGAACTGGGATTTGAAGTGTCTGGACCTGTGGCCGTTGAAATCTTTGCCTTGCCAGCTCAGGGAATGGTCGTTATCGTTACTCGCGGTAAAACGGGCTCAACCGTTGAGAAGGAAGAGGACGATGACGAGACTGTCTACGAGATGGAGGTAACGCTGGAGGAAAGCGACCTTATTCTCTATTCTTTCCGAGACTTCGAACATCTAGTAGAGGCTTCGCATCGGATTAATTCACTGTTAACCAATGGTGGAAGCATCTATTTTTATCAGAATAAATACTATCTTGTGCTCGAGGAAGTTGATATGGATCAAGAGCGCTATCAAAAATTGATTGCGATCCTCTCTGAGTATGGCGAAGCAACACCGACAACGATTCATATGATTGAGGAATATGGAAAAGTTGTCATGGAAGACGATGCCGTTAAGGAATTATGTAAGAGGTTTCGATAAATGCGCACGCCAAGGTAACAACGAAGGACACCCTTCCAAGATGGAGGGTGTCCTTTTTGATATCGAAACAAGTAAGCCCAATAAGGGTATGTAGATGACATGATTACAAGATGCCAGAGAATAGGTCTGTCTCTTTATCGGACAACACGTAGTCTGGAATGTTATGCCAGGCAAGTATGTAATAGTTAACAGATCGTACATGGGTGTAATCTCCCTGACGTATACCTGGGAAGACTCGGTCCACCGAAAGATGCTGTGTACGATGGGCCAATAAAGCATGGGCAACGGTTTCTACACATTCCTCACACTCGATTTTCGTCGTAATAACATCGAGCGGGTCTGTGTGAATGTTCTTGACCCCGATAAAAGGTTCTGTTGACGGAAGCGTGACATGATACAGCTTTCTTACAGAGGAATCCCCGATTGTTTGAACGGCCACAGTAGTAGCTTCAGAAATTCTACGGTGATCTGGATGTCCAGAGATCCCATGCGGAGCAAAGGTGATCACGACGTCAGGCTGATCACGATGAATTGCTGCTGTAATCTGACCGACCAATTCCTCTATCGGCACAGTGTCTACTTGCTTATCTTGATAATCAAGGATTTCAACAGAATCAATTCCAAGGATTCGGGAAGCCTCTAACAGTTCTTGTTCTCGTACCTGAGGAAGCTCCTCTACTGTACAGATTGGAGGATTTCCAGGTTTTCCAGCTTCACCTCGTGTGGCACATAAGAGAAAAAGTTGGGTATTAGGAAGTGCCGCGTACTTCGCAATGGTTATACCAGTCGCGAAGCTTTCATCATCCGGGTGGGCAAATACAAGTAAAATTCTACGGTCAGA
Organism: Brevibacillus ginsengisoli; assembly: GCF_050113715.1. NCBI lineage: Bacteria > Bacillati > Bacillota > Bacilli > Caryophanales > Paenibacillaceae > Brevibacillus > Brevibacillus ginsengisoli. The sequence continues at coordinate 118,631 of NZ_JBNJQR010000002.1, forward strand.
CATGAAGAACCTCCTGTTGGGTGAAGATGTGGAAATTAGAGATGCTATTTCCAGTATACTATTGATTCCCAAAGAAGGGTGAACGAATTACACTAGAGGTATACTCACAAAAGAGGGGGAATTCAGGATGTCCGAACAGTTGCACGAAATCAAGACAGTGACCAAACGATTCTCCTGGGAAGATTTAGACGAATTGCTGGTGAATTACGCCAAGCTATTAAATTCTGATGCTTATGAATATTTAGGTTCAAGAGGAATCACTGAAGAAACAGTCAGAAACTTCCGACTCGGATTTGAACCATCCATTATCGGATTTCATACCGCTAAAGCGGGTATGTTAACTGGATACTTCAGTAATTGCATTGTCTTTTCCATTGTCGACCTGCATGGTAAAGTTATTGATCTGGTCGGCCGTTCGATCGACGATAAGGAACCCAAATACCGCAGTTTATTGGGCCGGAACGAGTTGTTTTTTAATCATTCGGTGCTAGATGTGGCTGAGGATATTATTCTCGTTCGGAATCTATTTGATGTTCTGTCACTTGAACAAGAACAATTGCCGGCTGTGTGCATTCCAGACATGTCGCTGTTTCGAGAACATCATGCAGCCGCGCTTAAGAACAAGCGTGTCTTCATTTGCTACCCGAACGACGAACCAGGACGACGTGAGAGCATAAAAATAGCTACGATGTTAGAAGGTATCGCCACCGAAGTGTTTATTGTGCATTTGTCGGAGGGATTGCGAGATGTGAATGACTTGTTTTGTCGCCAACCAAATGCCAATGAAATCTTTATGGAGCTATTAAATGTTGCGGTTTCGGAAAACCTAAAATTGCCGGTATTTCCCGACGTGCGAAGTTTAACGGTTTTTACCGAAGAGTATACCAAACGGCAAAAAGGTCTCGTGGGCGGAGTTCCTACTGGTTTCACGGATCTTGATGAGAAGCTGATTGGCGGACTACGAACAGGGTTGTATCTCATCGTTGGCAATGTGTCCACGGGAAAATCCATGTTTCTTCGCCAAATCGCCGATCAAATAGCCGAAAATCAAACTCCCATCGCTTATGTATCTTGGGAAACGACGGCATATGAGCTCTGGTGCCGCAGTATTGCAAGAGTTCTCAAAGTACCTTCACAAGAGATTTTAGCCAATAAAATTGAGGCCTCAACTATTCTAAAAGCCTCTCATTCTTATGCGCGAACCGCCAAGAATATGTGGACTTTGGAAGGGAATTTGGAAACAACCTTGCAGGAGATGGAAGATTTGATCACCCGGATTATCCAATCCATTGGCAAAGCGCCGATCATTATGATTGATAACTTATTTAGAATTACGTATCGTGATCGGCATGGCAATGTCGTTCATAACGATCAAGCCATGACCGTATATCGTTTGCATCAATGGTCACGGCAATGGAATACGTCAGTCATCATCTCAGCGCCCCTTAATCAAAGCAACAATTTGGAGGTTCACCCATTAGTGGAAGCTTCTGTTGACACATTAATTCATTATGAAACAACTCCTTGTGAGGACTCCTGTCTATCTGATGTGGACTGTGTGAAATTAAACGTGCTAAAAAACCGAAATGGCACACTTGGAACCGTACAATTACGCTTTGATAAGCAAAAAACCGAATTTTCTTCTTCTCAAGTCTGAAACAAGCGTGTATACTTAACGATGGATTTACCGACATACTTTTCTGAGGTGGTAAAGAATGGGTAATCACGAAGTGGTAACCGGAAACGCCCAAGGGTCTGAAAAAAATCAAGAAAGCTTGAACTTGTTGACATCTACCCAAACGGTGATTAAAGAAGCTCTTGATAAGCTAGGTTACCAAGAGTCAATGTACGAACTGTTGAAAGAACCTATGCGTGTCCTCACAGTACGGATTCCGGTTCGTATGGACAATGGTGAAGTGAAAGTATTTACGGGCTATAGAGCTCAGCACAATGATGCAGTTGGACCAACTAAGGGGGGTATTCGCTTTCATCCGGAGGTAAGTGAGGATGAAGTGAAAGCGCTTTCGATCTGGATGAGTTTGAAAGCGGGTATCGTTGACCTTCCATATGGTGGAGGTAAGGGTGGAATTATTTGTGACCCACGCGAAATGTCCTTCCGAGAATTGGAACGTTTAAGCCGTGGATATGTTCGTGCAATTAGCCAGTTGGTTGGACCGACTAAAGATATTCCTGCTCCAGACGTATTCACCAACTCTCAAATTATGGCGTGGATGATGGACGAGTACAGCCGTATCCGCGAATTCGATTCTCCAGGATTCATTACAGGTAAACCAATTGCACTTGGCGGTTCTCATGGTCGTGAAACGGCTACAGCAAAAGGTGTAACCATTTGTATCCGAGAAGCACTAAAACGTCGTGGAATCGATTTGAAAGGCGCGCGCGTGGTTGTTCAAGGCTTTGGTAACGCAGGTAGCTACCTTTCCAAATTCATGCATGACATGGGAGCCAAAGTTGTTGGGATTTCTGACGCTTACGGTGCCCTGCATGACCCGAACGGCTTAGATATCGATTATCTTTTGGATCGTCGCGATTCCTTTGGTACAGTAACCAAGCTGTTTACCAATACCATTACCAATAAAGAATTGTTGGAACTGGATTGCGACATTCTCGTACCAGCAGCAATTGAGAACCAAATCACTGCTGCAAACGCTCACAACATCAAAGCATCCATCGTTGTGGAAGCGGCTAACGGACCTACTACACTGGAAGCAACTAAAATCTTGACCGAGCGTGGTATCCTGCTCGTTCCAGACGTACTTGCAAGTGCTGGTGGCGTAACGGTATCCTACTTCGAGTGGGTACAAAACAACCAAGGTTATTACTGGACAGAGGAAGAAGTAGAAGAAAAACTGGAGCAAGTGATGGTAAGATCATTTGAGAGCGTTTACTCTACTTCACAAACTCGCAAGGTAGACATGCGTTTAGCTGCCTACATGGTTGGGGCTAGAAAAATGGCGGAAGCATCCCGTTTCCGTGGTTGGGTATAAAACATCGTAACGTAAAAAGCTGTTGTCTGTTCTGCAGACAATGGCTTCTTTTTTATGTGGAGTGAGAAAACATGGTATTATGGAAGGATCTGGTGGATGAGCGGAAAATTAAGACAAAGGAGAGTGTGTATCTGTCGAGATTGTGGATGATATGCTGTTTACCGCGGGAATCATCATTTTTGGGTCTCTAGTGGTAAGAGGATATCTCTTGGGGTGCAATCCGAAAGTCCAACCTTTTCTGAACGAAGAAGAGCCCTCTTGTTGAATCCAGAGGGCTCTTTGTTTTCATTTATAAATCACTATTAATCTTCAAAATACTTCTGCAGCTCATCGAAATCGTGTGTTTGTTGGAGGGCCACAATTAATTTGAGGCGCGCTTTTTGTCCATTAAGACCATTGGAGAAGATCATCCCCATATCTTTGAGACGTTTACCGCCGCCTTCATAGTCGTAAATGTCTTGGACCGTACCGTTATAACAGCGAGAGACGATGACTACCGGGATTTTTTTGGACAACAGCTCTTGGAAAGTTGGAACAATCGCAGGAGGAATATTCCCTGCTCCAAACGCTTCAATAACCACACCATCAATTGGTTGGGTCGTGAGGAAGGAAATCCAGGCTGGGTCCATACCGGCCACTACTTTAATCAATGGAACATTACCGTTCGCGTGTGTTACGGTATAGTATTCACGTTGCAACGGCGCATGGTGGTAATGAACCGTTTTCTTGCTAATCGTTCCAATCGGGCCGTACTGTGGTGACTGGAAGGTGGCAACGTTGCTTGTATGCGTTTTGGTCACGTGACGAGCGGCGTGAATTTCGTCATTAAATACAACCAACACACCTTTATTGCGGCTGGTTGGCTCAATTGCGGTTCGAACGGATGAGATCAGGTTAACTGGGCCATCTGCTCCCAATTCATTGCTGGAGCGCATCGCACCGGTCACGACGATCGGAATGGAGATTGGAAGGGTTACATCCAAAAAATAGGCTGTTTCCTCCAATGTATCTGTTCCGTGAGTAATGACCACCCCGTCGTATTGATGGGTTTGAACTTGTTCTTCAATCAGTACCCGAAGATCGTTCATGAGGGCGGGAGTGATATGTGGACTTGGCAGGTTTAACCAATTCATCATCGTTACATCCGCATATCGTTCTATATGAGGTAAAATATTGATCAAGGCTTTATCATCTAATGGCTTTACATGTTCTTCAGCATCATCAACTGACATGGCAATCGTTCCGCCAGTGTTAATTACCAGTACTTTGCTCATTTTCGTCCCTCACTTGTTGCGGGTTTTCAATCACTATTAATCATGGTACGATGAATGCTAGTCTATGTAAAGGAGCAATACACAAAATGATTGCCTTAATCGGTGCCGCGATTGCACCCGGTATTGCTTTACTCTGTTATTTTTATTTGCGGGATAGTTTGGAACCCGAACCGATCTCTATGGTTGTTCGCTCATTTATCTTTGGGATTCTTCTGGTTTTTCCGATTATGATGTTACAATATGTTATTCACAACGAATGGGAGCTTAATCATCCGTGGTTTCAGGCCATTATTTCTTCCGCTTTAATTGAGGAATTCTTTAAATGGTTAGTGGTCTATCATACGGCATACAAACATGTCGAATTTGATGAACCTTACGATGGAATTGTTTACGGGGTGGCCGTATCCCTTGGATTTGCTACTCTTGAGAATATTTTTTATCTTTACTTAAACGGAGTGGATGTCGCGATTTGGCGCGCTTTTTTGCCTGTATCTAGCCATGCGCTATTTGGTGTCTGGATGGGATTCTACATGGGAATTGGCAAATTCACGAAACATTCCGGTAAGAAAATTTTCATGCTGGTCATTTCGCTTCTTCTCCCGATCCTGTTGCACGGGTTCTACAACTTGATTTTGCTTTCTTCTCAATATTGGTTGTGGTTTATTATTCCATTCATGCTCATACTGTGGTGGATTGGTTTAAGAAAAGTGCAATTCGCTCATGAGCTTGGTTCTAAAACACGATAGAATCGTCCAAAATAAATGAACAAGGAGGAGGGTCTATCGTGCTAAAAACCGATCGAACAAAAGTGACCATTCACTGCAACATATGTGGAGAACGTTATATTCTCAGAGGCCGCCGAGGACATGAAGGAAAAGTAGAGACGGGTTTTAAACAGTGCTTATGTAATAATGAGCGACATTTTGATGTTGTCGAAACAGATAGTTGAAGAGAAAAAGAAAGAACTGGAAACCGCCAGTTCTTTCTTTTTTTGTATATTTGCGCTATCAGCCACTCACACTAAGCCAAGAAAGAGCAATACAAGGAGGAGTTTCATGGTGAGTAATCGACAAGTTCTCATCTGGTCTATCGCTCTTGTTTTAGGAATAGGAAGTTGGGTTGGCTTTACATATGCGCCGTTGAACAAGTTATGGTCGGAAGACGAACCTAGCGTTCAAGCCAAAGAAACTCAATGGAGTGCCCCAGCTAACAACTCTGCAAAAAAGACGTTCCATCCTTCTGCCTTGTCTGATAATGATCTCAAGATTTTGGCCAACGCCGTCTATGGAGAAGCGAGAGGTGAACCTTATACGGGGCAGGTAGCGATTGCAGCCGTCATTATAAATCGTACCAAGAGCCCTTCTTTTCCTGATACAGTCTCCGGAGTTATTTTTGAACCGGGAGCGTTTACAGCGGTCTCAGACGGCCAAATCTGGCTGACACCAAACGATAAGGCCAAAAAAGCTGTTCAAGACGCGTTAAAGGGATGGGATCCGTCAGGAGGATGCACCTACTATTTCAACCCTGATACCGCTACTTCCGCATGGATCTGGAGCAGACCACAGGTGAAGCGGATCGGTAAACACATTTTTTGTAAATAATCTATGAAAGGAGCGGTTTTAGCATGGTCTATGGAGGGGTATCCAAGGTTTTGTTTCCGGTTGCTGCAATAGCTCTAGTAGGGGCTGGAATGTGGGGTTACCAGGAGCACAACGAGAAGAATTCAATCTTGATTAAGGCTGAAAACCAATACCAAAGAGCGTTTCACGATTTGAACTATCGCGTGGATAAATTGCACGACGAATTGGGCAAATCCCTTGCGATTAATTCACGCAAACAAGCAACGCCATGTTTAACGAATGTCTGGCGACTAGCCTATGCGGCACAATCAGATGTTGGGCAACTGCCATTGACTTTGATGCCGTTTAATAATACGGAGGAGTTTTTGGGAAAGGTAGCCAGCTTTTCTTATAATGTGGCTGTTCGTGACCTTAATCAAAATCCGCTGAGTGAAAAAGAGTACCAAACCCTAACGACACTTTACAAGCATTCTCAGGAAATTCAAAGCGAGTTAGCCCATGTCCAATCCAAAGTAATTGATAACAAGCTCAGATGGATGGATGTGGAATCAGCCCTTGCTTCAGACGAGAAAAAATCGGACAACACCATTATTGACGGTTTCCGCAAAGTGGATAATAAAGTAAAGGAATATGAGGATTTGGATTGGGGCACATCCGTACAAAGTCTAGAAAAGAAAAAGAAGCAACGCATTCAAGGGTTAACCGGAAAGCAAATTACCAAGGATGAGGCTGTACGAATTGCCGAGAAGTTTACTGGGATCAAAACGAATCAGGCTAAATATGAAGTGGATGAGAACGGCTCTGGTGAATCCTATTCTGCCTATAGTGTGCGGATTACCCAGAACCCGAACCAACAACACTCTATGCATCTGGATGTTAGCAAACGAGGTGGACATGTTGTTTGGTTGTTAAACGAACGGGGAATCGATGGAGAGAAGCTTTCCATGGATCAAGCGAAGAAACGAGCGCAGGAGTTTCTCAATACTCATGGATTCCCGAATATGGTCCAAACAGAGAGTGACAGTTATTCCGGACTCGCCGTTTTTACCTTTGTTCATGAACAGAATGGAGTCCGCATCTACCCGGATTCTGTCTTGATCAAGGTTGCGCTTGATAACGGAGACGTACAAGGCTTTAAGGCGGAGGAATATCACTTTAACCACAAGTCAAGAACAATTCCGAAACCTAAACTCACCATGCAAAAAGCAAGAACAATGGTGAACCCGAGAATGAAGGTGACCGAGCAACGTTTAGCTCTCATTGATGGAAAGGACGGAAGTGAGAAGCTATGCTATGAATTTACGGGAAGCTTAGGTCAAGACTTGTATACGATCTATATTAACGCGCAAAATGGCGATGAAGAAGAGATTGTGAAGATGGATACTTTACCAGGGCAAGACAGAACCTAATCATTCCCAAAATACCTGAGACTCGGTGCCAGCCGGGTCTTTTTCTTCTTTTAACACCAATCATAGCAATTTCCAAAGTTATAAAGGATGTGCCTTTTTCTTCTAAGAAAAGACGTGTATAATAATGGGTATTGGGAGTGAAGGGGGAACAGTACTTGATTGTGCTACCACAAATTGGACAAGTAATCTGGCTCAGTCCATATACAACATCAATTGAAAGAAGTAAACTTGTCTATAAATCGCGTGTTGCGGATATCCAAAATGACATGATCATTATTGAACTTCCTATCAATGAAACTCATCCGAGCGGAATAAGCTCTTATGTAGTTGGTTCAAGATGGCAATGCTGGTATATAGGCGGGGATGGCTCTCGTTTTGATTTTCAAACCGAGATTATCGGCAAACGTCGCGAGAACATTCCGATGCTGGAATTGAAGCCTCCTGTGAAAACTGAGGTAACCAGGACGCAGAGACGCCATTTTGTTCGGGTGTCGACTCATGTGGAAATTGCTGTGAAGATAGATGATCGTGTTCGCAACTATCACTTCCTTGCCCGAACCATAGATTTGAGTGGAGGCGGGCTGGCTTTTTCTTGTCCTGACAAATATACTTTGCAAGAAAAAGACCAATTAAAAATTTGGCTGGCTCTACCGAGTAAATCAAATAAAGTTGGGCATGCTTATGCCGTTGGGGAAATCATTCGAGTGAAGCGGCCAGAGGAAAAAGGCGGTAATCAGTGGGTCTCCGTCAATTTTATGGAGATTAAGGAAGGAGACAGAGCCAAAGTAATCCGGGCGTGCTTTGAGCGTCAACTGGAGCTGAGAAACAAAGGGATAGGGGAATAACTGATATTTCAAGAGGCGAGAAACAATGCGCAGACGAGATGACTATCCAATTCGCTATGGAAGGTTTTCCTCCCGAATAGAACGATACATACTCACCTTGATAATTGCTTCGACAATAACGTTAATCCTTGGTCAAAGTTTGTTTTCCTTCGATTCCGTTCGACATTTTCTGGTTGAAACAGAGCGGTGGGAAGGAAAAACACAGACACCTTGAAGTTTGCGCCACCCTATTTTTTGTGGTAGGATAAACCATAACAGCGGTAGAACTCTAGCAGGCTTGTCCTGCTTTTCTTATTTTCAACTTAGTAGGTGAAACTTGAATTATGAATATAGCTATTGATGGACCAGCAGGGGCAGGAAAAAGCACGGTTGCCCAACAAATCGCCTCTTCACTGGGGTATGTGTATATCGATACGGGTGCCATGTATCGTGCGTTAGCATGGGCTGCTCTTAAAGAGAATAACCCAACGACAGATGAGGCAGCAGTTGCTGATCTTTTACGTTTTTCCCAGATTGAGTTGAAGCGAATGGACGGCTTGCAGCATGTCATTTGGAATGGACTTGATATTACGCAAGAAATTCGTTCACCAGAAGTGAGCAACAACGCTTCTATCGTCGCCAGCCATGGACAGGTCAGAGAACTGATGTTGACTTTGCAACGCAATATGGCCAAGCAAGGAAATATTGTGATGGATGGTCGTGATATTGGTACGCACGTCCTTCCTGATGCTGAACTGAAGATCTTTTTAACGGCATCGATAGAAGAACGCGCTCAGCGTAGATACGCCGAATTAATTGCTAAAGGCTTCGATGCTGATCTCGAGCAATTAAAGCAAGAAATCGCAGAACGTGATAAGCGAGACTGTGAACGCGAAGTAGCTCCCTTGCGTCAGGCCGAAGATGCCATATTGGTGGATACCACTGGACAGACGATCGAGCAAGTGGTTCAACATATTCTTGATATCTGCAAAAGAATAGGAGAATAGGTTCTCGTGAGCTATTATATTGTTTTTCGCGGCATTTTTCGGGCTATTTTTTCTGTATTTTATCGCTGGCAAGTAAAAGGGGCTCATAATGTCCCGGCTGAAGGTCCTGTCATCCTATGTGCCAACCATATAAATAACTTTGATCCGCCGCTTCTTGGCAGTGGAATAGAACGTCAAGTTCATTTTATGGCCAAAGAAGAATTGTTTAAGATACCAGTGGTCTCGTTTCTTATTACCAAATTTGGCGCTTTTCCAGTGAAACGGGGAGCAGGCGATCGTGCCGCTATTCGGTCCACTCTCAAAATCTTGGAAGAAGGCAAGGTTTTGGGAATTTTTCCTGAGGGCACGCGCAGTAAAACAGGCGAGGTAGGCCAAGGATTGCCTGGATCTGCTATGTTTGCACTTAAATCGGATGCGCGAGTGATTCCGGTGGCAATCGTCGGACCTTACCGATTATTCCGACCAGTTACAATTATCTATGGGAAACCGCTTGACTTGTCTCTATATAAAGAAGGTAAGGTAACAGGAGAAACGATGAAGGAAGTAACCGACCTGATTATGCAGAACATCAAGGATCTCATTTCACAGCATCGAAGTGAATAGGATGGATATTGGTATTGAATGCAAGAATTAGTTAAATACTATGTCTGCGTATCTGGGCTTTAACGTTCAACCAACCGCCAAAAAAAGTGGATGGTTAATGAATATATAAGCGTCATGAGAAATGGATGGTGCTCAAGGAGGTTTAGTCATGGTGGAAGAAATGAACAACAGTCTAACAGAGGTCAAAACAATTTCTGTAGGAGACGTGATCAAAGCCAAGGTGACCAAGGTGGAAGACAAACAAGCTTTGGTTGATGTCGGGTACAAATACGACGGACTGATTCCGATTAGCGAGTTATCCAGCCTTCATGTTGAGAAGGTATCAGATGTGGTGGCAGTTGGTGACGAATTTGAAGTGAAAGTCACCAAATTGAATGATGAAAAAGAAGAACTCGTGGTCTCCAAGAAAGCCGTTTCCAGTGAAAAAGCTTGGGATGAATTGGCGAAGAAGATGGAGACAGGAGAAATTATTGAAGCGGAAGTAAAAGAAATCGTCAAAGGTGGATTAGTAGTAGATATCGGGCTGCGCGGCTTCATTCCAGCTTCGATGGTAGAACGCCACTTTGTAGAAGATTTCAGCGACTATAAAGGTCGTTCACTTTCATTAAAAGTTGTCGAGATGGATCGTGAGAAAAACAAAGTGATCCTGTCTCATAAAGCAGTACTTGAAGGTGAAGCCTCCACTCAGAAGAAAGCGGTGTTAGGAAATCTTCAAGCAGGTCAAGTGCTGGATGGTACTGTTCAACGCTTAACTGATTTTGGTGTCTTTGTTGATATCGGTGGCGTCGACGGGTTGGTTCACGTCTCTGAATTAGCTTGGCACCGCGTGGAGAAACCAGCGGATGTGGTTGCTGAAGGCGATAAAGTGAAAGTGAAGATCCTTAAAGTCGATAAAGAGAACGAGCGCATCAGCCTCAGTATCAAAGAAGCGCAACCAGGACCTTGGGATCAAGCGATCGGTCAATTCAAAGCGGGAAGCGTAGCGACAGGAACTGTAAAACGTCTGGCAAGCTTCGGCGCATTTGTTGAACTTGCGCCTGGTATTGAAGGACTTGTCCACATTTCTCAAATCGCCAACCGTCATATCGCTACACCAGGTGAAGTACTGAAGGAAGGTCAAGAAGTTCAAGTCAAAATCCTTGATGTGAATCCTTCCGAGCAACGCATTAGTTTAAGCATTCGCGCATTGGATGAAGAGAAGGTTGAAAAGCAAGAGCGTGAAAACAAACGGGAGACCCAAGCCTTCCAGCAAGAGAATAACCAAGGATTAGGTGTTACACTAGGTGATCTGTTCGGTGATTTGAAAGACAAGTTCAAATAAAAGAAGAGATGAGGGGATACGCTGGGGTTACTGGCGTATCCTTTTTTGGTAAGGAGATGATGAAGGTGGATCGCTCCACTAGAAAAATTGAACATATTCAGCATACTTTAAGTACTGGTGAACGATCTTGGGGCAGTTTGGATGAGCTTCATTTTATCCCGAACAGTTTACCTAACATATCTTATGTAAACACAGATATCAAAACAACAATCGCAGATATTCCACTTTTGTCTCCTATTTTGATTAATGCCATGACGGGAGGAGCGGAAGCCGTCACCAGCATCAATCAACAACTGGCGATTTTAGCTCGGGAAAAGAATTTGGCGATGGCAGTAGGCTCTCAAATGGCAGCCATTAAGGATCCCATACTCATTCCCTCCTATCGAATTGTTCGTAAGGAGAATCCGTCAGGCGTTTTATTTGCTAATCTAGGCGCAGAAGCATCGGTGGAACAGGCAGTAGCGGCAATTGAGATGATCGAAGCAAACGGTCTTCAAATTCATTTGAACGTGATTCAGGAATTGTTGATGCCAGAGGGAGATCGAGATTTCACAGGGTACTTGAGGAATATTGAAAGAATTGTCTCAACAGTTCCAGTTCCTGTGATTGTCAAGGAAGTAGGGTTTGGCATGTCACGTGAAACAATTCGACAGCTGCAGGAAATAGGCGTTCGCGCAATTGATGTTGGAGGGTCAGGTGGAACGAATTTTGCCCGAGTTGAGAATTTGCGCAGTTCCAGGCCTTATCCGATGTTTGACGACTGGGGACTTACCACTCTGCAAAGCATGCTGGAATCCCGAATAGTAAGGTTGGAGAATACTTCGATTATTGCATCCGGTGGCATTCGCCATGGCCTTGATATTGCGAAAGCGCTTGCCTTAGGAGCTAATGCTGTGGGGATTGCCCAACTGTTTCTGCGGTTGGTTAGACAAGAAAGTGTTGAAGCGGGGCTAGAAGTTATCGATGAGCTTCATCACCAGCTGCGTATTGCCATGACGGCTCTGGGCGCCGCTGCAATTACCGAATTGCGAGATGCTGCCTTTACATTATCTCCCCAAATAGAGAGCTGGGCAAAGCAACGAGAAATTTGATAAAAACTTTCTAGCTTATGAAAAGTGAATCTGCGAGGCATACTTAGCTGTAGACAGATTTGCTTTTTATTTTGATAAGGGAGTTTTGCTAGCTTTTATGAACGATGGCATTCTAGCGATGATTGTTCAGTGGACGCTTTTGGTTTGCATTTGGATGGGGTCTTTTGATCGGCAATTAAATCGGCTTGGGTTGGCAAGAGCTAGCGCCTTAGCCGTACTAACAGTAGTATTGGTTTGTTCCTATGCGAGTTGGCAGCTTTACTTTCTTCCTGTTTACGTTAACGTTAGTGGAGGCATTCTCCCATTCTTGTTATCAGGATGGATATGGATGAAACTGCCTGCCAAAGGAAAAGAATACACGTTGGCCTCAAGCGTGTTATTGGCGTGTGTCATCCTGTTCATCAGGAAATTGATTTTCTGGGATCCCGTTTTGCTCATCCTTGATGAAGAACTGTTAATCCCGATTGCCTGTTTGTTCCTAGTCTTTCTCTTGAGCAGAAGATTGGAACAGCAATGGTTTCTGTTGATTGTTTCCGTCCCGTTGGCGGATGTGTTTTATGTCTTTAGTAATTTACAGGCGTTGTCCCGCTACTCACAGGCAGTCATTGGCAGTCCCGAAGCACAAGATCGTTTGTGGATCAGTATCTCACTTTGGATCATTACAATGATCACTTTAGCGTTTTTCAACAGGTTTGCCGCTTTCTCGAGAAAATCACTTCAAGTGTTGTTCAAGTGGAAATCAAAAACAGAACCTAACAGGTGATGATGCTGTGATTCTAAAAATATTACATGCGAACGAATTCGTCATTCCATTGATTCTTGGAATAGGCTTTGGAGTGGCGTGTCGAATGTATTTACTTCGTACGGATTATCGCCAGTACCCAACCTACCCGCATGGAAAAGTAATCCACGTGGCTTTGGGAGTAATCGCTGCTGCCCTAGGTTCAGTAGCGATTCCTGCCTTTATCAAGGAGAACTATACTGCTATTACGTTTCTCACCATAGCTGCCCAACAATTTCGTGATGTACGTACAATGGAGCGGTCAACTTTAACGGAGATTGACAAACAGGAGCTAGTGCCGCGAGGAGGTTCTTATATCGAAGGAATTGCCAAGGTGTTCGAGGGGCGGAATTATCTCGTTATCCTAACTTCCTTCGTCACTACTTTAGCCACTGTGAGATTTAATTCTTGGCTGGCAGGTGTCATCGTAGGTATTCTTTCGCTTATCCTATCTCGGGTGCTCAAGACTGGACATAATCTGAAGCATATTGTCGATATCCAAGCGGGCGAAGTGAGATTGGAAGGCCACAACCTATATGTCAGTGATATTTATATCATGAATATCGGGTCAGAAGATGCGCAAAAGCAGATCCGTGAACATGGGCTTGGACTGATTCTCACGCCAAAGAATCTGAACGCAAACATCACCATTTCTCATCCGGGTCAGCGACAAGCGATGCTGCATGATGCGTCAACGGTTTTAGGGGTGTATACGGATGAGGGAGAGCCATCTTTAACTCCGCTTGCGAAGCGAGATATGAAAACAGGACGAATTGGGGTCTTTTTATTGCCGATTGTACATGATATGGAGAAAGCGATCGTTGTCGTGGGAAATACCCCGATCATTGAAAGTGCTATCCGAATGCCAGAGGAAGCGGCAGTCTATCATCAGGGAGCGAAACGATAATGGCTGATAAAGGGATACTCGCTGTCATCACAACTAAAAAAGAACAAATTGGTGGAGGGGCTCCAATCTTTGTGATGGAGAACCATGAAGAATTGCAAAAAACGGCGTTCACGTTAGAAAAAATTCTGGATGGGATGATTCACTATGTAACGGAGGAAACCCTAATCATTGTTCGTCATCGTTGAATTATGATATGATGAGCAAGTGAAAATAGAGATGAGAGAGAGTGTTGTGAAACATGGGATTACCAGTAGTTGCGATAGTGGGTCGACCGAATGTAGGGAAATCCACGATATTTAATCGTCTTGTTGGAGAGCGGATTGCGATTGTTGAAGACAAGCCAGGCGTTACTCGCGACCGACTCTACGGAAAAGGCGAATGGCTCAATCAATACTTTCACGTCATCGATACTGGTGGGATTGAAGTTGGTGATACCGATGAAATTCTCGTTCAAATAAGACATCAAGCCGAACTGGCGATTGACGAGGCGGATGTTATTATTTTTGTGGTTGATTTACGTTCTGGTGTAACGGATGCCGATATGGAAGTAGCACGGATGCTGAACCGGACGAAAAAGCCGATCGTTCTGTGTGTCAATAAAGTAGACAACCCAGAGATGCGTAACGAGATTTACGAGTTTTATCAGCTAGGTGTTGGTGATCCATTCCCGGTATCCGGAAGCCATGGACTTGGACTTGGTGACGCGTTAGACGAAGTGTTGAACCACTTCAAGAATCGTGAAGAAGATGAGCGTACAGAGGACCAGATTCGGATCTCCATAATTGGACGCCCAAACGTAGGAAAATCATCCTTGACAAATGCCATTCTTGGGGAAGAACGAGTGATTGTAAGTGATGTGGCCGGAACCACACGTGACGCCATCGATACACCGTTTGAACGTGAGGGACAGGAGTACGTATTGGTCGATACAGCTGGGATGCGTAAACGAGGGAAGGTATATGAGGGCACGGAGAAGTACAGTGTGATGCGTGCACTCAAGGCCATTGAAGATTCTGACGTCGTGCTGGTCGTCCTCAATGGGGAAGAAGGCATTATTGAGCAAGACAAGAAAATCGCGGGATACGCGCACGAGGCGGGAAAAGCGATTATCATCGTGGTGAACAAATGGGACGCGTTGGAAAAAGACGACAAGACCATGCAGCGTTTCACCGAGCAAGTTCGCGATGAGTTCAAGTATTTAAGCTATGCGCCAATTCTGTACGTATCGGCCAAGACCAAACAGCGAGTACATACGATATTGCCAAAAGTAAACGAAGTGGCAGAAGCACATTCGATGAGGGTTCCAACCGCTACGTTGAATGATTTGATTACAGACGCAACCATTATGACACCGCCGCCTTCTGACAAAGGAAAGCGTCTGAAAATCAATTACACGACGCAGGCGACTGTCAAACCTCCGACTTTCATTCTGTTTGTGAATGATCCTGAGTTAATGCATTTTTCCTATGAACGCTACATAGAGAATAAAATCCGGGAAGCGTTCGTGTTTGAAGGAACACCAATTCGTATTTTGACACGGAAAAAAACCTAGGGAGAGAGAAGTAAGATGAGCTGGATCTTGTCCTTCGTGATTAGTTATCTTCTTGGATCGATTAGTTTTAGTTATTTGATTGCCAAGAAAGTAGCAGGCATAGACATTCGTATGCACGGAAGCGGCAACGCCGGAGCTACCAATACCCTGCGTGTTCTCGGTAAAGGTCCGGCAGTTCTCGTTCTTCTATTGGATGCATGCAAAGGTCTTGCGGCAATGGGCATTACCCATCTGTTAACAGGTGGGGCCCCTGTTGCCTATGCATTTGCTGGAATTTTCGCCATAATTGGGCATAATTGGCCTGTTTTTTATGGTTTTCGTGGTGGTAAAGGGATTGCCACAACAGTAGGTGTAGCGCTCGGACTTTCACCGATTGCTTTTCTTATTAATGCTGTCATTACAGTCTCCGTGATTGCCATTACGCGTTTTGTATCACTCGGATCACTGGTTTTCGCGACACTTTTGCCTATTCTGTTGTTTATCTTCGCCAAGGATCCCGTTTTTGGTTGGGTAAGCATGTGTATCACGATTTTTGCTTACGTACGCCATTATTCCAATATTGTTAATTTACTTCAGGGCAAAGAACGCAAGCTTGGAGATTCATCGAATAAAAAATTACGTTAAACGGAGGGGAAATGTTTTGACCCAAGACGTAGTTGTGATTGGTGCTGGTAGCTGGGGAACAGCACTAGCATCTGTTTGTGCAACCAATCAGCATCAAGTTACCCTTTGGGTTCGCGACCCCCAAGTTGCAAATGAAATGAATACACGACATACCAACGAAAAATATTTGCCTTCCATTCAATTGCCTTCGAACATTTATGCCGAAACGGATATTCGTAAAGCGGTAGAAGGCAAGAAAAATGTTTTAATGGTGGTACCGTCTCATGCAATGAGAGAGGTTGCGCATCAGATCTCTCCTTTTTTGTCAGATGATACCTTGTTGATCCACGCGACCAAGGGATTTGAATTAGACACACTTAAAAGAATGTCGGAAGTTATTACAGAAGAAGTATCACCAGAGGTAGCCAAAGGACTTGTGGTCTTGACAGGACCAAGTCATGCTGAGGAAGTGGTACGCAAATCACCGACAACCATTGTCGTTGCGTCGGACTCGAACGAGCATGCCGCGCTAGCGCAGGATTTGCTCATGTCATCAACGTTTCGCGTATATGCGAATCCTGATATGATTGGCGCTGAGATTGCTGGCTCCTTGAAGAATATTATTGCGCTTGGTGCGGGAATGTCAGATGGACTTGGTTTCGGGGACAATGCCAAAGCTGCCTTGTTAACACGTGGATTGGCTGAAATCGGTCGCCTGGGTGTGAAGATGGGCGCAAATCCACTAACCTTTGCAGGGTTAGCCGGAGTAGGGGACCTTGTTGCGACGTGTACCAGCAAGCACAGCCGTAACTGGCGGGCGGGGTATATGTTGGGACAAGGCCAAGATCTGGATACGGTGCTGAAACAGATTGGAATGGTTGTAGAGGGTGTTCGTACGACCAAAGCTGCCCATGCCCTTGCGTTAAAAGAACAGGTCGAAATGCCGATTACTCACGTGTTGTATAGCGTGTTGTTTGAGGGCCTTAATCCGCGTCAGGGCGTAGAAGATCTGATGGGGCGCGGTCGTCGATTTGAAATGGAAGATATTATCAGTTATCAGATATAAGCAAGCTCTCGTCTCATCACCATTCCCAAAGCTCCTTCATACGATAAGGAGAAACGATAGGCGTTTAGGGAGGGGTATTGGTGAACAAGAATTTATCTCGTCGGCTGTTGGATAAATTAACAGGAAATGGGAAGAGCTCTGTAGATGAAGAACAACTTCGCTCGATTGCGCAAAATGTAAATAAAAACGACTTCGAGGATGAGACCAAACTGCGTCAATTATTGCGTACACTGGCAACTATGAGCGGCAAAACCTTAACGGAGGAGAAAGAGGCCAAGATCATCGAAATGTTCAAGAACAAGGAGATTGATCCAAACAATCTACAATCCATCTCCAAGTTTTTGAGGTAGGCCTCCGGTCTAGATCTCCACGGATTTGGGCGGTATCACAAGTTCCCATAAAGAGTGAATCACATACAGTAAAACTAAGAACCATCATGGCTCTACAGGGGCGTGGCTGGTCTACAGTTTGAACTCGCGCAGCATCGTAAGCAGGTTGCGCGAGCCTTTCCGCAAAAAAAAGAGGGATTTCTTATCCCTCTTTTTTTCGTTTTGATTTGTTTGTAGAAGCGGTATTGCTTGAAGGTTCGGTGTTGCTTAAGGGACCTGTATTGGATTGCTGCAAGAGATTTTGGACTAGCGGAGATTGAAGGATTGATAAGAGTTGCCCAATGTCAAGATTCCCAAGAGCACCCGATAGGCCTGATCCTTGCGATTGTTGTGGTTCATCAGCCTCTACCTCGGCATGTTGATGTGGGTGTTGATGAGGGTGTTGATTTGGTTTGGTCGTAGTCGTAGCCTGTGGTTTCGCTGATTTTCTTCCCAACGAATCGAGCATCTCCATAGCTCCATAGATCGTATCCATCGTCTCTTCCATTTGTCGGATCGTGCTGCTGATTCCTTTAATATTGTCCCGCATTTTAAGTACTGACAAGCGTATATCAGTGGCTGGCGGTTCCTTCTTGGGTGTAATCGCCAGCAAGGCGTTAGCTTGACCGAGTACACTCCGATCGACTTTTTTACTAATCGGCGTATATGGATTGCGCCATTTTCGCGTATTCATGTCATTCCCTCCATAGGCGAATATCTTCACGATAGTCTATGCGAATGCCCTGAGCTAGGTTCGTAACTGGGAATCTGTGCTATAATGACAAAGATATAGATTTTACCAAATTGATTGTAAAGGGCGAATACAACCGATATGGATCCAATGACCAAAATGTACATCTCCATCGTGGCAATCCTCTTGATGTTTGCGTGTAATTTTATGATCGTATATGCCCGTAAGCGGAGCGGATTTATTTCTCTTATTCTTAAAACTGTAGCGTTTTTGCTTTTACTCGCCGTATTTCTTATGATTATTACGGTGTTATTGTTCTAGGGGGAACCAGCATGAATCAATTGACACTTCATACACGTAAAGGGACGCTTCAAATCGGGTTACAGCTGGATCGAACGATTGTCAAGCTGGCAAAAGAGCACAAGATCAGCTGGGGGTATGCTTGTGAGCGAGGGAACTGCGCCCAATGCAGGACCAAAGTACTGAAGGGCTCCGAGCTTTTGAACGAAGTAACCCCTGAGGAAAAACGAAGATTAAGAAAAACGGAGCTAAGCGAAGGGTATCGCTTAGGCTGTCAAATCCAGATAAAGCATCTGGGTGAGATTGAATTAGCTCATACTCCGTATTAAGTTCTCATAAAAGGAATGAATCATAAGATGCCGAAACTAACCTTCTTACCTAGCGGAAAAAGCGTCAAGGCCAGAGTAGGCCAGAACGTTATTCATGCGGCGCGTGCAGCAAGAGTCGTAATTCCTCAAAGATGCGGCGGACATGCATCTTGTCAAATGTGCAAAATCATCGTGGAACAAGGTGAATTGTCTCCGCCATCCGTACTGGAGCTGCGGAAGCTGCCTGAAAAAGATTTGCAAGCAGGAATACGCCTCTCCTGCCAAGCCAACGTCACGGATCATGACTGCACGGTACGCATTCCCGAACCTAAGCTCAAATCAATCGTACAAGCGGCTCTAAAAGCCCAGCAAGCGCAAGAAGAGGAGTTCTAGACGAATGAAGACTAGTACTATCAAATTCCCTGTTTTGTTACTGATCATGGCGATCCTTTTATCAGGCTGTATGTATCCCCATGAGCGGCGATTGGAAAATCAGGCGCCTAGTTCGTTTTATTTGGATGAGACACAGAAGGCAGTGGAGCAGTTTCAAAAAGATCAAGGGGTCTTGCCGATTGCCACCAAGCCGGCGGATACCCCGATTTTTGAACGATACACCCTTGATTTTTCGCGGTTAGTTCCTCGATACATACCAGATGCGCCCGCAAACTCATTTGAAAAAGGCGGAGTCTATCAATATACACTAATCGATGTGGAGACCAAACCGACTGTCAAACTCATTCATTTGGGGGTCGTGAGCAAGGTTGCGGATATTCAACAGCTAGTAGACCGTTACAGAAATCAAACAGGAAAATTGCCATTCAAGGATCCTGTGGATCAAGGGTACTTTACTATTAATTACGATCTCTTGCGCACGCAAGAACCAGAGATTCGAAGCATGGTCACAAATCAATTGTTAAGTTTGCTTATCAGTAAGACGGGAGAGGTAGGTGTGAACTACGCTCCTGATCTTGCGGGGTTCATTCGTAATTCCAAATCCAAGGTTCAATCAAATCAGGATCCTCGTTACCTGATGGCGCAAGAGTCTATGTTTGTACCGGTAAAATCATTTCCGTACACAATGATCAAAGGAGAACCACACTTGCTAGAGATTCCTTAGAGTTAATAGACCAAGATGACATACAAGGATCGTCAAGGATTCTTAAATAAATAGCGTTCAAGTATTTAAAGTGGCTATATTGTATAGCTGCTTTTTTTATGAAAAACGTCCCCTCTCATCGGGGGATTGAAACATCTTGACCTTTTTATAAAAGTGGATGTGACCGCCTATCGGTCAAAACGGTCATGGCCGTTTTGTTCTATTTGCAAGATAAGCGCATATATTGATATTGTCCTAGACTTTTGTACGAGATTCTCTCAAAAAGCTAACATTCAAGAGGGATAAATCGGAAAATTCGTCATAGAGTAAAAATAGACAAACACAAGGAGGTCATCGAAGGTGGAACGAATCGATATTTTTAAGGACATTGCAGAGCGTACTGGCGGTGATATCTATATCGGGGTTGTGGGACCGGTACGTACGGGCAAATCAACGTTCATCAAGCGATTCATGGAACAGGTTATCATTCCGAACATTCCAGTTGAATCGGATCGCATTCGCGCAACAGACGAACTGCCTCAAAGCGCTTCTGGGCGTACGATCATGACGACCGAACCCAAATTTGTACCCAACCAAGCCGTTCAAATCAATGTAGTGGATGGACTAAGCATTAACGTTCGCCTCGTTGACTGCGTCGGTTATACGGTAGCGGGTGCTAAAGGGTTTGAGGATGAGAACGGTCCTCGTATGGTCAACACACCATGGTACGAAGAGCCTGTTCCGTTTGAAGAGGCAGCCGAAGTAGGGACAAGAAAAGTCATTCAGGAGCATTCCACAATCGGCATTCTTGTGACAACAGACGGAAGTGTCGCGGAGCTTCCCCGTCACGCCTACCTGGAAGCGGAGGAACGCGTGGTAAACGAGCTCAAAGAAGTGGGCAAACCCTTCGTCATCTTGGTAAACTCGACTCGCCCTCGCTCAGAAGAAGCTCAGAACCTGCGCAATGAACTGCAAGAGAAATACGATGTGCCGACTCTTGCGCTTTCTGTCGATCAAATGAATGAAACCGAAATCCTTACCTTATTGAGAGAAGTGCTCTTCGAATTTCCTGTACATGAAGTCAACGTCAATCTTCCAAGCTGGGTCATGGTGCTGGAATCCGGACACTGGCTGCGCCAGAACTATGAAGACGCTGTTCGTGAAACAGTCAAAGATATCCGCCGTTTACGCGATGTGGACCGTGTCGTAGGGTTCTTTAACGAATACGACTTCGTTGATCGCGCCTCACTTGCGGGAATGAATATGGGCCAAGGTGTAGCGGAGATTGATCTGTATGCACCGGACGAACTCTACGATCAAATTCTGATGGAGATTGTAGGGGTTGAGATTAAAGGAAAAGACCAGTTGCTTAAAATCATGCAAGAATTTGCCCACGCCAAACGTGAATACGATCAAGTGGCAGAAGCCCTCCACATGGTCCGTTCAACCGGTTATGGCATCGCTGCGCCATCCTTGCACGAAATGTCGTTAGACGAGCCAGAAATGATACGTCAGGGCCCACGCTTCGGGGTTCGCCTCAAAGCAACAGCACCATCTATCCACATGATCCGCGTCGACGTGGAATCAGAGTTTGCGCCGATTATCGGAACGGAGAAACAAAGCGAGGAGCTTGTTCGCTATCTGATGCAAGATTTTGATAAGGATCCGCTGGCCATCTGGAACTCCGATATTTTTGGCCGTTCACTCCATTCAATCGTTCGAGAAGGAATTCAGGCTAAGATTACGATGATGCCAGATAACGCTCGATACAAGCTTCAAGAGACGTTGGGCCGTATTATCAACGAAGGCTCTGGTGGATTAATTGCCATTATTTTGTAGAAAAATTTGTGAGTAAAGACCTATTTACAGTAGTGTAAAACGGGGGATCCAGTACATCTGGATTCCCTTTTTGAATTTTTCGATGGCTTTGTGCGCCAAAAAGGCTTGAATTTCATAAAACCCTGTATTACTATTAGCTTGTCAGTTAGGTAAAAACCGCCAGAATGCGTATAAAACGTGGCTTTTTAGGTTATGACAGGTAATAAATAAAAATAAAAAACTTCCTTTGAGGGGAGGTGAAAGAAAAATGAACAAAACAGAATTGATCGCAAAAGTGGCTGAGACCACTGAGCTTACCAAGAAGGATGCTACTAAAGCGGTTGACGCAGTTCTTGATGCAATTGCTGAAGCGTTGAAAGATGGCGACAAAGTACAATTGATTGGCTTTGGTAACTTCGAAGTGCGTGAGCGTGCTGCTCGTAAAGGCCGCAATCCACAAACAGGTGAAGAAATCGAGATTGCTTCTAGCAAAATCCCTGCTTTCAAACCTGGTAAACAACTGAAGGACTCCATTAAGTAATCGTTGTTTTCAAGTTAAAGCGTACATAAGAAATCCACATTGTAGAATGTGGATTTTTTTGTTTGATCTTAAAGCACATCAGCCTTTTGCAATCATTGTGAATAATATGTTACGATTGCTTTGTTTCGGTTCAGGGTTTGAGGAGGGAAAAAAATGAACGTTGACCATGATAAAATTAAGCAGGCAGTTCGGATGATCCTGGAAGCTGTTGGCGAGAATCCCGATCGCGAAGGTTTGCTTGATACGCCAAAGCGTGTGGCTAAAATGTACGCGGAAGCTTTTGAAGGATTGTCGATTAACGAAGAAGAATATTTTGAGACCATTTTCAGTGAAGATCACGAAGAATTGGTGCTAGTGAAAGACATTCCGTTTTATTCGATGTGTGAACACCATCTTGTACCGTTTTTCGGAAAGGCACATGTTGCCTACATCCCTAAAGGCGGACGAGTCGTCGGTCTAAGTAAGCTGGCGCGCGCTGTTGAAGCCGTTTCCCGCAGACCGCAGTTACAAGAACGCATCACCTCTACAGTAGCAAATGCCATTATGAAAAAGCTTGATCCACATGGAGTTGTGGTTGTGGTAGAAGCAGAGCATATGTGCATGACGATGCGTGGCGTGAAGAAACCAGGAGCCAAAACTGTAACATCGGCCGTTCGTGGAATCTTTGAAAAAGACAGTGCAGCTCGTGCAGAAGTATTTAGCCTTATTAAAAATTAATTGATTGACCCGTCGTGATGAATACGGCGGGTTTTTCCTTTTCTTTCAACCTCATCTATATTACAATTAATCTGAAAATTTAAATGTTGTTGAAGCATAGGGAGGAATCTTCATGTTCGTACGCCAATGGATGACAAGCAACCCCAAAACAGTTATGGCTGACACCTCATTATCAATGGTCATTAACAAAATGAAAGAGTTCAAGGTTAGGCGGTTCCCAGTAGTCAACGCGGATCAGATCGTAATCGGCTTCGTTACGGAAGGTGATTGTCTCAAAGCGAGTCCATCGAATGCTACTTCTCTATCAAAACATGAAATCGCGTATCTGCTTGAACAGGTAAAAGTAAAAGATATCATGTCGAAAAAGATCATCTCTGTCTCACCGGACATGCTGGTAGAAGAAGCGATCCTCATTATGCGAAACAACAACATAAGTGGAGTTCCAGTGGTAGACAACGGCAAATTGGTTGGTGTGATTACACAGGCAGATATTTTCGACGCTTTTACGGACATCCTTGGCGCTGGACAACCAGGGGTTCGCATGACACTTGAACTGGATGACCGCTCTGGTGTTCTTGCTGAAATTGCGAGAATCGTATCGGATATGGTCGGCAACATTACAAGTATCGCTGAATTCCACAATAATCAGAATGGCAAAGTCTATCTGCTTC
Organism: Brevibacillus ginsengisoli; assembly: GCF_050113715.1. Classification (NCBI taxonomy): domain Bacteria; kingdom Bacillati; phylum Bacillota; class Bacilli; order Caryophanales; family Paenibacillaceae; genus Brevibacillus; species Brevibacillus ginsengisoli. The sequence goes on from NZ_JBNJQR010000002.1 coordinate 142,167, forward strand.
TGCGTTTTGTCGGTAACCGGGAACAATCTGAACAGGTGGCGAACGAACTGCAAACCCGTGGGCATCAGGTTGTATCCTTTCACGTTGTTGACTAATTAGCAGGGTTAGATAACGTAAACACTTCTCACTCGAGAAACTTTCGAGGAGAGGTGTTTTTTTATTTTCCAATGCAAGCAGATCGATGGAGGAATAACTAGAGAGTTTTCAGAGGGAGACTGAACAAGCAATGCAAGGTTCACCAGTGTATACAACGGGACTTGAATCACAAACGGTTCAATAACGGATGTAAATTGAGAAATGAGGAGAAATGATACGAACCATAAACGCATCAGGCGAAACAATAAGAGTTCATAAGACATACAAATAATCACAATATTAAGTAAATAACTAGAGGATGTGACTATTTTTCGAAGAATTTAAAATGAGTAAATGGCACGAGAGTTGCAGAATAAATGGGCACCGCGCGGAATTCATCACTTTTAGAGAAGGGAGTTCAAGAATAAAATTTTTTCTATTAGGGCTACTGCCATTCATTGGAATGTTGGGTGGTATGGCGGTTTTCGCCGACAGTGGACCCATTAAGTGTGCTATCAAGAACTACAAGTGTTCCCCAAGAGCAGACACAAGCATCCTGACAAGTGAGGAGAATGAGAAATGGCAATTGGCTTGGAATTTGTGATGGAAGCAAGAGTGACAACAAATAGTGACGTGCAGGAGCTAGGCATGACACAAAAGGGAAAACGCAGGATAATCCACATTACCGGTGGTACGTTCGAAGGCCCGAATATAAGGGGAATGGTTCTGCCTGGCGGTGCCGATTGGCAACTGATTCGCTACGATGGCGTAAAGGAGATCGTGGCTCGGTATACGCTGCAGACGGATGATGGAAACATGATTTATGTGGTTAATCGGGGGGTTCTTATTGACCCAAAACAAGAAATCGAAAAGCTGAAAAAGGGAGAAAGTGTATCTCCAGAAGCGTACTACTTTCGAACAACGCCTACCTTCGAGGTGGAGGGGGACAAATATTCCTGGCTTACCCGCCCGCTTTTCCTCGGTATCGGTGAACCCAATCCGGAGGGTGTTAACATAAGGTTTTATCAGGTGACATAGAAGTTAGTATGAGTCCCAAAATGGGGTTGACCCATACCTACTAGGCTCCCCATACATTAGACGGGCTAACTTCTTAACCTGTTGCTTGAGAGGGGAGCCTTTCCTAATATACCGCTAAAATTGGAGGAAAAATGGAAAGTGATTGCTTTTTCACTTGCATGGGTAAGCGGCTCTATTGTATAATCAAAAGGCAGCAAGGGAGCAGCGTATCATTACGTAATGCTCAAGTCATACATATCACTAGGTTTTTACCTTCACGGATTTCGTGATGACGTCGGGATGTGGCGCAGCCCGGTAGCGCGCACCCTTGGGGTGGGTGAGGTCCAGGGTTCAAATCCCTGCATTCCGACCATTACATACAATGATTGGTCGATCATATCTGTATTGTCGAGCGCTTCTCTTTTTAAGAGAAGCGCTTTTTAGCTAGTGGGTCAATAACAGAAAAATCTGGGCTTGGCTTCCAGGTATCGGTTAACGTATAATGTCCATAGTACGCTTCATTACCGAAAGTTGGTGAATCATGCAAATTGATCCTCGAATCCTACAAATCATGCAGAGCCAGACGGCAACAAGTGGACTTACTACAACAGGCGATGCAGGCTCTGAAGCGTTTTTGCAAACGCTCGAACAAGAATTGAACAAATCAAGACGGGTCATTTCGGCAAAAGAAATCATCGCTGATCTTGATGGCTCCCCGAGCGGCGACTATTCAACAGAGTTGCAGGATGCTTCTCCATCATACATAACAAGCGGTTTGAAACCATCCAGTGTACCAGCTTCTCGCCAAGCCATACTCGGGAAGATCAACCAAATCGCTACAAGATACGGTGTTGATCCGAACCTAGTTGAAGAAGTGGTACGCGCGGAGTCCAATTTCAATCCGAACGCAACCTCGCGAGCGGGTGCCAAAGGTTTAATGCAGCTGATGGATGGCACTGCGAGAAGCCATCAGGTAACGAATTCATATGATCCTGAGCAGAATATCACAGGTGGAACCAAGTTGCTGAGTGAATTGCTGACTCGATACAATGGCAACGTGAAAGTAGCCCTAGCAGCGTATAATGCGGGTGCGGGAAGAGTGGACAGGCTTGACATTGATACGAATGAAGATTTTGATCAGAAAGCGCAGTACCTTCCAAAAGAAACTCAAAATTATGTCCGGAAAATTTACGGGCGCTTGAATACTATAAACTAGTTCCCCTGAACCTCGTCGTTCGGGGTTTTGTCTGTATTTAAGGACGATTATAGAGCATAAAAAAAAGAAGAACCGCAAACGCTACCTTTTGAGGTGAAGGTACATGCAAAAATCGAAAGTTCTCATTTTGTTGTGGTTGTTACCTCTGGCTATCTTAATCGGTTTCGTCTATTTTCTCTATCTCAACCATTTTTAAAATCATTGACGAGATGCCCTGTTATACCTGATAGTTAACAGTGAAGGAAATTGGAGGGGGAACCGTCTTGGATCAGCGCAATAACGAAGGGACTACAGTGAATCAGGATTTTTTTGTGATAAAAGCAAAAGAAAACGGAGTACACGTCATTGGATTAACGAGAGGAACAGACACTCGTTTTCATCACACGGAGAAGCTAGATAAGAACGAGGTTATGCTAGCTCAATTCACGGAGCATACTTCTGCGATCAAAGTGAGAGGGAAAGCTCTGATTTATACGAAATATGGAATTATTGACACGATGGAAGAGTAAAATTGCGTTCAAGAAAGCAGGAATAGCCTGCTTTTTTTGTTTGTACAATGTAACTGAGGAGGGATAATGATGCCCCGACAGTTACTTGCTGTTTTGTGTTTGGCGACGTGTTTGGCGTTCGCTTTGTCACTGATTCCGTCCATTGCGGTTCAATCGCCATACAAAGAATTACCGGTATTCCAAGAGATCCGTCAAGTGGACTTGACACAACAAAATATCGTCGATTTGTTTACATTAATGCCAACTCATTATAATATTAAGCGTATAAAGTGGGAGAATCGCTCAATTTTTGTCGATTTTGTTATCACACCCACTGAGACGATCGGTCTATCAACTTTTTACGGAGACGTTTACAATATTATGTATCGTACGTTTCGCATGACGACCAATATTGATCATTTATTCGTGCGACTTTTGGATGAAGGCGACCAATCTTCGAAACTGCTGATCGCTATTACGGGGAACCGGCCTGGCTCCATACGTGACTTACCTTCGCCAGACAATGTAGACAATCCGCAATACTTGGTGGAAAAAACGTTTCAAGTCAGAGTGGAACCAATAACAGAAGAGAGAATTAGTCCCTAGTATCGATAATGTGGTATACTGTAGGATGATTTTGGTTACTCCCAAGTTTTCTTAACATATCGGAAGGCTTTTCTTACTGGAGGCAACGTAATGAGCAATTATGCAGGTGTAATAAGCGATGATCTTGTCGCAATCAAACAAAAGATCATGAAGCTTATCTCGCAATCGTACGTTGAGCAATACGTCGATATCCCAGCGATGGCTGAGAATCGACTTGTTCTACTGTACGTATTTTTATGCGAAAATGGCTTGGACAGAGAGCAGGCTAAGGTTCTTTGTACAACCACCGGATTAGTGCAACTAGGTCTTGATACGCATGAATTAGTGAAGACGGGCTACGATTCTTCCATTGTTGCGGAGCGTAATCGTCAGTTAACGGTGTTGGCCGGAGATTTCTACAGCAGTCTGTACTACCATCTGCTTGCGGAACATGGCGAAATTGAAGCGGTTAAAATCCTAGCTCAATCGATTCAAGAAGTGAACGAGGCCAAGATGAATCTCTACTTGAAAGAGCAAGAAGTTGCGGCGTCATGGGACAAGTACTTCGCGCTGCGTAAAACGATCGATACCGCTCTCTATCTTGGGTTTGTCAAGCATTATGCCCAGACGAAGAAGGATTTGCAATTCTGGACCGCGCTTATTGAAGAGACGTCTGTTGTTGAACAAATGATTGATGAATGGGAACAATTAAAATGGCAAAAGCAAGATCCAATTGGTTTTTCGCGGTTTATGATGCAGAAGCCAGATTCCACTCAGGGAACGGTATTGGAATTTGTGGAAGCGAAAGTACAGGAACTGATGGGGATTTGTGAGCAATTGATTCGAGGGTTTTATCCTTCCGATAAGCTGTCGGCACTCACGTGGGTAACTTCTCGCTATTCGCATCGGGTGAACCGTTTAAAACGTGTAGTTGAGGAGATGTAAGCAGACGTGAACAAGGAACAGATGAAACAAAAGGCAAAGTTTGTTCATTCGGTTTTTGAAAACATCGCGGACGAATATGATCGAATGAATAATGTCATCAGCTTCGGCAGTCATGTGGCGTGGCGCAACTACACCATGCGTCAAATGCAGGTCAGACCTGGACAAGCGGCTCTGGACGTCGCCTGCGGGACATGTGATTGGACGCTGACGTTAGCCAAGGCTGTTGGATCAGAAGGTAAAGTGGTTGGGCTTGATTTTAGCCAGAACATGCTGGATGTAGGCGATTATAAGGTGAAAAAGGAAGGAATGGACGGCATCATTCAACTGGTGAATGGCGACGCGATGAAACTTCCTTACGAAGATAACACTTTTGATTATGCGACGATTGGTTTTGCCTTGCGAAACGTACCAGACGTGCAAACCGTTCTCAATGAGATGACCCGGGTGGTTAAGCCAGGGGGCAAAGTCGTCTCTTTAGAGGTTTCCAAACCGCCGTTTCTGCCATACAGACAGCTCTTTTATTTGTATTTCTATAAAATTTTACCGTTGATCGCTAAATTTGTCGTAAACAAATACAAGGAATATGCGTGGTTGCCACAATCCTTGACGAATTTTCCAGATAGTAAAGAACTCGCGGTTATGTTCAGTAAAGCGGGTCTCGACCCAGTACAAGTAAAGCTGTTCATGGGTGGAGTAGCCGCTTTGCATATTGGAATTAAGAAATAACCAACGAGAATAACCTGCATTATAGATCGGAAGTGCTTATCATGCTTTGGCAAAAATGTAAAATCATCTTGGAAATGATTAAATTTGAACACTCCATTTTCGCTTTGCCCTTCGCTTTTATGGGAGCGGTTTTGGGAAGTATCGTGGTGGAGCATACCTGGCCTAGCTGGAGTGAAATTTTTTGGGTAACCGTTGCCATGGTTGGGGCTAGAAGTGCGGCGATGTCCTTAAATCGTCTGATCGACAGAATAATCGATGCCCGTAATCCGAGAACCCAAACGAGAGCGATTCCTGCAGGGCTCATCTCAATCTCTGACGTTCTTATTTTTATCATTGTTTCGTTTGCCGTTCTGTTTTTTGCCGCGTTCCAACTGAACATGCTGGCAGTAAAATTGTTGCCACTAGCCGTTTTTGTCCTTGTACTCTATTCTTATACCAAACGTTTTACTTGGGCTTGTCACTTTGTCCTTGGTGTGGCCATTGGCTTCGGGCCATTAGGTGGATGGATCGCAACGACAGGACAAGTGGATCTGACCGCAATGCTGCTATTTGGTTCTGTAGTGCTTTGGACAGCAGGGTTTGATATAATTTATGCGTGTCAAGATGCTGATTTTGACGCGAAAGAAGGATTGTATTCGGTTCCAAGTCGTTTTGGTATCGCCAAGGCCTTGTATATCGCGAGATTCTGTCATGTGATCACGATTATCGGTCTCGTCACACTCTATATGACTGCACACCTTTCGATCTGGTTTTTGGTGGGCGTCATTATCTCCGCAGCCATCTTGATTTATGAGCATAGCCTGGTGAAACCGACAGACTTGTCGAAACTGGATGTGGCTTTTTTCACGATGAATGGGATTTTAAGCGTCATTATGTTCGTCTTTACCATGCTGGATTTGGTGATCGCATGATTCCAAAAAAATATGCAGTAGGCATCACAGGTGCAAGCGGCGCGATTTATGGTGTGCGGTTTGTTCAAGAACTGCTGAAGTTAGGTCATACGGTTCATCTGATGATTACGGAGGCGGGCTGGCAGGTATTTCGAGATGAACTGGATTGGCAAACTGAGGATCGAGATGCTTTGTTAAGAGACAAGCTTCAACAGGATTACGAGGGGAAGCTCCATTACTGGACGCTGCGGGATTTCTCATCTCCGGCGGCAAGCGGCTCTGCCCGATTAGATGGCATGGTCATTATTCCATGCAGTATGGGAACGTTGTCGGGCATAGCTCATGGAGCTTCTGGGAATCTGCTTGAACGCTCGGCGGACGTTACCTTGAAAGAAGGGCGCAAATTGGTCATTGTCCCGAGGGAGACACCACTTAACGCCATTCACCTGCAAAATATGTTGACGTTGACCCAAATCGGTGCCAGGATTCTTCCTGCGATGCCAGGGTTTTATCAGAAGCCGGAAACCTTGGATGATATCGTGAACTTTATGGTAGGAAAAACACTTGACGCCCTTGATATTCCGCATTCTTTGTTTAAACGCTGGGGAGAGTGAGAAAACATGCAACAACGGTTACGGATCGGACAGATCAAGTATACGAATACACTTCCAGTTTATTTCTTTTTTGATCAAAAACGATTTGAATCTCAAGTTGAATTTACCAAGCAGTATCCAGCTCAGTTGAACCAAGCAATGGCCAATGATGAAATTGACGTGGGACCAATCTCTTCATTCAGCTACGCAGAACATGAGGAGAAATACATGGCACTTCCCGACTTGTCTGTTAGCGCGAAAGGCCGTGTTGGTTCTATTTTTTTGTTTAGCAAAAAGCCGATCGAAGAACTTCAGAAAGCTCGTATTGCGCTTACCAATACGTCGGCAACCTCGGTGAATCTTTTGAAGATTATCCTGCAAAAGTTCCTAAATCTGCAAGTAACTTACACAACACACCAGCCTGTTCTGGAAGAAATGCTGCAAGACGCGGATGGGGCGCTTCTGATTGGAGACGAGGCGTTACTTGCCTATCGGACCAATAATCGGTATCATGTTTACGACCTAGGAGAGCAGTGGTATCGGTATACGGGTCATTCCATGACCTTTGCCCTTTGGACGGTCCGCAAGCAAGCCGTTGAGACGCATGCGGATTTACTGAGGGAAGTTCATCGTTCGTTTATTGAAAGTAAAGAACGCAGCCACAAGAATCTCGATCAGGTTGTTGAATACGTACTTGCCAACTTCGGTGGTGAAAGCGACGCTTGGTTCCAGTATTTCCGTGGACTATCTCATGATTTTGGTCCTGAACAGAAGAAGGGACTTGAATATTACTATGCTTGCGCAGCAGATTTAGGTTTATTGCCAAAACCTGTAAAAGTATCCCTCTGGGAGGATGTAGCGACACGCATCAATATCTGAATGAATTAGGTGGATCGAATGAACCTTGTAGATATTTATTTTCAGTTAAAAGGAGATGTCCAATATATTGAGCGCGAGCTGGAGAAGGCGATTGATGCCCAAACGCGCGAATTGTATTTGTCATCGACCCATTTGCTTAAAGCGGGCGGTAAGCGAATTCGTCCTGTATTCGTGCTGCTCGCTGGTAAGTGGGGAAATTATGATGTGACCAGGCTTAAACACGTTGCTGTGGCGCTGGAGTTGATCCATATGGCGACTCTCGTTCATGACGACGTGGTGGATGACGCTGACAAACGTAGAGGTAAAGATACGGTGAAGGCCAAATGGGATAACCGGGTAGCTATGTATACAGGCGACTACATTCTTGCTCGCGCGTTGTTGGTGGCGACGGAGCTATCCAATCCGCGAATTCATCAAATCCTTGCCAAGGCCATTGTGGAGATGTGCAAAGGTGAGATTGCCCAGGTGAAGGATCTGAATAACTGGGATCAGGGGTTAAAGAATTATTTGCGCCGGATTAAACGCAAAACGGCCTTGTTGATTGCGATCAGCTGCCAATTAGGAGCTTTGGCGAGTGAAGCGTCGAAAGAAAATGTTCAACGCATGTTTCAGTATGGCTATAACGTAGGTATGGCGTTCCAAATTACGGATGATATTCTTGACTTCGTCGGCACCGAAAAAGAACTTGGGAAGCCAGCCGGAAGCGATTTGCGCCAGGGCAATATCACCTTGCCAGCATTGTACAATGCCACTGTTGGAGAGCATAAAGAGTTGTTCCAGGAGTGGATCCGAACAGGAACGATTCATGATCATATGGATCAAGCGATCTCATTAATTCGACATAGTGAAGGAATCAGGTACGCGCGCGAGCTGGCTGACCGTTATTTGACACGCGGGCGTGAGGCGTTAAGTGGTTTAGAGAATAATTCTACGAAGAAATCCTTGTTAGAAATTGCGGATTTCATCGGAAAACGAAATTTTTAACTATTATTTTATCTACATAAGGTTGATTGCTCGGCTTACTTTTGATAAAATTTCGTTGATTAACTATTAAAATACATAGGATTTATGGAGGCAACAATGGAAAAAACCTTTATTATGATCAAGCCTGACGGCGTACAACGTAATCTTATCGGGGAAATCGTAGCTCGTTTCGAACGCAAAGGATTCACGCTTGTTGGCGGAAAATTGATGAATGTAAGCCGCGAGTTGGCTGAGCAACACTATGCTGAGCACAAAGAGCGTCCTTTCTTCGGGGAATTGGTTGACTTCATTACTTCCGGCCCTGTGTTCGCAATGGTATGGCAAGGCAACAACGTGATTACTACAGCTCGTAACATGATGGGTAAAACCAACCCAGTTGACGCTGCTCCTGGAACAATCCGTGGCGACTTCGCGGTATCCGTAGGTATGAACATCATCCACGGTTCTGACTCTCCTGAGAGCGCTGAACGCGAAATGAACCTCTGGTTTTCCAAAAATGACGTAGTTTCTTTCGACAAAACCATCCAACGCTGGATTTAATTTCTGAAAAAGCGGGTAAAGACTCCTGTAAGGGAGTCTTTTTTTTATTATTCATAGAAAAGCAGGATTTTCCTAGGGGAAAGGCGAATCGGATTCATCAGCACGTGAAGGGGGAACAAACTGTTCATGGAAGATCAAGATTTTCTACAATTTATCGCGAATATTAAACGAAAAACTGGGATTGATCTTGCGTTATATAAAGAGGCACAAATGAAGCGCCGACTTACGTCATTGCGCTTGAAGAGAGGACATTCCACTTTTTCGACTTACTTCGATGCGTTATCGAAAGATCAGGAATTGTTCTACGAGTTTTTAGATCGCATGACGATCAATGTGTCGGAATTTTATCGCAACCCGGGTCGCTGGGAAGTGTTGCAAAATAAAATCTTACCCCGACTGCAACAGGAATCGAAGAAATTAAAGCTGTGGAGCGCCGCTTGTTCAACAGGCGAAGAACCTTACACACTCTCTCTGGTTCTGATTGCCAAACAGTTACAACGGGATGCTTCTATACTGGCGACAGATATTGATGAAGGCGCGATTGCCAAAGCGAAGCAAGGAGTATACTCGGACCGCTCGCTTCAAGATTGTCCCAAAGATTTACTGGATAGATATTTTACGAAGGACTCTATTACCTATCAGGTTTCACCAGAGATAAAGCGAATGGTAACCTTTAAGAAACACAATTTGCTCGCAGATTCATTTGAGTCAGGATTTGATCTGATTATTTGCCGGAATGTCATGATCTACTTCACGGAAGAAGCGAAGCATGAACTCTATCATAAGTTCAGCCGCGCCTTGAGACCAGGTGGCGTGTTGTTTGTCGGAAGCACAGAACAAATTTTCCAGCCTCAACAATATCAATTCGAGTCGGAGGACACGTTCTTCTATCGAAAAATGAACTAAAAGATATTTCTTCTACGTATATCCTCCCGTGAATTTTCCAAAAATAAGCATATCACCATTCTGGGAGGATACACATGGATAAGCATAAAGTAATCGAAGCATATCGTCGCGGATTAATTACTTTGCAAGAGTGTGGCCAAATAATAGGCACAGAGAAGACTCAATTGGATGATCTCGTTTCTGTTGATCATAATCGTCGCCAAGTCCAATCTCACAAGCTGTTTTTTGCTGATCACATGTAGGAAACAAGATAATCTACGAATCGGATGCTTCTCTAAAAGAGAGAAGCATTTTATATTTCCTTCCATTGGCAGGTGTGATATTATAACGCTTAAAAGCGGTAAAGGGTAGGAGGAGAAAGAGAGATGAGATACTTAACAGCGGGTGAGTCCCATGGACCGCAATTGACAGCGATTATTGAAGGAATACCAAGTAACTTACCGATTTCACTGGAAGAAATCAACGTGCAACTGGAACGCAGACAAAAGGGTCACGGCCGTGGCAGAAGGATGCAAATCGAAAAAGATCAAGTCAACATCGTATCCGGCGTTCGTCACGGTTATACGACAGGTGCTCCAATCACATTGGTAGTCGAAAATAAAGATTGGACTCACTGGCGTGAAATCATGAGTGTGGAGCCAGTTGATGAGAATGCGGACCGTAGAAGGGTAGCGCGCCCACGTCCTGGACATGCCGATTTGAATGGTGCGATTAAATACCATCAGCGCGATATGCGCAACATTCTGGAACGATCCAGTGCGCGTGAGACAGCTGTGCGTGTCGCTGTAGGTGCCATAGCTCGTCAATTTCTCGCGCAGTTGGGAATACGGGTGGCAGGACAGGTTCTGCAGATTGGCGAGGTTAAAGCGCAACGAGTGGAGTTGCCAATCGAGGAATTAATTGACGTGACAGAGAATTCACCGGTACGTTGTGTGGATAAAGAAGCGGAACAGTTGATGATGAAGGCAATCGATCAAGCGAAGGAAGACGGAGACTCCCTGGGTGGCATTGTTGAAGTGATCGTAGAAGGAGCCCCTATTGGTCTTGGCAGCCATGTGCAGTGGGATCGCAAGCTGGATGGTCGATTGGCGCAGGCGATCATGAGCATCCAAGCATTCAAAGGGGTCGAAATTGGCATAGGTTTTGAAGCTGCGGGAACACCAGGATCACGTGTGCATGATGAAATCGTTTGGAATGAAGGTACTGGTTACGCTCGTAAAACGAATCGTGCGGGTGGTTTGGAAGGCGGTATGACGAACGGAATGCCAATCGTTGTACGCGGAGTGATGAAGCCGATTCCTACTCTTTACAAGCCGTTGATGAGTGTGGATATTGACTCACGAGAGGCTTTTGAAGCGAGCATTGAACGTTCCGACAGCTGTGCGGTACCAGCTGCCAGTGTTGTGGCGGAAGCGGTCGTAGCTTGGGAGATTGCGAATGCGATTAGCGAGAAGTTCCATGCAGATTCACTGGATGACCTGCTTGCTGATCTTCAACAATACCGTGTGTACACGGAGAGGTTTTAATGAAGATGAAGAGACTGCCGGTTGAATTAGCGGAACGTAGTTATCCTATTCTCATTGGTGAGGGATTACTGAATCAAGTGGGTTCTCTTTTACAGGAGAGAGGAGTAACTACAGCCAATCGATTATTTATCCTTACCGATAGCAATGTGGCCCCTCTTTATTTAGACCGGTTGACGCGACACTTGGAGTCACACGATTTCAAGGTGTTTCATTATATCGTGGACGCAGGTGAAAAGGCGAAGCAGTTAGCCATATACGAAAAGGTCATGACAGCCGCAATTGAAGCGGGGTTGGATCGCCACTCCATCATACTGGCACTCGGTGGGGGTGTTGTCGGTGATTTGGCTGGCTTTGTCGCAGCGACCTATATGCGAGGGATTCGATTTGTCCAGCTTCCAACTACGCTTCTGGCCCACGATAGCTCGGTTGGTGGAAAAGTAGCCATTAACCATCCACTTGGAAAAAACCTGATTGGAGCGTTTCACCAGCCAATCGCAGTGATCTATGACACGAATACCTTAACCACCCTTCCGAAACGTGAAGTGGCGGCAGGCTATGCGGAAGTCGTCAAACACGGTTTGCTTGCTGACGCTTCTTTCGTCAAGTGGCTGGAGCAAAATGCAGAGGCACTAAATAGCTTGTCCAACGATCCGGTAGCAGAAGCGATCTATCGTGGCTGTCAGATAAAAGCGGAGATCGTCTCTGCTGACGAGACGGAGCAAGGGAAGCGTGCGTTGTTAAATTTGGGGCATACGTTTGGTCACGCCTTTGAAGCGCTTAGTCACTATTCGGAATTAAATCACGGAGAAGCGATATCAATCGGCATGGGGCTGGCTGCCGAGGTTGCGGAACAATTAGGGATTGCTCCAAAAGGAACTGCCCAACATACGAGAGACTTGCTTCAAAAGTTCCAACTGCCCGTTCATTGGCCAAAACAATATCATCCACGCGAAGTTTTAGACGTAATGAAAAGAGATAAGAAAAATTACAGCGGAAAGCTTGTATTAGTATTGCCGGTAGAGATCGGGAAGGCTGAGATTTATCGCGATATAGAGGAGAAGTTGGTCCTTCAGGTTATGCAAAATGCACAGGAGGGAGCATATTAATGGGAGTTCGGGGGATTCGGGGAGCCATTACTGTTGAAACAAACCGAGATGAGGATATTGTCGTTGCTACAGAAATGTTGATACGAGAGATTATTGTACAAAACGAGCTTGAAGCTGAAGATGTAGCCAGTATTCTAATTACGACAACAGAAGATTTGGATGCGGTGTTTCCGGCGAAGGCGGTTCGCAACGTGAACGGGTGGGAATATGTGCCGCTTATGTGCGCAAGAGAGATACCCGTTCCCGGCAGTTTGCCGATGTGCATACGCGTGATGCTTCATGTAAACACAACGAAGTCCCAACGTGAGATCAACCATGTATTTCTACGCGAGGCCGTGAAGCTCCGTCCAGATTTAGTGAAACCGTAGTTGACAATTCAGGTGACCTGAATTAAAGTGAAAAACAAGTTGAGATGAGTGATTCAGACCGCAAGTAATGGTCAAGAGAGAGCAAGTGAGTTAGAGATTTTAGAGCTGAGGAATAGTACAAGAGCAAGATTAGCGTTACTTCAATTTTATTCATTTTTGAGCAGAGCTGAGAAGAGTTAGGTTGAGGAGAGAAGAGACGAGACTAGGATTATAGGTTAACTATAAATCCAGGACTCTTCCTGGATTTTTTTGTTTTCTTCTCCCACCTCTCTTAATCCCCAGAAGAGGTGATTCGAATGTTTACCCCATCGCTTTCAGAATTATTTGATTTGTCCCCTGATTATAATTTTATTCCCATTCGTTTGACGATCTTTGCCGATCAGGAAACACCAATCAGGCTTTATCAAAAGCTTCGTTACCCAAACTCGTTTCTCTTGGAGAGTGTGGAAGGTGGGGCTCGTTGGGCCAGATTCTCTTTTATTGGACTGCGACCTTTTCTCATCTTGGAGGCAAAAGGAAACGAGATTACCGTTACCAATCGCGGTGAACGAAAACAAAAGCTGCAAGGAAATCCGATACAAGTCTTGCGTGACCTGATGAGTCACTATCGAAGTCCGAATCTCCCGAACTTTCCGAGATTCTGTGGAGGCGCTGTCGGCTTCTTTGGTTATAATATCCTCCATTACTTTGAAGACTTGCCTGTGAACACTCAGGAAACACTTGATGTGCCTGATATACGTTTTTTATTCGTGGATGAATGTGTGGCGTTTGATCATCTGAAACAAGAAATCCAATTACTGATTCACTTGTCCGTCGACTCCAATGATTCTCGTGAAGTGATCGAGCAAAAATACAAGGAGGTTTGCCTGCGACTCAAGGCTTTGGCGGATGAAATCTCAAAAGAACAGCAAGCATCCCAACAAACCCTTCCCATCCCAATCGATGCGATGCCTAAGTGTCAGAGTAGAGTGAACGTCAATCTGACACAAGCTGATTTTGAGGGTATGGTACTTCGCGCCAAGGAGTATATTGCCGCGGGGGATATTTTTCAAGTGGTGCTGTCTCAACGTTTTTCAGTGGAAACCCAAATCGATCCGTTTCATGTATACCGTGTCTTAAGAAGAATGAACCCCTCTCCGTATATGTATTACCTCGAATATGAGGGAGAAACGATCGTCGGAACTTCTCCAGAGCTGTTGGTCCGTGTAGAGGATCGCAAAGTCGAGATGAGACCTATAGCTGGCACACGAAAAAGAGGCTGCTCCCTAGAAGAGGACGAAAAGCTGGCACAAGAATTATTGCAAGATCCAAAAGAACGCGCGGAACACTACATGCTGCTTGATCTTGGGCGCAACGACGTCGGGCGAGTTTCGGAGTATGGGTCCGTACAGGTAGAAGAACAAATGGTCATTGAACAATATTCTCATGTAATGCACATGGTCTCACACGTCACAGGAGTATTGCGACAAGAACTACATCCGTTTGATGCGCTGCTCTCCTCTTTTCCCGCGGGAACCGTCTCCGGTGCTCCTAAGCTTCGGGCGATGGAGATTATTGCTGAATTAGAGCAGGATGCTCGACACACGTATGCTGGGGCTATCGGCTATTTAAGCTTTACAGGAAATCTGGATACGTGCATAACGATTCGGACATTGCTTTTCAAAGACGGTCAGGCCCATGTGCAAGCGGGCGCGGGAATCGTCGCTGATTCCAACCCAACTTTAGAGTATCAGGAAACGATCAATAAAGCGACTGGGATGATATGCGCTTTGGAATTGGCTGAACAGCTTTTTGAGAGCAAGGAGGAGAAGCCATGCTATCAATAACCTTGGATAAAATCATGAGACGAGAAGATTTAGATCGCAATACTGCTCGACTAGCCATGGGTGAAATTATGGATGGGAAGGCTACTCCTGCTCAGATTGGCGCGTTTCTAGCCGGGTTAAGGGTAAAGGGAGAACAGGTAGAAGAGATTATCGGATTCGCACAAGCTATGCGAGAACGTTCCCTTCAGCTGCCTCTTGAAATCGATGGCCTGGTAGATACTTGCGGGACTGGCGGGGATGGAAGTGATACGTTTAACATTTCCACAGCCGCAGCCATGGTAGCCGCAAGCGGCGGGGTGAAAATCGCCAAGCACGGGAATCGGGCCGTTTCTTCTAAAAGCGGAAGTGCGGATGTCTTGGAGGCTTTAGGGGTTCCCATCCTGCTTACTCCAGAAAACGCGGCAGATTGTCTGAAAAATACGAATCTTTGCTTCTTATTTGCCCCGCTTTATCATCAGGCGATGAAACATGCGGCAGGACCCCGTAAGGAATTAGCGGTTCGTACCGTTTTTAACCTCTTAGGGCCACTAACCAATCCGGCCAAAGCCCACTATCAGCTTCTTGGTGTTTATGACGTATCCTTAATCAAGACTGTAGCAGAGGCATTACGGGAGCTTCATGTGAAGCGCGCGCTGGTTGTGGCAGGTGAAGATGGTTTAGATGAGCTTACCGTCACGGGCAAAAGCCGGGTGGCTGAACTGAAAGATGGTGTCATCACCACGTATGAGATTGAACCGGAACAATTTGGACTATCTCGCTATTCACTGGAAGAATTAAAGGGTGGAGACGCTCAAGATAACTCCAGAATCATTTACGAGGTTTACGAAGGAAAAAGTGGAGCCGCGCGAGATATTACCGTATTGAATGCGGGGGCTATTTTGTACTTGGCAGGTCGAGCGACAACGATAGCTGAAGGAGTTCGACAGGCGAAGGTATTGATTGATTCTGGTCAGGTGTTAATGAAGTTGAAAGAAATCCAGAGAGTAGCGGGAGGACTGTACAATGCTTCCTAAAATCGTAAAAACTAAAAAACAAGAGATCCAGCAATTAAAAGCAGGCGCAACCCGCCAACAGCTCCAACATCTCGTTGATCATGCTCCATCTCCCAAAGCTTTCCGTGCTGCTCTGATCGAGAGTACCCGTCCTGTCAGCGTAATTGCCGAAGTAAAAAAAGCGTCGCCATCCAAAGGCTTGATTCGCACTGACGTTGATCCTGTTCGCATCGCACAAGCCTACGAGCAAGTGCAAGTTGAAGCAATCTCCGTGTTAACAGATCGAACGTTTTTTCAAGGAGACATTGATTATTTACGGCAAATCCGCGAGGCCATCAATATCCCGTTGTTGCGCAAGGATTTCATTATAGACGAGGTTCAAATTCTGGAGTCAAGAGGAGCGGGCGCAGATTGTATCCTGCTCATCGCAGCTATTCTCTCGGGAAGCGAAATTGAGCATTTCTCCAGGACAGCCAAGGAATTGGGAATGGATGTATTGGTGGAAGTTCACAACCAAGCTGAGCTTGAACTTGTATGTAAACATACTACGCCGGATTTGTTAGGCATCAATAATCGGAATTTGCGCACCTTTGAGACGAATATCCAAACCACCGCAGAATTGATCAAACAGATACCCCTAGGTGTACCCGTTGTAAGCGAGAGTGGAATTTCTACACGTAAGGATATCGAGTTCGTTCATTCACATGGCGCGAGGGCGGTGTTGGTGGGTGAACATTTCATGCGACAGTCCTCAATCGAATCGGCTGTGGTCTCTTTGGTCGGAGAGCGAGTGATGCGTTCATGACGACGATCAAAATCTGTGGCATCAAAGATGCTCCTATCTTACGGCTGTTGGATCAGTTATCGGTTGATTACGCAGGATTTGTGTTCGCGCCGAGCAAACGCCAAGTGACACCGCAACAGGTACAAGAACTTCTAGCGAAAGTAGAGAGTCACCCTAAGTTAGTAGGGGTATTCGTGAATCCGTCTCACCAAGAATTAAAGGAGACCCTTTCTTTGGTTCCCTTAGACGCCGTTCAGCTTCATGGGGAGGAGACTGTTGATTTCATACATGAATTGAAAGCTTACTATACGGGGCAGATTTGGAAAGCTATCCGAGTTGTTGAGAAACAACAGGTGCTCCAATTGATCGAACGATATCGCCAACATGTTGATGCTTTTTTAATCGATGCCTATCATCCTGCGCATGCGGGAGGGACAGGAGAACGATTTAGCTGGTCAGAAATCCCCTTCATTCATGAGAGGATGGGTGAGACACCTTGCTTAATAGCTGGAGGCATCAACCTGTCGAATATAGACGAATTATTAACGAAATACGGGGCAACACAGATTGATCTATCCAGTGGGGTTGAAACGGACGGACGCAAAGATCCTATCAAAATTAGAGCTTTAGTGGAGAGGGTGCGTGAATATGAAACCTACGATGAATAAAACGGTTGTAGTGCCGGATCAGCGTGGTCGATTTGGTCGGTTTGGCGGCAAATATGTTCCAGAAACCATTATGAATGCCTTAACCGAACTGGAGCAGGCCTTCGAGGATGCGAAGAAGGATCCAGAATTCATCGAAGAGCTGAACCATCTGTTGACGGAGTATGCAGGCAGACCAACACCGCTCTATTTTGCGGATCGCTTAACTGAGCAGTTGGGCGGGGCGCAAATCTATCTCAAGCGCGAAGATTTGAATCATACGGGGGCCCATAAGCTGAACAATGCGCTTGGCCAAGGTTTGTTGGCCAAGCGAATGGGCAAGAAATACATGATCGCCGAGACAGGAGCGGGTCAACACGGGGTAGCGAGTGCGACGGTTGCCGCAAAGCTTGGACTGTCATGCAAAGTGTTCATGGGAGAGGAAGATATTAAGCGCCAAGAGCTTAACGTGTTTCGTATGAGGTTACTGGGAGCTGAAGTCATTCCAGTCAAAAGTGGAACACGTACGTTAAAAGACGCGACCAACGAGGCGATACGCTACTGGGTATCGCATGTAGAAGACACCTTTTACGTGATTGGCTCCGTTGTCGGGATGCATCCTTATCCGTATATGGTACGGGAATTTCAAAAAATCATTGGGGAAGAGACAAGAGCTCAAATTCTGTTGCAGGTGGGACGATTGCCTGATGAAGTTGTGGCTTGCGTTGGTGGAGGCAGTAATGCCATCGGAATGTTTTATCCATTTGTCCAAGATGAGCGGGTGCGCCTGAGAGGGGTAGAAGCGGCGGGAAAAGGTCTTGATACAGATAAACATGCGGCAACGTTATCGTTAGGTACGCCTGGTGTCATCCACGGGACTTTTACGTACCTACTACAGGATGAGGATGGACAAGTGCAAGAAGCGCATTCCATTTCGGCTGGCCTTGATTATCCAGGGGTAGGGCCTGAGCATGCCTACCTCAAAGAGTCAGGAAGAGTGAAGTATACCTCTGTGACGGATCAAGAAGCGCTTGATGCGGTTAAGCTGCTGTGCGAATCGGAAGGGATCATTCCAGCTTTGGAAAGCGCCCATGCCGTTGCCGAAGCTATCAAGCTGGCTCCATCCTTGCCCACCAATCAGATCATCGTCATTTGTTTATCAGGTCGTGGAGATAAAGACGTTGCGACGTTGATTCAACACCTTGATCAAGAAGGGAGAGAACAGAAATGATCACTCAAACAAATCGGATTGATCAGCTATTTTCGGATCGGTCAACCAAGAAATTCATCCCTTTTATCACAGTAGGCGATCCTACCATAGAACTCACCGAGCAAATCGTTTACAAGCTGGTTGAAGCGGGGGCAGACTGCGTCGAACTAGGTATCCCTTATTCGGATCCACTTGCTGATGGTCCAACGATTCAACGGGCGTCACAAAGAGCCTTAGCAGGTAGAGTCTCGATATCCGTCGCCCTTCAGCTTGTGGAACGGCTTCGGAATTCTGGCGTTACAATTCCTTTGGTATTGTTCACGTATTTTAATCCCGTACTTCAGTTTGGAATCGAACGATTTTTTACCAAGTTGTCACATGCTGGCGTAGATGGTGTGGTGATTCCAGACTTGCCGTTTGAAGAGAACGAAGAGGTAGTGACGGCTGCGAAAGCAACGGGACTTCATTTGATCTCCTTGGTTGCGCCGACCTCGGAATCCCGTGTGTCTATGATCGCTAGACAAGCTAGCGGGTTTGTCTATTGTGTTTCTTCATTGGGTGTAACTGGAGTGCGCTCTTCATTTCATGCCAATGTCCAGCCGTTTCTGACACAAGTTCGATCACATACTGATACACCGTTAGCTGTTGGATTTGGCATTTCTTCTCCTGAACAGGTCCGTGAATTCGCACCTTTTGCTGATGGGATCATCGTAGGCAGTGCGATTGTGCAAGAAATTGAACAGAATATTGATCTCTTACTTGCTCCCGAACGACGCGAGGAAGGTTTGAATCGTATAAAAACCTTTGTACAAAACTTAGCAGGTGCGTTAAAATAACAGGAAAAAATCAGTTTGGAGTGATTGAGGAATGCAGCCAAAGAAGCAGATCTTGCAGGTACCTGTCTATCAACCAGGTAAACCAATTGATGATGTGAAACGCGAATTGGGCTTATCCGAAGTGATTAAGCTCGCTTCCAATGAAAATCCTTATGGCTGTTCTCCTAAAGTGAAGGAGGCTATCACGAGCCAACTCGATTCACTCGCGATTTATCCGGATGGCGGCAGTCTGGCGCTTCGCTGGGAACTGGCTGAATACCTACAGGTGAAACCGGAAGAGCTCATTTTTGGGAACGGTTCTGATGAAGTTGTCCAATTGATCACGAGAGCGTATCTGGAGCCAGGCACCAACACCGTAATGGCGGCGCCAACCTTCCCTCAATATCGCTCCAACGCGCTGATTGATGGGGCTGAACTGATCGAGGTACCCCTTGTTGACGGCGTTCATGACCTGGACGCAATGGCTGCAGTGATCAATGCCCAAACCCGAGTTGTCTGGATCTGTAATCCCAACAACCCATCGGGGACAATCGTCACGAAGGATCAGCTACTTTCTTTCTTGGCCAAAGTACCTGCGGGAGTTATGGTCGTAATGGATGAAGCGTACTACGAGTACGTGGTCGATGCCGAATATCCGCAGACCATTCCGCTATTGGCGTCCCATCCAAATCTGATCATCTTGCGCACCTTCTCCAAGATTCACGGTTTGGCGGCGTTGCGCATCGGATATGGTGTAGCTTCTGTAGAGATTATTAACAACTTGAACCGGGTTCGCGAACCGTTTAACACGTCTAGCCTGGCGCAGGCTGCAGCCCGAGCATCGCTTCAAGATGAAGAGTTCGTAACGGGCTGTCGGGATCGTAACCGTGTTGGGATGAAACAACTGACGGATCGCTTTGAACAGCTTGGATTGGACTACTATCCTTCTCAAGCGAACTTTGTCCTCGTCAATCTCAGACAGGATTCTGATGTGGTTTTCCGAAAGCTGCTCGAGCAAGGCTTAATTGTTCGATCCGGTAATGCCCTAGGATTCCCAGGTTATCAACGGATCACCGTCGGAACTTTAGAACAAAACGAAAAAGTATTGCAAGCGATCGAAACCATCGTGACAGAAGCATTACAAAAATAACGAAGAAGAAGATGTCGGTAAATAAACCGACATCTTTGTGTATCTAACAAAATGGTCATGACCATTTTGCTTGACCGCAAAGCGGTCACATCCACCTTTATGAAAAACGTCCAGACGTTTTTCACAGAAAAACCCCGGATACATAGAAAGAGGGATGTGGAGATGAAAACAACCATTGCTGTTCTTGGCGTGGGGCTAATTGGCGGATCAATCGCCAAGGCTCTGCGTGCAAACTCCGATTATCGAATGATCGGCTATGATGTACGAGATGATTATGTCGATAAAGCGCTAACGAATGGTGTAATCAGTGCGGGAACGACGAACCTGAAACACGCAGTACAGGATGCCGACGTCATTATTGTAGCAACACCAGTTGAACAAATTAATGAGTTACTTAAGCGATTATCGGATATTACTCTAAAACAAGGAGCCATTGTCACGGATGTGGGCAGCACCAAGCTTCAAATCATGGAGTGTGCGAGCAAGCTGACTGACAAAGGGGTGTGTTTTATCGGGGGTCATCCGATGGCTGGATCGCATAAATCCGGCGTGGATGCCGTCAATGAACGATTATTCGAGAATGCCTATTATGTTCTCACACCCGGTCCCAATTCGACAGACGTGCAGGTAGAGAAGCTAAAAGAAATTCTATCCTATACCAACGCGAAGATCGTGATCATGGATGCTGATGAACATGATCGAGTGGTAGGTGCGGTTAGTCATTTTCCACATATTCTAGCGGCTGTTCTTGTAAATCAGGTAGCCGGCTACAATAAAGAGAGTGATTGGCATCAACGTTTAGCGGCGGGAGGCTTTCGAGATATCACACGGATTGCATCCAGCAATCCTCGGATGTGGCGAGATGTCCTGATGAGCAACCGCGATTTTTTGCTGCAAATCGCCGAAGATTGGCAACAAGGATTAAATGAAATCATGGCGCTGGTAGCAGATGGGAATCGAGATCAAATTGAGGAGTTTTTTGCTTCGGCAAGGGACTTCCGTGAGAGGTTACCGGAGCGACGCAAGGGCGCTTTACCTTCATTGAATGATTTGTACATCGACATTCCGGACCATCCAGGCGAGATTGGGCGGATTACCACCTTACTTGGCGCAAAAGATATCAGCATCAACAATATCAGTATTTTAGAGGCTCGTGAAGATATCTTTGGGGTGCTGAGAATTACGTTTCGGAGTGAGAGCGAATTGGAAAAAGGTGAAGAATTGCTCCGTTTCTTCGAATACAACGTCTATCGACTCGACTAGGTTGGCAAGGGAGGAAACTTACTGTGCTAAAGATTAGACAAGCTGCGAGAATTGATGGAAGAGTAAAGGTTCCAGGTGATAAATCAATTTCCCATCGAGCCGTTATGTTTGGATCGTTGGCGGAAGGGGTGACCCGGATTTCTGGGTTCTTGCCAGGTGCCGATTGTTTAAGTACGATTAGCTGCTTTCGTCGAATGGGAATTGAGATTGAGCAGGATGGTGACAAAGTTACCGTTCATGGCAAGGGCTGGTACGGACTAAAAGAAGCGGAGGACTTTCTGGATGTGGGGAATTCCGGTACGACGATTCGATTAATCTCAGGTGTACTGGCCACACAACCTTTTCATTCTGTATTAATTGGGGATGAATCAATTGCTAAGCGCCCGATGCGTCGTGTGGTGAATCCGCTTCGTCAGATGGGGGCCAAAATCGATGGACGCAAAAACGGCGAATTCACTCCACTCGCAATCAGAGGCACTGGACTTACAGGTATTCACTATCAATCACCAGTAGCCAGCGCGCAGGTGAAGTCAGCGATTCTTCTTGCCGGGCTCCAAGCAAAAGGAACGACATCCGTTGAGGAGCCGCTTTTGTCGCGGGATCATACTGAGCGCATGCTGAGAGCGTTCGGTGTTACAGTGAAACAAGAAGGC
Organism: Brevibacillus ginsengisoli; assembly: GCF_050113715.1. Lineage (NCBI taxonomy): Bacteria > Bacillati > Bacillota > Bacilli > Caryophanales > Paenibacillaceae > Brevibacillus > Brevibacillus ginsengisoli. The sequence continues at coordinate 164,348 of NZ_JBNJQR010000002.1, forward strand.
CTTCGTGTATCGATCGAGGGAGGACAAACTCTGAAGGGCCGTGATATTGAGGTGCCCGGAGACATATCTTCTGCAGCTTTTCTGATTGCGGCGGTTATGATGATACCCGAGAGCTTCCTGATAATTGAGAACGTTGGAATCAATCCATCTCGTACAGGAATTATTGATGTGGTTCGGGCGATGGGCGGAAGGATTGACATCATGAACGAACGAATCGTCAATGAAGAGCCGATTGCGGACCTGCATGTGTACCATTCCGCTTTACGTGGTACGACCATTGGAGGGGATGTCATTCCGCGTCTCATTGATGAGATTCCGGTCATTGCGGTGATGGCTACTCAAGCGGAGGGGCAAACGATCATTCGTGATGCTGAAGAATTGAAGGTAAAAGAAACCAACCGAATTGACACGGTAGCTACAGAGCTTGCGAAGTTCGGGGCGAAGGTAACACCTACGGATGATGGAATGATCATAGATGGTAAAACTCAACTGACCGGTACCCAAATTGACAGCATGGGAGATCATCGTATCGGGATGGCGATGGCCATTGCCGGTTTGGCCGCAGCAGGGGAAACGACAATCTCCAACGCTGAAGCGATTGAGGTTTCCTTTCCCAATTTCGATGAGATCCTCAAGCGTATTACGAGCACTGTTCATTCGTAATAGAATCAAACCAATACAAGAGTCACCTGGACAGTTTCTGTTGAGGTGACTTTTCTTCTTTATTCTTAAATATTTTAAAATTTTAATAAAATCTGAAAAATCAATTTGACAAGCGCTTACATTTGGGTATAATTAAAAATACAGTATGGTTTCTCTCCACTCCTATCCAATATAATTTTAGCACGAATCGTGCTACCGCCGTTTTGAATGCGCTTACATAGCGACGGCGGTTTTTTTTTGTCTATTTTTATTTTTGTGCGTTTTGTTGGAATTTTTTGTGCCTTCCTACATATTCTCGTACTAATGACCTTTTGTATGGGAGATGGACGAAAGGGGTACGGAAGATGGACGAGACCTTGATCTTAAAAGGTGGAACGATTCTCAACGGCTATCAATCGATACAAGCAGATATTTGGATTAAACAGGGGCAAATTCAAGGAATCATTCCTGATTGGAAACTGCTAAGCAAAAAGGCAGTTAGTCAGCCAAAGCCAGAGCAGATTATCGATGTGAGTGGGTTTTATATTTTGCCCGGATTTATCTCTATGAGACAGGAAGCCAATAGACTATTGCAAGGGACAACCCCGATCGAACAACAGCTACGTCCATTGATTGAACAGGGGATTACCAGCTTTATGGATGTCTTGCCAGTGGATTCATGGCTGGGATTGGAGAGAATTCTTTATCTGTTATCCGGATATCAGGAGAGCCAGCTTGATTATGCGATTCGAATCGGATTGCCTGCCGAACTTTTTACTTACGATCATGTAAGGGAGTTGGGTAAGGCATCTTTTCAATGGCTTCAGGTCAATCTCCATTCGATCAAAGAGTTGGATAGGATCGATTGGGACAGGTTGTATCCTTACCTTTCGTTTCATCATGTGGCACTCGCTTTATCCCTATCTAAAGAACAAGGACTTACACCTTCCATTCGGGAGAATATCGTAAATGAGTGGACAAACACGTGTCGATACGGAAATATTCGAACGCTTGTTCAGGATCAATCCAAGGCAAAAGTCAAGGAAAATGACTATTACCAGCTTCACCAGTTAAATAGCAAGGCCATTGTGGATCATTTGAATGTATACAAGCAAAACTGGTACGCGCAATATCCTGTTCTTGCATCTTTGGAGGATTGGAGGGAGCCGATCTCTACGAAGGATTGGACAGCTGAGCAGCTCTTACATTTACTTGTAAGATTAGGCTCTGCGAACGTCGCTAAGACAATTGGCATCTATCCACGAAAAGGGAGTATCACACCGGGAGCAGACGCTGATCTTTTATTAGTCGAGAAATCTGAATGGTTGACAAAATTTGAACGATACACTATGCTCGAAATTAGCGAAATATGTCTTCCAACATATGTCATGTCGAATGGCCGTTGGGAGTATCTGTTCGGCAAACATGTTCATAATCAAAGGCTTGGACAACATTTACAGGTTTTAAAACCCTATAATTATGCCATTTAACCCCAGGTTTGGGGGTTTTTTCGTAAAGGATTCTGTCAAATAAAGCCGAAAGAAAATGTATGGAAATTGAGCGCAACTTTTGACGCCTCCATCGGTCTAATGAAGTAAGAGAGCCGATGGGGGATCGGCATCACTTGGGGAGGTAACCTCTGAATGACCGATTCCCGATTAATTCGTGAAATCAAAGAAGGCAATGTCGAATGCTATGCTGAGTTAATTAGAAGATATGAGAAGAAAATTCTCACATTTGTCCTACATATGCTGCGTCAATCTCATGTGGAACATATGGCGGAGGATATCTGTCAAGAGACCTTCTATAAGGCCTACAAAAGCATTCATTCGTTTCGTGATGTAGAAGCTACTTTTTCAACGTGGCTGTACACGATTGCTCGTAATACGGTATTAAGTGAACTGCGCAAAAGTCGAAATTCTGACGTGTATCTCGAGGACACGCTTCAGGAGCCGATTGCCTCTCATGAGAGGCTCCCAGAACAGCAGTTACTTCGAACGGAACGAGAGGTATTGGTACGCCAGGCAATCAACAGCTTGCCAGAAAAGCAGCGCTCTGCTCTCATACTTCGTGAATATGAGCAGATGGATTATAACGAAATTGCGACTATTCTTGATTTAACTGTTAGTTCTGTGAAATCTCTGCTTTTTCGGGCTCGGCAGAGTATCAAAATACAGTTAGAGTCCTATATCGTGGACCCTTACCTTGAAGAAGCCGAAGGGATGAATAAACGATGAAGTGTGAAGAAGCCCAAGAAATTATGATTGAATACTCGGATCAACTGCTGCCAGAGGTGACCAAGCGTAGAGTCGACCAGCATCTTGCTTCCTGTGCATCTTGCAAGAAAGAGTACGACGATTGGATGGAGAGCAGCAAGTGGATTCGTATGGACAAAGAACAGTCTGCTCCAGTCGTCTCGACCAAATCAATTGTGGATGCTGTCATGGCACGCATTCTCTCTGAAGAGAAATGGGCGATTCCAATCGGTAAAAAAGTTTTCACCCTAACGGCAAGAATGCGTCGAATTGGAGCAAGCGCTGCCGTAATCCTACTGATGCTTTGCGGGTTTACCATCTTCGCGAATTCTGGACAGGATGCTAATATAGCCAATGCGGATTATTCTGGACAATCCAAAACGGAAGTTGTCTCTTCTGCTATTACGACATCAGACGGTATTGCCGAAGTGAGCTCTGAGCCCATGATTGATTCTGCGACCGCTTCTGCTGCTCAACCGATGCCTGCACCTGTGATCGATAATGCTGCAACTCCTGTATCTGGTGGTCCGAATTACAGTATTATCCTTAGTTTCTTTGGGATTTTAATTACAGTGATTGCCATGAGCTGGATGATGCGAGCTTAACTAAACAGACGTATCAAAAAGACTGTCCGTGACAGTCTTTTCTTCGTTTCATCGTCATACATCCTATTCCGCGTTTTCAATCTGTCAACGGTAGGTATTAAAGACAATCGCGAACCTTGACCAGATACGGTATACTAATAAGGTCAATCGAGTAAAAGAGGTGCAGACATGCCGAAAAAGTGGATTCAAGTTATTCATGAAGCTGTTAAAAAAATCGAAAACAATGAAGTGGAACTTGGTATACAAGTATTGCAAAAAGTGCAGGAGCATGGAAAGGAATTGCCTGAAGTCATGCTGTACCTAGCGGATATCTGGTATCAGTTGGGGCATTTTAATCAAGCGGCAGAAATTTTAAGAGACATACATACATCTACTCTCAATCTTCCGGCGGAGCTGCGTCAAGACGCAGGACTACTTTTGGCTGAAATTTATTTGGAAGAAGGGGACTTCGAACAAGCACAAACCCTCTTGTATCAAATGAAAGAAGAGGGATCTCAAGATGTACAACTCTATTTACTTCTAGCCGATCTTTATGCTGTGCAGGATTTAGAAGAAGTGGCTGTGAAGTACCTGCAAACGGCTTTTGACATGGCCCCCGAAAATGACGATATTCGGGCAGCGTTAGGCGAGATGTATTCGCGTCTAGGTGAAATGGACAGGACAGTCGAGTTATTAAATGATTCCGAAGAGCACGCGCTCTCTACCTTGTTGTTGCGTGGACGTATGATGGCTCAGCAGGGCGAATTTGAGCAAGCCTACGAGGCGTACAAGCATGCTTTCTCTATTGAACAATCCCCAGAGGTCATGTTTGGCTGCGGTTTGATGGCGTTCTACGTTGGGGATTTATCTGAGGCCAAGCGATTTATTGAGATGCTGCTCACGGTCGATGAGGAGTATGTGACAGCTTATCCTGTTCTCTCTGATATTTACCTTTCCAGCGGTGAAACAGAGCCAGCCATCGAGGCTCTAAAAAAATACGTCGAGCTTTCCGGTTTCGATCTTGATCAGATTAGACGATTGGTAGCTTTGTTGACGCAGTCAGGACGTTACGAAGAGGCAAAAGAGTATCAAACCCTATTACAGCAATGGGATACTGAAGAAGAGGAAGAAGATTCAAACCAATAGATGACAATTTCGAGTTTATCGGTTGGAGGAAGTTGCGTATGCAGCTTCCTTTTTTGTATTATCGGAATGTTTAATCACTTTATAGAGGTAAAGCGATTAAACATTCCTTCCATTTGCGCAAGCCCGCCAAGAAAAGATTCGTCCGCTCAAAGCTCATTTTAAGCGAAACAAAGCGCGAGAGAACGGAGCGGACAGCAATTGCTACAGACGAACTTAAACAGAGCGTAGAGGGACGAAGTCTTTTCTTATTGGTTTTATCTTTCCAGATCTTGGCTAGAATGGATAGCAAGAAATGAAAAGATAGAAGGTAGTCAAAATGAATTTGGCAGAGATCATGGTCTATACGGACATTAAAGTGCTCCACCAAATTGCTCAACATTATGGACTCACATGCGATGTTCACTCCAAGAATGAGCTTATTACCACACTATTAATGAATGTGAAACAACGAGATACGATTGTCCAAGAGGTAGAACAGCTTACCCCCAGCGAGAGCCATTTCTTGTTGTTACTCTTTTTTGACAAACGTAGTCAATATTCGTTGGAAGACTTGCTCGCCAAAGGGGGTATTGCGGTTGAGACGGTCGACGTGGAGCGTAAGGAAGGAGTGCGAAAACTTATTGCCAGCGCACTAAAGCGGGGATGGATTTTTCCCGCAAAAGGTGGCGCCACCGGTCAGTTTCAGGTCCCTAATGATCTGCGAGAACCGTATGTCCAGGCGCTGTTAGATAGTTGGAAGTTGAAGTCTCCACTTGGGTCCAGACAAGCAGAAACGGTTTTGGCTTATCGGGATGAAGGTGTGGCCGCTTGCGATGATCTTCTTCAAATCCTGCGTTTCATTGGGAATGAACCGATCCCACTTACCGCGGAAGGTGGAATGTACAGAAGGTTTCAGGTCCAGTTGCTTAAGTTTTTGACTATACAGGAAGAACCTCTCGCCCCGCAAAAATGGCGTTTTGGTTATGGATTGCATTTTGATTTATATCCGGAACGATTTAGTCTTCTGTACGATTACTGTTACTATCAACGCTGGATTCATGAGACTAGTTCCCAAGTGGAAATTACCGAGCATGGCTTTGAACAGTTGAAGAAGTCTTATAACCAACAAACGTATCATGATTTGATTAACTTTTGGATGAGGCTGTATAAAAGGGCAATCCCCAATATGCCGATGATCGTACAAGTCATCCCGTTTATGTCCAAAGGAAAGTGGATCGCTCAAGAAGAGATTGAACAGACACTCCTCAAGTGGGTGAAGCCTTTTTACTATGATGATCCAATCAGTATTTTGACGAATCGAGTGTTGAAAATGATGGTTCATCTTGGACTTTTGAAGGTGGGCGAATCCGCTACGGGAGATTGGCTCTACGCAAGTACAGATGCTTGTCAACAATGGCTCAGACAATATAACGGTTTTGTGGAATCTACGATATTGTTGAAATGAGGGATACGAATGGAGAGACCTAACTTCTTTACACAGAACATGGTGTCAGGATTGTTATCGGAAATGGTCATCGACGAGCAAGTCAGGACGTATCGAAAAAGAACATTGTATGAACAAATCGATGAAGCGTTGACCATGAAAAACAAAGAACGTTTCTACCAGTTAACCACCGAACTCCGAGAGATTCTGGCACTCGAAAAAACGTAAAACAGGTTCATTGAAAGCAATCTACAATCATGGTATTGTTTAGGAGATTGACATATCAATCTATTTTGAACGAATCCAGATTGAAGAGGGTATGAGTGATGCAATGGACGCTAAATGATTTACACAATTGGGAGGAGTTGCGTGAGCTAGTAGATACCGCACTTCTCCCTCTTTATTTGTATCGGCCTTCTATATCATTACCGATGCAAGCCAACCGCATGCAATATTTAATGGAGCTCGCTGTAGCGATTGAACAGAAGTTAAAAGGACGTTTGCTGCTTTTTCCTCTGGCTTATCGCAAATGGGAAGAGAGTGTAGAGAGTGAACTTCCAGAAGAGTTGCCTTTTACGTTTGTGTTGCGGTTCTCTGGGGACAACTGGCTGTTAAAGAGTGAGCTTGCCGATTCACCAATCCACTATTTAACGATATCAGATGAAGAATTGGATTCTCGCGTACGATTTGAAGTCACTGTAGACGTCTGTTACCAACAAATTATCAAAACCTGGCAGCAAAAAAGTCTGCAAATGAAATAAAATTGAGAATTCAACATAATTGTCGAATCATGTAAATAAGGATGGTTGTTTCCATTTATGACAAATTGATAACAATCGACAAAGAAGCTGATTTCCGTCTGCCAGAAGTTGGTTGGACATTCTTGACATCTAAAAAGGCGTTAGCTATGATTGTTTTGATCTACTGTTATTATTTGTATGTCGAATTCCTTGTTACGTATTTTACAGGATAAGGAGGGGAATATGAGATGAGTGGTAAACAGGAAATTTCCAGACGAACGTTTTTGAATTATGCTTTGATGGGAACTGGCGGTTTCCTAGCTGCGGGAATCATCACACCAATGTTACGTTTTGCTATTGACCCTGTTCTGAAAACATCAGCCGGTGGAGATAAAGTAGCGGTTGGAAACGTAGATGATTTTGGTCCAGATCCTAAGCGTGTGGATTTTAAGGTTCATACCAAAGACGGTTGGTACGAATCTGACTCCGCCATGTCAGCATGGGTAAGGAAAATGGAGGACGGTACAATATTGGCGCTTTCTCCAGTATGTAAGCACCTGGGTTGTACAGTAAGCTGGAATGATAATTCAGAGTATCCTAACCAGTACTTCTGTCCTTGTCACTTTGGCCGTTACACAATCAATGGTGAGAATATTTTGGGAACGCCTCCATTGAAGTCTCTTGACGAGTACGAATCAGAAGTAAAAGACGGCAAGCTTTACTTAGGAAGAACAAAAGAAAATCCACGACCGGGGGTGGCTGGCTAGATGATGCAGAAGATGTACGATTGGGTGGACGAGCGCTTGAACATCACCCCGATGTGGCGTGATTTAGCCGACCACGAAGTACCAGAGCACGTGAACCCGGCACACCACTTTTCCGCGTTCGTCTATTGCTTTGGAGGATTAACCTTCTTTATTACTGTCATTCAAATTTTGTCTGGAATGTTTTTGACGATGTACTATGTTCCAGATATTATCAATGCTTATGAATCCGTGAAATATTTACAGAACGAAGTGGCGTTTGGGTCAATTGTTCGCGGAATGCATCACTGGGGCGCAAGTCTCGTAATTGTTATGATGTTCTTACATACGCTTCGTGTTTTCTTCACTGGAGCTTACAAAAAACCTCGCGAGCTCAACTGGGTTGTGGGTATGCTGATTTTCTTTATCATGCTTGGTCTTGGCTTCACAGGTTATCTGTTGCCATGGGATAACAAAGCATATTTCGCAACAAAAGTAGGGCTTCAAATCGCAGATACCATTCCACTCATTGGGCCGTACGCTAAAACATTGTTGACTGGCGGTGAAATCGTTGGTGCCCAGACATTGTCTCGCTTCTTCGCAATCCACGTCTTCTTTATGCCAGCAGGTTTATTTACTCTCTTGGCTGCTCACTTTGTAATGATTCGTCAGCAAGGTATTTCCGGTCCGCTATAAGCTGTCTTCGACAATAAGGAGGAATTAGCATGGCTAAACATGATAAAGATGCTACCTTCGTCGGAGACTCACGGATTTCCGCGAAGCGCATCCCAAACATTTCACCTTCCTACTCCGACTTTCCAGGGAAGTCTGAGCCTTTCTGGCCGAACTTTCTCTTAAAAGAGTGGATGGTTGGTGCAGTGTGTTTGGTTGGATTTTTAGTATTGATTGTATCAGAGGTTCCTGAGTTAACTGGAAAAGCGAATCCGACCGATACAAGTTTCGTTCCATTGCCAGACTGGTATTTCTTGTTCTTGTATCAATTGCTCAAAGCTCCTTGGGCTGCAGGGAAATGGGTGCTCTTGGGAACTCTAGGTATTCCAGGGGTTGCTTTTGGGGCATTATTACTGGCTCCTTGGCTTGATGCGGGACCTGAACGCCGCGCCTTCCGTCGTCCGATCGCTACAGGGTTGATGCTTCTTTCGCTCGTTGGAATCTTTTATCTAACCAATGCGGCGATGGTAGAGCATAACGCCAAACATGCGAGCAACCATGGCGGTGGAGCAGGTGGAGGTCAAGCAGCGGCGCCTGCAGACCCGAGCTTTAAGCCGGATGAAATTTGGACGAAACAAGCTTCTTGCCAAGGCTGCCACGGTGCCAACATGGAAGGTCAAATGGGTCCGAACCTGCAAAAGATCGGAAGCAAGTACAACGCTCAACAAATCGAGGAGATCATCGCAAAAGGCAAGACTGGAACTATGGGTGCTATGCCTGGCGGAATGATCAAAGATCCAGCTGAAGTGAAAAAACTTGCTGAATATATGGCAACCTTGAAATAATTTGATATAATAAGTTAGGAAAAGCTGGCTAACATGGTCAGCTTTTCCCTTATAAAAGGGGCAGAGTTAGGCTATCCGTATAGGAGAGATATTCATGAAGTGGGCATGGGAGTGGTTCTGGGGATCTTTAGGGAAACCCTGGTTTCTCTGGATATTACTCATAATCAATTTTTTGGGAACAATCTATGGTTTCATCTGGTATGGCAATCAGTTGGCAGATACACCAGCAATGCTAAGGATTTTCGTGCCTGATAGCCCTACGGGTAGCGGCCTGTTTACCCTCGTGCTTTTGAGTTATTTACTGGGACGTCATTTTCCTTTTCTTGAAGCGCTGGCTGGTATTACCAATTTCAAATATGGAATATGGGCGTGTGCCATTATCGTGTCTGGATGGATGCTGGGTAACGAAGTGCACTGGACAGACATTATGCTGCTTACATCTCATGCGGGAATGGCAGTGGAATCAGCGTTGTATACCAAGTTCTATCGCCTCAGCTGGCTTCCTGTGGGCTTTGCGGCGTTATGGACGTTAAATAATGACTTTATCGATTACGTGATGGATACACACCCCTGGTTGCCTGATCAACTTGTTCCTTACACGACGATCGTTGGTTTATGTACGGTGGCGCTTAGTCTGGTTTCCATCGCTTTGATCTGGTATCTGAACGATCGGCTTACAAGAAAAAAGGTCTAATCTTGTCCTCCTTTCCATAGTCTGTACTATGGGAAGGAGGTTTTTCGTTTGAAGAAAAATATGAAGATTTTACTGTTCTTACTCGTGGTTGGACTCCTGCTGGCTGTACCGATCAGTAATTTCTTTCAGTTATTTGATGTTCCCCCTACTCAAGAACAGATAGGGAAATTAGATAAATTAGCGGACGAAATGCTGGAAGCTGCGAAAAAAGGGGATATGGATACAGCGCGTGTCCGTTTGAACCGTCTGGCTGAAATGTTCCCCAATCAAACGTTGCCCGTTACCATTCGGATTGAAAGCTTGAATGCGATCACTCAGTCTATCCTTGCTGCTAAACAAACGTTCTCTTCTGCGAAAGCGGGGGAGGATCTATATATCTGGCACGCGACCAGAGTAAGAGTGGCCATTGATGCATTGAGCCACGAACATCAGCCGATGTGGAAAAATTATTATCCTTCCTACAGTGATCAAATGCAGCATTTGTTACAGGCCTCGGTAGAAAGGAATGCGGGAATGTTCAGGGCACAGCTTGAGGAGAATTACCGACTTTTCCTCGCCATTCGTCCCGCGATGAGTATTCATCTGAAAGAACAGCAGATGAATCTTATCACCACAAGTTATGAACAATTAACAAAAGAATTGAAGAAGGAGAATCCTGATTGGCAGATGGTAAGAGAAACGCTGAGAGATCTTCATTCGACGATGCAGGAATCCTTCTCGGGAAATGAGACAAGTGCATGGGGAGTTCTGGTTGAACCGGGTTCTCCGTTTATGATGATCATGACGGTTTCCCTGGCGGTTACGCTTACGCTTGCCTATGTGGCATGGAAGAAATATTCAGGTGAACAAGGAAAACTTGTGTAAATGTGAACAGCCGATCCTAAGGAGGATCGGCTGTTTTGTATAGATCTTGCTATGTCCATGCTAAGTTTATTGAGACTTCATTTAATTGTGCAGTGGCTTTTTATTTTCATCCAACGTGAAACCTTCACCAAGCACTTCATGCACGTCGTTCACTACGACGAATGCGTGGGGATCAATTTCTTGCACGATATTTTTATAGCGCGCCACTTCATTGCGGGCTACGACACAGTATACGACCTCTTTATCCGATCCGGAGTAAGCCCCTCTTCCGGACAACAAGGTAACACCTCGTCCAAGATTCAAGAGCTCTTGGGCGACATCAGTGGCATGTTCGGAAATGATGGTTAATGCTTTTGCCGCGTACGCCCCGTCTTGTAAGAAATCGATTACCCGTGCCGCGATAAAAACGGCTACCAAGGTGTACATGGCGCTTTCGACACTTAAATAGACAAGGGAAGAGCCAATCACCAGGATATCGCTTAGAAATAAGGTTCGGCCGATACTTACTCCAAATTTAAGTTGGAACCATCGAGCGATGATATCAACGCCACCCGTTGTACCCCCGTAGCGAAAGATAATTCCCAATCCGGTTCCCACCGTCACACCGGCATAAAGGGAAGCGAGTAGACGGTCCTGCATCACTGCTGGATGAAGAATGATATCAAAGATAGAAAGTGCGGCGGATAATGAAAGTGTTCCAACGATGGTATAGATGAATGCGGTTCGCCCTAACACTCTCCAGCCGATGATGAAAAGGGGCACATTGAGAGCCAGGTAGACAAGACCTTGATCAAGCGAGGGAACCAGGAGTTTAATGATAATACTGATACCGGTAATCCCGCCTTCAGCCAAGCTGTTTGGAATATTGAATTGATTAATGCCGAAACCCATAATAATTGTACCAATGATGATGGCCAGAATGCTTTTCAGCCTGATTTGCACCATTCCCTCACTCCTTATATCAATGATGAATAATATGGACATGGCTTCCAGAGCCATTATAATCGAGGTTTTTCGGCTTGTCCAATCTGTGATACACTATTAACCGTACATGATTTGGCAAATCGTGTTTGTATACGTTACGATAGTAAGAAACCTGACGGTATTAAGACGAGGAGGCTGTTATGGATCAAGCGAAAACGATGCGTGAGATTCAACAGGAAGTCGATCAATACATATCTCAATTCAAGGAGGGGTACTTCTCGCCGCTCGCGATGATGGCCCGAATGACCGAAGAAGTGGGAGAATTAGCACGTGAAATCAACCATTATTATGGAGAAAAACCTAAGAAAACAGATGAAGAGGCAAAAACCATTGATGAAGAATTAGGTGACGTTCTGTTTATTGTCATCTGTTTTGCCAACTCGTTGAATATCGATTTGCAAGAAGCGTTTGATCGTATTATGCACAAGTTTAATACGAGAGACAAAGATCGTTGGACACGAATAGAGGAGTAGAACACAAATGAACCATTCCAAGATTAAAGTTGCTGTTGCTGGCGCAAGGGGCCGTATGGGTCAAGAAGTGGTAAAAATGTTGCTTCTGGAAGAACAGTTTCAATTTGTCGCCGCTATTGATACCAAGTTCAATGGTGAGGACATTGGGAAGTTTGTCGGGGGAAAGGAATTAGGAGTTCCGATCTACACGTCAATAGAGGAAGCTTTTACGACAAAGAAACCGGATGTACTGGTTGACTTTACGACCCCGCAGAGCATTTACCATCATATGGATGTCGCCTTGTCACATCGTGTACGACCTGTAGTGGGTACGACCGGGCTTACTGCTGAACAAATGGATGAATTAAAAAAGCGCTCCAGTGAATCGGGAGTCGGAGCCATTATTGCGCCTAATTTCGCGATTGGAGCCATCCTTTGTATGAAGTTTGCCAGTATGGCGGCGAAATATATGCCGCATGTGGAGATTATCGAGCTTCATCACGATAAAAAACTGGACGCACCAAGTGGAACAGCATTGAAAACAGCCGAACTAATTGCAGAGGCGCGCACGATGGTCTCCCAAGGACATCCAGATGAAGAAGAGAGTATCAAGGGTGCCCGAGGTGCTGAATATAACGGTTTCCGCATTCATAGTGTTAGATTACCGGGAATGGTAGCCCACCAGGAAGTTTTGTTTGGAGCAACGGGACAGACCTTGTCCATTCGCCATGACTCCATTAATCGGGAATCGTTTATGCCTGGCGTCAACATGGCTATCAAAGCGGTCATGAATCTCGATCGTTTGATTTATGGTTTGGAACACTTGATTGATTAGCATAAAACCTAGAATAAGTTGATCCTTTTAAGGAGAAATGAACGATGAAAATAGCGCTAATCGCACATGATCGTAAAAAAGAAGAAATTGTACAGCTGGCTGTGGCCTATGAAAATATTCTTTCTGGACACGAGTTGTTCGCAACAGGTACGACGGGAACACGCATCATGGAGAATACCCATTTAGATGTGACTCGCTTCTTGTCAGGGCCACTCGGGGGCGATCAACAAATTGGTGCCATGATCGCTCAGAATCAAATGGATATGATTATTTTCTTACGTGATCCACTGACGGCACAACCGCATGAACCAGACATTATTGCGCTCTTAAGATTATGTGACGTGCACAAAATTCCATTAGCCACCAATATGGGAACCGCGGAAGTATTGCTGAAAGCACTTGCGCAAGGGGATCTTGACTGGCGACAAGTAGTAAGCTGAGAGGGTATGCATATGAAACCATTAGATATTTTAGCGATTGGCGCTCATCCCGATGATGTCGAGATTGGTGCTGCGGGAACGTTAATCAAAGCGGCCAGAAGCGGCAAGCGTGTTGGAATTATGGACTTGACGTATGCGGAATTGTCCTCAAACGGCACGGTCGAACGCAGACAGGAAGAAGCGGCAGCTGCGACGCAATTGATCGGGTTGGCTGAGCGAATCCAGTGTGATTTCCCAGACCGTGGGTTAGAGGAAGTAAGATCGGAAGCCATTCGCAAAGTGGTAGATGTGATTCGCGAAACTCGTCCAAACGTTGTCATCGCGCCATATTTTCAAGATCGACATCCTGATCATGAGAGTGTCAGTCGAATTGTCAAGGAAGCGATATTTAACGCGGGTATCCATAAATATCAAGGATATCAAGCATTACCTGCGTATCGTCCGAGCAAGTTTTATTATTATTTTATCAATACAACGGTTACACCTAGCTTTTTTGTCGACATAACCGACATATATAGTGAGAAAACAGCCGTGCTTTCTTGCTATCGTAGTCAATTCGAGCAGGAAGCTGGAAGTGTTGTGACCCCATTGAACAATGGATACATCGAGTTGGTGGAAGCAAGAGAACGATTATTTGGACAACAGGCTGGAACAACATATGCTGAAGGGTTTGTAAGCTCAACTCCACTCGTCTTGGATTATTTGCCATAGGCAGAAAATAGGGCAAAGGAGAGCTTTGAGATGAACATAGGAATTACGTGTTATCCAGCGTTGGGAGGTTCAGGCGTCGTAGCGACAGAGCTTGGCAAGTTGCTGGCTGAACGGGGGCATAACGTTCATTTTATTACCTCGGGTATGCCATTTCGCTTAGGACAGTTTCACCCCAATATTTTTTATCATGAAGTTGAAGTGAATCAATATGATGTGTTTAAATATCCGCCTTACGATTTAACTTTAGCGAATAGAATGGCCCAGGTAGCGATGAACGAAAATCTGGACATCTTACATGTTCATTATGCGGTTCCTCATGCACTCTGCGCCTATTTGGCTAAACAAATGGTCGGGGAACATTTGAAGGTTGTGACTACGCTTCACGGAACAGATATTACAGTCCTTGGCTATGACCCAAGTCTGCAAGAGATGATTCGTTTTGGGATTGAGCGAAGTGATATGGTAACAGCGGTTTCACAAGATCTGATCGAGGAGACTGCAGAACTTCTTCAGGTGAGCAAAAAGATTGAGCTTGTCTATAATTTTGTGGATAAGCGTCGTTATTATCGTCGTGAAGTAAAACAATGGAAACAAATGTTTGCTCCTCATGGTGAAAAAATCCTCATGCACATTTCCAACTTCCGTCCGGTGAAACGTGTGGCCGACGTCATGGAGGTGTTTGATCGAGTTCACCAAAAAATTCCTTCTAAGCTGTTGTTAATTGGTGAAGGACCTGATTTATCGTTAGTTCGCAAAATGGTTTGTGAACGTGAACTAGGTAATGACGTGATCTTTTTGGGGAAACAAGAGGATGTTGCTGAAGTCATTTCGTTAGCCGACATCATGTTGTTGCCTTCTGAAAAAGAAAGCTTCGGTTTGGTGGCCTTGGAAGCAATGGCATGTGGTGTTCCGGTTGTCGCTACAAGGGCAGGGGGAATTCCTGAAGTTGTTCTAGATGGTCAAACCGGATTCCTGAGCGAAATTGGCGACGTGAACAAAATGGTCCAAGATATTATGGTGCTTCTGACGAACGACTCATTGTACCAGGAGTTTTCTCGTACATCGGTGGAACGATCCTGTAATACCTTCTGTCATGATACCATTGCCTCCCAGTATGAGAGGTTGTATCTGAAGCTGCTCGGTCGGCATGAGGAGTCAACCCTTAATCCATGCTCCTTTAATGCTTCGGTTTAAATATCCGAAGCATCTGCAATAATTTTGCAATTAAGATCATAAAGCCAAAGAATGCTCTCATCTCAATTCTGACTCCTTTCCATTGTGTTGATGAGTCGGTATTTTAGAACAGGAGGAATTGTGGTGTTGAAGCAACTTGCAAGTGAACTGATTAAAGAATTAGAAAGCAATGGATACGAAGCTTTTTTCGTTGGAGGATGCGTCCGGGATTGGCTCATGAATAGACCCGTACATGATATAGATATATGTACGAATGCCCATCCCTGCGACGTCAGCCGAATTTTTCCGAATCATATCCCCACTGGATTAAAGCACGGCACCATTTCCGTGAAGCATGGCGGTCATTTGTTTGAAGTCACGACTTACCGTACGGAAGGAAAATACTCGGATAATCGCCGGCCAGACGAAGTGATGTTCGTCGCTGATCTGACGGAAGATTTGGCGCGCAGAGACTTTACGATGAACGCAATAGCAATGTCCCGTACTGGAGAAGTCATCGATCCATTTAACGGTCAATCCGATTTAGATAAGAAGATCATCCGGGCTGTCGGAGATCCGGCTACTCGATTCCAAGAAGATGCCCTGCGGCTGTTGCGTGCTGTGCGTTTTGCCGCACAATTAGGCTTTACGATCGAGGAGAAGACCAAACAAGGAATGGAAGTAACGGCAGTCTATTTATCACGGATCGCCATGGAACGGATTCGTGATGAAGTCTTAAAGATGTTTGCGAGCGATTATCCACTGCTTGGGTTTGAGACAGTGAATAAAACCTCCTTGCTTCAAGTATTTCCTCTTCTCCACAATCTATTTCAGATGGCTGAATCCCAAGTTTGGCGACTTGTGCATGTCCCTTCAATTCAGCAGAAGGTGGCTTTCGTCTGTTTTGCCGGATTGAAGGATCAAGCGGCGGCGGATACCGAAACAATATGTCAGTTCATTCGATTATCCAATAAAGATCGGGATTCCATTACCAATTTGGTTACGATCCTCTCGAGACTGAAACCTGTTTGGGATCACCCCCATTCTATTGAGTGGGGACCTTTACTGGTCAAATATGGACAAGTTGTCTGTGAACAGGTGGATGTGATACTACAGGCAATCTGGTGGAGGAATCGAGACGGACTGAGTACAAAGCGATTAACGGAAACGTATCAAGAAATGCCGATTCATCATCTTAAGGAATTAGCGATTAGCGGCTTAGAGCTGCAACAAGCCTTTGACCGTAAAAAAGGCGAATGGATTGGCTGCACGCTTCACTATTTAGTTGAACAGGTAGCCCTGCATCACTTACCGAACACCCCAGAGGAACTGCTTATGGCTGCACGAAAAGAGGTGGAAAAGAATGAACATCAAACAGGAGATATTGAAGGCGTTTCATGACCATCCTGACCAATTTATATCAGGTGAAGAATTGAGTCATACTTGCGGTTGTTCCCGAACAGCTGTATGGAAGCACATTGAGGAGCTTCGGCACGAAGGTTATGAGATTGAAGCTGTCCGCAAATCGGGATATCGTTTGCTTACGGCACCTGACAGTATTTTGGGAGAAGAGATCATGCTGAACCTCGATTCCCGATGTATTGGCCGGAATGTGATTAGTTATGACAGTGTAATGTCGACGCAACCGCTGGCACATGAAGCAGCCGTCAAAGGAGCCGTCGAAGGCACCCTGATTATTGCGGAGGAACAGACTGGCGGGAAGGGTCGAATGGGTCGACCATGGCACTCTCCCAAAGGAAGCGGAATTTGGATGAGTCTTATCCTGCGGCCTGATATTCCATTGCCAACCGCCCCGCAAATCACGTTATTAACAGCAGTCGCCATGGCGAAAACCATGCAAGAAGCTTTGGGCGTAGAGGCAAAAATTAAGTGGCCCAACGATATTTTTATCAACGGTAAAAAAGTTTGCGGTATTCTCACTGAATTGAATGCTGAAGCCCATCAAATCAAGTACTTAGTGGTAGGTATGGGGATCAACGCCAATTTATCCTTGCAAGAGTTTCCGCCTGAGCTGCGAGAGATCGCTACCTCTTTACAGATTGAAGCAGGACGGCCGATTCGGCGCGCAAACTTTATTCAAGACTTTTGCCGGACGTTTGAGCGGTTGTATGAAGGCTATCTGGAACATGGATTTGCTCCGATTCGCGCCGCGTGGGAAGCGAATTCTTATACGATTGGCAGACAGGTACAAGTACACTCTTCACAGACACCGCTGTCGGGTACAGCGATTGGGCTTGATCCAGATGGTGTATTAATTGTACAAGACGCACTTGGTCAAGAACACAAGGTCTATTCTGCTGACGTGGAATATGATGCAAAAAAATAATGAATCTGTTATACTTCCGTAGTGAGGCTGTATCGCTCTTCTATAGCGAATGGCACTCATCGGAAGTTCTTTGTTTTACCATTCATTTTACATTCTGCTCTGAGCCAATCAGGACCGAGACAGAAGGACATCCAATGTATCGTCATTACACATGGACGACCTTCTTTGCTTTGGTAAAAGAGGGTTTTTTGCATTTGGGTGAGTTCGTGTTGGTTGAAGGCGAAGAAGCAAGACGAGGTGGGGGAAGCCATGTTAGGTAAAAGTGCTCCTGTAACAACATCGGATCTTCGCAAAGCAAAACAGGAAAAAAGTCCAATCGCAATGGTAACAGCGTATGATTATCCATCTGCGAAAATCGTGGACGAAGCGGGAGTCGATATGATTCTCGTCGGTGATTCACTGGGAATGGTCGTACTCGGTTATGAATCGACAATCCCTGTTACGATGGAAGACATGATCCATCATACCAAGGCGGTAACTCGAGGCGCCAAGCGAGCGTTTGTGGTCGCGGATATGCCTTTCCTCAGTTACCATGGTACGCCTGAAGAAGCGATCCGCAATGCTGGACGCCTGATGCAGGAGGGGCTTGCCAAAGCAGTGAAAATCGAAGGCGGTCTGGAAGTCGCACCTTTGGTGAAACGGATGACGCAAGCCGGAATCCCGGTAGTCGGTCATATCGGGTTGACACCGCAGACTGTTTACCAGATGGGCGGTTACAAAGTGCAAGGAAAAGATATCGAAGCTGCTCACCGATTGATAGAAGAGGCTAAAGCGCTTGAAGAAGCGAATGCTTTTGCCATCGTTCTGGAATGTGTGCCAGCCGAAGTCGCTGCCAAAGTAACCGAGAGTGTCAGCATTCCGACAATTGGAATCGGAGCTGGTGCTGGTTGTGATGGACAAGTACTTGTCTTCCACGATATCCTAACCTATGCTTCAAGCCTAAAGCCCAAATTCGTGAAACAATACGCGAATGTTGGTGAAATGATCTACCAAGCTGTTTCCTCTTATGTTGAGGAAGTGAAGGACAGACGTTTCCCGGCGCGTGAACATACATTTGCAGCATCTGAAGAGACGATTGCACAATTATATGGTGAAGGAGTTAAGCTATGATCCAGGTATCGACCATCACCGAATTACGAAGCTATTTGAAAGAT
The DNA here is from genome assembly GCF_050113715.1 of Brevibacillus ginsengisoli. Taxonomy (NCBI): domain Bacteria; kingdom Bacillati; phylum Bacillota; class Bacilli; order Caryophanales; family Paenibacillaceae; genus Brevibacillus; species Brevibacillus ginsengisoli. The sequence continues at coordinate 183,052 of NZ_JBNJQR010000002.1, forward strand.
AAACGTCGAGAAAATCTTACAGTAGGGTTTGTTCCGACGATGGGATATTTGCATGAGGGCCATATGAGCTTGATCCAAGCGGCGAAAGCGCAAAGTAATGTGGTTGTCATGAGTATTTTTGTCAATCCGTTGCAATTTGGACCTAACGAAGATTTTGATCGTTACCCACGCGATATAGAGCATGACCGAACATTGGCGGAAGCGGCTGGTGTTGATTTTCTGTTCACACCAAGCGTTGAAGAGATGTATCCAAGAAAAATGCTGACACAGGTTATGGTTTCTCAAGTAAGCGAATCCTTGTGTGGCAAATCTCGACCAGGTCATTTCGATGGAGTTGCCACCGTAGTGTCGAAGCTCTTCCAAATCGTGCAGCCTGATAAAGCCTTCTTCGGTCAAAAGGATGCGCAGCAAGTCGCCGTCATCGAACAAATGGTGCATGACTTGTCTATTCCTGTTGAAATCGTCCCTTGTCCGATTATACGTGAAGCAGATGGACTGGCCAAAAGCTCCCGCAATGTCTATTTAAAAACAGACGAACGCGAACAGGCATTGGTTCTAAATCAAAGTCTCCAGTTGGCGAAAGAAAGAATAGCCAAGGGTGAACACTCAACCGAAACCCTCGTGGAGATCGTTAAGGCCACCATTGCAGAGAAACCGCTTGCCCAAATCGATTATGTGGAACTTTTGAAGTATCCAGAATTGGAAGTGGAATCAGAGTTGCAAACCGGTGAGACTTATTTGCTTGCGTTAGCCGTGAAGTTTGGTGTAACGCGTTTGATTGATAATGTGATCATAACTATCTAATTTGTCGTTCTCATAGAAATTGACACCCAACCATTTTGAGGAGGAAAACACATGTTCCGCACGATGATGAAAGCGAAAATTCATCGAGCTACGGTTACCGAAGCCAATCTCAATTATGTAGGAAGTATCACGATTGATAAAAAAATCCTAGATGCGCTCGACCTTCTTCCGAATGAAAAAGTACAAATCGTGAATAACAATAACGGAGCAAGACTGGAGACCTATATTATTGAAGGGGAACCTGGAAGCGGCGTGATTTGCTTAAACGGAGCAGCTGCGCGTTTAGTGCAGCCCGGCGATGTTGTGATTATCATCTCCTACGCTATGATGACGGATGAAGAAGCAAGAACTCATCAGCCGAAAGTAGCGATTATGGGAGAGAATAACCAGATCGTAGAGATTATCGGAGAAGAGATTCACGCAACGATTCGTTAAGAAGCTCACTCTGCTGTTCTCAATCGTACTGACTCGGCAGGTAAGGAATTGAATAGAGCCACCCTTCCAGTGGGACAATGAAGTTATCAGTGTTCTACTAGGGGGTGGCTTTTTATGAAGTTTGAAGAGTATTTCAGTTCCTTATTGAACCAGATTGATCGTATCGAGAGAGATTGGGAGACAGCTGATGGCAATCGTCGAATGATGCTGGCCGGGGAATTGCGTGAGCATCGTCAAATTAGTGATCAGATTGTAGATCAGTGGATTCAATATGAAGAAAAGCTCTCCCATCTCATTAAAAAAGTAAAGCAGTCCACCATAAAAGCCTTCGAGGAAGAGCAAATCATGCAATCCCATTCGCAACTCTTTACGCAAGCTCCTACAACACCCTCGAAGTGGACGAAACAAGAAGAAGCGGAAGAGACTTATCAGCATCTATTTCGCAAAGGTGAAGGTTTTTATCATTTGAGGTTGTTTGAGGATGCGAAGTCTCATTTTGCCGACTTGATCCAACACTATCCGGATTGGGAGCACGGACGTTTGTATTATGCATACAGTCTGTTGTTTTCCGGAGATACGGAAGCGGGCATCAAAGAGTTTCGACTACTAAGTCGCTCCGCCAGTTCCCCAAAAGTAGCTACTATCAGTTATAATGCGATAGGAAGCATATTGGCTCAAACTCAACAGTATCTCGAAGCGTCTCAAGCTTTTCAAGAGGCGTTAGAAATTGCGCCAGATCATCCTGAAAGCTTATATAACCTTGCCCTATGCTACTTGCATACAGGGGATGCGCAAGAGGCCATCGAAGCGATCGAGGAGTATTTAGAAAACCAGGAAGATGATTGGGAAGCACATGTTGTGTGGATGCGAGCGGCCAAGCTATTACATTCACAGGATCAGACGGTGAGATATGTTCCCCCTGTACGTATCCAGGTGCCTACACGTGACTCCGATCCGCAACTGCTTCGCGAGATGGCTATGAACTACGAAGCCAACGGGCAGATTCATCTTGCCTATAAATGCTACCAAATACTGGTGGAGGTATGTCCGGGACAAGGCTGGACATGGCATGGACTGGCTTGGAATTCGTGGCTGATTGAAGGGAAAGAGCGCGCAATCCCGCTTATCAAGAAAGCGATCAGCTTGGCTCCCAAGAATGTGGATTATCTGTTTTCATATGGCTGGATGCAGCTTTGTGGCGGGCAGATAGACCAAGCCGTTAAGATTTTTCGTTTTATCCTTTCAACCAATCGCAATCATTACCTTTCCTTGTCTGGTATGATTTCCGTTTATGCCAAACTGGGAGATTATCTGGAAGCGAAGCGGATCGCCCAATCGTTTCTCGACGCAGAAGATCGTTATGTTCGGTCATTGGGATGCTATCATTTGGGCAGAATCGCTGTATCACAAGAAAACTGGAAACTGGCAAAACACTACTTTAAGCAAGTGATATATGACACGGATCAGTTTAAAGAAGTACCCCACTATATCCAACTGTGTAATCACAAATTGGGTGTGCAACACTCGCTGCAAGATGAAAATCTCTACCCAGTCAACAGTATGTAAGCAGGATTTTTTACATAACTGCCGAATGCTACGAAGGGATGAATAAGCGAGGCAGCTTACATATAGAGGTGACGATTGTTGAATAGTTTCATCGTCGTTGATTTTGAGACAACAGGGACCCATCCCAAACAAGGGGACAGCATCATTCAGATCGGTGCGGTAACCATTGAGGATGGGCAAATTATAGAGCAATTCTCGACATTAGTGAATCCGGGACAGCCGATTCCGCCATTTATTACAGTATTGACGGGAATAACGGATGAGATGGTAGCTGATGCTCCCGTTTTGGAAGAAGTTTTACCGGAGTTTTTAAGACTCTTGGACGGGCGAACATTTGTTGCGCACAATGCTTCTTTTGATTTGAACTTTTTACAAGAAGCCCTGCTGAGTCAGGGCTATTATCCATTTGACGGAGATTCGATCGACACAGTAGAGCTGTCAAGATTTTTACTTCCAATGCAAGAGAGCTACCGTTTGGTTGAACTTGCCGATGAATTTGAGATCCAACACGAAAATCCGCACCAAGCGGACAGTGACGCCTTGGCCACAGCGGAATTATTTTTGCATCTGCTTCAATTGTTGAAAGAATTGCCGCTTGTGACCATCCAACGGCTGCAATTGCTCGTTTCTTCGTTTCGTTCGGATATCGGCAAACTGCTCCGCCATATGGAGATGGAGAAAATGCTTTCGCTTTCTTTTGAAGAGGCGGAGCAAGCGATCGATTCAACCAAGGATGAGCAGTGGGATATATACAGACAGCTTGCTCTTCGCAAACGACCGAACATCCTTTCTGCCAAGTCAGATCCGCTGTATTCGGACTATGAACTTGAGGTTTTTCTGGAGAGTTTGTTAGGCGAAGGAGGAACCTTATCCAAGACCCAGACAGGTTATCAACGCAGGGAAGAGCAGGAAGCGATGATTCGCGCCATTTATGAGGCCATTACGGATGAGGTTCATCTATTTGTCGAAGCCGGAACGGGAACGGGTAAATCGCTTGCGTATTTAATTCCAAGTGTTCTCTGGGCCAAAATGAATCAGCAGCAGGTCATGATCAGCACGCATACCATTCAGTTGCAGGAGCAGCTTTTTCAAAAAGACATCCCGAATTTGCAGCAAGCGCTTCCTTTTGAACTAAAAGTCGCTCAACTGAAGGGACGAGGGAATTATATCTGTCTGCGTAAATTCGAACATGCCTTGTTGGAACCGACGGAATCAACTCACGAGATGTTTCTCGCCAAAGCCCAAATCGTAACCTGGTTGACGCAAACCGTTACGGGTGATTACGAGGAGTTAAGTCTTCCTCCCGCCGGTAATCTCTTGTGGCAGCAAATCAAGAGTGATACCCACTCCTGTCTCAATCGACATTGCCCGTGGTTTTCGCGCTGCTACTATTTTCAGGCGAAGGAACGAACGAGAGACGCTGATCTCGTGATCGTGAATCACGCCTTATTGGTAAGCGATATGCAGGCAGAGAGCAATATTTTGCCGCCAAGCGATGTGATGATTATCGACGAGGCGCATCAGCTTGAAGACGTGGCTAGTCAGCATCTCGGGCTGAATTATTCCACTGTTCAACTCGTTCAGTTATTGGATCGGTTGGAAGTGGATGAAGAAAACGGCATGCTTGATTCCTATGGAAGAGAGTTGATTGAATGGCGCCCGGCACTTTTCCAGTCCGTAGAGAATGCGCGTCACGAGCTGCGACAATCTCATATCCAGGCGAAAGAGGATGCTTCGCAATGGACTCAGCTTCTGTACCACTGGGCGTTGAAGCGCGCGAAGGAAACCACAGAGATTGGGCGTGCGACCATTCGTTATAAACTGTCGGACTTCTACGGAAAAGACGAACGGATCCGCAAAACATCAGATAAACTGATCGTGAGTTTGACTCGATTCGCGGAACAATTGGAAGCGTACCTCAATCTGACCAAGTCTGTTGAGGATACGTTCACCTATTCTATCAGAAGCTATCAGACGAATATGAGAGGACTTCTGGAAGAAATCAAGCAAACAACTCAAGCAATTCATATCCTGCTCGTGGAAGAAAGAGAAGACTTGGTAAAATGGATGGAGATTGAATCACGCACATCCCGCAAACATCTCTTCCTGTTCAGCTCTCCACTCGATATCGCCGAAGCTATGAGAGAGCAATTGTTTGAGAAGAAACGTAGTGTGATTCTTACTTCAGCGACGTTGACGGTGAAAAATAGCTTTGACTACCTAGTGGAACGATTCGGATTTGATCCCAAGCAATCAAAGAATTATCGTACGCTATCGCTGCCGTCTCCGTTTCATTATGAAGAACAGGGATTGCTGTTACTGCCTGCTGACTTGCCGTCTATTGCGGAAAGTGATGGACAGTATCTCAATGCTGTCATTCAGGGATGTATTGACGTAATTTTGGCTGCACAGGGAAGAACACTCATCTTGTTTACTTCCTACTCCATGCTTCGTCAGGTATATGATGGGCTGAAAACAAGATTGCCGGACGAGGAAGGCATTACCTTGTTAGGTCATGGCATCGACAGCAGTAATCGAAACAAATTAGTTCGCAAGTTTCAGCGGGAGCCACGAACGGTATTGCTTGGGACGAGCAGCTTTTGGGAAGGGGTAGACATACCGGGTGATGCTTTAAGTTGCCTGATTATCGTTCGGTTGCCTTTTGCGCCGCCAAATCACCCATTAACGGAAGGGCGTTCGGAGAAACTAAAGGAAGAGAAGAAAAATCCGTTCATGGCCTTGTCGCTACCTCATGCAATCATACGATTCAAGCAAGGAGTAGGACGTCTGATACGCCATCATCAAGATCGTGGAGTCATTGTGGTATTTGATACCCGCATTGTCGAATCCAGGTACGGACGATCCTTCTTGAAGTCGCTACCGCCTTTTCAGACGAAGACAGGTACCTGGACACAATTGCGTGAAATGATTCGACCATTTTTGAACGGTATGCTAGTGGACGAAGAGTCATAGAATGAACCAACTGTTTTATAAGGGTGGTTGGTTCCATGAAATATACGTACCCATTGCTTCTGATTCTTACTTTACTACTTGCGGCCTGCACAATAGATGAGCATCTGAAGAATGTCGTCAAAGTGGACGACCCCATTTTGAGCGAAAATGAGAATGACTTTATCGGCATGGTGACAACATTTTTCCCGCTGAATGAGGGAGAGAGCACACTGATCCGCTTCCCGAATGGCAAGAAATTGCTGATTGATACAGGCAGTGCACAAGATGCTTCAGATTTGATAGAGTTATTACAGGAACGCAAAGTAACCAAACTGGATTATGTCATCATTACCAACGATTTACCCAACCATGCGGGAGGTTACCAGACACTCGCCAATAGCTTACAGATTGACACGGTAATGATACCAGAAGCCATCAGCAGATCCATTCGCCATGTCGTTCCGATTGGTCAAGCTAAAAAACTAGTCCTTCTTCGGGAAGGAGATGAGCTGGCCTTCGATCATGAGATCACCATAAAAGTACTCAATCCAAGTGAGCCGTTATTTCTTTCTCCACAAGATCATTCTCTGGTGTTCCTTTTACGGCAAAATAAAATAAAGTATCTATTCACAAGCGGCATTGGAGAAAAAAGTGAAGAAAGACTCCTGGAGCGCCATCCAAAACTTTTGCGAGCTGAGATTCTAAAGGTGGCGAATCAGGGAAGCAATCAAGCCTCTTCGCAGGTGTTTTTAAGTAAAGTGGACGCGCAGGTGGCTGTTATCGAGTCCGGAATCTTGGAGAACGGATTCAAGGGAACCCAGTCGGAGATCATGGAACGATTAAGCGAATCCTGGGCGGAAACATACGTAACAGGACAACACGGAACGATTACGATTTTATCCAATGGAAAAGACTACAAGGTTTTAAAGCGTAAAAAGGAATAGAGAGGGGGAATTGGAGCATGAAAGCACCTAAAATTTCAGATGCAGTTGTCAATCGACTTCCAATTTATTTGCGTTATTTAACTTCATTGAAGCAAATGGACGTTAAAACGGTTTCTTCTCAACAAATGGGAAAAATATTAGACGTGAATCCGGCCCAAATCCGTAAAGATCTAGCCGCGTTCGGGGATTTTGGGAAAAAAGGGATTGGTTACGATGTCGATTATCTTATCGAGAAAATCAGACAAATTCTAAAGCTTGACCAGGAAATCCATGTTGCTCTGGTGGGGGCAGGTCACCTGGGACATGCGATCAGTAACTATAACGTCTATTTGAAGGACAACATGCGGATCGTCGCTATTTTTGATGCGGATGAATCCAAGCAAGGAAAAGAGATTGCCGGCTTAAAAATTTATTCGATGAACTCCCTAAAAGAAGTCGTGTCCAGCATGCAAATTCGTTTGGCCATCATCACTGTACCTGCTCAGGCAGCGCAGGAAGTAGCGAATTTGTTAGTCGAAGCGGGAATTGAAGGGATACTTAATTTTGCGCCAATGAATCTTCGAATGGAAAAGGATGTGCGAGTGCATAACGCGGATGTGACATCCAGTTTGCAAAGCTTAGCGTACTACCTTACCTAATGGCTAAAGGTTTGTATATCACACAATGATTGGAGAGTCCTAAGAAAATGAAAACGATCATTACACATGCTACTATCATAACCGTGAATCCAACGAATGATGTGATTCTGGATGGAGCAGTTGCTTTCGAAGGAAATATCATTACATATGTAGGTGAGACCCCAGCGGATCTGTCTGGCTATGATGAAATCATTAACGGGAAAGATAAATACATACTCCCAGGTTTTGTTAATACTCATGGACACGTGGGAATGTCCCTTTTGCGCGGGTATGCGGACGACCTTCCGCTTCAGCAGTGGTTGGAAGACAAGATGTGGCCGCTCGAAGCTCAATTTACGGCTGATCACGTCAAATGGGGAGCTTATTTGTCCATTATCGAAATGATCCGTACAGGTACAACCACCTTTGTGGATATGTACGATCACATGAATGAAGTGGCCCAAACTGTACAAGACTCTGGTATGCGCGCTCGTTTGTGCCGCGGTATGATTGGATTCTGCTCAGCTGAAGAGCGTAAGGCCAAACTAGAAGAAGCCACTCGATTTGCCCGTGACTGGCACAATCAAGCAGATGGACGCATCACTGTGATGATGTCTCCACATGCGCCGTATACTTGTACACCAGATTTTATTACGCAAATTCTTGAACGCGCTCATGAGTTGGACCTTCCGATGCATATTCATATGTCCGAAACGGCTTTTGAAGTGGAGCAAAACGTGAAGGATTATGGAGTTCGTCCAGTAGCCCATCTGGAGAATTTGGGAGTATTTTCACGACCAACGCTTGTGGCGCATGCCGTACATTTAACGGATGAAGAGATCGATACTTTGGCAAAATATGATGTGAAAGTATCTCATAACGTCGTGAGCAACCTAAAATTGGCGAGTGGTGTAGCTCGGGTTCCTGACATGCTTGCGAAAGGCATCAGTGTATCGCTTGGAACAGACAGCTCAGCCAGTAACAACAACCTGAACCTGTTTGAAGAGCTGAAGTTGTCAGCTATTCTTCATAAAGGTGTGAACCATGATCCGATTGCCGTTCCAGCCGAACAGGCACTTCGTATGGCAACGATCCTTGGAGCAGACGGTGTCTTCCAAAAAGACAAGCTTGGTTCACTTGAAGTCGGCAAACAAGCGGATATGATCATGCTCAACAGTGCCCAAGCTCACTTCCATCCTGCGCATGACCCTATCTCGCATGTGGTGTACGCAGCCAATGGACGTGACGTATCCGATACGATTGTTGCGGGTCAATTTATCATGCGAAATAACGAACTTCTGACGGTCGATGAAGAACAAGTTATTTTTGAAGCGAATCGTATGTTTCAAAAGCTGAATCGATAAGTTTCACCCTCATGGAGATGAATGAAAAAGTCCTCCCATCAGAGCATTGACGGGAGTTTGGTGCGGCAAAAAGTGTAGGTAGGGGTATTTTGGTTAGCTTCCATCGTGGCAGTTCCGCCAAATGTGTTTCAATGAGGTGTGGCGATAATCAATTGTTGATGGCTGAGGTAATGCTCTAAGCGGTGATGATAACCCTGCCCAGGAAACGGTGTACTCCTGTAGCAACGACTCCATTGGATCCAGGGTTGTCGTCGGCAGTTTCACACGCTCACCTCCTTGGGGTGTAACTGTAGTATGACCCTTCGTCCTTTCGCTATGTTTAGCAAGTTTTCGGCATCGTTCTAAAACCTTCTTGTCCTGCATAATTTTTAGGAACCTGGGACGAGGGGGGATAGAATTGTACATCAGACGAAAACAGCTTTGGTGGCTATTTCCTATTTTTGTGAGTTTGTTTGTACTTGGAGTCGCCCTGGCGAAATGGACAGAACAAACCTTACCCCTCTATGCACACTCAGCAACTGATGGTGAAGAAGGTACGCTTGATGCAAACCGGATTCAAGTAGAGAAATTAATCAACCAACTAAAGGCAGATTATCCAATCTCCTATCAAGTCCAGACGCGGGGTCAGTTATACCGGGGAGTGTATCATGGAGAAGGGTTTGACTTATCCGGTGAGGTGTCAGGTCACACCATCAACATGAAGCGCTCAAACTCAAAGCTTTCCCTTGTGATAGATGGTCACCAGGAGAATCCGGAGTTCTTACCCTACGCCTTGTTTACACCATATGAACATGCAGCAGTGATTCAGGGACAATTACATTCCATTGAACCCCGTATTCTGGAGGGGAATCCATCTAATCGTAAAGGATTCCAGTTCACTCTTCCTGCCGATCAGGTTCGTGAGATGTTAGCCTTATGGTTAGGTCCTCAATTTCAAGCAGATGCTGTCCTAGATCACTATATGGAGAGTGTAGTCATCCGCTATGAGCTGTGGTATGATACGAATGATCATCAGTTGAAACAGTTGACTGTCAATCTGGAAGCCAGTCAATCGCAACTTTCAAAACATGATCAACTAATTTTTCGGTTTTCTTAAGAGAAGAAGCAATTCCTTATGGATCATGGTTGCTTGGATAAAAGGAGTAAACGTTTGTGTATCTTCGGATTGGATTAGTCATTGTAGCGATTGTGTTGGTAATCGGCGGCTTTTCGTATAACATGATTTCAAATGTGATTAGCGACAAGAATCAGTATGAGGATCAGGTTCGACAATGGACCAAAGAACGAACAGGAATAACCCAGATCGATCAGATTGATGAATACCGTGGCAATAAAACATATGCGGTTGTCATTGGAAAGAACCAAGTTGGTACACCTATCGTTGCTTGGTTGACTCCTGATTCTGTTGATTTTGAGATTCTTGATGGCGCCGTTACCAAAGAAAGCGTGAAGACCGCCTTGGAAAAAGGGTACAAAAACCCGAGAATTATTCACATTGTTCCAGGCAAGGACGCTAAGAATAAGTTCTGGGAAGCCGTATTTGTCGATCAAGAAAATCGTTACAATTACGTCTATTATGATTTTTGGACTGGCAAAGTCATCAAGTCTTATCGTCTCAACGCAGTTACAGCTGCTTCATAAGCGTTAAAACCTTCCCTATAACAGGAAGGTTTTTTTGTTATGTGCACTTGACCAATTATATTTGGAGTGGTGAATTCGCTCAGGACGATGATGAAGGTTCCCAATATAATAACATCATCGATCGTGAACAAAGGACAGTGTTGCGTTATTAAATTTTGAAGGGGTGGGGGTTACATTCATGCGAGTGCTATTTTTGGAAAGTCACCCCAAGTGGATAAATGGACTTCCAAACGGCTTTCGTGATGCAGGCCATGAGGTAAAGGTATCGGAAGCGTTTAACGATGTCAATCAGCTCAAACAGATTATCGCTCAATTTTCTCCTGATTTAATGATAACGATAGGTTGGACGAAAGAATTTTCAAAAGAAAAACAGAAGTGGATTCGGAAGGCTGTCAAGGAAGCCGGGGTGCCACATGTTTTTTGGGCAACTGAAGATCCTAACTGTACAGCGCAATACTCCTTACCTTATATCGAGAATACAGCTCCAGATTTTGTATTTACCGCCTGTCCGTCTTCAGTCAATTTGTATCATCAAAAGGGGATTGCAGCAGCATATTTAGGCTTTGGATACTATCCAAGTAGTCATCATCCCGCAGAGCCGGAAGACAAGTATCGCTGCAGGATTGCCGTGGTTTCTAATGCCTTTCCTGCTCAGCCGCTTCAGGTATACCCGGATCTCTGCCGTATTCAAGCGATGAACACACTGATTCGACCACTATTGCAAGAGAATATCCGAGTAGATTTTATGGGAACGGGTTGGGAACGAATGGGGTCATTTTTTGAGCAAGACATCCCTAGTGAATGGAATCACGGATATTTGGAGGATTCGGAGTTAAAAAAAGTTTACTCTTCAGCCGATATCCTGATTTGCTTGCAAAATAGTGATACAAAAGTATCGATGGAAACCTATGAAATTCTTGCTTCAGGGGGCTTTCTTCTCACTCTTGATACCCCAGCTATTCGGAATCTGTTTCGACCCGGAGTGGATCTTGTGGTTGCAGATTCTCCTGAGAGTACATTGACTTTGGTTAACCACTACCTGCGAAATCCAGATGAACGCAATCGGATTCGTAAGCAGGGAAGGGTTGCCGTAGCCAATCATCATTATAGGAATCGCGCAGAGAAAATAATTACGGTCTTGAGCTGTCATGGTATGTTAAATCATTCAGATCCACTTTTTCATTCAACCATACTTGTGTCATCAAGCAAATCAAGGAAAGTCCAGAAGAAAAACAGTGCGAAGACGAAGAACACGAAGCTAAAGAATACGAAGCTAAAGAACACGAAGAGGAACAGCGGTGCCAAGTCAATAAAAGCGCAGAAGAAATCATCTAGGCGTGTTATCTGGTATAAAGTAATCGAAGGAGATACGATCGTTAAAATTGCTCGAAGATTTGGTGTAACCGTCAGACGAATCATGCAATTAAATCACTTGGGTACTCGTGTGCTTAACGTCGGTCAACTTCTCAAAATTAGAGGGAAGTAAGCAAGGATTAAGGATTTAACAAGCCATGTTCGATAAGCCGTTCAATAATGTATTGGGCACGATTCCGATACGAGTGCTGTAGTATTGCTTCAGGGGCTCTTTTACGAATTTCAAGGCGACGTTTTGGGTGAGTGAGGTAGTAATTGATTTGGTTGAGAGTCTGTCTTGGAGAGGCGGAAGTGATCAGGTGTACGCCCGAATGAAATTGCTGTTGAATAGCTGGTGTATCAAGGGTAAGCATAAGTCCTCCCGCAGCCAAAATTTCATAGGTCCTCTGGCTTACTTGATCCATTCGGTTCTGCAATCCAATCACGATGTCAGCAGAATTATATACGTGGTTGGTTGCTTTGTACGGGATTTTTCCGTGAAGCCACCCCATTGGAATGTGAACGCCTAGAAATCGCTCTGCATTCTTCCATCCTTCTCCCCAAAAGTCCACCCGGATTTTTCTCTTCAGCAAAGGCTTTACCAACACCTTCAGAGATTTTAACCTTTCGTTGCCCTCCATACCAAACGTATAGGCTTGCGCGTTAGCGACCACGGCGATTCTTCGTTTATACTTCTTATTTTGATTTGTCGGGTAATGAATGCCCGAAGAATATCCAAAGTCTAAATAGTCAGCGTGAAACCCAAGAGACCTGTATAGATCAACGGTTTGAGACGAAATCGTAAATATATAATCAGGCTGCATGGTTTGTACTAAAGGAATACAGAAGCTGTGGGTGTGTATGGGGTCCTCGACTGACCAATAAATGTGCGGAATGCCTCGTAGTTTTACTTGGTTTCGGATCCATTCTTTTGAAATTCTTGACGTTTCTCTGCTCCACCCTTGTGTAACGACTAAATCCGGAGAATAATCATCTATCATTTTGGCTAAATCATTTTCGTTTGTTAGTCGGCCAGAAATTTTAACATTGTGGGAAAGTTCTTGAAAGCCTTGGGAGAGAGTATGTTGCAACTTATAATTACTATCAATGAATAAGACCCTCATGTCAGGTTTTCCCCCTCGAAGCGTGCTGATTTATTCTTTCTATTCACCTTCGGAAAAAAGGGTTCTGAGCAAATCATCATATTCTAATCCTCTAGAAGTGTTAAGGAGAGGTGTGAAGGAAGGTGGGTACGCCGATGAAAACGGATGGTGTTACCATCATTACATGTACGAATAAACCATATTACATGGATAATATTTTTGATAATTATCATAAACAACTTTGGGATAAGAAAGAACTGATTATCATCTTAAATAGAGATGATTTTGATTTGAATGAATGGACCATAAAAGCAAGCGGCTATCCAGATGTATCTGTTTTCCAGCTCGAGTCTTCTATAAGCTTGGGTCGATGCCTGAACTTCGGAGTAGAAAAAAGCAAATATCCGTACATTGCCAAGTTTGACGATGACGACTTTTATTCACCTTACTACCTGAGATCCTCAATACGAGCATTTAATAGAACCAAAGCGGACATCGTAGGCAAACGATCGTATTACACTTTTTTTGAGGAAGACAAAGCGTTATACATCCGATTTCCGAATAGAGAGAGGTCTTATCAAAAGAGGGTAGCGGGTGCGACCATCATGTTCAAAAAGAAAGTGTTTAAGCAAGTATCTTTTAGAGATGTGACGCTTGGTGAAGATTATCACTTCCTAAATGATTGCAGGAGAAAGGGATTTAAAATATATTCAACCAATCGGTACAATTACGTGTCGATCAGGAGAAGTGACCCTAGCTATCATACATGGATCCCAACAAAAGAATATATTCGCGGAACAGGAAAATTCGTCGCGTATACGGACGATTTTTACAAATACTCGGTAAGACCTATATCGAGGATGTCTTAAGAGACCAACAAGAGCTGATAGATGATCTATCAGTTTTTTTGTTTTATGATCTCCCTCTTTATCCATTATCTACATAGGAATGACGATTGCTAAATGTGCTATACTTAAAAACGTCCCGAAATGATAGATGAAAATCTATACGAATGGTATACAAATAGAAAGGGGAGTATTTCATGCAATTGCGTAAGGCACCGATTCTTATATCATTGCTGGTTACGATGGCTCTCCTGTTTGGCGGTTGGTTTTTATATCAAAAGGTAGAAGTAGAAGAACCAATTCGTACTGAAATATCAGGAATGACGTCAGCGACACTGGCAGATTTACAGATCAATAAAGATCAGATATTGATTAAATTGACAGTGACCAATCCGGACAAGTTTCCTGCAGAATATATGGATTTACAGAACTATATCGCTCAAGATATTACCAATAAAAAGGTGGAAGTCGATCTGACTAACCAGAATCCTGCGTTAAAACAGATCTGGATGGATGGTACTTTCGCGTTTACCGAAGCATTAGATCTTCGAGAATACAGCAAGATCCCTCAGCTTGTTAGCGATTGGAAAGTGAAAAACCACTTGGACAATGCGTCCACCGCTATGGATCAGAACAACATCTATGTCTTCTTGAAACGTGGATCTGAAGAATACTATACAATCGTTCCGCGCAATACCACAGATGGAGAGGTGAGCGCGCGTGGGTAAAGAAATATTGTACGGGGTCGTCCCGGCAGTTATCATTTTTCTATTGTATTTAGGAATTAACATTGGTCCTTTCTTGTTGTTTGCAGCTGTTTTGGCAGGTCTGTACTTTTTGGTGTCTCGTCAAGGAGGGATTGGTGCCACAGCCAAGAATGGTCGTAAAGGCAAGCATACGGTTCCCAAGACGGATATGACGTTTGCCGATATTGGCGGACAAGAGCGTGCAAAGAATGAGCTGAAGGAGGCTCTTGATTTTCTGGTTCAAAAAGACAAAATTAACCATTACGGAATTCGTCCGATGAAGGGTGTGCTCTTAACTGGACCTCCTGGAACGGGCAAAACCTTGATGGCAAAAGCGGCAGCCAATTATACGAATTCAGCTTTTCTTGCGGCTTCCGGTTCACAATTCGTGGAGATGTATGTAGGGGTTGGTGCCCAGCGGATCCGTGAGTTGTTTCGTGAAGTGAAGACGATGGCTGAACGGAATGGACAGGATTCGGGGATTATTTTCATCGACGAGATCGATGTAATTGGTGGAAAACGTGAAGGCAATCAACAGCGAGAGTACGATCAGACGTTGAACCAATTGCTGACGGAGATGGACGGTATTCAGACGGAAGAGAAGCCGCGAATCCTCTTGATCGCAGCTACCAACCGTAAGGATATGCTTGATTCCGCTTTACTTCGTCCTGGCCGCTTTGACCGTCACATCGTTGTGGATTTGCCTGATAAAAAAGCGCGTGAACAAATCCTGCAAATTCACACCAAAAACAAGCCGATTTCTCAAGAAGTTACAATCGGGAATGTTGCTCAGGAGACCTTTGGATTCTCCGGCGCACAGTTGGAGAGCGTTGCCAATGAAGCAGCCATCTATGCGATGCGTGAGCAGTCTGATGTCATTTTGTCAAGCCACTTCTCCATGGCTGTTGATAAAGTGATGATGGGTGAGAAGAGTGACCGCGAAGCGACGGGCGATGAGAAAAAACGCGTTGCCCTTCACGAATTAGGCCATGCGATCATCAGTGAACAGGTACGTCCAGGTTCAGTCTCTCAAGTTACCCTTAGCCCGCGTGGTCAAGCGCTCGGTTATGTTCGACAGAATCCAATGGAGGATCGCTACCTGTATACGAAGGAAGCGTTGGAGAAACAAATCATGGTTAGCCTCGGAGGAGCCGTAGCCGAAGAAATTTACTACGGTGGCCGAAGCACAGGCTCTCGCAATGACTTTGAACAAGCGTTGGGTATGGCGCACGAGATTGTAAAAAGCGGTATGTCCAAGCTTGGGATCATTCACGTCGACTATATCGATAAAAATCAAATTCATGAAGAAGTGAATCAGACGCTGGAAGAGCTTCTGACAAGAACAAGAGAAGTTCTCAAGCAATACGATGATGTATTCAAAAATAGTTTGCATATTCTATTGGAGCAAGAGGTACTCAGCGGAGATCAATTCCGTGAGATGCTTCAAAAAATCCAGCTTACAGAAGAACTAGTAGGATAATTCCTGCTAGTTTTTTATTTTCTCCGAAACTTGTGCCAACTATATGGGTGAATGAATATGCTACATATGACATGAACAGGAGAATTGGAAAAGGAAGGGAACCAAAATGGCCAAACCACAGCGAAGAAGAAAGAAGCTAAGCCAAGAGCCAGCCAATTTGTTTGAATCAGAAGTGTATCAGCCTCAGCTTGAGTGGCTATCAGATAATGATCAAATACCGCTCAGGGAAACGGCTTCGAACAACGTAAAATCATATCCTCCATTGCGTTCGGTACCAATGGAGTCTACTCATCAGGAGTCGACCGCATCCAAAGAGACACACTCACCTCGTGAAGATGCGCCTTCGAAAGAGACGAAAATTACAAACCAGAAGAAATTCACCAAAGTCGTCAATGAACGAAAAGAAGAGTTTCCTACCGCCACTTCCGTCATATACACAGATGATTTGATGGATCAGTCCATAACAACGGAGAAGATTGCCAATCGTTCCATCACCGCAAGCAAAATTAAACATGGAAGCGTGGAAAGGGAACTGATTCAAGATTATGCGATTGATCATACGAAGCTGGCTAATCACTCGGTAACCTCCAGTAAAATTGCGCCATATTCCATCGGAGAAGAGCATATCGCGAATCAGGCAATCTCTGGAGAGAAACTGCAGGACCGATCCATCCACGGCAGTAAACTGATGAACAATAGTATCACGTCGGATAAGCTAGCAGATAAAACGATTGATTCGATCAAAATAGCTGAGGGCTCTATCCAATCCAGACACATACATGATCAAGCCATTACATCTGAATTGATTCAAGATCAGGCAATTGTCTCTGAAAAGATTAAATACGGATCCATTCAATCGAACAATATAGCCAATGGTGCCATTAATTCCGTCAAGCTGTCGGATGGTGCTGTGACATCGTCCAAGTTGAGAGATGGTGTCATCACGTCAGAGAAGCTTGGTGACGAGGTTATTGGCGCACATCACTTACAACTGCATGTCATTCAAAACAAGCATTTAGCTGAAGGGGCTGTTCTAGGCGAAAATATTGCGTTTGATCAGGTTAGTGGAGAGCACTTGAAAGAAGAAATAATCGACACCAGCCACTTAAGCAGTGAAGCTGTTACGGCAGAAAAAATCGCCAATAACGCGATTACTAGCCAGCACCTTCAAGATCAATCGATTGTCTCTTCAAAAATTTCACGTGAAGCGATCAGCGATATTCATTTGCAGCCTTTTTCGATTCAAACCAGGCATTTACACGATTATTTAATCACGAATAAAAAAATCGGTGACCAGCAAGTAACTGAATCCAAGATAGCGGATGCGTCAATCACGACCGCCAAAATTGCGGAGCAAAGCATTGCATCACAACATATCGGGCTCGATATGATTCAAACCGAACATATTCAAGATAGCTCCATCACCGCAGCCAAGCTGGCGAAGCGGAGCGTCGAGCAGGCTCATCTCAAGGATCGAATTATAGACCGTCAACATATCAGTGAAGCGGCTGTACAGACGAATCATTTGGCGGAGCAGTCCATTACAGCCTCCAAGCTTGCTTCAGAGTCAGTTTCAACCGATAAATTGACGGGTTCCGCCGTTACAAGCAGCAAATTATCGGATTACTCCGTCACTTCGTCCAAAATTGCCAACGAAGCGGTAAAGAATCATCACATCGCTACCGGTGCAATCAGTAAAGAAAAGATTGGGGACAAAGTGATTTTTGGTCAACATCTTGCAACCAACTCGATTTCCACTGAACATCTGCAAGAAAAGGTTGTCGGGACGGTACATCTGATGAACGAGGCCGTAACATCCGAAAAAATCGCCGAAGAGAGCATTAAAGCAGCCCATCTGCAGCTCAAAAGCATACGTCACGAGCATCTCGGGCTAGATTCTGTTCAAAGTAGAAATATCCAGCAAGGAGCCATTACTGCTGATCATATTGAGCCGTTTTCCATTACAAACAAACACATCTGCTCTGAAGCAATAACGAGAGACAAGATTGGTGAACTGGAAGTCATGAACAAACATCTTGCCAATCATTCAGTGTCGTCTCTCAAAATTATGAATGAAGCGATTGAAGAGAACCATCTAAAGCCATTCGTGATTCAAAGCCAACATCTAGCAAACGAAAGTGTTACTTATGAAAAAGTGGGGAAACAGCAAATTCAAGGATATCATCTAGCTGAAGCCGCCATTACAGCTGATAAAGTTGCTGACGGCAGCATTCTCTCCCACCATATTCAGGGTGGGGCCATTACCACTTCTCATCTCTCTGATTACAGTGTGAGCAAGGAGAAAATCGATGATGACTCAATCACGACTGAGAAAATCATTAATTACTCCATTACAGCTGAGAAAATCGCCTATGGCGCAGTAACGACGGAAAAAATAACCGACGACTCGATCACAACCGAAAAAATCGCTTCGGCTTCGGTAACCAAAGAGAAAATTGCTGACGCTTCTGTCACCACGGAAAAAATCGCCGAAGATTCCGTAACAACTGAGAAATTGATAGACGCTTCTGTTTCTACAGAGAAAATGGCAAATTCGTCAGTAACGACGGAGAAAATCGCCGATGTGGCGATTACCTCAGAAAAAATTGGCAACACAGCCATTACGACAGAGAAAATCGCTGACGGTTCAGTAACGACGGAGAAATTGGCGAGTGCTTCGGTTACCTCCAAAAAGATCGCAGAAGGCTCAATTACTACCGAGAAAATCGCGGAAGACGCGGTAACGACGAATAAAATCATCGATGGAGCGATCACCTCAGACAAATTGTTAGATGCTTCCATCACGGCAGCGAAAATTTCGGATGCCTCCATTACGTCAGGTAAAATTGCCAATACCGCTGTCACGACCAAGAAGATTGCCAATGCAGCCATCACCACGGAAAAACTTTTTGACGGGTCCATCACTAGCGAAAAAATCGCAAATAACAGTGTAAATTCAGGTAAAATAGCTAACTCCGCAGTGATAACCGACAAGATTGCCGACGAAGCAGTGACGACAAAAAAGCTAATGGACGCTTCTGTAACGACAAAGAAACTGACCAATTTATCCATTACCGCAGACAAATTGGCGGAGGCTTCTATTACAACGCCAAAGATCGCCAATACTTCCATCACAACAGATAAACTGACTGACAAATCTGTAACGGAAGATAAATTGGCGGATGCATCGGTAACAACCGATAAACTCGTGGATACTTCTGTGATTACAGATAAAATCGCTTTTGCCGCTGTTACGACCGAAAGGATTTCTGATCAAGCCATCACTACAGAGAAGCTCTTTCAGTCAGCGGTCACAACCGACAAGATTGCCAATGCTTCTGTGACAAGCGAAAAAATCTCTGAAGCAGCCATCACTGTTCATAAAATTGCGGAAGACGCGGTTGCTACTGATAAAATCGCTGACACAGCAGTGACAACAGAAAAAATCGCCGATGCGGCTATCACCAAAGAGAAAATTGCGGATGGTTCCATTTCTTCAGATAAAATCGCCGATGCCGCTGTAACAACTGTCAATATCTCGAATTTCGCGGTATCCACGAAAAAAATCGCCGATGCCTCCGTCACAAGTGAAAAAATAGCGGACGCGGCGATCACGACCGAAAAAATTGCCGATGCTGACGTTACAACCGAGAAAATCGCGAACTCATCGATTACGACCAGGAAACTGGCCAATGCCTCTGTTTCAACCGATAAGTTAGCGGATTCGTCTGTCGTGTCTGAAAAACTTGCCAACGCTTCGATCACAACCGATAAAGTTGCCAATGCTGCCATCACGACTGAGAAAATTGCCGATTCTTCCATCGAACCAAAGAAGCTTACTTTCTCACCCGTAACCACAACAAGTGGAGAAAGCCGGAATTTACAACAGTGTGGAATTGTACCTTTTACGATGGAAAACAAAAAACAATCGCTTCAGATAGAAGTTCAATTCCCAGAACCATATGCAACGAACCAGTATGTGATTGTTGCAACGACCAATTCTCCTTCTTGCCATGTCTCGATCCACACATTGAACCGTACACGCGCGATTTTATCCATTGATCGGTATATTGCAAGTGGTCTCGTGAACGGCGTGGTTCATTGGATTTCCATGGGAGAGAAATTATTAAACCCGTTAGAAATTAATGAATCAACCATGGAAACGGCCAATACTCATGCGCAGGATCCAACCTCTGTGGAAACAATCCGTCAAGTGGTCGACGATACAATAAATGAAGTAATTACAGAAAGCGCTATTGATGAAGTTGAAGTTGTAGAGGAAATTGACGGGGAGATGGAAGTAGTAGAACCACTTAGCGAAGTTGAAGAGGTGGAAGCAATTGAGGAAGAAGTGGATGAGGTACACGAATCCGCAGAGTCCATCGTCCATCAGCTCGAGGAAGTCAATGATCTAACAGAAGGATTGGTGGATAAACTAACGGTTGAACTAATAGATGAATGTACCGATGAAGTTACGGTTGAAATAACAGTTGCAATAACAGATGCAATAACAGGTGAAGAACCCGAAGACGATAGCGACCATTTTTTCGATGAATTTGAAGGGAACTGGGACGATAACGATGAGATTGAAGATGAGCCGAAACAAGAAGCGACAAAAGCGCTAAATCGTTTTGAATGAAGGTTAACCAGGACATAACCCGCCATTCTGATTGAAGATTCGTGTTAAAGAATGGCGGGTTTCTTTTGTTTTGTTTTAGGGGATTACTATACAAAAGAAAGGATGATATGTTAGGCTAATCGTAGTATCATTATCCAGTTGAGGATAAATAGAATACATAACAAGTATTATGTTAACTTGTTGAGGGGGTTCCTTTTTACCATGAAACTATCGAAACGAGTCTCAATTCTTGCACCATCTCCTACGCTTGCGATCACTGCCAAGGCGAATGAGTTGAAGCGTCAAGGAGTAGATGTGGTTGGTTTAGGTGCAGGCGAACCAGATTTCAACACACCAACTCATATCATTGAGGCAGCGGAAAAAGCGATGCGTGAAGGAAAGACCAAGTACACGGCCACTGCAGGTGTACCGGAACTCATTCAAGCCATTCGAGAAAAATTCGAACGAGACAACAATTTATCCTTCGGCCCTAAGCAAATCATCGTAACCAATGGAGGGAAGCACGCTTTATTTAACCTCTTCATGTCCTTGCTTGATCCAGGTGATGAAGTAATCATTCCAATCCCGTTTTGGGTAAGCTATCCAGAAATGGTCAAGGTAGCGGATGGGGTGCCTGTTTTCATCGAAGGACCAGAAAGCAATCAATTCAAAGTAACGGCTGATCAGGTAAAGGCTGCCATTACTCCACGCACCCGCGCAGTGGTTATCAACTCTCCAAGCAATCCTACCGGAAGTATTTACAGCCGTAAAGAATTAGAAGAGATTGCAGATGTTTGCTTGACTCATAAAGTATTAATGATATCTGATGAAATTTATGAAAAGTTAATTTACGATGGCCAGGAGCATTTCAGTGTAGCGAACTTGAGCCAAGAAGCGTTTGAAAATACAATTATTATTAACGGTATGTCCAAGCCGTATTCGATGACAGGCTGGCGGATGGGCTATGCGGCAGGGAACCAACAGCTTATTCAGGCAATGGTTGACCTGTCTAGCCACTCTACCTCCAATCCGACTTCATTTGCTCAATTCGGTGCCTTAGCTGCTCTCACTGGTTCACAAGAACCACTCGAAACCATGAAAGTGGAGTTTGTTAAGCGCCGTGATCGAGTGGTTGAATTGCTGAACCAAATTGATGGGATTTCCTGCTTGAAACCACAAGGAGCCTTTTACGTATTCCCTAACGTAGCTGGCGCTATGGAGAAGAAAGGGTATACCAGTGTTGATCAATGGAGCGAAGCGTTACTTGAAAAGGAAAAAGTAGCGCTGATTCCCGGAAGCGGATTCGGTTCTCCGAATAACGTCCGTATTTCTTATGCCGCTTCCATGGAACAGCTGGAAAAAGGTATTGAGCGCATTAAACGATTTGTGGAAGAATAGGAACATCTTCACGACCTGTCCTTATTGGGGGCAGGTTTCTTTTTGTCGAATGATCGTGCGACGATTGAATTACGTATGTGGTAATAGTATAATTGTGAAGGTTATCTGTAAGGTAATGGAGGGAATTTCTTTGACACTAACAACCATTGCCCAAGTAGGGCAGCATGTGGGACAAGAAGTACGAATTGGCTGCTGGCTGTACAATAAACGCAGCAGTGGGAAAATCCAATTCCTCCAACTTCGTGACGGTTCCGGTTTTATTCAGGGAGTCGTGGTGAAAGCGGAAGTGAGCGAGGAAGTGTGGGAAGCCGCAACCAAGCTTACACAAGAAAGTTCGATGTACATAACCGGGATTGTCCGTGCGGAAGAGCGCGCTCCAAGCGGTTACGAATTAACCGTAACGGGAATTGAGATTATTCAGATTACCGAAGAATATCCAATCTCTTTGAAAGAACACGGCGTTGATTTCTTGATGGATCACCGTCATCTCTGGTTACGTACACCTCGCCAACGTGCGGTAATGGCGATTCGTTCCGAGATTATTCGTGCTGTATACGAGTTCTTCCAACAAAATGGCTTCTTTAAAGTAGATCCGCCAATTCTCACACCAACTTCTGCGGAAGGAACAACGAACCTATTCCACACCAAGTATTTTGAAGAGGATGCGTATCTTTCCCAAAGCGGTCAGCTTTATATGGAAGCAGCTGCGATGGCATTAGGTCGCGTGTATTCTTTTGGCCCGACTTTCCGCGCTGAGAAATCCAAAACCCGCCGCCACCTGATCGAGTTCTGGATGATTGAGCCGGAAATGGCGTTCGTTGACCACGAGGAAAATCTGCGAATTCAAGAGCAGTTTGTTTCACATATCGTTCAATCTGTTCTGAAAAATTGCCAAAGAGAATTGAAAGCACTGGATCGAGATGTCTCCAAGCTGCAAAACGTTCTCGCGCCATTCCCGCGGATTACGTATGACGATGCAATCAAGCTGTTGCAGGAAAAAGGAAGCGAAATCAAGTGGGGAGACGACTTTGGTGCTCCGGATGAGACAATGATTGCCGAGCATTATGAGAAACCGGTTTTCATTACTCATTACCCAACTGAAATCAAGGCGTTCTACATGAAGCCACATCCAGAGCGTCCAGAGGTAGTGCTTTGCGCTGACCTTATCGCACCAGAAGGCTATGGCGAAATTATCGGCGGTAGCCAACGGATTGATGATCCTGAATTGCTGGCTGAGCGCTTTAAAGAACATGAGCTTTCCGAAGAATCCTACAAGTGGTATTTGGATCTTCGCAAATACGGAACTGTGCCTCACTCCGGTTTTGGGTTAGGACTAGAGCGTACGGTAGCATGGATCTGCGGACTGGATCATGTTCGCGAAACGATTCCGTTCCCACGTCTTCTGTATAGACTCTACCCATAATTGGTTCTTTACACAATAAGGTCTCATGTGAAACAATAATAGTACACTCCGTTACTTGCGTAGCGGAGTGTCAATTTTTTTACATTCGTTTTTTATATTCGTGATTGGTATAATGAGTTAGAGGTGACGTATTATCATGGATCAACATATTCTTCAAATTCTGCAAGAGGGTGCGACGTCCGTATCCAATTTACTACTAAAAAGATATAAGCGGATGGCTCTTTCAGATAAAGAGATGATGCTGATTATCCACCTCTTATCCTTTCAGCAGGAAGGAAATCTATTTCCAACCCTCGTTCAATTGGAAGAACGCTTATCCATGACCAGTTTGGAATTGATTCAACTGCTGCAAAGGCTGTTAAAGGAAGAATACTTAACCATTGATGAGATGATTGATGAGCAGACAGGAGTTCGCTCCGAGCGATATAATTTGGAACCACTATTCCGACGTCTGTATCACTGCCTAAACGATGAACATCGGGCTACCTCAGCTTCAATGGATGAATCGATTTCGGAGGTGGCGGCGAGCCAGCATTTGGGAGGCGTCTACCAGCAATTTGAACATACATTTGGCAGACCCTTATCGCCATTTGAAATCGAGACCCTGCAAATTTGGCTTGAACAGGATCGGTACCCAACGGAATTAGTGCTTACCGCATTGCGGGAGGCTGCTTCGGTTGGCAAGCTTTACATTCGTTATATTGATCGAATTTTGTTAGAGTGGCAAAGACAGCGAATTACAAGCGTTGAGGAAGCGCGCAATTATATTTTACGTTTTCGACGACAATCCTCTGCGAATGTATAATCAAGTTAGAGAACCGTTTCAGACGACAAGGTCTGGAACGGTTTTTTTGTGATCCTGTCTTCTGCTTTTTTTGTACCCGTAGTTCAGTGCCTACATATGATATAGGGAAGGAGGATGGGCTGGATGGAAGACCGCAAACATTTTATGAATTCTCATTGGATTACACCCGATGTATTTAGTGGTGAGATTCAACATGCAGTCGGACAGAGTAATTATGTCAAACGAGTTATGGAGTTTGAGCAGCAAGAAGTGACCATTGAAGAATCCGATGTAAAATGGAATGAACTAATCGAAACGATTGCTGACCTGAAAAATCGCGTGGTTCAACTGGAAGAAAGTGTGACCCAACAGCAAGAAAAAATGGATGATCTCAAGAAATATATTCGTGAATTAGAGGAGAATCAAACAAAAGAACGAGCACATTTATATCAGGTTGTTCTATTGTTGAAACAAGAATGGGAAACCCTCAAATAGTACAGTGACTCCCCAAAGGTGCCTGTTCCTTTTGGGGGTTTTCTCATTTCGGGAATAGGAAGATGAACGTATTAACAAGATTGACGCAAGGTAAGAATTGGGATACGTTATGTAATAAGCCAGATTGGCATACTATGCAATGACGCGCTGATTGAATGATTGATTAAAGGAGTGACATGATGAATAAATCCAAAGCGTTGCCCAAACGAAGTGAAATCCCTCAAGATTTCAAGTGGAAGCTTGAAGACATTTACGCCACCGATCAAGATTGGGAAAAAGACGTCAAGGAAGCCAAAAGCCTGATCGAAAAAGTTCAAGCGATGAAAGGCTCCTTAGGGGAATCAGGAAAAAATCTGCTCGAAGCCTTGACCTTGCAGGATGAATTGACCAAATCATTGGATCAAATTTACGTATATGCGAGAATGCGACGTGATGAAGACAATGCCAACGCAACCTATCAAGCGTTGACCGATCGTGCGGCCACACTAAGCACGCAAGCCTACAGTGCGATATCTTACATACAACCAGAAATTCTGGCTATCCCTACGGAGAAACTGAACGAATTACAGAAGAGTGAAGCAGGTCTTGAGCATTACCGATATATGTTGGAAGAGATCAGCCGTCTGAAACCACATACCTTATCAGAACAGGAGGAAGCCCTCCTCGCCCAGGTTAGTGATATTTCACAGGCTCCTTCAACGATTTTTGGCATGCTGAACAACGCCGATATCAAATTCCCGACAATTGTGAATGAAAAAGGGGAAGAGGTGGAGGTAACCAAAGGACGATACACTCAATTCATGGAAAGCAAGGATCGCCGTGTCCGCAAAGATGCCTTTGAAGCATTGTATTCAACATATGGCAAGCATCGCAATACCATTGCGGCTACCTTGACTTCCGTTGTGAAGCGTGACGTGTTCTACGCGCGCGTACGCAAATATCCATCAGCGCTTGAGGCTTCTTTGTTTGCTGACAACATCGATCTTAGTGTATATGATAATTTGATCGAAACCGTGCGTGAGCATCTTCCATTGATGCATCGCTATGTTGCGCTTCGCAAACGTCTTTTGGGCTTGGACGAACTTCATATGTACGATCTGTATGTTCCAGTTGTGAAAGAAGTGCATATGGAGATCCCGTATGAAGAGGCGATCGGTACCATCAAGGAAGCGCTTCATCCACTTGGCGATAATTATGCTCAGGTACTTGAAAAAGGGTTTACGTCTGGCTGGATTGATGTCTACGAGAATGAAGGAAAGACGAGTGGAGCTTATTCTTGGGGTTCTTACACCACTCATCCTTACGTCCTCATGAACTATCAAGACAACCTCAACAACATGTTTACATTGGCTCATGAGATGGGGCACGCTCTGCACAGCTATTACTCTAATCACAATCAGCCTTACACGTATGCCGATTATCGCATTTTCGTTGCTGAGGTAGCATCGACCCTGAACGAAGCTCTCCTCATGCATCATGTATTGGATACAACCAAGGAAAAAGATCAACGTATGTATCTGTTGAACTACTACCTGGAACAATTCCGCGGAACGGTGTTTAGACAAACCATGTTTGCTGAGTTCGAGAAAATTATTCACGCCAAAGTGGAAGCCGAAGAAGCTTTGACAGCGGATACGTTAAGCGAAATCTATCGCAACCTGAACGTGGAATATCACGGAAAAGAGATGGTTGTGGATTCAGAGGTCGATCTGGAATGGGCTCGAATCCCGCATTTCTATAACAACTTCTACGTGTATAAGTATGCGACTGGCTTCTCAGCGGCTACGGCGCTCTCCAAACAGATTCTGGAGGAAGGACAGCCTGCCGTTGAGCGGTACCTCAGTTTCTTGAAAAGTGGCGGATCTGATTATCCGATCAACCTGTTGAAAAAAGCAGGGGTAGACATGAACACGGCAGAACCAATCCGAGAAGCGTTAAGTGTGTTTGAACAGTTGCTGGGAGAAATGGAAGAGTTAGCTGGAGTCAAATAATACAAGAATTTAAGAATCACAGTAACAAGCTCGCATAGCGTATGCGGGCTTTTCTCTTTTTCTGGGTACACTAAACGCTGATCGTCAGAAGGAGGGGAACAAGCTTGGAAAAGATCGAGAAGAAGAATCCTGCTATCCTTTATCTCGTTTTATGCGGGCTTGTTTTCTACAGCTTGGCAGCAGTATCGACGGCTACCAAATCCAGTCCGGTCAGCGTACTTACCTATAAACAAACCGTCTGGGTAGGAATTGGATTTGTGGCGATGATGGTCATCAGCCGTATGGATTACCGAATTTGGGCGAAGAAGGCGTTTTGGCTATATGGTTTTGGGATTCTTGCGGTTTGCAGTGTGTTTGTATTTGGAAAAAAAATTAACGGTGCCCTAAGCTGGATTGACTTAGGCGTACTCAGCATCCAGCCCTCCGAATTAACCAAAATCACCACTCTGATTATGTTGGCCCGCATATATGAACTGCACGATGGAGTATTTTACCGCAGCGAGCAATTAATTCTCGTGGGAGGAATCATCGCCCTTCCAACTTTATTGGTATTGATTCAACCTGACTTAGGAATGGCTTTGGTTTATCTCTCCTTACTTGGATGTTTTATGCTTGTGACACGAATACCGGGCTGGGTTCATCTGGCTTTGGTGACAGCTGTACTGGGATTGATTCTTGGGTTGTTTTCTCTGTATAGCTTCTCTGAGAAGCTATTCTATCAAGTGATTCGCCCTCATCAGTTTGAACGGCTAACCTCGTTCTTGCATCCCGAAGACGATCCGCTGGAAAGTGGGTATCAATACATTCTGGCTAAAAAAATAGTGGGGAGTGGTCAGCTTGGCGGAATGGGGATCTTGCAACTATTAAATTCTTCCCATGAGAAGCTTCCGGAACAACACACGGACTTTATATTCGCCGTCATCGCACATCAATGGGGGTTCGCAGGAGCCAGCGCTCTCTTAATCCTCTATTTTTTACTGTTTACGCAGCTTGTTCATTGGGCGATGAATACTCCCGATTTGTTTGCCAGCTTTTTTATCAGTGGAATGGTTACGATGTGGTCTTTTCAGATCTTTGTCAATATTGGCATGAACATTGGGCTATCTCCGATTACAGGTCTTACCTTGCCGTTTATTAGCTACGGAGGAAGTTCATTTATTACCAATCTCATGGCTTGCGGGTTTCTGCTTAGCATGCATACACCATCTCCGACTAGGCAGCTCGAGAAATAATTTTTTATTAATTTTGTGTATATATCTTGCAATTATTTCCTCCTTGCTTCGTAATGTTAATAGGTAACTCTAACCATATATGGGGTTCTCCGTCTTAAGGAGGAGAACATTTCCTGCTGGTGACCGTTACACATGATAGAAGAAACTGGCAAACTGGTATTACTGATCATATGATTTGGAGGAAATCACCGTGAAAAAAGGATTAACGCTATGCCTCGCTACTGTTCTGATCCTGACAGCAGGCTGTGGTGCGAAGCCGGATGAAGCAGTTAAACAAGAAACAAAAAGTAAGGTGGTGGAAGTTTACAAGATTCCAACTCAAACACCAAACGTGATTCTCTCTGCAACGGGAATTGTGTCTCCGAAAGAGGATGTTTCGCTCTCGTTCGGGACGTCGGGTAAGATTGTTCAAATGAAAGCGCAAAACGGCGTGTTTGTCGGCAAAGGAGAGGTTCTGGCTACTCTTGATACCACCTATGCCCAAAAAGAGCTTGAAGCAGCTTCCGGGCAAATTGATGAGGCATATGCCAAACGTACGAAAACACTAAAAGGAGCCACCCAGGAAGCAATTGAACAGGAGCGTCTCCAATTAAAAAGTGCTCAGCAACGTTTGGATAAAGCAAGATCGGATGTAGCTCAAAGCCAACAGTTGTTTGAAGGTGGAGCAATATCTCAAAATGAGTTAACGAATAAGAAACGGGATCTGCAGCAGGAAGAGATTTCTTTCAGGAATCAACAAATCTCCTTGGAGGAACTCCTCAAGGGTGCCAAACCTGAGGATATCGCAGTAGCTGATGCGTCGATTAAATCAGCTTCAGGACAGATTGCTCAAGCGAAGAAGTCATTGCAAGATACTAAGCTTATTGCGCCATTTGCCGGAACAATTGTGCAAGTCAATCAACAGGTTGGAGAAATGGCTAGCCCAGGTCATGATGTCATTCATCTCGTTGACTTGTCAGAGGTGAAAGTTGCCATTGATGTAACTAATGATGTGATTGGTCAGTATAGAGAAGGCGAAACCGTCAATGTATCCAATACAAGTGGTTTGAAATCAACAGGAAAAATCAAATTCGTTTCTCCGGTGGTTGATGAGAAAACGGGTAAATATCATGTTGAAATAACGGTGCCGAACCAAGATCGCTCTTGGCGTGGCGGGATGCTGGCAGCGGTTGAGAAACCAAGAAAAGTGAATGGACTCATCGTTCCGCTGGAGAGCGTGGGCATTAATCAATCGAAGCGATTTGTCATGATCGTTAAAAATGGAATTGTGAAAAAACAGGAAGTGCAAGTCGGTCAGATCATTGGGGAGCAAATGGAAATAATGTCCGGGGTGCAAAGCGGCGATCAACTGATTCGTTCGGGTATCACTTATTATGCTGACGGCGAAAAAGTTGTGCCTAAAGGAGAGTAAGCATGGAAAAATTAATATATTTTTTATTGAGACGTAAACTCATCGTCTTTTTAGCCACCTCCCTGATTGTCTTGGCAGGGTTAGGATCGCTTTTCAGCTTTACGGTGGCGCTTGTGCCTAAAGCCAACTTCCCAATTATTAGTGTTAGTGTAACAGGAGGTTCTCTCCCTCCAGAGGAAATGGAGGAGAAGGTCACCAAACCAATTGAAAAAGAAATCAAATCCATTGCCGACGTAAAGGATTACACGTCTAATACAAGTACTGGTTCTTCATTCATCACGATTAAGGCCGAGGAGAAATCCGGAGAGAAGGTAAAGCAAGACGTTCAGAATGCGGTAAACCGTCTTCGTAACTCGTTTCCCAAAAGCGTAGATACAGTTAATATCAGACAGGATAGCTTTGGAGACGACAATCTGATCGATTTTGCACTATCTGGATCGGATCCGCAAGTATTGATGACATTGGCGAAATCTACGCTAAAAGATAAAATCGAAGCCGTACCTGGCGTGAAAGAAGTAAAAGTAGAAACCATTGGTTTTGAGAATAAAATTGCTGTTACTTTCAAACCAGATCAATTAGCAGCTTATAACATTACACCACAGGACGTCATGAATCAGTTGCAGCAAGCCAACTGGAAACAAGCGGTCGGAACCTTGCAAAATGCTGGTTATGATACAGTCATCATGATTGATCATTCACTTAAAACGATCCAGGATATTGGGAATGTCATGATCAAAACTCAAGATGGCCCTGTGAGAATCGGGCAGCTGGCTACCATTGATGATTTACGCGGTAAAATGAATGATGCGGTAGGACTGCACGATGGTAACCCTTTTGTCTGGATGAGTGTCAAGAGAACTGCGGATAGCGATTTGATTTCAACTCAGGATGCTGTTGAAAAAGTAGTAGATGAAATTAACAGGAATGCAAGCGGAAGCTACAAAATGTACGTCATGTTTGAAGCCGTTTCGTTTATTAAGCACGCGGTGAATAATCTGAGTACAGATGTAGTGATCGGGGGTGCGCTCGCGATCCTGATCCTGATTGTGTTCCTGCGCAACTGGCGCGTCACATTGGTTATTGCAACCACATTGCCACTGTCCGCATTTATGACGTTCATTGCGATGAAGGTTGGCGGTTATAACATCGATTTGGTTACATTAATCTCGCTGAGTCTCTCCGTCGGTTTGATCGTAGATGCGGCGATTGTGGTACTGGAGAGCATCTATCAGTTCCGTGAAAAAGGCGAACCATTGGAGAGGGCAATCGTCCTTGGTACCAAAGAGGTTATGACTCCAGTTATCGCTTCTCAGATTACCTTGATCGCTGTATTCTTACCGCTCGTATTTGCTAATTTTGAGGATTGGCTGAAACCGATTTTTATGACCATAGCGTTTACGGTGACAGCTACGATTGTATCTTCTACGGTTGCTGCATTCTTCTTTGTTCCTGTGTTTGCTGAGCGTTTCCTGCGTAAAGACAAACAAGGATTGCATAGTGAAGAAAATCATGGGAAGAAACAAAATAAAATCGTGCAATGGTTTAACAAACTGCTTCAAGTTGCCTTGAACCATCGTGTCAAAACCTTACTGGTTGCTTTTCTCATGTTTGTCGGGGCGATTTTCTTGGCGCCGATGGTTAAAGTAGAACTAGGCATGAATGAGAACGAAAATTTCATTTATGCCAAGGCCGATCTGGCGGATGGTACACAAGCTGCGACGACCATTAAAGAAGCGACTGCCGTCGAAAAGTCGCTACGTCAAGTTCCAGAAATCAGTGACTTGTTTGTAATTGTGGAAAAGAATTCCGCTCAGTTCTTTATCCAATTAGTAGGCAAGGCAGAACGAAAACGCAATAAAGAGGAAATGTCCAAGGATATCAACGATCGCCTCAATAAAATTCAAGGTGTGGATAAAATAGCGATGTCTTTTGGCAGCCAGAATGATAAACCGCCTGTTCAGGTGGACGTTATCGGTCAGGATTTAGATACTACCCGCCAATTAACAGCGGATGTTGAAAAAATGTTGAGTACGATCCCAGGTCTGTCAAACGTCCGAGACGATTTTCAAAAAGGCACCGAAAAAATCACTCTGGTTCCGAAAGAAGACGTCATGGAACAGTTAAATGTCAATCCACGTTCCATGCTTGCTCAAATTAGTGGGTTCATTGGCGAGCAGAATGTGACGACCATAACGGCTGATGGGATTGATCTCGACGTCGTGGCCCGTTATCCTAAAGAGTGGATGAAACACCCTGATCAGTTAAAACAATTGTTAGTTACCACAGAAACAGGAAATAAGGTTCCGTTAACTGATTTAGTAGAATTGAAATACACCAAGTCTCCTATTACCTTAACCCATCAAAAAGGTGATCGTATCGTAACAGTATCTGCCGACGTATTAGGTGGAGACGTAGGCGCAGCGGGACGTCAAATTGAAGAGAAGCTCGCACAGTTTGCTGTTCCAGCAGGCTACAAGGTGGAGATTTCAGGTAAACTGAAAGAACAAGGCGCGAACTTTACAGCATTAGCTATGGTTCTATTTGGGGTAATTGCCCTGATATACATGATCATGGTGACACAATTCGGCCGACTCTCTCATCCGTTTATCATCATGTTAACCATTCCGATGGCGGCTGTCGGGGTAATTGTCGGATTCGTCATAACCCAGCGATCGTTTGGTGAGATGGCAATGATCGGGATCATCATGTTGGTTGGGATTGTCGTCTCCAACGCTATCCTTCTCATCGACCGGATCAACTTGCTTAGAAGCCGTGGGATGGACGTTAAAGAAGCGATTCTTCAAGGAACCAAGGACCGTATTCGCCCCGTACTAATGACCAAATTGACTGCAATCTTGGGTATGCTGCCGATGGCCTTGGCTTTTTCAGAAGGTGCTGCTATGGAAGCACCATTGGCAACCGGTGTAATTTTCGGTCTCGCGTTCCACACTGTGGTTACATTGATTTTGGTTCCAGTGATGTATTCGTTGTTTGAAAGCTACTTCGCTCGGAGGTTGGCACGTAAAGAACGCAAGCTGCAACGAAAATTGGAACGAAGCATGATGAAAGAAATTCCGAATTCTTAGTACCTAAAAATGATGAAGAGACACTCGAGGAAGGCGTGAAAACATGCCTTCCTCTTCGTTTTCGTTCACATCCTCCGACGGCTCAATCGGAGCTAATCTTGATCGTTATGATTACATTTCAGATGGTAATTTTTAGTTGAACTGTAACCAAATCCTCTGACATTCGTATAAACGATATGGTAAAACAATAAAGGATGTTTGTAAGAAAGCGGGGGAAACATCTTGCACCTTGTCTATAAGCTGTTGAATCGATCCAATGTAGAAGCGTCAACGATCTTGCGTGAAGTTGAGTGCTCTCAGGAGGAATTGCATGTACGAAAGCTGGTGGATGCCAGCTTGTTTACCGGGACCTTGTACGAACATACCTCCAATGCGTTAGAAGAGCTAGAGGTCGTGTATGTGGAACAACCAAAGATTCCGCCTTCTTTGCCCAAGCACCATCAGCATGTATACGGGTATACAGTTGAATATTACGAACAATTGGATGACTCCCTACGATTGGTGCAAAGTAAGAATTTTGCTGATTTTGCTTCAATTGTTACCCGATTGCTTGATCATTACACCGTACTTGGCGGAAAGGATTACGAGTTGACCTATACCATTCTGGACGAGAACAGAGGTTGTGTCCTTATTTATGTCAAACCGGAATGAACTGTAGGTATGAAAGGAGCAGAACCAGATGAATTGGAACATGTGGGTGGAGAGAACCTTTGAACGTGAATGGAAAAAGCATTCGAGCTCCTTTCCAGGGCAAAAAGCTTCCAAGGTCTCTTTTCACCAAAAAGCTCTTGTGGCCACTGGGGTAATTACACTATCGGCACTAGTAAGTGGCTGTGGAAGTGATGACGCTAGCCCAACGGCTTATGAGGAGTGTAAGTGGGAAGCCTCCAAGGGAAACACCTATAACTGTGATGACGACACCGGTTCTTTTTACACATCAAGAGGCTATTCTCGAGGCAAAAAAACCGTCCTCTCATCAACATCCGAGTATGCGAAGTATAAAGCGAGTCAAATGAGTTCAAGCAGTTCCAAAGGAGGCATTGGAGGTGGAGGATCCGGTTTTTTCGGGGGTTAAAGTAGAGGCACTGCCAGTTTCACATGAAAAGGCATTCTCTATCACCAGAGACTGGTGCGATTGGGATCGCATGCATGGCAGCGAATACTTGGTTCCATCCGTACTTGTATTCTCCAAAGAGCGAGTGAAGCAAATCGCCACCTTGACTGAAGAAGCTTATCAGATCTTCCAGAAGACCCTTCGCTACGTGCAACAGGAAGTTCCGGATCCTTATCTGATTCACCAATTAGGAATTCCTGAATCCCTCGTGTACGCTTCTCGTTCTTATGTTCCGTTTGATGCCATTACTCGCTTCGACATTGCGATCAGTGATAAACGGATGGTCATACTTGAATATAATTCAGATACGCCAACTGGAGTAGTGGAATCCGCATATGTTGCCAATTCGGTCATTCGTCGATATACCGCATATGAGAATCCGTCAGCTAAATTAAACGATCGTATAAAAAAATCGATTCGAAACTGCATTCATTATTATCATCATCAAGGATTTCAGGGTGACATTCTGTTTAGTGCGACGAAATATAGCAACGAAGACATCGGAACGGTGCGATACGCTCAAGCAATTAGTCAAGTAGAATCTGTATACGCGCACCTGGAAGATTTGCGACTACGCGCCGAAGGTCTGTATGCTGGTGAGAAAAAATCCTCCATCTGGTATCGGTTGTATCCTTGGGAGCATCTGCCTCACGACGTTGATCAGGATGGGTTTCCGGTTGGGAAGGCTCTCATTTCTTTGATTGAAGAAAATAAACTTGCGACGATTTCTCCACCCCAATCGATCATTACTCAATCCAAGGGACTCCAAGCCTTCATATGGGAAATGGCGAGGTTACGCCACAGGATTTACGATGATGCTGAGCGTGACTTGATTCAACGCTTCATGCTGCCCAGTTTCTTTGATTCCGATCACTTTCGATCACAAGGGATTCCGTATGTATCGAAGCCGTTGTTTGGGCGTGAGGGAGGAGCAGTTAGGCTATTTGGTTCCAACGGACAATTGGAAGAGCAAGATGAAGCCGAGCATTATTGGGATCAGCCTGTTATTTATCAGCAAAGAGTGGATTTGCCTCAAGTACATATTCAGACGGAAGAAGGACCGTTCAGTGGTTTTATGTTAATTGGAGCTTTTTGTGTAGGTGGTAAGTTTGCTGGAATACTACCTCGAGTTGGAGGTCGTATCACAGGCAACCTGGCTTACTACTTGCCAGCAGCAATGAATTAATCGATTGGATAGGAGGGCTCTGGAATGGCCTTATTTTTAACGTACTCTTTTCTTGGTTTTTTGCTTCTGATTGGAAGCATTCTGATTATCCCTTTAGTGACACCGCATCATGAATGGAAACTGATCAAAGAGAAAAATCGCTCCGCCGTCATCGTTTTCGCCGGACAAATCTACGCGATTTCGAATAACCTGTATTCCGCGATCGCCAATAGTGTCAGTATTCCTGATTTTTTACTATTCGGGGCTGTGGCGATTATTTGGCAGATTCTGTTGTTCTATCTGGTTGAATTGGCCACGACAAAGATTTTTTACAAACAACGTTTTTCGAATCTCATCATTGAGAATCAGATCGAACCGGCGATTTTGTTCGCAGTTTTTGCCGTTTCCGTCTCGAATGTCATCAGTCCTAGTTTAATTTCCTAGATCGGGAGTATACAATATGTAATAATGATTCACTATCAGATAATCAGTTGGAGATGATCAAATGGATCTGCAATTAACCGGTCGTACGGCCATTGTGTTGGCTTCTAGTAAAGGGTTAGGAAAAGCAACAGCAGTATCGTTGGCTAGTGAAGGAGCACAAGTAACCATTTCTGGACGGGACGAAGTGGCATTGCATGAGACGTCGAAGGAGATTGAAAAGGTATCAGGGATGGCGCCGTTAACAGTAGTCAC
The DNA here is from genome assembly GCF_050113715.1 of Brevibacillus ginsengisoli. Lineage (NCBI taxonomy): Bacteria > Bacillati > Bacillota > Bacilli > Caryophanales > Paenibacillaceae > Brevibacillus > Brevibacillus ginsengisoli. Next base: position 218,315 of record NZ_JBNJQR010000002.1, read on the forward strand.
AGATGTCACCAGTAAAGAAGATATCGAACGGCTCGTTGCCAAAACAGTCGAGCGATTTGGTACAGTCGATATCCTGATCAATAATGCGGGAGGACCTTCTGCAGGTACCTTTGATTAAATGACGGATGAACATTGGCAGCAAGCGTTCGAATTGAATCTGCTTAGTTTTGTGCGTTCTATCCGTTCTGTACTTCCCTTCATGCGCGAGCAGCAGTTTGGGCGAATTGTCAATTTTGCCTCGTCTTCCATTAAGCAACCCATCGAGAATCTCATTTTATCCAATACGTTTCGTACCGGGATTATCGGTTTAGCCAAGACGTTGTCCACCGAGTTAGGTCCTGACGGTATTCTCATCAATACAATCGGGCCAGGTAGAATTTCGACGGATCGAGTCGCTTCTCTGGATCAATTGACCGCCAATAGAAAAGGAGTAGATCGTGAACAAATTCGTCAGCAGGTGGAAGATCTTATACCACTAAGACGGTACGGAGAACCTGAAGAGTTTGCCCGAGTCGCAACTTTTCTGGCTTCACCCGCGAATAGTTATGTGACAGGTCAAGCATTGCTGGTAGACGGAGGATTGGTTCGTTCCATCTAATAGTCAAGTACATACTGTTTACAATAAGGGAGGGTCTATATGAGTAAAGAAAGCTCGTTTGATATTGTTTCGAAGGTGGATATGGCGGAAGTGAATAATGCGATTTATACCGCGATGAAGGAAATTGAGAACCGCTTTGATTTTAAAGGTAGCAAAAGCTCCATCAGCTTGGATAAAGAAGAAATGGTTTTGGTCTCTGACGATGAGTTCAAATTAAGTCAACTCAAAGACGTTCTGCTAGGTAAACTAGTAAAGCGGGAGGTCTCGATTAAGAATATGGATTACGGCAAAATTGAGCCAGCTGCGGGATCAACTGTACGCCAACGGGTTAAACTTGTACAGGGTATCGATAAAGACAATGCCAAGAAAATCAATACAATCATTAAAGATACGGGGCTAAAGGTCAAAAGCCAAATTCAGGATGACCAGATCCGCGTAGTCGGGAAAAGCAAGGATGAACTTCAAGTGATTATCACTGCGATTCGCAAGGCCGACTTGCCAATTGAAGTCCAGTTTATCAATTATCGCTAGTACATAGGTAAAAAGCAGAAGGACAATCCTTCTGCTTTTTTGTTTAATCTCTGCTTTTTTCGTAATCTCTGATTCTATCGTTCGCTCTTCTTGCGTAAGCATGTACAAATAGGCAAGAAAGGGAGAATGGATTATGAAGGTTTTCGTCATTAGTTTACGCAATCTTATCATTGGTGCAGTTGTCGGTCTGTTCATCATCATCGGTGCGATTATTCTGGTCGTAAAAGATCCAATCAATGTCTCAAGTTCATTTAAACCTGAATCAAGTTCGATTCCAACCGCTTCCCCAAATCCATTTGAATCACCAAAGCCAAGCTTGTCTCTAGATGTGCAGCAAGATGGATCCACCGCTCATGTCAAACTGATCACGCAGAACTTCAAGTTTGAACAGCAGGGGAGCAGTGACTCAACCAATGTCACCCACGGAATGGGACACGCGCATCTTTATATTGATGGTACCTTGATCAAACAGGTATACAGCCCCGAGTTCATTTTGAAAAAGTTGCCAGAAGGTGAACATGAATTGAAAGTAGAATTGGTTTATCCGAACCATATGTCCTATCAAGTATCCCAGACCAGAATACTTTCCGTGAATTAACGTTCCGATCATGGAGCGTTTTTTCTTTTGCATTCAATTCAGCCAGCTTGATTTGTCGGAATCCCTTTCTATTGAGTTGCTGTATACGCGATAAAGTGTAATTTTTCTTCATCCATATGAAAATCCACGTAACGTCCTGGATTCATTGTATTACCCACGTATTCTTGCTCCGTAATCCGAAATTCATTGCGTTTCATATGCTCTTCATAATAACCCGGACACAAGTTGAAACGATTAGAGCCCTTATAGAGCTCCCGCATATTGGCTAAGGATTTGGCATTAGCGTCATAGTAGGAAAAGTTCCCAATAATCTTACTTTTCTGGTGCAGATATGGTTTTATTTTTTCAAGCGGAAAAATTTCATGAAATAAAGAATGGTCATTAAACGACAAGCTATCGATGACAAAATCAATGGAACCATGCTTGAGCGGAAAATGTAAGTCACTGTTAACGAGGTACAGGATGGATAAGTTGGGGTTAATATGGTCGATCTTATCTTTAAGCTTTTGCATCATTTCAAGCGTATCCCCGCAAAAAATATAGAGAGCGTTGGGCTGAAGGGAAGTTAAATATTTTGGTAAGAAAACGAAAGAGTGTACGTGTGTTTCGATGACAACCATACCTGGTTGTACATCCTGTTTCATTTTCGTAAAAATCCACTGACTTCCTTTTTCGATAATACTGATTAAACTCGGGTGAATTCGCTCGAATACATCCTGCTCATAAAAATGGTATTGCATCGGAACCTCGCTGGCTTTTCTTGTTGTAATCACAATACCATCCTTGATTACCGCTTCATAACCGCAATGGCAATGCAGGGAGGCTGTGGAAATATGTTGATTTTGAATAAGCGCATCTTGCATCCTCAAAGGTCCTTGGCATGTTGGACAATAGAGTAATGGAATGAACTGAAAGGGCACACCGGTCACAGCCTTGGCTAGTTTCAATTGACTAAGTTGAACAATTTTCTTATCCATTTTGTCAATGGTGTGGTTCAGGGCTTGTACATCCTGCACGATCATTTGTTTCTTCTCGTTTAGCATATGGATGAAAAAAGCAATATCCTCAGGGTTCGAAAACAGCGTAATACGTTTAAAGGATAAGAGCTTGTGGATTTCTTGCAAAGTGAAATGGAATTGTTTCAGTTCAGCAATTAAAGACATATCTTCTAAACAAGTCTTATCGAATGTATACTGGGATCCCTTTTTCAGAGGAACGATTAATCCAAGCGAAATGTAATAACGAATCGTATTGTTTGCCACGTTAAATTTTTTGGCAAATGTGCCAATTTTCAGATTAATCACCCCGATCAGCAGCAGATTCAAAAAACTTACAGTCAACTATACATTTTCCTAAAATGACAGGAAAAAGCCTCTTGCGATCATCTTCACTGTATCTATTATAGTTAACGCGAGAACATCGTGTAAAGGCTTACAGAAGCTATTGGGGGTGAATGATATGCTGACAGAAACGGTTTCTTTATGGCAAGGAACGGTCAATCGGAACAATAGACGTCCTTCTCTTCTGGGTCAAATAGAGACGGATGTGGTCATTGTCGGAGCAGGATTTACGGGTATTTCATCCGCTTACTTTTTGAGTAAAAAAGGGATATCCGCAGTTGTTTTAGAGCAAGAAACGGTGGGGTGGGGAGCAACGGGCCGTAACGGCGGCATGATGAATACTGGATATAAGCCATCCGCGGAAGGCATGATCGCGCGATGGGGCCTTGAGGATGCCAGAAAACTGGATCAGATTGCGATCGATAGCATTCATTTAGTGGATGAACTAGTAAAGGAGCATACCATCGATTGTTCCATTCGACATTGCGGTCACATAGTCTTGACGAAAAATCCCAAATCAATGAATCGGTTGCGTAATGAAGTTGGCGCTATGCAAAAATACTTCGGCCGTGAAGTGAGGATTGTTGAAGGTAACGAACTCCAGAATGAGATTGGTTCTAATTATTATAAATTGGGGATGGTTGATTCACAAAGTTACGGGTTTCATCCCTTGAACTATGCGCTTGGACTTGCGGATGCTGCCGAATCGCTGGGTGCAAAATTTTATGAGAAGTCGAAAGTAACAAGCATCAAACGCACAGGTGAAACTGTAACCGTTTTAACAGATAAAGGAGTCGTGAAAGCAAAAGAAGTGATCGTAGCCACGGATGGTTACTCTTCAAGAATCTCCAAAGAGCTGGATCAAGGCGTCATTCCAGTAGCAAGTTATGTGATCGCTACGGAACCGCTGGACGAAGATTTGATTAAACGCCTGATTCCAAATAATCGTATGTTATTCGATACGACCAAAATGACGAATTATTTCAGAATAACTCCGGATTCGAGAATGTTGTACGGGGGTTCGGGTGTTAGACATGACAGGGGGCATAAGTATTTCCCTGAACTTCATCAAAAAATGCTTATGGTATTCCCGCAGCTTGCTCCATATAAAATTGACTATCGCTGGAGTGGATTGATAGGGGTAACGAAAGACTTTTTCCCAGTAATCGGCAAGATGGAGGATGGCAGCTATTTTGCGACAGGATATTGCGGTCATGGCGGCTCGCAGTCAACGCTTCTCGGAAAAATTCTTGCGGATTGCATTGCCAAAGAACAAGATCGAATCGAGTACTTCGAAAAAAACGCTCTCAAACCATTTCCATTTTCAAGCCAAAAAGGCATGTTGATCAATTTAGCCAATATTTACTATCGCTGGTTGGATCGAAACGGTTAGGAGGCCCTTGAGTTATGGGGATAATTGGTATCATAACAGTGAACATAATGATTATTATGTAAACTAATAAAAACATCTCATCTGCCAGTATAAGTAAAAGCAGGAATGTATGCGCTTTATATCGAAATAATAAACAGATAATATCGAATTATGAGAATTTATGATGAGGTGAATGATTGTGATCCAATTACGCTCCATTACCATTGGCGATCTCCTCGATGAAACGACTTCCAAGTACCCTGATAAAGAAGCGGTTGTCTACAAGGAAAGAGGCCTTCGTTACTCCTTTCGTGAGTTTCAGCAGCTTTGCAACGAGGTAGCGAAAGGTTTCATGTCTCTAGGCATTCAAGCAGGCGAGAATATGGCTATCTGGGCTACCAATGTTCCCGAGTGGGTCACCACGCAGTTCGCTTCTGCGAAAATGGGCGGAGTTTTGGTCACAGTGAACACCAGCTATCGGACACATGAATTGGAGTACCTGCTTCGCCAGTCTGAATCCACGACGCTTTTGATTATTGAATCCTACCGAGATGCGAGTTACGTCGAGATGATCCAAGAAATTTGTCCTGAACTATCTCAGTGTGAACCGGGTCAGCTTCAATCTGTCAGACTTCCTCATCTTCGTAATGTGATCTTTATTGGAGACGAACGCAAGCCAGGTATGTTCCTGTGGAGTGACTTAGTTGAGCTTGGCAAGGAAGTAACGGACGAGCAGCTCATGCAGCGTCAGCAATCTCTATTGCCTGATGATGTGATTAACATGCAATATACCTCTGGGACAACCGGCTTTCCCAAAGGGGTTATGCTTACCCATAGCAACATTGTGAACAATGCGATCCAGGTTGCGGGCTCCATGAATTTAGGGCCCGAGGACCGGCTGTGTATTCCTGTTCCATTTTTCCACTGCTTTGGCTGTGTGATGAGTACATTGGCTTGCGTGGCGACAGGAGCAACAATGGTTCCCTTGATTACTTTTGATCCAGGACTGGCTCTGTCGATTATGTCAGAGGAACGTTGTACCGCTATCCAAGGAGTACCAACGATGTTCATTGCGGAGCTTAACCATCCAGACTTTGACTCATATGATCTCAGCACCCTTCGCACAGGCATCATGGCAGGCTCCCCTTGTCCGATTGAGGTCATGAAGAAGGTCGTCGACAAAATGGGCGTACGCGATATCACGATTGCCTATGGCCAAACGGAGTCTTCGCCTGTTATCACACAAACTCGTAGGGAAGACAGCATTGAGCGTCGAGTAAGCACTGTAGGTCGAGCGCTTGGTCCGGTTGGAGTGAAAATCATCGATCCAGTCAGCGGTGAAACACTGCCACCAGGCGAGCAGGGGGAACTTTGTACACGTGGCTATCATGTGATGAAGGGCTACTACAATATGCCGGAGCAGACTTTCAAAGCGATTGACCATGAAGGCTGGTTGCATACCGGAGATTTGGCGACAGTTGACGAAGAGGGGTATTACCGTATTACTGGTCGTCTCAAGGATATGATCATTCGTGGTGGTGAAAATGTCTATCCGCGTGAGATTGAGGAATTTCTCTATACCCACCCCAAAATCCTCGATGTTCAAGTGGTGGGTCTGCCTGATGAAAAATACGGTGAGCAAGTCCTAGCCTGTGTAAAAATAAAAGAAGGCGAGCAATTGACGGAGGAAGAGGTCAAACAGTATTGTGAAGGCAAGATTGCGCGGTATAAAATTCCATACTACATACAAATTGTTACCGAATATCCTATGACGGCATCCGGTAAAATCCAAAAATACAAATTACGTGAGCAGGCCATTGTCGCCTTAGGATTGGAAAAAGCAGAGAACATCGAAACTGCCTAACCCATTTTCCAACCCCTTGTCACCTTCGTGTGGCGGGGGTTTTTTCATTGGTTTATCATCTTGGGTTCATGGAAAAATTGGCTCAGCTGCTGATATAATACAGCCATATTTTAGCTGATTGGCGTATGTAGGAGGGCCCGAAGTGAAAAAATCAATCCTTCGATGGGGTACTGTCATTATCCTTTTCGTCGCAGTTCTTTACATAACCTATGACATGATGAACTCAAGGACATTTCAGGTGTTCGGTGAGATTGTTCCCCGCGTCGAAACCACACAAAAGGCTGTTGCCCTTACAATTGATGATGGACCGAATGGGAAGGCGGATAAGCTGATTCACTTATTGGAAGAGGAAAAAATAAAAGCTACCTTTTTCTTGATCGGTCAGGAAATGGAGAAATATCCGCAAGAAACGGTAAAGCTGATACAAGCGGGCCATGAGATTGGAAATCATTCGTATTCTCATCAACGAATGGTGCTGAAAACCCCTGGCTTCATTCAAAACGAGATTGAGCGTACAGATACACTGATTCATCAAGCAGGTTACCAAGGAGACATCCTTTTCAGACCGCCATATGGGAAAAAACTCTTCCTATTGCCGTATTACCTCAACAAGACCAATCGAAAGTCGATAACCTGGGACATCGAACCTGATTCCGATCCCCAAATTGCTTCATCAACGGATCGAATGATCAACTACGTGGTTCACGAAGCCAAACCGGGTTCGATCATACTATTGCACGGTTGGCACTATTCAGATGAGGAGGCATCACATGTCATCAGAGGAATTGTTGGCGGTTTAAGAGAGCAGGGATATACCTTCTTAACCGTGTCCGAGTTAATGCTATTGCGGGGAAAATAAACTACGAATACCCTATCTCTCATCGGTTCCTTTCTTCGGAATCATCCCGAACAGTTTGTGCATGCATGTAGAAGCAGAGTAATCAGCCCAAATATTGTGAGACAATGATAAGGCTCCGCTTTGTGTACGAGATACACAAGGTCGGAGCCTTTTATGGTTCATGATTCGCAATCGTCCCTTAAATGAGTCCTACAAGCGATGTCTAGGCAGTTATCTTAGGTTCGGGCAGCCTCATAAGCAGCGATCTTCTCCTCATGCTGAAGTGTCAGCCCGATATCATCCAGGCCGTTCAACAGGAAGTAACGACGATAAGAATCCACATCAAAAGAGTAGGAGAGACCGTAATCATCTTCCACCAATTGTTTATCAAGGTTAACACGTAGCTGATAACCTTCATGTTTTTCTGCTCGATCAAACAGCTCTTGAACCTGATCTTCGGAGAAGGTAATCGGGAGAATTCCGTTTTTGAAGCAGTTATTGTAGAAAATATCGGCAAAAGATGGGGCAATAATCACTTTAAAGCCATAATCAAGCAAAGCCCATGGAGCGTGCTCCCGAGAAGAACCGCAACCAAAGTTATTGCGGGCAACCAGAATGGAAGCCTCTTGATAGCGAGGGTGATTGAGCACAAAGGAATCGATTTGTTCCCCTTGTGGAGTGAATCTCCACTCATAAAAGAGGAATTGACCAAAACCTGTGCGTTCAATTCGCTTAAGGAATTGCTTTGGAATAATGGCATCTGTATCAACATTCACCCGATCAAGCGGAGCTACTACACCTGTATGAATTACGAATGGTTCCATCGTTTCATCCTCCTATCAAATTACCGAGTTAGACGTTCGCTGTTTCTTTCAGCCATTCACGCACATCAACGAAGTGCCCTGCAATAGCCGCCGCAGCCGCCATTTCTGGTCCAACGAGGTGAGTACGTCCACCGCGTCCTTGACGTCCTTCGAAATTGCGGTTGGAGGTAGAGGCGCAGCGTTCACCATTTTCAAGAATATCCGGGTTCATGGCCAAACACATGGAGCAGCCAGATTCACGCCACTCAAAGCCAGCCTCGATAAAGATATGGTGCAAGCCTTCTTGTTCAGCGCGTTGTTTGACTGTTTGAGAACCTGGAACGACCATAGCGTGAACGTGTGGAGCGACTTTTCGTCCTTTGGCAACCGCTGCCGCTTGACGCAAATCTTCCATTCTACCGTTTGTGCAAGATCCAATGAAGACACGATCGATCTTGATCTCACTCATTGGGGTACCTGGCGCAAGTCCCATGTAGGCGAGGGCGTCTTGTGCCGCTTTCCGTTCGTTGGCGGTAGCAAAGCTCTCGGGATGAGGGACTACGTCTAGAATGCTGGTTCCCATGCCCGGGCTGGTTCCCCATGTTACCTGTGGAGCAACCTCAGTTGCATCGATTTCGACAGTATGATCATAAGTTGCTCCTTCATCTGTCACCAGATCTCTCCATTTCTCAACGGCTAAGAGGAAGTCTTCTCCTTGTGGGGAATAGCGGCGACCTTTCAGATAGGCGAAGGTCGTTTCATCTGGAGCGATCAAACCGGCGCGTGCTCCGGCTTCAATGGACATGTTGCAGACGGTCATCCGTTGCTCCATGGTCATATTTTTGATGGCGTTCCCTGTGTATTCAATCACGTATCCCGTTGCGAAATCAGTCCCATACTTCGCGATGATGGCTAGAATCAAGTCTTTTGCCGTTACGCCAGTAGGTAGATCGCCATTAACGGCAACCTGGAGAGTTTTGGGCTTCTGCTGCTGCAAGCATTGAGTGGCTAGAACGTGCTCAACCTCACTGGTACCAATTCCAAAAGCAAGGGCGCCAAATGCTCCGTGTGTTGAGGTGTGGCTGTCACCACAGACGATCGTCTTGCCTGGATGCGTTAACCCTAGTTCGGGACCGATAACGTGGACAATTCCTTGATCGGGGCTGTTTAAGTCCGCGAGTCGAATTCCGAATTCATCACAATTTGCGGTTAAGGTCTCCATTTGTTGACGAGAGATCGGGTCTTTGACATTGTAGCGATCTTTGGTGGGAACATTGTGATCCATCGTAGCGAAGGTCAGTTCCGGTCGACGTACCTTGCGATTAGCCAGTCGAAGACCTTCAAACGCCTGTGGCGAAGTTACTTCGTGAACCAGGTGCAAATCGATGTATAAAAGGCTTGGTTTCCCCGCTTCCTCGTGAATAACGTGTTGATCCCAGATCTTTTCGAATAATGTACGTGGTTTCATGTGATTCCCTCCCTGAACCTTTTTCTGTTTGACTATTATGAATAGTTGTACCATGATGTGTATAATAGGTCAAAGATATATTAATTATAGATTCGATAGGTTTTACCTATAGGAGGTTACCATGGAACTGAGACAAGCCCGATATGTATTGGCTGTTGCGAGCGAACGTAGTTTTTCGAAAGCGGCTGCCTTGCTTCATCTCGCTCAGCCTTCACTCAGTCAACAAATAGCCAAGCTGGAAAAAGAGTGGGGGGTCCAGTTGTTTCACCGCTATTCCCAGCAGATCGAGCTAACGGATGCGGGAGAGCGCTTTGTTCAAGTCGCACAAGCTTTGATTGACAAGGCTGAAGGGCTGGAAAGAGAGATGCGAGCATACGCCAAAGCGGATTCAGGCAAGCTTGTGATCGGCAGCTTACCCATAACCGGTACGCATGTGTTGCCCAATGTTCTCTCGGCGTTTCATCAACAGTATCCAGGAATTGAACTGAAGTTGGTAGAGGAGCGGTCTAGCCAGCTGGAGGAAATGCTGTTACGAGGGAAACTGGATGTCAGCCTGTTGACGATGCCAATTACCGATCCGCAGCTGTTGATTGAGCCCATTATCCATGAGGAAATTTTCCTGGCGGTACCTCCTCTGCACCCTATGGCACATAAGGCAGTTGTCTCTATTGAAGCATTGGCGGATCAAAACTTCATCCTGTTAAAAGAAGGCCAAGGTTTTCGTCAAATCTCCATGGACTTATGTCAGGCAGCCGGATTCAAACCAACGATTGTGTTCGAAAGCACTAATATACAGACGGTCCAATCTCTAGTTGCCGCTGGCATGGGGATTTCGTTTATTCCGCAAATGATTACGCGCTCGCCTTGGATAACAGATTCTCCTGTTTATGTAAGGCTAGAATCACGACCGCACCGAACACTGGTCATGGCTGTTCATAAGGATCGCCATCTGTCGCTTCCGGTCAAAGCGTTCATGGAAGTGTTGAGAAGAATATCCAAGTCGTCTTGAATCGTGTCCTCTAAGAGATTAGATACACTTTCGAAAAGAATATGGTAAACTACAGCTAAGAACAGAGTGGAAGGAATGAATCCATCATGAAGGAACTTAAAACACAATCCGAATTCGATGAAGCGATTGCTTCTTCAAAACCGGTTATTGTCAAATTCTATACAGATTGGTGTCCGGATTGCCACCGAATTGATCCGTTTATGCCGGAGGTGGAACAGGCTTACGCGGATAAACTGGACATGGTAGCCGTTAATCGGGACAATTTTGTCGAGATCTCTCAAGAGCTGCAAGTAATGGGAATCCCAAGCTTCATCGCTTTCCAAAACGGTAAAGAACTGGTGAGATTCGTGAGCAAATTAGGTAAGAGTCGTGCGGAGATCGAACAATTTCTTGATCGTACGGTTCAGGTGAGTGAAGCACTAAAACAAGCGTAATAGCATGAGTGTATAAGAAAAAGAAACCTGTTCATCCTGAGGTTTCTTTTTCTTTGGTTCATTTCACAATGGATAACGAGAGGATGAAACCCATGAGAAATCTCTGTATCGCCCATCGAGGCTGGTCTGGCAAAGCACCGGAGAATACGCTTGCGGCTTTTGAACTTGCTCTTCGGCAACCCGGAGTGGACGGGATCGAACTGGACGTCCATCTAAGTAAGGATGGGGTTCCCGTTGTCATTCACGATTTTCACTTGTCTCGAACAACGAATGGAGCAGGGAAAATAGCAGATTCTACATTCAGCCAATTGCAACAATTGGACGCTGGTTCGTGGTTTGCTCCGTCATTTTCTTCACAACGTATTCCTTCGTTAGAGCAGGTTTTGCAAATGTACAAGGGGAGTAAGCTGATTAATATTGAACTGAAACAAATTGATAATGTCTACGATGGGTTGGAAGAACAGGTGGTTCAATTCGTTCATTCCTATCGGATGGAGGAGCAGGTGGTGATCACATCATTCGATCATTATAGCGTTCAGAAGGTAAAACAGCTTGCTCCACACCTCAAAGCTGGTCCAATTCTTTGTGGTAATCCGTTGCTTTTGGAGGAACAGCTGCAAGAAATGAACGCAGACTTCCTCTCCATTGACTGTGAGTTTGTTACCCCACGGCTGGTTGATAAGATGAGGAAGTCGAATACTACCATTATGGGGTGGACAGTGAATGAACCGGAAACGATGAAAGAACTGATGAATCTGAGCAAAGAAATATGGATTTGTACCAACCATCCAGATCGGTTGCTAGCGTTATAGTCGAAAGGAACGTGAATAAATGATTTCAATGATTAGAGAAAAGGAGTGGTTGGTTGGTGAACTTCAGCCGCTTCCCAAGGAGATGAACTATGGCACCTTGCTGCGTGATCAGTGGGGGTTGCCCAAAAAAATGGCCCATCTTCTGTTTCAACATAAAGAGGTTTTGGTAGATGATCAGCCGGTCCTGCAACATACCCCAGTCCATGTGACGGGCACTATCAAGCTGCGGGTCCTTCAGGAAGAGGACTACGGAATCGAACCGAAGACGGGCAAGCTGGAGATTGTGTATGAGGACGACCACCTTTTAATTGTCAATAAACCAGCAGGTTTGCTGCTTCATCCGACGGAAAAATCACATGAAATCACGCTGGATCACTACATAGCAGGACATTTTCAGCAACAGAACCTTCAAACCAAAGTTCGCCATGTCCACCGATTGGATCAAGAAACGTCAGGAGCTGTGCTCTATGCCAAGCATGCCCTTGCCTCTTCGTTGCTTGACGAGTTGTTGCGGCTCCGAAAAATCAAGCGATCCTATACGGCTTTTGTTCAAGGAAGAGTCAATCAAGAGCTGGGGAAAATCGATGCTCCAATTGGTCGTGATCGTCATCATCCAAGCAGGCGACGAGTGACTCCGCAGGGTGAGCATGCCGTGACTCATTATCAGGTTGTCAAACGGTACCCGCAAGCGACTCAGCTTCTCTGTCAATTGGAGACAGGCCGAACTCACCAGATTCGGGTTCATCTTAGCCACATGGGTCATCCACTAATCGGAGATACCTTGTATGGCGGAAGTGCCAAACTGATCACAAGGCAAGCTCTACATGCCGAAAAGCTGACATTGGTTCATCCATTTGGTGGGCAAACCATTCAGGTCGATGCTGCTTGGCCAGATGACATGATTGAGCTTCAAGCGAAGTTTCGCTAACCACCGTATTAATCCTATGATCACTTAAAAGGACGTCGGATCCTCAGCTTGGGCGAACAAGGCCTTGCTCATCTTGAATAGACTGCCTGAAGAGGAACCGACAGAAAAGGGTGATCGAGTGAATAAACCCATTATCGGAATACTTACTAGGCGGGAAGGCAAGCGATTTATGGAGCCGCAGTACTTTCGTCGATTAATTCGGGCGGGTAACGAGCTGGGAGCGATTGTTTTTCTATTCTCTCCAGCGGATGTACGGATACAAGAAGGCAAAGTGAGAGGATATGTCCCGAGTTCGCAAGGTGGCTGGTTGGAACGCTGGTTTCGCAGACCAGATGTGGTGATTGATCGCTTCCGGTATACACCGAACCAATCATTTCGTGAATATGTTCAGTTTCGCAACAATTCCTCGATGGTTTTTGCCAATAACCGGTTAGCGAATAAATGGAGAGTTCATCAGGTGCTTTGGAAGGATGAACAGATGCGTCAATGGCTGCCAGAGACGTGTCATTATCAGCCGACAGCGTTTCGAAATATGTTAGCAAAGCACAAATATGTGTTCGTCAAGCCTAGCAATGGAACAGGTGGAAGAGGAATTTTACGGATAAAAAAAACAGCCAACGGTTATGAGTTGCTGGGCCGAACCAAACAACGAAATATCATTCAAGTCAAGCTAACCACTCCCCAAGCGTTATCTTACCGGGTGAAAAGCTGGGCACAAGGCGAACTCTTTGTCGTTCAGCAGGGTCTTGCCCTTGACTTGATTCCCGGAAGAACCGTCGATATCCGTCTGTTGATTCAGAAGAATAGTGAAGGGCAGTGGGATATCACAGGGATGGGTGTAAGAGTAGGTGGTAGCAAAAGTGCCACCTCTAATTTGCATGGAGGCGGCAAGGCGGTTCCAGCGGTTGAGTTTTTAACCCCACGGTTCGGATCAGAGCAGACTTTGTCCATTATTGGTGAGTGCCATGAACTTGCACATCGGGCGGCAGGTGCATTGGAGAACCATTTTGGCAGGTTAATTGAACTAGGCTTAGACATTGGAATTGACGTCAACGGTCGGGCCTGGCTGATCGAGGTGAATCCCAAGCCCGGGCGTGAAATCTTCCGAGAGCTGGGACAGAAAACAATCTACAGGCAAGCGATTCGACGGCCGATAGAATATGCGATGTATCTAAGCAGAATAAGCCGAGAACGAAAAAGCTAAAAGCTTTGTACAGCAAGCAGTGTCTATAATAATAGGCCCTGCTTTTTTACGATCAAAAGCTGACCTGTCATGATGTGCAGGAAGGATTCTTTTCGTATGACAGGCTGAGGGATGCCATGTTAGAATAAGTAAGCCATCATGCTACTGAATAGGAGTGAACTTACCCATGATAGATTTGAGCAAGTTACGATCACTCGCATCACTCATATATCGGATGGAGCCCGTCTTCTCCCATGCATCCTTAACCAACCTTTCCAATGACAATCGGGATGAGGTAACCAAGTACCTGCAAGAAGGATTAATGGAAGGGAATCCTACCTTATCGATAAGCATCCAGACAAGCTCAGGAGAGTATGCGAACCATTTGGCGATATTAACTGTAGGGAGTAATAAATATACGTTTGCCAAGGATTATCAGGAACCGTACATCAGTGAAATCAATTATTTTTCCGCCCGAATTACCGCGGACACCAACGGAATGCTGGTTTTTCATCGGGATTACCCGGGTGTGGTGTTTGACGTTTCCCGTATATTGGCGGATCACCAAATCAACATATCCAAATTGAACGTGTCACGTGAACAAAAAGGAGAGAATGCCTTACTGGTTTCTTTAACGGATGAGGAAATTACAGCGGAAGTGATCAAGCAAATTGAACAACTTCCTCAGGTTACTCGCGTGATTTCGCTTCAGTAAGGCTTTGGACTAGGAAAGGATGATGAGCATCATGAATTGGCTCATGGGGTTACTTGCCAGTTCGTTGATCGCTGGCCTAGCCTATTGGAAGCGTTCTCTCACATTCTCGGGAGTCCTTGGTGCGATCCTGATCGGCACGATCCTGTATGGCGCTGGAAATATCGGATGGTATGGGGTTCTGCTCGCGTTCTTCCTTTCTTCCACGCTTTTAACCAAGTGGAGGCAGGCGAGTAAAGCCAAATGGGAAGCAGGATATGAGAAAACGGGCAGAAGAGATTTTGGTCAAGTCATGGCCAATGGAGGATTAGCTGCGTTCCTGTGCTTGATCGCATCACTCTATTCAAACGGGATATGGTACGCTGGATTTCTCGGAGTGATGTCAACAGTAACCGCCGATACCTGGGCAACCGAAATCGGTTCTTTGAGCAAACAGGCTCCTCGTTCCATTCTGACAGGAAAGAAAGCGACTCCGGGTACCTCAGGGGCCATAAGCTTATTGGGACTCTTGGCAAGTGCAGCTGGAGGATGTTTGATCGGGCTTGTTGGGGTGGTTTTTAACCAAGGACCAGTATACCTTTCTTACAGTTTCCTTTTGATTGTAATTTGCACAATCTCCGGCCTATGCGGTTCTTTGCTGGACTCGCTTATGGGAGCAACCCTTCAAGCCAACTATCAATGCAAGAAGTGCGGCAACAGGATGGAGAAAAGACAGCACTGCAATCAGCCAACAGAGCTTGTCCATGGGTACTATCTGATCAACAATGATTTGGTTAATTTCATCAGTTCGATCGGTGGAGCAGTCATTAACATTGGCCTAATCAACTTAATACGTTAAGAGAGAAGGAGTATGAATATGAGTGAATGCAAATTGGATCATAGCACAGAAGATGTGAAGAAGAAGCTTGCTGAGCAATCGGGCCATCTTCCTGAAGATATTCGTACAGCACTAGAGACACTTTTAGATCAACCACTCGAGCAAGAGAGACTGAATCAGGTATTTCACCTATTGAAAAAATATGATTTGGCTACAGTGGAGGAGAGACAGGAGCGAGATGTGAAGTTCCGGGCTCTAGTCTAATCAGTTCCATCCAACTATGAAAGGAGCTAGTCCCATGACCAATCAGTCCCTACAGGTAGGCGATCTTGTTCTTGCCTCTAACAAATCAGGCGTATACATAGCAGAAATCATTGATCTCCTTCCTCTCAAGGCAACCATTCAGACGCTAGCGGTTGTGAAGCATCCTTTACAAGGAGACCTTCATCATCCGTATGAAGCGAATGTTTCAGTTTTTCATCAGCGTCGGGCACTGTCCTATCGTGAGCGATTTATGACTCTGCTTTCACAACTAGAGCCTTATGAGGGTGAAGTTCCAGAGTATCAGGAGTCACTCAGGGACGCACTTGATCGAGAAATAACAGAGCTTGGACAGCAAGACGGGAAATGGGCAGAACTATCGCTTCAACAGTACAAGCTGCTAAAGCAAGAATACGTTAATAGGTAAGTTGGGAAGCCGTCTCATCAGGCGGCTTCATGCATCATTTCTCGGGAAAGCGCAGAAACAGACAATTCTCGCCTATAATCAGGCAAGTTCGCCTACTGATAAACGAAAACGCTTACAAAAAGGTGGAGGGACGTCCAAAAATGTCGGAAAAAGACAGAAAGTTCCGCTTGAGGGTGTTTCCTACTATCCAGTATTCTAGTGATAGAGTGATTTGAACGAATTGGAAGGTGTTGCTTTATGTCCATAGAATTACAAGAAATCGTCGCAATGTTGCAAGAAGAAAAGACTCGATATGATCAATTAATCGCAATCAGTATGGACAATCTGAATAATTTACGTAATCGGAAAATGGATGATTCTATCAATGAGGATCAAGGGGAAATAGAGGAGACAGTACAGCGGATGGAAAGTGAAATTGAAATGTTGCATTCGCTCGTCGAAACGATCTACTTCAAGCTGAGAATTCTCACCCTGAACAATCATGCTTCCTGACAGTAGCACAAACTGGATTGGCTGGATCATTGCCCTGCTTTTGCTGGGTGGTGTCGCGTATTACGTGTACAAGTGGAGATAATTCACCCAAGATGATAGAATTTACCAATAAAAAGAGTGCTTCCAGTTGTTGGAACACTCTTTTTATTTTGTTATAATATTCGTTGTTTATCGAACCAAGACGAGAAGTGTTATAATAGAACTCTGTTCCGTTTAAGGGTAGTAGAGTAGGAGGTAGAGAAATGAGTAATCAGCAGATTCTGGAAGACAAATACAAGAAAAGGGAAAACCGTTCGATAGGGAAAAGTATTGCCAAAAGTTTGCCGATTGGAAATTCCAAAAAAATGGTCATGATGGCAATGTCGATTCTAGTATGGGTGGGTTTGCTCCTAGGTGGTTATTTCTTGGCGAATCAATATGCGAAGCAGACGCAACAATACATAGATCAGCGTCTTGATAAGATGCAAGCGACGAATCAAGAGCAAATGCATAAGCTTGAACGCGATTTGGCGACGGTCCAGACCGAAATGACGAAGGTTCATGATGGACTAGCCTATATAGACGAAGAATTGAAATTAACCGGCAAAACCATCGGTGGCTCTGATAAAACCAAACAGGCATTGCAACAACGGATTGACCAGTTAAATCAACAATTAATCCAGCTAAAAACCTCATTGAAAAAACTGGAGGACGCAACTCGTGCTTACTAAATGGCGTGTGTATGCGCTTTTTTTGCTGGCACCCATTATCGGGTTTACCACAGGGTTTTATCAGAGCAACCCGGCTCAGGGTTTAGAAGACTCACGGCTAGAGATTCCAGTTGAAAAATCAAATGATCACATTCAGCAGATTATGAACAAGCTTGAGGAAACGGATGACGTCATCGTCTCGACGGCGAACTCGCTAGATCAATTAAAAGGAACTGCAACGAAGGAAAGTAAGGAATACGAACAACAAAATAGCAAGATTAATGCTTTGCTAGCAACTAGTCAATCGCAACTGAAAAAGTCTGGAGACGTATTGGATCAGATCCTTTCCAAGATGTTAGGCAATCCAATCGGGCAATCGTTTACTACCAACGCCACGGTAAAAGTATATTCGCTTGAAGAGTCAGGATATAGCGGATATATGGCCAAAGTTCGGTTGAAAGATCCCAATGCCCTCAAGGTCGTGTTAGCGAACGATAAGCTAGTGAGCAAAGGGGAAACCACCAGTCATGCGGGAAGCCGCAAGGGCGCGATTCTCGCCGTCAATGCCGGGGGATTTAACTATGGACCGAACGGAAATCTCAGTCCAATAGGGATTACCGTGATAGATGGGCAGATTAGAACCTTTTCTGATAACAAAAATGTAAGCTTTGTTGGCTTCAACAACCAAGGTAGATTAGTCGGTGGTAAAATTCATTCACAGGCTGAGTTGAAACAAAAAGGCATCTTGCAAGGCGCCAGCTTCCTTCCGACATTGTTACAGGGAGGGAAGAAACAACCCATTCCAAGTCAATGGGCGAATACGCGCCACCCTCGTACCTTGATTGGTCACTTCGATAATGGAGATCTGTTATTTATCGTAATCGATGGTCGAGGATATGGCGGTAGCAAAGGAGTAACGCTGGAAGAAGCCCAACGCAAACTGTTGGAATTCCATGTACGAGACGCGTACAACCTGGATGGTGGCGGCTCGAGTGCCTTTTATTACAAAGGAAAAATTCTTAACCACCCATCAGACGGAAGAGAGCGTAAGGTAATCAGTAATATTGTTGTTTTACCTTAAGTACGAGGTGTGGAGGTGTTAGGGGCTAATGAAAGGTAAATGGATGCCGATGTTGGTTTGTTTGTTGCTATGTGTATGCTATACACCTGTTTCAGCAATGGGAAGCAAAACAGAAACAATCCAGATGAAAACAGGCAAAAAGGTGGTATCCTATGTCTATTTTCACCCTTCAGAAAATGTGGAGCTGAAGCCGGTCTTTGCTCAAGGAAAAGTAGGAATGGCAGAGGAATTGAATTCAATGGCAAAGCATAACGAAGCAATTGCTGCCATTAACGGAACGTTTTTTAATGCCTATGATCACCAAGATTTGCAGCCACAAGGTGGAATCGCCAGCAACCAGCAATTGCTCCATTGGCGTGGTGGCCCCACACTTCTAGGCATTTTGAACAATAATGAACTGTTTTTTGGTTCCGCTGATAGCGTCCGCATAGCGGGAAGTCGGAATGATTCCTGGGAGTGGCCACAAGCTTGGTATGCCTGGTTTGTGAATCATCTGCCCACTTCCCAAAACGAGATCGTCGTGTTTACGCCACAGTTTCGCACGAATCAGCTTCAGTTGCCAGGCTTCTCTTTCGTGAATGTAGCGCAAGGGAAGGTGGCTACGATTACCAAAGATCAAACGCAAATTCCATCCAATGGATTTGTCATAGCCTATGGAAGCGCGCAAGCCAAAACGGCGGCCTCTTTTCAAGTAGGGGATCGTGTGGCTTATCGAGTAGATCTTCCGGAACCTTTTAAAACATGGAAATATTTGATTAGCGTTGGACCAAAGCTGTTAACGGGAGGCAAAGTTGACGTGAATTTTCAACGGGATGGGATTCGAGACCCCAAACTATTGACTCAATCCGCGCAACGAAGCTTTATCGGTTATAAAAATGATAAAACCATCGTTATGGGCACAGTAGCGAATGTGACCATCCCGCAACTAGCAGAACTCACTCAAAAGCTTGGACTGCAAGAAGCAATGAACCTTGACGGGGGAGCATCCTCAGGTTTGTACTACAACGGTAAATACCTGACAAAGCCAGGACGAAAGCTGAGCAATTGTTTAGTCGTTGTGAAAAAGCCTGCTTCAAAACCCGCACCACCAGATAGTAAATAATGAAATTGTTCAACAAAGAAGGGGCTATCCCGGAGCTTGAAAATGGCTCTGGGATAGCCCCAATACGTTTCGAAAAACCTATATTGGTCATTGGTTAATGGTTATGAATAATCGTACTTTGGTGATAGAACATTTGCCAGCACCCGTTTGTCAGCTTCCAAATGGAGCTGCGCATCGTATGGATCATTCTGGTTTCATCAGTCAAATGGTATGTTGCTAGTACAACATCATTTGATAGGGGATGTAGTTTAAAATCATTGATCGTCATTTTAAAAGACTTTAACCCATTCTCACAATCTTTCTTGTACCATACATTCCCGTAGCTCCCCACTTCAAACCAGTCATCAGCAAGCAGCTTATCAAGCTCAACAGGAGATTCACGAATTTCAGGTTTCAGTAAACATTCTTCCAATTCAAGGATATGAGCTTTTAAAAGGTTTAACCCCATTTCCTTCCTCCTAAAACGCATATGATTTTCTTAAGCAAGAAAATGAAAACCGCCGACAGAATTCTGCCGGCAGTTTGTCGTGTAAGTGGGCCCAATTATTTCGCTTCACCCAAGAATTTTTTACCATTTGCTTCATATTTGTACGCGTATACGGAAGCGTATTTGTTATCGCCTTTTTCGTCGAAGGTCACTTTTACGAATTGACCTTGGAAATCAGTGGTTTTGTGGATTGCATCGAGAACTTGTTGACGGGAAGGCTTTTTGCCGCCGTTCGCTTTAATCGCTTCCTCAATTCCATGAATGACTACGTTTGCTGCATCGTATCCGTAAGAAGTGAAGATCCCAACTTTTTTGCCGCTTGCTTTTTCATAGTCAGCAACCCACTTTTTGCCTTCATCAGTAGAAGTTACATCGTCAACTGTCGAGGTATAAACAACGCCTTCTACAGCAGGTCCGGCGATCTTCGCCATATCAGCGGAGTCTAAACCGTCAGCACCCATGAAAATGCCTTTGTAGTTTTTCTCGCGGGCTTGTTTAACCAAGATTCCGCCTTCTGCATAATAGCCGCCGAAGTAGAGGAGATCAGGGTTTTTGGCAGTTACTTGGTTGATGACCGCACTGTAATCCTTCTCACCTGGAGTGATCCCTTCGAAGCCAAGGACTTGTACGCCGTCTTTTTCCAACTGTTGTTTCACTTGTTCAGCAAGCCCTTGTCCATATGCGCCTTTATCGTGGATGATAAAAGCAGTTTTTACGCCCAATTGGTTTTTAGCGTACATCGCAGCTTTGGAACCTTGTTGGTCGTCGCGAGCGCAAATACGGTGAACGGTTTTCTTGCCATCATCCGTCAGCTTGGAGCCTGTCGCAGATGGAGAAACCATTGCCAAGCCTGCTTCTTCATATTTAGCAGAAGCGGGAATAGAAGAGCCAGTTGTAATATGACCGACAACAGCGAGTACATCAGGGTTGGAAATCACCATTTCCGCGTTAGCGACACCTTGTTTAGGGTCAGCTTGGTCGTCTTGTTTGCTTAATTCGAGATCGAAGCCAAGTTTTTTAAATTCGTCTTTTTTCAAATCAACCGCATATTGCGCTCCAGAAAATGCGGAATCACCATAATCCGATGCGGAACCGGAGAGAGGTCCAATACCTGCAATCACAATTTTTCCGCCATTTCCACCAGCATCACCTGCTGGTTGGCTAGTACCTGAATTGGAGCTAGGCGTAGCGGAATTACCGCCTCCACAGCCCGTTAATGCTGTTCCTAATGCAAAAGCAGTGGTTACGAAAGCTAAGGTTGATTTTTTCATCATGTAATTTTACTTCCCCCTTTAATTAATTTCTTTAATTTTCAGACAAAACAAGCGAGTATTTCCCATGATTTGGTATGTAATCTTTAAGGAAAAACAGATACTGCTTGGCTTCTTTTTCATTTTAATAAAAAATTAGAAAATTGCAATAGAAATAATTATCTGTCTTCTTTTAAAAAATAATTTATTTGCGGATAACCTATTAAACTGAAGCATAAATTTATGAGCTGATGAAACAGAATAGACGCAAGTAGTAAGCATCGATAGGCATTTAAGGAGCATTTCTCTAGAAACGTGCATAGAATAAAAGAAATGACTACTCAAACGGTGCGAAGTTTTAAGCAAACTAACAAGGAAGGATGTAAAGACATGTCAAGTGTAGTGACTCCTCAACCAGATCCGCAAGATGTAGAGAAGAACAAAGTCATCGCATTGCTCTCCTACATTATTTTCTTTCTTCCGTATTTAGCTGCGAAAGATTCTCCATTCGCGATGTACCATGCAAATCAGGGGCTTATTTTGCTTCTTACCTCTCTTGTTTTAAACTTTGTGGGTTCGATTATCCCGGTGTTGGGGTGGTTTATTATCATTCCGTTCGGTAATTTGGCGATTCTGGTTTTTCTCATTCTCGGAATCCTGAACGCCGTGAATGGGCAGATGAAACCACTGCCGTTGATCGGGAAATTCCAGTTAATCAAGTAAGGGAAATAGTAAAAAAAGGCTTTCACGTCTTAGGTGAAGGCCTTTTTGGTGTTAATCGGAGGAATCTTCCAACACCTCATGCAGAAAGTGATACAAATTCTTTATTTCAAAATACGAAAGCGATAGACTTCTGGCAGGTTTATAACCTTCTTGGTCCATTGAATCCGTGCGTAATAAGACGAGAGTCTCACTTGCGCCAGAAAACGTTGCCGTTAATACCTGTCGACCATGATCATTGAGAACAGCTGTCTTCGTTTTATTGTTCATGTTTCACCCTCCGCAAATAGGCTATCTTACTCTATTCAGTTTGTCAGAATTTCATACCAGGAGGATTCAATCAATCACGGAAAATAAATAACGACAAATCGATAGTATCAATTTGACAATATTGGTTCATCCTACGTACACTGAAGTAGACAGATCATTGGGAGGGAATTATGTCCAAGTATCGTTCCCCTGACGGATTGCCGGTGGATATCTGTGTTTTTACGATTTTATCGGAACAGAAGAAAACGATAACCAAGTCACTTCCTCATAAAGAACTGCACATCATGTTGATCGAGAGAAAAAAACCGCCGTGGGAAGGGAAGTGGGCACTGCCTGGTGGATTTACCCGCGAGAATGAGACATTGGAGCATACGGCATTTCGGGAGCTGCGTGAAGAAACCAATATTGGTGAGAATGTCCACATGGAGCAATTAGGTGCTTATTACCGACCTGGACGAGACCCGCGTGGCTGGATGCCGACTGTCGTATTTGTGGCATTGGTAGACGAATCCCGGCTGGCGCATCGTAAGGCAATGGATGACGCGGCGGATGTCTGTTTGTTTCCAGTGACGAAGGCATTGAAGATGGAGCTCGCTTTTGATCATCGTGAGATTCTGCAGGACGCTTTAGTGAAAATTAGAACGCATATGTTGACGACAACGATTGCCAAAGAATTCTTGCCTCCAACCTTTACGATCAGTGAATTGTATCAGGTAATCCAGACGATTGTTCCAGAATTTACGGAGGAAAAGCCTAATTTTGTGCGCAAATTGGTCTCGACCAAGACCCGAAAAGGTTTATTGGAAGAAGTCCTGGATGAGTATGGACATCCGCTTTACTCGGGTAGATACTCGCAACGCAAAGCGAAATTGTATCGGTTTACCAATTACCAGCCGAAGATCTCGATCTACAATTCGTTAATGTTTTGACTTCTTTCGTTAAGTTTCAGTCTAACAAGGGGGAAGTAACATGAAAAAAGCACTCATTGTGATTGATTATACGTACGATTTTGTTGCTGACGATGGCAAATTGACCTGCGGAAAACCGGGCCAGGAGATCGAGCAGCGAATCTATGAAATCACGGAAGCGTTTATCGCAGCAGGGGACTATGTGGTGATGGCAGTGGATGGTCATGAAGAGGGTGACATCTATCATCCTGAGAGTCAATTGTTCCCACCGCACAACATCGTGGGTACGGATGGGCGTAAGTTATTTGGTTCTTTGCAGTCCTTGTTTGAACAACATCGTGAAAAAATTCACTGGTTGGATAAAACAAGGTACAGCTCATTTGTTGGCACTGACCTTGAACTGCGGTTGAGAGCGAGAGGGATCGAGGAAGTTCATTTGGTTGGAGTTTGTACAGATATATGTGTTTTGCATACAGCGGTAGATGCCTACAATAAAGGATTAAGGATCGTTATTCACGAAGATGCTGTACAAAGCTTCAATCAGGAAGGTCATCGTTGGGCTTTGCAGCATTTTCAAGGATCACTTGGCGCATCCGTGGTGAAGAAGGGAGAGTAGGACATGTACGGTGAACAGCTGGCTTTACATACTGATAAATATCAAATCAATATGATGTACGCACATTGGAAAAACGACTCTCATCGAAAAAAAAGCGTGTTTGAGGTTTATTTTCGCAAGCTTCCATTTGGTAACGGTTATGCTGTCTTCGCTGGTTTGGAGCGAATTGTCCGATATATATACAACTTGAAATTTTCCCCTGAAGAGATCGCGTTTCTGAGAGAACAAGAAGAGAACTATGACGAGGCATTTCTTGAGGAGTTGTCTCGATTCCGCTTCACAGGAACGATTCGCTCTGTGCAAGAGGGAACAATTGTATTTCCGAATGAACCGCTGGTACAGGTGAAAGCGGATGTATTTGAGGCGCATCTAATCGAAACGGCAATCCTTAATTTCATGAACTACCAGACGTTGATCGCGACAAAAGCGGCACGAATCAGGCAGGTAGCTCCTCATGATGTTCTGCTGGAGTTCGGAACCCGTAGAGCACAAGAAGCCGATGCTGCAATATGGGGAGCTCGAGCGGCTTACCTCGCAGGGTTCGATGGAACGTCGAATGTCCGGGCCGGAATGATGTTCCAAATACCGGCCAAAGGAACGCATGCGCATGCTTGGGTACAAGATCATCCTACGGAAAAAGAAGCATTCGTCAATTTCGCCAAAGCCTTACCGGACAACGTCGTCCTTTTGGTAGACACTTATGATACATTGAATAGCGGGGTTCCGAATGCCATTGAAATTGCCAAAGAGCTGAAGCAGCAAGGAAAATCCTTAAAAGGAATCCGCCTCGACAGCGGGGATCTCGCGTATTTATCGATTCAAGCGCGCAAAATGCTGGATGAGGCGGGTTTCCAAGATGTAAAAATCATGGCTTCCAGTGATCTCGATGAACATGTCATTTTCAACCTCAAAGCACAGCAAGCCAGGATTGATTCATGGGGCGTCGGTACACAGCTAATAACCGCGTCAGACAATCCTTCGCTTGGAGGAGTCTACAAGATTGTGGCAAAAGAGGAGGATGACGAGCTGGTTCCGACCATCAAAATCTCCAGCAATCCTGAAAAAATTACGACACCAGGCTACAAAGATTTATATCGAATCATCAATCGAAAAACAGGCAAATCAGAGGCGGATTATATCGCCATGCATGACGAAGAAGTACAAGGGCAGCCTTCATTGAAGCTGTTTGATCCCGTTCACACCTACCTGCATAAGTTTGTTCAAAACTTCGATGCAATCCCACTCTTGAATACCATTTTTGAAAACGGTAAGCAGGTATACGAACTTCCTTCGCTTCAAGAGATTCGCAAGTATCATCAAGAGCAGTTGGGACTTTTCTGGGATCAATATCTTCGTATTCTTAATCCGCATAAGTATGTGGTTGATATCAGTCAAAAAGTTTGGGACACTAAAATGGATCTGATCCATCGTTTTTCCAAAAAGTAAAGTTGCGCAAGCCATGAGACAGCATTGAATGAATGCCTGTACATGGCTTTTTTTCAACCAAGAGAAATAACAGGCAATCCCTTCACAAAATCTGGTAGGAGATGTAGGATGTTCCTAAGAAGAAGAGAGTAGGAGTTGAAGCGAAAATGAGAGCCAAGTTGATACGAACGGGATATTTATTAGGGGTGTCATCCTTGCTTGCGGCCATCATTTACTTTTTTGCGGCCAATTGGGGCGGTTTCAGTCATTGGGAGAAGCTTGCCACCAGCACTGGTTTCTTACTTCTAATGTACGGGTTGTCCATTCTGTTCGCCTTCCGCAGCAGGCGAAATTATCTTACCCATCTCCTATTAGTTGGCGGTTCGATTACCTTTGGCGTGTGCACGGCGCTTGTCGGCCAGATTTATAATTCACATGCCGATAGCTACTTGTTATTTCTTGTCTGGTTGGTTCCTGTTCTATTACTCGCTTTCGTTACCCGAAAACAAGCGTTTTACGTAATGGGATTGTTTCTGCTTGAATTGACGATGTGGTTCTATATCTTCCCGTCTCATGTGGGCTTTTGGTCATCAGAGCTAAGAATCTTGATTTCCCTCTTAATTGCCGCATGGATCAATAAGATGATTTTTGTACTGACTTACTACCGTGTCATTCACTCGGAGCTTGTCAAATTCTTCAGTTATCTTGTGTTCTATGGAATTATCCTTGCATTGGCTAATACTTTGATATTTGATACGTACGGCTTTTATATGAATGCCATCGCAGTGGTTGTCTTTGCGGTCTGCTTTTACACCTTCCTGAAACGGTCTGTTCAGAAGTCCTACGCCTTGTTGACGGGTTTGTTTGCATCCTTGTACTTGATCTCTAAGTTCATTGAGATTGCGGTGAGGAATTTTGAGGAATGGTTTTTCTTTCTGGGCATCGTTGTCTTTATCGGACTACTGATCCTTAATATCAGTTTCATAAAATATGTCAATCGAATATCGGAACAAGTGGATCCTAGCGATGCAGAAGTTGTGAATGCCGAACAGCTGAAACGAAAGAGTGAATCAGGGACACTGATTGGACGTACCGCTGGAATCGGTTTAACCATCGCTTCTATTGCGATTGGCTGCATCTCGATTATTGGGTTTATCATGATGGTATTTGAATCGGAGTATTTCTTGTTCATTATCTCGATTGCCATGTTGGCTGTGATTCTATTGATGAAGAATGTTCACTCGTATATCCGTTATACGATTATGGCCATCGGGTTAACCGTAGGATTTGTAAGCTTATTGATGATTCGCGAAGTTACCATAAGTATGTGTTATGTAATCATTCTGGCCGCTGTCTGGTGGATTTCACGTGGATTGTATGAGCGACTCATGATTTACAGCACATTTGCCGCGCTTATCCCTAATCTTCAGCTGGATTGGAGTTTTGAAGAAGCGATTTTGGTTTCGTTTCTCATTCATTTCGTGATTTTTATTTCACAAAGCGTTGCACCGGGTAAGTCTGCAGCTTATTTAAAGGAATTGAGCTTTTTTTACGGGTTCGGATTTTTCTTCTGGCTCACCTTTTTTCAGGAAGACAGCCTATTGTTCTACTATGGTAGTAATGCCTTGTTTTTTGTTCTTGCGACAGGTTCTCTTTTTCTTTGCCTCAAGAGGGGATACACCTATTATTATGTCATCAGCATGGTTTTCTGGTTTCTTTATGTGATCTATAAATACTATGACCTTTTCTGGAGCTTACTCAACAAATCGATTACACTGCTTGTGGTCAGTGCGCTGTTTTTTGTTGTGACCTATTGGTATGAGCGAAGAGGAGAACGAATCATCAGCCAAGAACCGAGTGATGTACGCCTCAAAATAATACCGATTTCCCTGATCATATTGCTTCAGTTAGGGGTAACTGGCTATCAAGTTGTCAAAAGTGAAATCATTCTCTCTCAAGGAACCGAGATTAAGCTCAATTTGGCACCCCTTGACCCTCGTTCCCTTTTACAAGGAGACTATGTACGCTTGAATTATGATATTTCAGATGCCCACACACTTCCACTGCCTGAACACAATCAATGGGGCTTCGAACAAAAAGTCAGGGTGGTTCTTCAGCGAGATGACAAGGGGATTTACATCCTGAAAGGACTTACCGATGTAAATGGCCCTAGTTCGAAGATAAATGAAGTTATCCTCAATGGTAAAAGACAAGGAGATCGGTTAGAGTACGGAATAGAAACCTTCTTTGTTCCTGAAGGGAAAGGTTTTGATGTGCAGTCTCACGCTAAGTTTGCGCTTGTTCGGGTTGGAAGTAACGGGGATGCGATTCTGGAGACACTTCTTGATGAAGCGGGGAACCCACTGCTTGGCACGAAGTAATGTGCATTTTCACTTCCTCTTTCAAGTAAATCGGAAAGTATATAAGTTTCTGATTTACATAAGTGCAACTACGGCTCTGCTGTCACTAAGGCTCGGCAATCGCCGAGTTTTTCTAATATTCAACTGAGGGTAGATTTGGTATAATATTCTTTGGTGCTTTTTCGTGGAGCACGGGTGGGAGAGGGAACAGAATAAAGAAGGAGTTACATTGCTTACAAGATTCAATCAGATCTTCGAATTGACGAAGAACAACACCTCCGTCAAACAAGAGATTACAGCAGGATTTACGACGTTTTTTACATGCGCGTATATTCTGGCGGTGAATGCGATGATTCTCTCTGACGCTGGAGTGCCGTTGGAAGCAGGAGTAATTGCCACCGCGTTAAGTTCGCTTGCGGGATGTTTGCTCATGGCCTTTTGGGCAAATTCGCCGCTTGTGCTGATTCCAGGAATGGGCATTAACGCATTTTTTGTCTATACACTGGTTCAGTCCATGGGGTTATCCTGGCAAAGCGCGTTAGGTGCTGTTTTCGTCTCTGGAATCATTTTTGCCGTGTTAGCCTTTACGCGGTATTCGACCATGTTGGCGGCAGCGATTCCTCACTCGCTAAAAGATGCGATTACGGTGGGAATTGGACTTTTCCTAACCTTCATTGGACTTCAAAAAGGCGGACTCATTGTCAAAAACGATTCCACGTTTGTTGCGATGGGTAATCTCGGAAGCCTTCATGTCATCCTCACATTAATCAGCTTGACCATTGCGCTGATCCTATTTGTGAGAAATGTCAAAGGCAGCTTTCTCATCAGCATGGTAGCGGGTACGATTCTGGCTATCCTGACTGGAGAGGTGACATTGACCGATTGGCATGCGGAAGGGTTTAGCTCGGCTTCTTTGACGACGGTCTTGGGTGCTTTTTCTCTGAAAGACATGATCTCATTGCCGTTCTGGATCGCGTGCTTTTCGCTTTTGATGATCATCTTGTTTGAGAACATGAGTTTGATCCAAGGAATTTTACCTGACCAAGGGAAGTTTAAACGTTCGTACCAAACAACGGCCATTGCAACGATGATGTCCGGAGTTTTTGGAACAAGTCCAACGGTGGCGTCCGTTGAGAGTGCGGCTGGGATCGCTGCGGGTGGAAGAACAGGGCTAACGGCAATGACAACAGGAATACTCTTTATGGTATCGCTGTTTTTATTGCCTTTCGTGAAGCTGATACCTGACAGTGCGGTTGCGCCAATCCTGATCATAATTGGCGCGTTGATGATCCAGCACATCCAAAAGATTCCGCTACAGGACTTCTCAGAAGGGTTTCCCGCTTTTCTGATCATCGCCTTGATTCCATTGACCGCAAGTATTGCCGATGGAATCGCGTTTGGTTTCATCGCTTATCCGCTGATGAAACTGGCACTCGGAAAAGTAAAGGAAATTCCTGCACCGTTGTATGTACTGTCCAGTTTGTTTTTATTAAACTTCTTGTTGCATTCGATAACTTAAATGAAAAAAGGTAAGCTATCTACTCTTGGGTGGATAGCTTTTTTCTATTAAAATCAACTTTTGTCTATGATCAGAGATAAGAATGTTAAATATACTGCAATAGTATCTAAGGTAGAAAGGAGGAGATTTGGTTGTCTGGTGATCCAACGATCCTTGAAGCTCACACGCTGAGAACCATGGAAGAGACTACGGTTTACGATCAACTCTTTCCTACCACGGATGATACTTCTACAGCCTATGGATTCCAAATCACGTCACAACCGCAAAATGGAATCGCCGATGTTCATACGGATGGGCTGATATCGTACACGCCATACGAAGAGTTTGTAGGAACGGACCTGTTTACCATTCAGGTAGAGGATTCTCATGGCGTTTTAACCAGAAGGACAATTCGAGTTCATGTGGATCCAGTTCCCGATGAACCAGCCCGCCTCACTAAACGACTACTTACTTATACCAATACACCAATCTGTGGTTCAATCGTAAGTGAGAATTCGAATAAAAAGCCATGTACTTGCGGAATTGCCTCTGTGCCAAACGAGGGTACCGTTATTCTTCATTCTGACGGGCATTTTGTCTATACCCCATACCCTAATTTTCGGGGAACGGATCGGTTTAGTGCCTATATAACAGATACCAAAGGTGAATTCGAATTGGGGAACATTACGATTAACATACATGAGCGTAATTGTGAGCCGAATTGTGAACCGATTCCTGAGACATGTCCAAAACCTACTCCAAAGCCATCCTTGGAACTAATTCCGGTAGCTATTGAAAATTGTAGCTCAGCGACTGAAACGATCACCCCGATTGATGATTCTAACCGTGATTCTCTGGAACAAGTCGAGGACAGAGTCGTATATCATGAGAGTCAATCTCGCCCTTCTACTTCGTGGGACATAGGTATTTCTAAACCCGTCCAGAATTGGACCGTGTGTACAGATGAGGGAGTACCGATTCAGGGAAGTGTAAGAAAAAACAGGGGTCGCAATCACCATACTTTCGACTTGATTCAAAAGCCAAAACACGGCGCGATACAACTAAAAAAGCAAGGTAAGTGGACGTATGAACCAAATGAGGGTTATGTAGGGATGGATCGTTTTTTAATACGCGTGACAGATGGAGAAGGGCGTTCTAGTATTGCGCAAGTAACCGTCTTCATGAAAGAAACGGATGAAGAATAAAAAGAAAAAAGGATGGCAAAACCATCCTTTTTCACTGCTTCATTTGTGCGAAGAAACTTTAAAGTGATAAAGTCTTTCGCTATCAAAATACTATTCCATCATTTGAACCAATTTTTTCGAGAGAAGTAGCAGAATGGATCCAAGCAAGATCGCCATTGCCCCAATCGCTCCGAATACTTCTAGGTATCCAAGAGATTCTGTGAAAGCTGCAAGTTGTCCAGCCAGAATGTTGGCAATACCAGAACCTGCCAACCATACACCCATGAGAAGAGAAGCTAACCTAACTGGCGCGATTTTACTTACCATAGACAATCCAACAGGCGACAAGAACAACTCACCTAGTGTATGAAGGAAATAGGTGAATACGATAAACAACATGTTTGCTTTAGTCAGCAGATGTGTTTCGTCGCTACCAGTTTTTAATACAGCTGTAATCAATACCATGAAGCCTAAACCTAGAAGAACCATCCCTAATCCCATTTTAGTAGGGATTTTCAGGTCCCCATTCTTTCTGTAAGAAAGTTTAACCCACAATGCGGAAATGATTGGAGCCAACGCTACGATAAAGAATGGATTCAAGGATTGGAACCAAGAAGTAGGAACTTCCCATCCCATAATTGTTCGATCGACAAATTTATCTGTATAGATTGTTAAAGAACTACCAGCTTGTTCAAAACCTGCCCAGAAGAAAATTACGAAACAAGTCAGAATCAAGATGACTGCTGTTCTTTGTTTTTCTTTTGATGTCAACTTCGTAGAAGTGCTGCTTTGGGAAGTTGCAATTTTTTCTACTTTGCCAACTGGTTTTTTACCAATATCGCCAAGGAAGCGATTACCAAACATATTGAAAATGATTTGACCGATAATCATCCCGATAGACGCTACCAAGAAACCGTAATTGTAACCGTAATGGATGATACCATTCATGTTTGTTTTGAAGTAGTCTTCTGCGAGAAATCCGCACACTAATGGAGAGAAAAAGGCTCCAATGTTAATCCCCATGTAAAAAATAGTAAACGCGGAATCTCTACGATTATCATTTGGACCATATAATTCACCAACGAGGGTGGAGATATTAGGTTTAAAGAATCCGTTTCCAATGATCAAGAGTGCAAGTCCGAGATACAGACCCATCATTGAATGTTCTGCAAATAAGACAAAGTTACCGGCAGCCATGGTGATACCACCGATGGTAATGGCTAACCTTCTTCCAAGGTAACGGTCTGATAAATACCCACCGATAAGTGGTGTAAAATAAACGGCGCCTGTAAACCAACCATAAATGCTCAGCGCCCAACTTTTCTCCATTCCGAGACCACCGCTAATAAATTCGTGCGTCAAATAGAGAACAAGTAACGCTCTCATGCCGTAATAGCTGAACCGCTCCCATAGCTCAGTAAAAAACAATAAGTACAATCCAGAAGGATGTTTCTTTTTTTCTACAACAGTCCCCATTTTACTGCCTCCTTTTTTCTAAGATGTCTGATGATTTTTGAAATAGTTATGAGGCAAGTTTAATTCGCGAACCAATATTCAGTCAATGTGAGGAACTGGAAAAGTGACTTGATAAATGTTTATTAATAAAACATATCTTCCCCAGCTTTCAAGTGGATATACGGGAAAAACCTAATAAAATAAGCTCGAAATTATAATAAAAAATTAAATCTCAGTAATTTATATAACCGAAAAAAATACGCTTATTCTAAAAATAAATCAATTCAAAAAACTTTTTGTATAAACAAAGTTCAGTTGATTGTGTCAACTCTCGGACGATCTCCAACCTAAATATAAAAAAGGAGAGTCCATCCTTTATATAGGGAGACTCTCCTTTTTATCGCAGGTAAATTGACAGCTATCTAACTTCTCTGTTATTTTAGAATCACTGTTGTTTCCAGGAAGTCAAACCTCCCTCGAGAGAAACCGCTTGAAAGCCAGCTTCACGAAGCAATGCCGCTGCTTTTTGAGCTTTATTGCCGGAGGTACATAATGTGATAATTTCGGAGTTTTGCGGCAAAGTCTTTAATTGAATAGCTGCTTGATCAGGTTCATCCCTCATCAGGAGGTAGGGGATATTGAGGGTCTCAATGCCTTCTTCATGTAAACTTCCCGAGAGGTATTTGTCTTCGTCTCGCACATCCAAGACCAGAATAGATTCTTTGTTATTGATTTTCTTTCTTAATTCAGCGGGAGTTATCAAGTCTGATTTCATGCTTATTCCTCCAATCTTTATTTCCACTTCAATTATAGCTTGAAAATGAACTTTGGAAAATAAGATGAAAAAAGTAACTTGAATGATTTTGAAATGTATGCTATCATTAACCGATGCATAAACTCGAATCCGAATTTTTATTTCGCTTTTTTGGTTTCAATCCACACTGGCGCGGTCTTCGGAGCCGCAAGGATGGAAGAGAGGTAGGGCTTTCGTTGTTTTGAGTTTCAAATTTGCGTTCAGCATTTAATTTCATAGTTTTACTGAAGCTAATAATTATCGCATGTTTGATAAGGATTATCACTTCTTGTTTGAAAAGGTATTCCTTACAAATATGTGATTTTTTATTGTTGTATCGATAATAAAGGTTGCATAACACAACATTTTTGGAGGTATTTCGTAATGACAAACGGAACAGTTAAATGGTTTAATGCTGAAAAAGGATTCGGTTTCATTCAAGTTGAAGGCGGAGAAGACGTATTCGTTCACTTTTCTGCAATTCAAGGAGACGGTTTCAAATCTTTGGACGAAGGACAACGCGTTCAATTCTCCATCGTTCAAGGAAACCGTGGCCCACAAGCTGAGAACGTAGTTAAATTGTAGTTCTCTCAAAAAGCTGCCTGATAAAGGCAGCTTTTTTTATTTCATAAACTTCCTTTCTTTTCGACTTTCATCGAAAAAATAGATAAATCTTTCCAATCAAGAAGTGATATAATTTGGATATATTAAACAATAGGGGTGGCATAAGCATGTATTCGAATATTTTAGTTACATATGATGGGTCCGAACTCTCCAAAAAATCGATTGAAGTTGCCGCTAGCTTCGCCAAGGAGAATCCTTCCCTGCATGTGGAAGTGATCTACGTGTCTAATATTCCTTATGTGGTTGTTGGCGAAGGAGTCTTTATTCCAACACCTGCTCAAACGGTTGATTATTTAGCTAGCTCTCAAGCAATTCAGGATGAGGTAAAAGAATTAGTCGCTTCTATTCCTAACTCGACCGTGGTTGTAAAAGAAGGACCCGTTGTGAAGACAATCCTCGATCATGCGAATGCAATCAAAAGCGACCTCATTATCATCGGTAGCAAAGGACACAGCGCGATTGGCGAATTCGTTCTGGGGAGTGTCAGCCATAACGTCGTTCAACATTCCAAAATTCCTGTGTTGATTGTAAAATAACCAATTGACAGCGATGGAAAAAGAGTCAGCCTTAGGGTTGGCTCTTTTTTTTGAAGTGATCTAGTTTAAATTGTAGTAAAAAAAATGTAGTATTAGTAATATAGAACATCATCCTACATAAAACACATGGATACGACAAATTTTGGCAGGGCTAGGAAACCAGGGGGAAAGTTATGAAAATTAAGATCAAGCTGATTCTTGCGATGGGCTTACTCTTAGGTACGTTAGTTTCAATGCAGTCTATTAATTATTACACGAGCAAGCAGGTTCGCAGTTCCTATCAGGAGATGGTGGAAGGTTCACAGTTTCGCTATTTATTGAAAGCGGTTCAATTTCGAATGACGGGCATTTCTAATGATGAAAGAGCTTACCTTCTCAAAGGAGATGAAGAGTTCACCAAGGAAATTAACCAGAAGGCAGAAGAAGTCATAGCTGATCTTAAAGAGATGGAGAAGATGCCGAATGTTCCTCCGGCTGATCGTGAGAATCTGGCGAAGGTGAGAGCTTTATTTACCGACTTTATTCAAGCCAGCGATCAGGTGCGGCAAATGTACAAGGAAGGCCATCATCTAGAGGCAGATCAGCTCCATTTTACGACTGAGCGACAAGTGCGTAAGGAACTGGATTTGATCGTAGCAGACCTGTTGACGAAAGTGGAAAAGGATCTCTTGGAAGAAGGGAAGCGTAATGAAGCCTTTGCGAACTTAATCGATCGGATTACCTGGATTTTCACCGGGATAGCGCTCTTGTTCGGATTTATCGTGGGAATTCTTCTTTACCGCTCGATTGTGAAGCCAATTCAACAGGTGAATCGTCAATTGAAAGAAATTGCCGATGGTGAAGGGGATCTTACGAAAGAGCTTCAAATCAGCTCCAGAGACGAGATCGGGGAGTTAGGGGATTCGTTTAATCGGATGCTGGCAAATCTGCGGAACTTGATTCTGCAGGTACGATCAAATACTGTGCAAGTGGCTTCATCATCGGAAGAGTTGACAGCAAGTGCTGCTCAAACCAGCAAGGCCACAGAGCAGATCGCGCAAACCATTCAGGAAGTGTCGGAAGTAACCGAACAGCAAGTCCAAAGTGTAGAAAGCGGATCAAGAGCCATGAATCAGCTATCTGCTTTTGTCCAACAAATTGCATCAAATGCCCAGAGTGCCTCCGCTACTGCTCTACAAGCCGCCGATATGGCTTGGGCAGGAAATCAGGACATGCAAACGGCAGTAAATCAAGTAGGTACGGTTAATCATACCATGAACAACTTGACAGAAGTGGTGAAAGGGCTAGGTGTCCGGTCACAAGAAATTGGCCAAATTGTAGAAGTGATTACTGGAATTGCAGGACAGACCAATCTTCTTGCTTTGAACGCGGCAATAGAGGCGGCGCGAGCTGGTGAACATGGAAGGGGCTTCTCCGTTGTTGCCGACGAGGTACGTAAGCTTGCGGAACAGTCTTCACAGTCCGCTCATCAGATCGCCCAATTGATCGCAGCTATTCAAGAAGAGACGAATAAAGCTATGAGCACCATGGAGACGAGCAGGGTGGAAGTTTTACAAGGCATCGAAATCGTTACGGCTGCTGGAGCGATTTTCGCAGAAATCCAACAAACTGTAAAGGAAGTTTCTGCCCAAATTGAAGAGGTGTCAATGGCATCCCGTCAAATGGAAGATGGAACACAGGGTGTCGTAAAGGCAATCGACCAGATTTCTGCCGCAACTGTACATACATCTGCCGGAACACAAGAGGTATCAGCAGCCACAGAAGAGCAATTGGCTTCCATGGAAGAAATCGCTTCTTCAGCAGCGTCCCTCTCGAAAATGGCCGAAGAATTACAAGGATTGATTGATCAATTTAAAGTATAGAGATTCTAGCAGACTCCCCGAGGGAAATCCTTGCGGGAGTTTTTTACTGTCAATCGCACGGATTATCAAAAAAATGGAAGATACCTGTAGTAGAATGATTGCAAGAAATCAAAACAAGGGGCTTGATCATCTACATGAACTATTTTAGTAGAATCCAGAATGCAATTGAGTTCATTGAAAGAAATCTTCAGGAAGAATTGCGTATGACTGAAATTGCAGAGGAAGCTGGGTTTTCTTCGTTTCATTTTCAAAGACTTTTTCAAGCTATTTCCGGTTTTACTGTACAAGAGTACGTACGAAAGAGACGACTAACGGAAGCCTCCCAACTGCTTAGGGAAACGAGCAACAATATTTTGGACATTGCTATTACCTATCAATATGGTTCACAAGAGGCATTTACCCGAGCGTTCGAAAGTTATGTCGGGATGACTCCCGCGAAGTTTCGTAAGACAGAAATCAGTTTTACACACCAACACAAGATGAACTTCTTGGAGTACGAAAATAGAATGAAAGGAGATTTGCAAATGAACAAGCCAGATTTTATCCAGTTGGACGCAATTGATATTGTGGGGGTTGAATACAAGACAAACTTGAATAATGAGCAATATTTCCAAGAAATTCCCGGATTCTATGATGACTTCGGGAGAAACCAGTACTACCTGCAGATTCCCAATAAAAAAGCGCCAGACTTCGCCTATGGGATTGCTTGCAATTTTGGTGATGACGGACAATTCTCGTTCGTTATTGGAGAAGAAGTAGAAGGAATCCAATCAGGCTTAGAGAGCCCTCTTTTTCATCTATCAATACCTGCGGGTACCTACGCTAAATTCAAGGTGGATGGTTCTGTTCAGGATACGAGGAGATATATTTATGGGACGTGGTTGCCCCATTCCAAATATGAAAGAAGAGAAGGTCCTGATTTTGAAGTGACCGATGTTCGCAACTCTATTTTTCCGCATGATATCAAAATAACTGTGTATATCCCGATCAAATAGGAAGTTAGCAAGAATGCCTAAATGAACATAAGATGTGGAGAACTTCATTTGACAGTGCAGCCATTGATCATTCAGGTGGTGTTTTATGAATAGAGATCACTCCAATGTTCGGTTTATCTCCCATCATTTAGCGACTGGTTCGTTAAGCTTGGAAAAGGAACGGGTACTTACATCATATGCCATAGATGCATATATCTATGGCTTTCCACTTGTTCTGATGGAAATCACCAAAAGCACGGGTTATTTTCGTCTCATGCAAAGGAATCGTTTTTATCATCAAAGGGAATTCTCGACTCCCTCGGTGACACAAGTTGTTAGACCCAACGTCGATACTTTATATTCTATCGCTTGGTTAGATCTGAATGAAGGTCCCTTGTTGTTACACGTTCCCAATACCCATTCTCGTTATTATCTTCTTCCTATGTTGGATGCCTGGTCGAATGTGTTCGCATCCGTAGGAGCACGTACGACGGGGACTAACGAGCAGTTGTACGTGATTGTCGGACCCTTTTGGAAAGGTACATTACCAGCCCATATTCCCGTAATTCCGGCGCCTACCCGTATACTTTGGATTGCGGGGCGAACACAATCCGATGGAGTCAAAGATTATCCACAGGTCCACTCCATCCAGAATCAGTTCAAATTGACTCCACTTTTTCACTCCACTTCACCCAGCCGTCAAGGCAATTTTCTAGATGGGTTACGATTCACTGAAGAGCCTCCTAGTAAAATAATTGGTTCGTTGGATGCTGCCTCATTTTTTACTTTAATGATGGCAGGAATGGAGAAGAATCCGCCTTATCCGGCAATTCAGACTCCAGACATGACCTGTAAACTACGTGCTTTAGGACTCATTCCTAGTCCCTGCTTTCAGTTTCATACACTCGATTCGTCTACCCAGCATGCACTTCAATATGCCGCAGAAAATGGCCCCTACGTAATCGAGAAACTAGGTAATGAGTTACTTCACAAAAACGATTACAACGGCTGGAGTATCCTTTTACAAGACATGGGTTTTTACGGTACGAATTACCAGCAAAGGGCCGTTGTCGCACAAAAACTATTCGGCGCCAATCTTCCGCAGGATTCCGTTTATGCCTATAGTTTTGTAGCCCAAAACGGGAGCGTCTTGAATGGACGTAATTCCTATCGAGTTCACTTCCAACCTGGACAATTACCTTTGACCAATGCTTTTTGGTCGATCACTCTTTATAATGAAGACGGGTTTCTCGTAGATAATTCTCTCCACCGATATGCTATTAGTCCTCATTTGGGCAAACTGAATGATAACGAAGATGGTTCACTTGATATTTATATCGGGAGTACATCTCCGGGGAGTTCGTTGGAATCCAACTGGCTGCCGGCACCAGAAGCGCCTTTTAATCTCATGTTACGAATCTACTGGCCCAAACTGCCCGTACTTGAAGGAAATTGGCATCCACCAGCGGTTGTACAAGTAAATTAAATGGGCCCATCCTGAATCGACTTTTCGAGACGAGTCCAATCCATATCAAAAAAAGGATAGGATGCAGATTTTATCTGACATCACTATCCTTTTTAGCATTTTATAAGCTAGTGAAATTGTACGGTCAACGTCTAAGCAGGATTTTGACTTTGCTTAGATGTTGTGAAGTGGATGTAAAGACCGGCAATGAACGCAATCACGATCATACTGACCGATGTCCATTGGGCAGCCGTCCAATTAAACAAGTATCTTGGTGAATCTCCGCGAAGCATTTCCAAGAGAAAACGTCCGATGTTGTAAAGAATGTTACTGATCAAAAATAAATAGCCACGCTTTAAATTGGTTCTCATTAGAATCATAAGGATTGCAAAAATAATGACATC
The DNA here is from genome assembly GCF_050113715.1 of Brevibacillus ginsengisoli. NCBI lineage: Bacteria > Bacillati > Bacillota > Bacilli > Caryophanales > Paenibacillaceae > Brevibacillus > Brevibacillus ginsengisoli. Next base: position 256,505 of record NZ_JBNJQR010000002.1, read on the forward strand.
CATCTGACCTTCCCATACTTCAGCAGGCCACAAGGGTCTGTCTCCAAATGTTGCCCGGGCATTTGTCCCTTCAGGAAATAGAATTCCAAAATTCCCGCCAGTAGGATCGCCAAAGGCATCTCCGTTCATGAGATTCGCATCCCGTCCAATGCTTTGCGCAAGAATGAGACCAGGAGCGCACAAGTCAGCCAATTCCCAAAAGGAAATATGGTGCTTACGGACATACCAGATCCCCACTAAAATGGCACCAACAATTCCTCCCTGAATCGACAAACCACCATGCCAAATGGCGATAATCTCCTCAGGATGCTGGGAATAAAACCCCCACTCAAAGAAAAATACGTGCCAGAAACGAGACCCAATGATGGCTCCAAAAATCAACGGGATCATCAGGTTCATTAAATGCTCGGCGAGGTCGTCCTTTTTTTGGAGTTTTGCCAGAGTGAGCGTAACTCCCACGCCAAGAAGAATGGCCAACATGAACAAAATACTGTAAGAACGAATAGGAAAAGAACCTATCCAACCAAGATATTGCAGCAAACAAAACCACTACTTTCTATGTAATTTAGGCAAACGTGAATGCTTAGTCACTGTTCAATTTAAACACATGGGTAGACAAGGACTTATCTTACCATCATATAACTTTTACACCATAATGACAAAAATTAAAGTGTTCGTTAGAAGAGATAAACAAATTGACAACAATCAAACAACGGAATTAAAATACCTATAGGGGTATATTAAAAATGCAAGTTCGCGATGATTGGGAGGTAACGTATGGATTGGATTCAATATGTCATTCTAGGTTTATTGGTTGTTTTCATTATGCGTAAGCTTATGCCAGTAAAAGGGCTTAAGAATTTAACACAAGAAGACGTAATGAAGCTTCAGCAGAAACGAAATGAAGTTGTCTTTATTGATGTAAGAGAAGCGTTCGAGTACAAAAGCGGACATATTCAGTCTTTTCAAAATGTACCGTTAAGTACTCTGGAAAAACGCTTGAACGAGATAGATCGCGATAAGTCCATTGTTCTCACATGTAAAAGCGGAATGAGAAGTCGTCAAGCGGCGAAAGTTTTGCTTAAATATGGTTTTACGAAGGTAAGTCATCTGCAATCGGGTCTGTCAGGTTGGACTGGGAGCTTAGTTAAATAGGGAGGAAATTGTGATGCATGAATATGTGAATGTCCATTCTAAGGAAGTAATCGAAAGAATGAAGAATGGAGAAAAAATGGCGATTGTAGACGTTCGTGAAGCGATGAGGCAGTGACAGTGGTGGAATGAACGCTTGGCAGGGAGAGGTTGTTCGGAACTGAGATCTTGCAACGAGAGGAAGTAGCTGGTTGAAATAGTCAAAAAGGGTGTCCCGTAAAGCAGTATAAACTGCTAGTGGGACACCCTTTTGGGATGTAGCCGTCGGTTTCCAATATAAAAAGGTGTAGGTGTTGGAGAGACTTGTGAGCACTATTTCCATACATTTCGAAAAGAGTAATTCTTATAGCCCTCAATGTTGTCAATGAGCATCGATTTTAATTCACGATCCTTTTCCGCTATGAATTGACTGATTTTCTTGATGGGATCGTTCTCCTCGCCAAACACCCACCAAATCGGATGAGTCAATACGTGAAGTTTGGGATAGCTCGTGATGTGGTTGCAAACACAGTCTTCTCGCCAGCAGTGATTTGAATCCGATAAATACTTGAACTCCTTCATATACAATTGACCATAGGCGTTAATCAATCCATCTATTTGTAAATTGCTTTTCAATAGGAATTCGCTAGGTCGGTGAAAAGAAAAAACAGTAACAGGTTCATCGATCGCACGCGATAGACATTGAACCTCGTTACAAATTAGGTTGCTTAGAGCTTCCTCAGAGAGAGAGTTTTCATTCATCTCAAAATGTAAACCCAATTGATGTCCCATTTTTTTGATCTCTTTTAACCTGTCGAGGACCTGTTTGTTCCAAACGTTGTAAAAAGGGGAGCTTAACCAAACAAAATAAGTTGATTTGGCACCTTCTTCCGCTTCAAGGCAAGCCATCTTATGGGCGTAATTCACACTTTGATCAATATCGTGTCTTAATAGGACGACCTTCTTTTTTTCGTTCATTCGGGAAGTGGCCTCATGATAATCAATAAAAGAAAATCCCTCTTGAGTAAACTTACGCAAAATTGCACGATAATGTGCGGTCGTAAGTTGACATTCCATTAATTAGCCTCCCAGCCGTTCAATCTCAGGGATACCACATGAATTACTTTTTCGCATGTATCGCTTCCTTAATCTTTAGAGCTACCGCTAGTGCCTCAAGCCCTTCCTCAGGGCCGATTTGAGGTCTGTTCGATTTGGTAATACAGGATATAAAATGGAGCAATTCTTCATATAAGGGGTCAGATTGAGGGATGAGAATTTTTTCGATGAGGGTTTCTGTTTTTATATTATGATCCACTTGGGGAGTAGGTTGATGGTAGATGAGGAGTTCTTTCGTTAGATAATTAACAGATATCGTTCGGTCCGTTTCATAAATGGATAAGCTTCTGGTTTTCTTCATCGATACTCTGCTGGCAACTAAAGTTGCGATTACCCCATTCGTGAAGGACAAGAGTGCGGATGCGCTGTCAATGAACTTCGAATTTGTGAGTGAGACTCCAGTGGCTGTAACAGTGTGTAATGGGCTTTTTACAAGATGGAGGACGATGTCAATATCATGAATCATTAAATCGAGTATGACATCTGTATCTAGGTTGCGATCTGAATGTGAAAGTCTTTTTGCGTCTATGGAGATCATATTGGCAGGTTTACAAATATCCTTTAGAGGCCGAATGGCTGGATTAAACCGTTCAACATGGCCAACCTGGAAGACTTGACTAGCCTGAACAATCGATTTTTGAAGTTCAGTTGCTTCCTCTACGGTAACCGTTATCGGTTTCTCAACCAAAACATGTTTACCCTTTTCTAACGCAATCTTTGCATAGAAGAAATGAAGTGGGGTAGGTGTTGCGATAATAACAGCATCGACGTTATCAATCATCTCTGTGTATGTGGAGTAAGCTTTTGCGTTGTATCTGGTTTCAATTTCTTGAAGTTTCGCCAAATCTATATCATATATGGCGATTTGGTTCACATCATGAATCATCTGGAGGATGCGACAATGATTCTCTCCCATTTTGCCTAATCCGACAACTCCAACGTTAATAGGCGGCATATAAATCACGGAAGGTTATTTCTGTGGGATATTCGGTTATAAACATTGCACTTCACCTCAATCATTCTTGGTACTGATTAATTTTGCTGGGACACCTGCAACGGTTTTTTCGTCAGGAACATCGTGAAGCACAACGGCTCCAGCCCCCACAATTGCACGTCTTCCAATCGTTACTCCGGGTAATAAAGTAGCGTTGTTTCCAACTTTGGCTCCTTCTTTTATGGTAGGCCCTTTCAACGTGTATGGCTTTTTCCCCATGTACTTATCATTGGACATCGAAACGCAGGGACCAATAAATACGTTATCCTCAATCGTTGTATCACCTGTGATATAAGCGGATGTCTGGATTGTACAGTAACTTCCAATACATGTGTTGAGTTCCACAATAGCTGCTCTTCCTATGACGGTATTAGCAGAAATGATTACATTTTCGCGAATACCGGCCTGGTCCGCAATGTAGACATTATTTCCAATATTCGTGCCTGCGTTAACCATTACGCCATTCCCAATGATGCAGTTTTCCCCAATGTTTAAACATTGCAGGGTGCTGTTAGAAGGCCGCATTCCGCTTTTCTTGACAGGGACTATTCCTAAGATGGAATGACTTCCGATCGTAACATTATCTCCAATGTTTGTATTTCTTAAGATAATGCTGTGGTGACCAATCGTTACATTCTCCCCGAGCAAGACTCCTTCTTCGATAATGACATGCATCCCGATTGTCGCCGTATCAGGGATATGAGCCGAATTTTCCATTGTAATCACCTCAACATGAAGGAATTGAACGTATTGCTTACTCAATGGTGATTTCCCTGGTTAGATACAGCAAGAGATCATATCCGTCCCAGGTCAGTTGAAAATCTAATGAGTGGCCGACTTCAACAATGCGATCAATTCCGTATCCGCCCAATTGTGTGGCAAATGAACGTAATTCTTCCCGATCAAAACCAAAAACAGCCAAAGTTTGATCCTTTCTCGTCAATAGAGGAATTAGCTTGAATAAAGAAGGAAGCTCCATCTCCAAAAATAAACCGCCACCACAATGTTTCTCCCTGATTTCATTTGTGAGGGAGGTAATGTGAACACGGTAAGGCAGGTCGGTTTTAGAGGTGGATAATTGGTCGCCGAGTCCTTGTAAAGCATAACTATATCCTGTAATCATTCGGGTAATTCCAACTTCGCTGCCCCAATGTAAGGTTGTCGTGTCTAATCGATTCTTCACTAGGTTCCAAAATCTCGCTTTAGCCTTGACTGTTTGATCCTGTTCGCCAATCCAAATCACCAGTTTGGGAGAGGAACAAGCCAGCTGATCAAACCAAAACGCGTCATTCATAAATTTTTGTACCAGTTGGTTTAGGTCCTCATCGGTGGAGTCTAAAATTGTTGCTGCATGTATAGCGCAAATGGAAAACTTCCCTGTAAAGCAAAGTTCCGTCGCATTAGGCGGCAAGGGTATGGACCGGATCTGACGAATGGTTTCATCTCCGCCCCAAATGACTCGCACATCACAGAGTGAGGACAGCTCACGCGTAATGGTGTCATTATGTTCATAGCTAATAATCACCACTCGTTTTCGCAACTCTGAAAATTCGTCTTTAATCAATACATTATTTAAGATCGTAAGCAGAAGTGTCATCTGTTCAGTACGATTTCGGGAAAGTCGAATCATATTTTTGTTGCCGACCAAAAGGGATACGAACCAGGAATACATAAAGATGGAGTCAACATTTGAAGGGGCAAAATGCAAGACTAATCCACGTGGCACAAGTATCCGGTTGTTCCTTTTCGTTTCGAAATTCTGTTTGATTTCTTGTAAATGGAAGCCTCTCATCCAATGAGCCATCGAGAGTAATTCGGGAAAACGTCGGTGCGATTTGCTCAATAATATAGTTCGAGATACCTCGTCAATAAAGCGTATAGTGGTGGAGTGGAAGGGGGGGAGTGGATGACAAGCGAGAAGATCTTGAACGATAGAACTCCAGGCTAACTGTTGATCATTCGGTAATAGGATATCCATTATTCATTCACCTGATTGTAGGCATGTGTATCACTGCAACCACGCAGTTCTGAGGCTGGAAGACGTCCGCTAATCGTGAAATATTTGCCCTTGCGTCCACATTTACAGTCATCTTCTCCCAGTACAGTACCCAAGTCTTCTGTTAGCAAGCTATGTCCGGGATAACTATTGGGCAGAACGCTTAAAACTTGTACGATTCCCGTTTGATTCGCCAGGAGCGGCTGAAGCGTATAAGGGTCACGCACAATAATGTCGGCAAAGTCAGGAGCATGCAGATGCCCTTGATCGCATTCCATAAACACAGAACCTATTTGTTCAACCATGCCATAAAAATTGTGGATTTGTTTGATCCCGAATTGTTCCTGCAGTTTATTTTTAAAAGTAGGGTTATCGACAGCAAGTTCCGTTAGCTTTTTCCAACCTCCACTATGGATCAGAATACTGTCGTTTAAGTTTAAAACTAGATTTTTTCTCAGTAACGGAAGGTAAAAGTACTGCCAGATCATAAACGTAAAACCAAAAATGAGGATTTGTTGCCCTTTGTGCTTGTCGAGGAAAATTTGGAGATCGTCTAATTTGACGTTCATGTTTTCATCCAGTAAATAAAAATGATCTTTTCCGACGAACGCTAATCCTAATAAGCCAGCTCCTCGAGCGCTAAAAGAAGAGCGATTTTTAATGACGTCAGAAGAGTCCACAAGGATCATTGGATACCGCTTATGACCAATAAAAGACTTAAGGATGGAGACGAGAGCTTTTGTTTGTAAACTGGCGGTATCTTTGTCTAAATAAATTCGTGACACCGTTTGAGAGGTAGTACCACTGGAAGTTAACGTCTTAATGATCGACGCTCGCGGAACGCTAAATAACTCATGTAGCTTAAACATTCTTACGGGCAACATCGGTATCTGTTCATAGGAAAACGGGCTGGCTACATCGGGGGGAAGAGCGGAAAGGATTGAGCGATAGGCCTCGCATTGAGTCATGTGCTTTATCGTTAACTCGTTGAGGATTTTTTGCAACACTTCTTGTTTACGACTTCGCTCCAGCTGATAGGGGTTATCTGTAAATAAGTGTTCGATATTCATTTTAAAACCCTCTCAAGTAAAGTTTGGTAATCTACTTTGCCTGTGGCTAAGCGAGGGATGTCTTGTTGAACCACCACTTTGTAAACGGTGGGGTGCAATTGATAGGTTTGACTGAGGAATTGTTTCATTGGTGATTGCAAAGCTTCGTCCGAAATAACGACAATTAACTGATCATCCTTACCGGTGCAATAGCATGGAATCCCCAAAGTTTTCTCGGCAGTAAGCTCAATATCGTCCAAATTGACACGCAGACCAAGAGGTTTTAAGAAGCGCTTTTTTCGTCCAATGATGGAAAAAAAGCCGTTGGACTCTTGTCTGGCAATATCTCCAGTCATTAATTTACCATTCATTTCGTCCGTTTTACTTAAATCGTTCCTTGAGTACGCGTACCCCATCATGACATTCGAGCCGTAGTAAATTAATTCACTTGTCTCTTCATCAAGTTCCAATTTTCCATCCGGTATCGGAATTCCAATTGTACCGATTCCCTCTTGTATTTGATCGTGGGGGACATAGCTGATTCTGGCCGTAGCTTCCGTTTGGCCATACATGATATAGAAACGCAGATGGTTATTCTGAGCAACGTCTGCAAAGTATCTTTGTAACTTTTCGTCCAGTCTGCCCCCTGCCTGAGTAAGCGTACGTAGGGAGGGAATCATCATCTTGTCAAAATGAAGTCGATACAGCATCTGATATTGGTACGGCACTCCAGCGATTGAAGTAGCGCGTTGATCCTGCAAAAAATCCCAAAAGCTGCGCTGTGTTAAATGATCCTCTGTCATTAAAAGAGATGCGCCTACTTGAAGGTGGCTGTTAATAACCGAGAGCCCATACGAATAGTGCAGAGGTAATGTCGTTATTGGACGATCATCCGCTTGAAGTTCAAGATAAGCAGAAATCGATTCAGCGTTTGCTTGTAAATTCTGATAAGACAATCTAACCATTTTGGGACTACCAGTTGTACCAGATGTAGAGAGCAATATGGCTAGATCCGGATGTATAGGTGGATGGAAAGCAACGGAATTTAGATGCAACATTTTATATTGAGATTCTTCATAATGAAGTGTGTAATTCAACGGTGTCGCAATCTCTTGGGGGAGCCAGATCCATTCAGGCTGATAGGTCATCATTAATTCCTGGAGTAAGTTCCAACTTAGTTTGCTATCCAGAAGACACACTGCGTGCTTTCCTTGTAAAGCCGCCAGATAGCCAACCAATGCTGTCGGGCAGTTTCGGCAAAGAATAAAACCGAGAGATTTATGGGAGGAGGGGAGGTGAAGTGAGAAGCGTTGGATCTGATCAAGTATATCGCCAGAAGAAAAGGATTGATTCGAGGCATGATGAACAACCATCGTCGAGTTGTGGTACTGAGCGAGGTCCCAGAAGTTCATATCAACATTCCACCATCTACACCAATGATCTGTCCAGTGATATAGGAAGCGGCATCAGATGCCAAAAAGACCATCACATTGGCTACCTCCTCTGGTCGGCCGATTCTCCCCATTTTGATCATCGAGAGAATTTCTTGTTTTCTAGCTGGTGAGAGGTTTTGGATCAGATCGGTGTCGATGAATCCAGGAGCGACAATATTCACTCGTATATTGAGGGGAGCCAGTTCTTTGGCAGCTGATAGAGACGAGCCGATTAGTGCGGCTTTACTTCCACTGTAGACAACTTCACTTTCTCCTCCAAAACGTCCGAGTATAGAACTGACATTAATGATCGAGCCTATGTGATGACGAGCCATTATTCTAGAAGCGTACTGCATATGATTGATCGCGGAGTAGGTATTGCTTTCAAACGTTTCTTTGATCATATCCTGTGTAATCATTCCCAGACGCGCGCTTTGCATGATTCCTGCGTTGTTGACCAATACATCCAGGCGTTTGTATGTCTTTAAAACGATAGAAGCGGCCTCTTTGATTTTATCTTTATCAGTCACATCATAGGGAAGTAGAAGAGGATCTGAACCTGTTTGATTCCGAATTTGCTCTGCGGTACTTTGAAGGTGTTCAGAATTTCGAGAGCTAATAATAACAGATGCTCCCTCTGATGCAAAAGCGATGGCGCAAGCCTGACCTATTCCACGGGAAGCGCCAGTGATCCAAGCAACTTTTCCCTCTAATAACATTACAATGCAACTCCATATTTGTTCATAAGGACCTCTTTCACCTTCTTGAAACTGTTGAAGTCTATTACGTCTTCTGTATCAATCATGATATTGAATGTATCGTCCAAAGCGGCGATTAAGGCCATATGCGCCACGGAATCCCAGTTGGGGATGCTGTTATATTCTAAAGAGTCAATGATTTGTTCTTCGGGTAGATCTAACGTATCGGCAAATATTTTTCTTAGTATTGCACTCATGACCATCCCACCAATCATTTCGTCACTTTTCTTGCCGGATTTCCAAAAACTTTCTCGTTCGGCAGCACATTTTGTAACACGACCGCGCCTATCCCGATAAACGCATGATCGCCAATCGTTACCTTTTGCAGAGTAACCGCGTTTAATCCCATCCAGACGTTTTTACCGATGCGGCATCCACCGCCTAGAATTACGCCAGCAGTTAAGATTGATGATTCATCCAAAAAACAGTTATGTCCCACATGGACGTGATCATCAATTTTGACGTGGTCGCTTATGATTGTGTTTTGTAATGAGCCTCTGCAAACTGTAGAAAAGCTGCCGATTTCTACGTCATCTCCAATGACTACAGAACCTAACTGTTTGATTCTGATGGGAACCCCCTCTAAATCTCTCTCCATTCCGAAGCCTTCTTCTCCGATAACCGCACAGGATTTTATTAAACAATTGCGGCCAATCGTAACGCCGTTTTCAATGACGACATTTTGTCCAATCGTTGTATGTTCACCGATCGAAACCCCTTGACCAATGATTGAATTCTTACCAATTCGAACAGTAGGGTGGATACAAGTTAGAGACGTAACCGGCTGAAACCCTACATGATCGTCTATGATCTGTAAGGCTCGAGCAAAATCTAATCGGGGATGTGCGGATACTAGAACGGAAACATTGTCTTCGAAGTTGATCGCTGAACCGATAACGGCATAGGATTTGGTACTCTGGATTTTTTCTTGGATAACGGAAAATGTAAGCGAATGATCGTTAATGGAATGGACGGGACAAATACATTGAATAGGAGTGTCTTTACCTAGTAGGGTGAGACCTAACTTTTCTGCGAGCCAAGATGCTTTAATATCTCTTTGTAATTGTGCACTCATTATATTCACCCCAACCTACCAACAAAAGCTTTCTTCCATTATATGAGAAGGGATTGGAGAAGTTATAAGAAAATCAACCATTTTTACTAGGCAAAGAGGAACGATCGCGAGAAGGTCTTTTGATTCATCCAAACCGTGAAAAAAAAGAAGCTTTATTTTAAATTGTCTAGGGGATAAGAGCCGTGTATCCTTCCATCTAGTTATCATACAAATACAAGACAGGAATAATGAACACCATCATCTTTTATAAGGGTGATCATCATGGGAATTGGTAATCTATTAATTACGGGAGCTGCTGTGGTATGAAGGAACTTCATCAACAAATTGATTCAAAGATAGTATCAAACGCGCGAAAGTATATTCGAGAAGTGATTACCAAGATAAAGTCAATGAACAGGGAGAAGCTAAGGTACGTGTATTTTTTGCCAAATCGGTATTATTGTCATAAGAATGAGATTTATGTATCTTTTCGCATTGAATTGATGCCCCTTGAACTTCGAATAGTAAAAATGAAATTACATGTGCCATTGCCTGAAGCTAATTCGAAAGCGACATCGATTTTAGTTCGGGAAATTTCATCAAGTTGGGATGAGTCGCTTACAGTAAATGGATATATCCCATCGCATTCCAGATTCATAGAAGAAGTAACAGTTGAAGGAAAAGCAAAGGAGTCAGAAATTGACATAACAAAATTCCAAGACAAGTGGAGACATGACTGTGAAGAAAATCATGGCATTCACCTCCAATTTGGGGACGAACTTTCTTTGTTTCATCATTTTGTGAAGGGCAATTCGCCCTATCTGGTCGTTACAACAGTGTAAAGGAAGAAGTTGACCTGTGTCAGCAGAAGAATTTAGGGGGAAAGGGTTAATCATACATGAGAGTATTATTTATTGATAGTAATGAAATATTATTTGATTTACTACCACATGGATTTCGCGAAGCTGGTCACCATGTAAAAGTTTCGGGGAGAATAACAAAAGAGGCGGATATAAAAGCGCTGATTGATGAATTTAAACCACATTTGGTCGTAACCAATGGATGGGGGCCTGAGCAGACGTTAGAGAAACAGGTTTGGATCAAGAATCAAACGAAATCTCATAAGATTCCACATGTTTACTGGTCAGTTGAAGACCCGATCTTTACGAATCATTTTGTATTACCTCTTGTAAATACCGCCCAACCAGAGTTTATTTTTACGATCTGTCAATCCGCCGTTAATTTTTATCGTTCGATTGGTTTTCCTACAACGTACCTGGATTGGGGAGTTCAACCATCCACCAATTATCCCATTCCTCCAGTGAAGCAGTATGAAGTGGATATCGCGATTGTTGCCAATTCTTATTATCGTACGTTGGATCAATTTGTAGATTTTCGCATTGAGTCCATGAAACAATTAATCGAACCTCTTGTTACAAACGGAATACGGGTTGATATTTGGGGAGAAGGATGGGATAAGATAAAACCATTTTTAGGGGTAGAAATACCGTCTGGATGGATTCGTGGGGTAATACCATTTTCAGAATGCAATAAAGTATATAGTTCCGCTAAAATGATGATTGGATTGCAAAATATGAAGACCCAGGTCACCCAAAGAACGTATGAAATTTTAGGCTCGGGTGGTTTTCTTTTAACCAATGATACACCGGCAATTAGGCGATTGTTTGTTCCAGGACGAGATCTTGTCGTTACGTCCTCTCCAGAGGAAACGTTACGAATCGTTGATTTTTATTTAAACAATCAAGAAATTGCGAAGACCATCCGATCTCAAGGCCTTAAAGAAGTAACTCGTCATACGTATCGACGAAAAGCCGAATTTATTATTGAGACGCTGAGCAAACATGGAATTCTTTAGGTTTAAATTAAGCTTCTATTCCATAAAAGCCTCCTCGATAATCACGATAATATTTTGTATAATCCATTCCTCCGTACAGTCCGATCATAAACTGATTCAAAATGAACACCGCCTTGGGCTTTATCCTTCAAGTAATTCGACTGTCTTACACCTTTTTCCTACTCAAAAGGTAATCGAACCATTGGCTGGATGATTGAAGGGCGTCGGAACTAGACGCTCTTTTTTTAAGAATTCTAAATAAAAAATATGGCTCTATAGGAAAAATTTTAATTGTTTGATATCATAGAAGTAACAATTGTTTACATAAACTAAAACTAGTCAAAGAAGATTTCTAAATGGGGAAGGATTTAAGACAATGAAAAAAGTGGCTGCTTTAGTATTATTCGCTTGCTTGTTCAGTTCTAACGTCTACGCGAATAGTGAAATAACCAACCCGCCTAGCGTTTCGGTACCAACCGTTACAAAGAGTAACGGAGTCACAATTGAGAAGGCTACCACGTATGTAAAATCACTGACCATAAAAAACGGTAAATTATATGGTACGTTTGATTATGTAGAGTGGTATTTCGGAGATAACGCGCAGAAAGCTTATCAGAAAGATTGTCCGAAATGTTCTGGCTATGATGGAAAGGGACATATTCCATCTATGTACTATATTCGAAACCACAACAAGAAGCTAAGAACTTATCCGATTGCACAGAACGCAGAAGTCGTATTGCAAACCAATTCATTGGGCAAAGATGGCAATTTCCAATGGAATGAAAAAGTGAACATGAAGACTTTCCAACAGTTTGCCCAGAAAAGAGGAATCCCTTATAATCTCCCTTTTCATATTGAAGTGAAAAATGGAGTGGTCACGAAGATTACAGAACAATATATCCCTTGATAGATAAGAGAATGAACCTCATACTTCTATGGTATGAGGTTTTCTTTTGGTTGTCCTTCGTGAGCAACAAGCGAATTTAGCACCATTGCTATGATGGGAAGGGCATAATAATAGGAGAGAAGAAAAACACTAAAAAGGGTTGACCTTCGGAAGGCATAGAAATTGATGAATAAAAACAAAAGGAGATACGATGACAACACGAAACGAAATAATAGAAGCAGGATGGAATTTTGACAACAGTTATGCGAGACTGCCGAAATTATTTTTTAGCAGCATAAACCCAACGCCTGTTCGCTCACCGCAGTTGATCATTCTCAATGATCCGATGGCATCCTCCCTGGGATTGAATGTACAGGCGCTCCAAAGTGAAAATGGGGTAGAAGCACTTGCAGGCAACCGGATTCCCGAAGGTGCTTTGCCTCTTGCTCAGGCATATGCGGGGCATCAATTCGGACATTTTAACAAGCTAGGCGACGGACGGGCTTTGCTGCTTGGCGAGCAAATCACGCCCCAAGGTAAGCGATTTGATATTCAACTCAAGGGTTCAGGTAGGACGCCATACTCCCGCGGTGGCGATGGTCGGGCGGCGCTTGGACCGATGCTGCGTGAGTACATCATTAGCGAAGCGATGCATGCGCTTGGTATTGCGACTACCCGCAGTCTTGCGGTTGTAACAACTGGTGAGTCAGTCTTCCGTGAAACCGAGCTTCCTGGCGCAATCCTCGTCCGAGTGGCATCCAGTCATCTGCGAGTGGGGACATTCCAATACGTATCGAATTGGGGCACTGTGGATGATCTGCGGATTTTGGCGGAATATACCTTGCAACGCCATTTTCCAGATGTTGGCGAGGAGGAGAACCGCTACCTTTTGCTACTTCAGGAAGTGATTAAGCGTCAGGCCAAGCTGATCGCTCGTTGGCAGCTCGTTGGCTTCATTCATGGTGTGATGAACACCGACAATATGTCCATTAGTGGAGAAACGATTGACTATGGGCCTTGTGCTTTCATGGACGCCTATGACCCGTCAACTGTATTTAGTTCGATTGACGTGCAAGGCCGCTATGCTTACGGCAATCAGCCGTATATGGCCGGTTGGAATCTCGCAAGATTCGCTGAAGCTCTATTACCTCTGTTGCATGAAGATCAGGAGCAGGCTGTCAAACTGGCCCAGGATGCAATTTCTGATTTTAATGAGCTATATCAACAGGAATGGCTTTCGGGAATGAGAGCCAAATTGGGTTTACTTAACGAAGAGCAAGAGGATGAGTCTTTGATAGAAGACCTCCTCAACATGATGCAGAAGTCTCGTGCGGACTATACCAATACCTTCCGCGCGTTAACTTTTGATTCGCTGGAGGATACCCTCCTGAATGGAACTCCGGAATTTACTCAATGGTATGAACGTTGGCAAGCAAGACTAGGTAGACAGCAGGAATCGAAAAACTCCGCACAACAACTAATGCGTAATAGCAATCCTGCGCTTATCCCTCGGAATCACCGGGTAGAGGAGGCGTTAGAAGCAGCAGTGAAACACGGAGATTACAGCGTGATGAATAGGCTTCTAGGCGTTCTTTCTAATCCTTACGAGCACACCTTAGAACAGGCTAAATACGCCACGCTGCCTGAGACTTCAAACCGTCCGTATAGGACTTTTTGTGGTACCTAACGGTCAAATGCTTTTGTTAAGCACTAACATTTCGTTAGTGCTTATTTTTTTTACACATAACGAACAAAAACCAGTTCATTATTCCTTCATCGTGTACATATTTGACATTCGATCATTTCAGTATAATGAGCGCATATGAAAAAAATAAGGGGGAACCTACAGTTGAAAAAGAAATTTACAACAGCCATATCAATCATCATCATGTTCGCTATCATGTTAGCCACATACAATTCTGGGGGAGCCATCGTAAGCGCCGAAAGTAATAAACATAAGGATAAAGAGCTTACTTTCTATTTGGTACGGCATGGGGAAACTGTTTTCAACAAGCAAAAGCGGATGCAAGGGTACTCGGATTCTCCTTTGACTGAAGAAGGAATCGAGGTTGCCATCAAATTGGGGAAAGGATTGAAAAAAATTCCGTTTACTGCGGCTTACAGCAGCACAAGCGAGCGAGCGATTGATACGGCCGATCTGATCTTAAAAGGCAGGAACATCCCAGTTATCAAGGACAAACGGCTGAAAGAAGTCAATTTTGGCAGTTGGGAAGGGGAATACACAAGCGATATTCTGAAGCAGCATCCCGATCTGTATGATAATCCGGATATCTATAAAACAGTTGGCGGAGAATCTACTCAAGAACAGCTGGAGCGGATGAAAGCGGTAATGAACCGAATGGTGGAAGAAAACAAAGCAAATGGCGGCAATGTTCTTGTCGTTACGCATGGTCTTGCTATTTTAAATTATGTGACTCAACTGGATCCGCAAAGCTGGGATTGGGACAAAGGCGGTTTGCCCAATTCGAGTGTAACGACCGTTCAATGGAAAAACGGCAAATTTAAAGTGTTGAAGGTTGGTGATCAAAGCTACGCGGATAAAGGAGATTTGAAGCTTACCATCTATCTGGTGCGTCATGGAGAAACTGTATTTAACGTTCAAAATCGCTTGCAAGGCTATTCGGATTCACCATTAACGGAAAATGGAATCAAGGCTGCCGAATACTTGGGAAAAGGTTTAAAAGACATTCCATTTAGTGCGGCTTATAGCAGCACGAGTGAACGGGCGGTTGATACGGCCGATATCATTTTGCAGGGAAGAAAACTGCCGCTAAAGTCGGATAAGCGGTTGAAAGAGATTAATTTTGGGGATTGGGAAGGGGATAATGTTAACGATATTCTGAAGCAGCATCCCGACTTTTATGAGAATCCTGATCTTTTGAAAACGGTAGGTGGAGAATCTTATCAGGAGCTGCTGGAGCGGACAAAAGCTGCATTAGATACTATCGTTATGGATAATGTGGGAAAAGGCGGCAATGTTCTTGTCGTATCACACGGTCTTACCATTTTGAATTATGTAACGGATTTGGATCCGCAAAGCTGGGATTGGAACAAAGGCAGTTTGCCAAATTCAAGCGTAACAACGGTCGAGTGGAAAAACGGCAAATATAAAGTGTTAAAAGTCGGCGATCAAAGCTATGCGGAAAAAGGCGAGAAAGCCACCAGATAAAATGCGGTAAGTCATTCATGAGATGTTAACGTAAAACAGTATCTAGATATAAAATTACTTAAAAACGCATGATTGTCCCGTTCGTTTGGGAATGATCATGCGTTTTTCGTGATAGAGAAATAACACTATTTTGTCGTTCCCATCCCCGAAATGGTTGCTTTTACATGTACCTTCACATCTGCTTTCGAAAAGGTATCCCCCCACCGATTCTTCACTGATTTCCACTGCTCGTATTCGTAAGCGCGAGCATACAATCCGAACCCGATCGGGTCGATTTTAGCTGATTGTATTTTGTGTATCAGTTTGTTCATTCGTTTTACCATTTCCTTTTCGATATCCCGCTCCAGCTTTTTCGATTCTTTTCTGACATCCAGCTTAAACATACGCTCCGTTAGAATTACTCTCATTTTGACCCGAATGTCGAATTTGAACTTGTCCTGCGCATAATCGGTTTTGGTTTTGACGGAAATGTCATTAGCAGAAAAACTGTAGATATTCGCCGGAAAAATCTTGCCAGGTGGTTGATCGGGTGCTTGAAATGTAAAGGGAAATTCCCCTTTGGTTTGATGCTGAAGAATATGCAGAAGTTTCGTTTCGGTTGGATCAAGGGAGAGCTTGTACTCGTCCTGCTCTCCAAGCAATGCGGTTCCAGTGACTAATAGCCTCTCTTTTTTCTGCAGCTCGGTTATGCTTGCGGTTTTGCCCTTCTCGAATGCATCACGCCGCAAATCCTGCAGGCTTGTTTTCACAGTGATATTGCGACGATGAGCAGTATCAATCAGTTTTGACAGATAGAGTGGAAGACGCGGTTTGTCTTTTGGCAAAAATTTAATCACATCGTAGGCGTTCCCGTTCACCATTACGATTCTTCCGGTGATCGAATTTTTAGGATCTCGAAGAAAGGGTTCCAGCAACTTTAACCAGTGCTTATGCTTTATTAAACTTTTTCCAATCAAAATCGCCTGTACTTTTCCACCGGTTGTCAAAGCCATAAAGGTTTTGTCGGCTTCCTCCCTCTGTTCTCGCATGGAAGGCGCCGGCGTTATGTATATCTCCTCCTTGATCTTCGCTTCCCGACTAAAAACAGGGCTTGAGTTCGAAAAGATCAGATTGTTTTTTTCATCAAGGTCAATACCAACCAAAAGCGACAAGGATACATCTTCTATATCGGTCCTGTCCATACACCCTGTTGTCAACAATGTCAGAGACAGGAAGCCAATCAACATTTTTTTCATCCGACTTTTCCCCTCCGTAAAAGCTCAAAACCTCGGACATAGAGATACAGGATGACAGGTAACGCATACATGACCACCAGTGCAGCTTTGGTTAATACTTTTGTCCAGCTCTCGCTTAGAATCCAAGTTGGATTAATCACATAGACACAGACAATCGCCAATAAGAAATAGATGGCGGTGTGCTTGCTGTGATCCTGTTTATTCAGTATTTGAGAGCTAGAAAAAACCGTACAGTAAATGTAGACGACCCATGCTTTGGATACCACCAATAAATAAATGGCGAGAAAGATCATATCGAACCGCTCCAGAAAACGAAACTCGATATTTTTGAGCAAGCTCAAAACAGGTTGATTCAAAGATGTTATTCCGTCAGGCGTAAAAAAAATGAAACATACGATGGTCACGTACAAATAATAGAGCATCGTGAGTGTATTCGCGATCAGAAACCCGTGTATCGCGTATTTTTTCTTTTGCAAAAACGGATAAAGAAAAAAGAGGGCCTCGATTCCGGCATAGGCAAAAACCGTATTGGTCAATCCTTTTACCACAGGTCCCCAACCTTCCTTGAGTACGGGAAGCAGATGAAGATGATTGCCTTTCCCCAAGGGAATGAGCATAACAAGCGGCATCCACATCGTTAAATAAAAGATCAGTTCAACATACCGACCTTGAACGCGTACTCCATTTCGAACGACAAGGAAACTCGGTATAGCGAAAAGAAACACCACCAAATAGGCGGGTGTTTTCGTCAAAAACCATGACTTAATGTAGAGCATCGAGTTGACCATAATGTCCAGGCCAAAAAAGGCAAAGTAGGCAAGCAAAGGGAGGAGAAGCAGTTTACCGAACCATTTCCCAAATAAATAGCCGAATAGGTCAGGAAGCGTAAAGTCCGGGTACTTACGAAGCGTCAGTAGCATGAGACACCCCGCCAAACAATTAATCACCCAAGCTATGACAATACAAATCCATCCATCCGTTCCACTTGTTTCAGCGACCGTTCTCGGAAGCGACAATACACCGGTTCCCACTTGGGCCGAATGGAGAAGAAATATATACTGAATCAGAGTGATTTCGTTCATGGCGTATTTCCTCATGATTGCTTCTCCTTTGAGCGTTTTGCGTCAATCTTGATTTCTTGGATTGGTCTCGCGCTTTGCGGACGTCTGAACATTGCCCATAACGGTAACCGAATGAACGTATCCTTCATATCTTTCAAGCGAAAGGGAGCAAGAGGGCTGCCATAAGGAGTCCCAAGTGATTCCAAGGATACCAGATGGGCAATCAGAGTCATATAGCCGATGACGATACCGACAATTCCAAACCAAGAGGCCATCAACATCATCGGAAACCGCAGCAACCTGACTGCTGTCCCCATGTCATAACTAGGGATGATGAAAGAAGCGATAGCGGTTGAGGCAACCACAATGACCATGATGTTACTGACGATCCCCACCGAAACGGCTGCCTGACCGACAACGATGCCGCCAACGATGCCAATCGTTTGTCCAACAGGCGCAGGTAGTCGGATACCAGCCTCTCGCATCATTTCTAGCATAATTTCCATCAACATGGCTTCCAAAAGCGGCGGAAACGGTACCCGTGACCTAGATTCGGCGATCGACAAGAACAATTGAAGAGGAATCACCTCATAATTAAAGGAGATAAATGAAATGTAAACGGCCGGCAAAAACAAAGCCATCAAAAAAGCAAAAAAACGAAGAAGTCGAATAAACGATGCAATCAGCCAGCGCATGCTGTAATCGTCCACACTCTGGAAAAAAGAGGTGAATGTACCCGGTGCTACAATTACACTGGGGGAGCGGTCCACAACAACAACAAAGCGACCTTGAAGAATTTGAGAGACGGCAGTATCCGGCCGCTCTGTCAGCATGAATTGCGGGAACGGCGAATACCAATTGTCCTCGATATATTCGGAGAGTTCCCCTGTATTGAGCACACCGTCCACATTGATCATTTCAATTCGTGATTCCAGTTCTTGAAGAACTTCCGATTTGGCGACATCTTCGAGATAAACGACCCAGACTTTTGTTCTTGTCCGCCTGCCTATGATATGTTCTTTGATCCGAAGTTCCCGATTCGGAATGTATCTTCGAATGAGGGCAATATTTTGCATGCCGGTTTCCAGGAATCCTTGATGTGCGCCTTTAAGCGAGCTTTCTAACTGCGGGTCCTCAATGGAACGTTGCGGCCAACCCGCTGTATCGTACACCCATGCTTGTTTTTGCCCTTCAATAAACAGCACGCTTTCTCCCTGCAATATAGCGTTTTCCACATCATTCCAGAACGACACAGTATAATAGTTACTGATTGTCGGC
Organism: Brevibacillus ginsengisoli; assembly: GCF_050113715.1. Lineage (NCBI taxonomy): Bacteria > Bacillati > Bacillota > Bacilli > Caryophanales > Paenibacillaceae > Brevibacillus > Brevibacillus ginsengisoli. The sequence goes on from NZ_JBNJQR010000002.1 coordinate 275,541, forward strand.
AGAGGAGAACCATTCACTTGTGGCGCATCGTAGATCATCGGGTGCAAAATGTTTGTGTTCAACGACGTTTTATCTGTTAATCCGTCAAGATAGACCAGCGCAAATCGTGTCTGGTTAGAACCCGCAGCAAATTGGTAGATGATTAAATCAGGTGACGCTGGGAACGTTCGTTTGATTTCTTCTATATTATCGAATAACTCCATAGAAATAGGACGGTATTCCTCAATAGGATCCGTTTGCAGGTTCATTTTCCCCAATTTTTTTCTTTGTTGATTTATTTTTTTTCTGAAAAAATGGGTGAAAAAGTACATAGGAGTCCTTTCCATTCGTTAATGAAATAATTGGCATTCATTAGTATGGTAAAAAACTAGCATCCTATACGACTTCGTCATCGACTTGTCGCTCTGAGATTTCCAGTGGGCTCGTACAAATGACGGAAAATTACAAAAATTCAACCCTCCTAACCTCACTTGATGAGATTCCGCAGCATAGAATGAAGGAAGGTGGTGATGAGCAATGGGCTACTCATTGACTGACTGGGTGATCTATACGATGTGGCTGATTTTTGGATTTATGATCGTTGATTTATTGATCGTCTTGTTTCGATCTTTTTGGCAAGGATCATTTGACCCGGTGTTCGTTCTGGACTACTTGAAAGATATTCTCTACTATATCCTGCCCCTGAACTTGATTATCTCCATGTCCTCGATTGACCCCACCGGATATATCCTGGTGACCTTCTATTTTATTGGAGGAATTGCTGTCATCCTCAAGTACATCTTGGACATTAAAAGAAGATTTAGATCTTGAATGCTACTCGTCAGGCAGCAGACAGCAAGAGGGGTATCGCTCTGCTATAATAGTTAAAATATTCAGATATAGGAGGAGTTCCATGAAGAGCTATCAGTGGATTAAGTGGCGCAAAGTCATTCTCTGGCTCACCATCCTTGTCACGCTCGGCATCATTTTGGTGACAGGTGGACCGACCTACTGGGCTATTGCATGGAGTATTTTTACCCTTCTTTTTCAGTTGCTCTTTGCAATCCTATTTGTCATCATACAGTTCGCTGCGCTCTTTTGGTTTTTGGCACGCGGTCGAACGTATTGGATTTTGCCTGGGGAAACAGGCTCGACGTGGGAGGATTACCGAGGAAACCCCGAAATTGTCGAAAATGCCAAACGGATCGTTACTTTGCTCAAAGGAGTCAAAGAATTCAAGGAGATGGGTGGAGAGGCGATTCGTGGATTGCTTCTCTGCGGGCCTCCTGGTACAGGAAAATCTTATTTGGCACAGGTGATTGCCAACGAAGCACAGGTTCCTTTTGCCTACGCTTCGGCACCGAGCTTTCAAAATATGTTTTTTGGCGTGGGGAATCTCAAAGTAATGGGCTTATATCGGAAGGCCAGGAAGCGGGCCAGAGAATACGGCGCATGTATTATCTTCATCGATGAGATCGATGCCATCGGAATGTCGCGTCAAGCGGGCGGAATGGGTGGAGGAATGTTTGGGATGGGAGGTGCGGGTCTGTTAAATGAACTGCTGCTACAGATGGATCCCCCAAACATTGACAACACCAAAATTGCCAAGCTGCTGCGGTCCCTTGGATTACGTCGAAAAAAGGCGGAGCGTCCAGCCGTCATGACGATCGCTGCAACGAACCTCCCAGATATCCTGGATACCGCACTGCTCCGCCCTGGCCGTTTCGATCGTCAGCTTTGGGTCGATTCTCCAGACTATGATGGTCGGGTGGATGTGTTCCAGTACTATCTCAAAAGAGTAAAGCATGATGAGACGTTGACTCCTGAGAAAACGGCACTCGACACGATTGGGTACAGTCCGGCGCAAATCAAACACATCGTCAACGAGTCGGTTGTGATCGCTCATCAGCGGGGAGCACAGGTTGCCAGTTATGAAGACTTCCGCGCCGCCATGGAGACGTATGAGTGGGGGATCAAGCAGCCTCTCAGATCCATGAGTGAAGACGAAAAGCGCAACGTCGCCTACCATGAAGCCGGTCACGCAGTCGCGCAGTTTATGTTGAAACCCCATGAACGTGTCTGGAAAGTTACCATTATACGTCGTGGTGGAGCGCTCGGACTGGCTGCCACTAAGCCGACTCATGAACGATATAACCGTAGCGACAGTGAGATTCTGGCGGAAATAAAGGTATGTCTTGCTGCCCGCGCGGTTGAAGAAGAATTCTTGGGGAAAAAATTAAACGGAGTGACATCAGACCTGAAACATGCGACAGAATTGGCAGGGGCTTATCTTGGCCTCGTCGGCATGGGGGATGAGCTGTTTAGCTGGCTTGCGTCCGGTTCTCGAAATGACGGACTCAAGGCGCTTCGGCCGAAAATCAACGAGTTACTGAATGAGCAATTACTCCAAGTGAAACAGCTAGTACGGGATTATGCCGATTTCGTCCACGCGATCGCGGGTGATCTGTTAAAGCGCGGTGATCTAACGGGTGAGGAAATTGAGCAGATCTATCAACAGTTGTACGGTCAAAACAAGCCCAATTCGGCGCAAGATTCGTCAGATGAGTAAGGATTTCTTTAGATAAAAAGGAGCCGGGGTAAGTAAATTCCGGCTCTTTTTTTGATATCTGATCGATAAAAAAGCAAGAAAGGTGTAACCATTAGCGGATGATGTTTCATACAACTATTGTATATTCGCCTGAGTATTCAAGTAGTTGACGGTCTGACCCGTTCGCTATTGTAGCTCCGAAGTATATTCGCCTAGGGTCACTAACTTCATGACGGAGGTTGTAAAAATGGATGATTTCAAAAAAGATCTTAAAAAGTTGAAGGTTGACAGTTTTCAAGGTGGAAGTGTAAATCCTTGGGACAATGAAGCCCAGAAAGATGCCGTTTTGGTTCAAAGAAGATGCGGTCGTTGCAGTTGTTCTTGCAGATCCTGTAGTTGTTCTTGCAGTTGTTCCTGCAGTTGTTCTTGTAGTTGTTCCTGCAGTTGTTCCTGCAGTTGTTCTTGCAGTTGTTCCTGCAGTTGTTCTTGTAGTTGTTCCTGCAGTTGTTTTTGTTTTGTTATTACCATATGAAGTCGTTGATCTCGTTTAATAAAAGCTTCTAAAGGAATGCCTGGGAATAAAGGTAGCCTCTGCATGGGTAAGAAATTATCTGGCAGGGGCTTCTTTTAAAAGATATAGCATGACGGACAAATTGCAGTACATAAGATTACTGTGAAAGTGATGTGTTTTGATAATGACTCAGAGTAAGGAGGCGTGACATGACAAACTTGAACCCTTCTATGCGTCTGAAAGTGAAAAGGGACACGTTTTTTCTTCCAGATCCAAATGGCAGCGTGTATTTTCGGAACAACGTTGGTTCATTCCGCATGGAAGGCAGCGGGATCGATCAGTGGATTGAAAAACTGTTGCCGGTGTTCAATGGCGAACACACTTTGGAGGATTTGACAGACGGATTGCCCGACGAATACCGGGATCGGGTGTTTGAAATCGCAGAAAACTTATTTAAAAACGGTTTCGTTCAGGATGTGAGTCAAGATCTTCCGCATCAATTGACGAACAAAGTTCTTCACCAGTATGCTTCTCAGATTGAATTTTTGAATAATTCCACCGACTCTGGCGCTTACCGATTTCAATCCTATCGTCAAGCTAAAGTGTTGACGGTAGGCTCTGGTCCTTTTTTTGTCTCCCTGGTTGCGGCGCTGCTGGATTCCGGCTTACCGAAGTTCCACATGCTAATTACTGATGCGGTGCCTACCAATCGACAGCGGATAGAAGAACTGGTGGCCCATGCTCGCCAAAAGGACGCCGAAGTAGCAATTGAGGAGCTTATCCCGCAGGAAAAGGGAGAGAGTTCTTGGCGGGAGGCTGTGCAGCCGTTTGATTCGATATTGTATGTCTCGCAGGATGGTGATGTAGAGGAACTGCAGGTTCTTGATAGGGTTTGCACGGAGGAGGGTAAGGTACTACTCCCCGCCATGTGCCTGCAGCAAGTAGGTTTGGCAGGTCCACTGATACATCCAGACGCTAATGGATGTTGGGAGTCGGCGTGGCGTCGAATCCACCAATCCGCGATCTGTAAAGACCCGCAGCTGCACACTTTCTCATCCACAGCAGGAGCGATGCTTGCGAATGTGATCGTGTTTGAATTGTTCAAAATGGTTACAGGTGTGACCAAATCTGAAATGAAGAATCATGTATTTCTGCTTGATCTGGAGACGTTGGAAGGAAGCTGGCATTCGTTTTTGCCCCATCCTTTAGTGAAACAACAAACTGAGGTCAATTGGATTGAAAATCTCAATTCTCTCCTTGAACAGAATTCGGTCAAAAGTGAGTCAAATGGATCGATTCCTTTCTTCACTATGTTGACATCTTCTAAAACAGGGATATTCCATATCTGTGAGGAAGGGGACTTGAACCAGCTTCCGTTGGCCCAATGCCGTATTCAGGCAGTCGACCCGCTGTCGGAAGGACCTGCTCTCTTATTGCCAGAGATGGTTTGTACAGGTATGACACATGTGGAAGCGCGAAGAGAAGCGGGGCTGACCGGACTTGAAGCGTATCTAGCGCGTATGGTTGAACCACTGGTAGAACCACATGAATTTGTCGGTGTCGGAGTGGGAGAAAACATTGCGGAGGGTATATGCCGTGGTTTGCAAAAATGCTTGTATGAAGAACTGGGCAAACAGCAAAATGATCAAAACCCCCATGTCACTCCAATAAAAACCACAGTTGAAGATGAACATTGTCAGTTTTACTTGCAAGCATTGACCACGTTGCAGGGAGCACCGATGATCGGCTTGGGAGCGGAGGTGTTTGGCTTTCCTGTTGTTTGGGTCGGAACGAGCGACTACTGGTATGGCAGTGTCGGATTGAATGTAACAATGGCTTTGCGTAGGTCGTTGCAACAGGCACTGTTTAAGGCACAAAACAAAGCGGAACTCCTTATGCCGCAATCATTGAAGGTTTCATCCGTTCGTTTAAATCATAACGAGCCACAAAGCTTGGTGATTCCTTCGATTGAAGAAGCGACTCAAACGGAGGTCTTGCAGACTGCCCTACAGATATTGAAACAAAATCATAAGCGGATCTGCCTACTCGATCTGGCGCTGGAACCATTTTTGAAAGAGGAAATGGCCGGAGTGTTTGGCGTTTTGTTACGAGAGGAGGTGTCCCAGTGAGCTCTGTCGTTATGATTGTCGGAGAAGGGCTTTTGGCGAACTACGTATGTGGAGCGTTGTCTGATCAATACCAAGTTGTTCGTCAGCCCGATTTGCAGGCAGGAGTTTCGAAAGAGATTAGCTTGGCTCTGCTATTGAATGACGCCTGGAACCCCTCCGTTCATCAAGAGGCGGAAGAGGTGTTCCAGTCTTCGGGAATCGCATGGCTACGCGGTTTCGTTTCATTTGGTGAGGGCATAGTCGGGCCGCTGGTTCGCCCAGGGACGCCGGGGTGTTCCCAATGTGCAGACCTGCGACAGCTCATGGCGGGGCGTGACCGTAAGGAGATGTGGGAGCTGCAACAGAGACTCGAGGAGTACGGGGGAATGTTCCATGATGCTTGGGCATCGCACTCTGGACTTTTGCAGATGACTCACCTGCTCGTAGCGGAGGCGCAGAGGGTGTTGACAGGTGGTCAGGCACGCACGGAAGGACGAGTGTTTTTCATTCACTTACAAACGCTAAAGAGCTCACTTCACTTCTTTCTGCCTGAACCGTCTTGTAAAGCTTGCGGTCAATTACCAGATGATTCTTCGTTGGCAGCCAGCATTTCGCTACAACCAAATACGAAGATCAATGTTGACAGTTACCGTTGCCGTCCAATGAATGAACTAAAGAAGGTACTGAATAAAGACTATTTTGATCATCGGATAGGCTTTTTGAATGGGAAAATGCGTGACCTCATGTCTACGTTTGCCGATGTGAGTGTAAATCTGCCGTTGTTCAGAGGTGACGAGTCAACAGCAGGACGGACTCATTGTTATGCGGTTAGCGAGGCGACAGCCATTTTGGAGGGCTTGGAGCGGTACTGTGGCATGACACCCCGTGGCAAACGGACCGTGATCCATGACAGTTTCCGTAATCTGGCTGATCAAGCACTCGATCCCGTCAAGGTTGGGTTGCATACCAAGGAACAATATGAGATCCCTGGTTTTCCCTTCACACCGTTTGATCCTGACCGACCTATCAATTGGGTGTGGGGTTATTCATTTTTGCAAGAACGTCCGATTTTGATTCCGGAGTCGCTTGCCTATTACAGTTTGGGCTGTGGTCAAGGGTTAGTCTATGAGACTTCCAACGGATGCGCGTTAGGCGGAAGCTTGGAAGAGGCTATTTTTTACGGAATTTTGGAAGTAGTAGAGCGTGATTCGTTCCTAATGACTTGGTACGCACAACTACCTCTCCCTCGTCTTGATCCATATTCCGCCAATGACCAAGAATTGCGTTTGATGGTCGAACGTTTACAGGCGGTGGCAGTATATGATGTCTATTTGTTTAACGCGACGATGGAGAATGGGATTCCAAGCGTCTGGACGTTGGCGAAAAACAGGAAACAGAAGGGTGTGAATCTGATTTGTGCGGGTGGAGCCCATCCGGATCCTGTACGCGCGGTAAAGAGCTCGTTGCATGAGGTGGCAGCCATGCTGCTGTCACTTGACGAGAAACTCGAGACAAACCGGGAGGAATATGAGCGTATGCTTCAGGATCCGTTCCTGGTGCGGAAGATGGAGGACCACTCAATGCTGTACGCATTACCCGAAGCAGAGGTGCACCTCCAATTTTTACTGAATGAAAATCGTCCATTGCGTACGTTCGAAGAGGAATACAAGCAGAGTGTTAAGCATGCCGATCTAACAGATGATTTGAAGGACATCCTCCAGTCGTTTTGCCAATTGAATCTCGATGTGATTGTGGTAGACCAGACGACACCCGAAATCTTACGAAACGGACTGCATTGCGTGAAAGTACTGATTCCAGGGATGTTGCCGATGACGTTCGGACATCATTTTACCCGCGTGACGGGACTGGAGAGGGTACTACATGTGCCGGTGGAACTTGGGTATACGAAGGAACCGTTAACCTTTGAACAGCTCAATCCACATCCACATCCGTTTCCATAAGGCCTGACGAGGAGGGAAAAGGATGAATTTGGATGAATTTCTGTACAATCTCCATTTTGACACTGACAAGGCTAGACCTCTGGACTTTGAGGTGGATTGGGAAGATGCGCCACTTCCATTTAAGCTCTACCGTGGACTGCCTGTGATTCCATTTTCTGCAGAAGTACCGCTTACACTCGTAAAACGAGAGGCACCCGTGAAGCCTGACCTGCACGAAATCGGGCATTTTCTCTGGTACGTATTCGGACTCACTCAATTCAGCCAGTCCGTCCCAGAATCGGACTTCCCAGAATCAGTTTTTAGTCCGATGCAGTCGTACCGTCGGTTTGTTCCCTCCGGTGGTGCGCTGTATCCTAACGAGTTATATATTTATCTGAAACTTGAGGATTTTTCGCCGGGAATTTATCATTATGATGTCTCACACCACCGGTTGGTGTTGTTGCGTAAAGGAAATTTTGACTCCTATATCGCCCAGGCTTTGGGGAATCGCTGTGACACTTCGGCATGTTTTGGCACTGTTTTTGTGTCGACCATGTTTTGGAAAAATTTCTATAAATACCATAATTTTTCCTATCGCCTGCAAGGACAAGATACTGGCGTCCTGATCGGACAAATGGTAGAAGTTGCGAAACGGTTTGGCTATGAATCGGGCGTGTACTTCCAGTTTCTTGATCGGGCAATCAACCATCTGCTTGGGGTGCTCGAACAAGAAGAAAGTGTATATGCGGTCATTCCACTGTCAATTGAGTCCGGGATCACATGGTTTGGGAAGTGTAATGACGAAGATCGGATGGTTACTGCTATTGAAATGTGCCGGGAGTTGCCTGCGATTCAGCATGACCACTACGTTCAATCACGGAGGGCCATCGAGTATCCGATGCTGATAAAAATGAACGAAGCGTCAATGTTGGAATCGGTGCAATCGTTTCGGCAGATTGAAGGGGAGAAGGAGTTTGTCTCTGAGGGCCATGCGGTCAATCTGCCACATGTGAAGCCCTTGACTTACGATCTGGCATCAGTTTGTCAAAAGAGGTTTTCACCTGGAATGAATTTTGTTTTAGGCAATGTAAGCCAAACACAACTAGCCACTTTGTTGCAAGAGGTGTCCGCTTCCTTCGCTTATCGTAATGATTTGGATGAAGAATACACGTACCCCCAATCACGTGTCTCACTGAATTGCTGTTTGTATAACGTAGAGGGCATTCCTGCAGGAGCTTACCACTATGACAATGCCTCTCATACATTGCGGCAGGTACGACTTGGAGATCAGAGGTTCTGGCTGCAAAAGGGAATGTACATGGAGAATGTAAATCTTTTTCAGGTGCCGCTATGTTTTCATGTTTCAGGGGCGAAGGATCACCTGATACCGACACTGGGATATAGAGGATATCGTATTCAACAGATGGAAGCGGGTATGCTCGTGCAACATTTACTGTTGACGGCGACTGCGATCGGGATGGGAGGGCACCCGCTCCTCGGATTTGATTCGAATACCAGTGATGAGATCTACCAGATGGGTCCGCTTGGAAAAACCAGCTTGATTCAGATCCCGGTGGGTCCCCATCGGATTAGCTCCCGGTTGGAGGGAGGCTTGCATAGCTAGGAGCGCATGAAGCTATTCCATTCTCATGGAGTGGCTTCTTTTCATTTTTGCTAGTAGGTTGATCCTTCATGTTCGATCTACGGATGGAGTGAATAAATCAACCTGTGGATGGACTCCGATTCGGCCGCAGTCGATTAAACTGATCATGTACCCCAAATATAGGAAGAGGAAAGGGTGTAACATGACCAGTTATTTCATTATTACGGCTATTGTTATATTGTTAATGCTCAGGGAGAAAGAAATTCGTCCTTCCCGTTTATGGATCACACCGGCACTTTTCGTATACTTGATCTTTTCAAGCTTGACCCAGATCGACTTGAATGGAGGCAACCTGTTATTGTATTTGATCTCCCTGGTTGTCGGGCTTGTGATTGGCGCATGGAGAGGCAAGTTGGAGAAGGTGCAAATACACCCTGTTACGGGTAAAGCGACCTCAAAAGGCTCCTTTGCCGGAGTCGTCATTTTCTTGATTGTTATGCTGCTTCGCTTGCTTGTGAGCAGTTGGGGAGCGCATCACGCCCTACTATTCTTAAGCACCGCATTGTTGTTTATCCCGCTTGGCAGCGTCATTGCTCGCCGTTACGTCATTTACATGAAGTACAAACAGCTTGTGGGCTAAAGTCACTAGATTTGTTGCATCCGTTATAATAATATAAACAACAACTTACTAGAATGAGGATCGTATATGCATATCAAACAGCAACTTGCAGAGGCAGGACAATTCATGTCCAACCGTATTCGAACCATTTTTTTAAGCTTCATTTTGTTGTACATCTTCGTAGGGACGATGAAAACAGCCTCGTTGCCGGACATGGCGGCGGGGCTGTTGGTCGGCGTCGCTTATCTGGCTCTTCTTTGGAAGCCTGGTTGGCTGAGGGAAGCCCGCGCTCGCACTTTTGCTGTAATCGGTATATGGTTGTTGACAGTACTGTATGGGGTTCTGTTCGATGCCTGGAGCACAGCCGTCTCCCTTGTATTCTATCTTGTTGGCTATACGGCCTTGCGGCTTGAGAATAATCTGTCCGTCCTGTTGACGATCGTAATAATTTCAGTGGATACGGTGATTTTCTTCTTGCGGCAAGAGCAGCCAAACATGATGATCGATTATCTAATCGTAAGTATTGGCATTTACGTATTGTTCTGGGGATCGAGAATGAAGCGGGAAGCAACTATAGCAAGCAAACGGCACTATGAACAATTGCGCGAGGTTCACGCAGAATTGGAGCAAGCACATAAGGAGCTTCAGAAGACTCACAGTGAATTGGAGGATGCTACTGTTCGGTTGCTTGGGTTTGCTGTTCTGGAAGAGAGAAACCGGATTTCCCGCGATCTTCATGACAGTATCGGACATGGCTTAACATCCGTAATCGTTCAGCTTCAAGCATTGCCGTATATAATGAAGACGGATGCCGCAGAAGCAGATGTTTCTCTCAAAACCGCTCTTGAAGTGGCCCGTCGCTGCTTGCAAGACGTACGTACGGTCGTTCACCAGATGGCTGTTGACGATGCGGGGCTCGGCTTGATTGCTGTTCAAAGTTTGGTGAAGCAAGTTCGGGAGCAGGGCGGCTTAGACATCGCGCTCGTCGTTAACGGACAGGTTAGCAAGTGGAATCCGGAAATTTCCGAATCGATGTACCGGATACTTCAAGAGGCGCTTACTAACGTCATTCGTCATGCGCATGCTTCACAAGTTGAGGTTGCCGTCTCTGAAAGCGAAGATGAGTTGACGATGATGGTGACCGATGACGGGGTATGGATGAACGGTACCCAAATTTCACTCGGTTTTGGGCTATCCAGCATGAAGGCGAGAAGCGAGAGGGCAGGCGGATCATTATGGATTCAACAGGTAGTTCCCCATGGTATGAGGCTTATTGTGAAGATGCCGCTACGCGATAAGGATTGGCAAACGGAAGGTGGAGGAAAATGAAGGAGCAATCGATTCGGGTCATTGTTGTGGACGATCAGCATCTGGTCCGACACGGTTTGCGGTTTATCATTAACGCTCAGGAGGACATGGAAGTAGTAGGGGAAGCGGCTGGCGGGCACGAGGCTGTTCTTTTAGCAAAACGAGTCCGTCCCCAAATAGTGCTGATGGACGTTCAAATGCCAGAGGGGGGTGGAATAGAGGCAACACGTGAAATAATAGCCTCTATTCCGGATTGCAAGGTGATTATTCTGACCACGTTCGATCAGGAAGACTATGTATACGACGGCATACGTTCGGGAGCGGTCGGGTATCTTCTCAAGGACGCGACACCGGAAGAACTCCTTGATGCGGTTCGAGCCGCATGGAGGGGGGAAGCGATTTTTCGGACGGCTGTTGCCGCCAAAGTCATTGGTCAGGTCCTCCGTTCATCCGATGCTCTTCAAGTAACGGATCTGACTTCTTCCGCTTTGCCTTTCGAACCTTTTACGGAGAGGGAAATGGAAGTGCTGCAGCAGATGGCGCACGGTTTACGCAACGAAGAAATCGCCAACAAACTTCATATTGGTGAAAGTACAGTCAAGACGCATGTTCACCGCATCCTTCAGAAGTTTGGTGTTGAAGATCGGACACAAGCGGTCGTCATTGCGATCCGTAATCGAATTGTAAAATAGCTGATTGCATCTCGGGCACTAACACCTTCGTTAGTGTCTTTTTCATTGTTTGGCATTGATTCTTGACTCTCCCCTTAACTGGAAAGTTATACTCGGTAAAGAAAGAGGAGAATCGAAGTTATCATGCCAGGAGGTTTACATGTTTAAAATCAGCGAGTTTTCGAAGATCAGCCAAGTGTCCGTCAAGACACTTCGATATTACGACCAATTGAGTTTGCTTAAGCCGGCTCATACCGACAAATTTACAGGGTACCGGTATTACTCAGCTGACCAAATGTTTCAACTGAATCGAATATTAGCCTATAAAGAATTGGGCTTCTCTTTGGATCAAATTCGCAAGATGGTGAACGAACAAATCCCGCTAGAAGAAATCAGGGGGATGTTTCGCGTCAAACAGAACGAGATTCAGTCAATTCTGGATAATGAACAGGCCAGACTTACTCGAATCATGGACCGGCTGAATGCCATTGAGATTGAGGGTGCGAACAAGAGCGCTCACGATGTCATTCTGAAAGAAGTCGAGCCTCAACTTGTGCTGTCTTACCGCCAAAGAGCTTCGTTTGGACAAATTCCTGAACTCTTCCAACAACTAGACGCTTATATTGGAGACATTGGTCAGCCATCTTCGTCTTCCATTGTGCTTTGGCACGGCTGTGAGAATTGCGAGGACAATATCGACATCGAAGTAGCCCGTCCGCTTACCGTTGAAATACCGAGCACTCCTCTCTATATAGTTAAGCGGTTACCGGCGGTTCCAATGATGGCTACGCTGGTCCATATCTGCCGGACGAAGAGTCAATGCACAGCGAGTACAGAATTGGCTTTATGGATCGAACGAAACGGTTATCGAATGAAAGAGAATGAGCCGAGGCGTGAAATCTGTATTCCTCATGAAATAAAAATCGATGATCCGGATTCTTACGTGGCCGAGATCCAAATAGCCGTCGAAAGAATTTGATGAAGGACACGAGGAAGGGGAGCTTCAACTTTGACGAAACAACAAAAGCTATTGGTTTTCAATTTCTTTTTATTAACCTTCGTGTTAGGAACAAGTGAATTTGTTATTGTCGGGTTATTAAATGATGTGTCATCCGGATTAAGAATCTCGATCTCAACAGCAGGAACGCTTGTATCTGCCTTTGCCATTTCTTTTGCAGTAGGTACGCCAATTTTGACGGCCATATTCAGTAGGTTCCACAAGTACCCACTCATGCTTGGTTTGATCACGGTCTTTATTGGAGGCAATATCATTACCGCTCTATCCGAGTCGTATGTGCTGATTCTTGTTTCCAGAATAATCACTGCCCTTGTCACCGGGGTCTTGATCTCACTTGCCATGGCGGTCGCCAGCGAAACGGTGCCTGCTGAGAAGCGGGGTAAGGTCATATCAATTATTTTTTTGGGTTTTACAATCGCCAGTGTAATCGGAGTGCCGCTTGGGACATCTATCGGACAATGGGGCGGTTGGCATATGACTTTTTGGTTTACCGCTCTATTGGGTGTTATTTCTTTCGTCGCAAGCTCAGCGACAATACCTAGAGGGTTAATGGGAACGAAGAGTTCATTCGCGAAGCAAGCTGGTTTATTAATCAATCCACGTATTGTCTTAGCCTTTTTTATTCCGGCTTTAAGCATCGCCGCTACCTATACCGTATACACATATCTAACCCCTTTGCTTCAAGCGGTACTTTTCGTGCCGGGTCGGTATATTAGTCTAGTCTTTTTACTTTACGGAGTTGTTACCATATTCAGCACGTTAATCGGCGGAAAAATAGCAACTCGCAACGGGATTGGAAAGTTGCGGTTCATCTTTCTTATTCAAGCTGCCATTCTCACGTCGCTTTACCTTTCCGCCAATTCGATTGTCACGGGATTGGTTAGTATTTCATTCATTGCCCTTGCCATGTATACGATGACTTCCACGATGCAAGTGTATTTCCTTGATTTGGCCGATAAACATTTTCCTACCGCTAAAGATTTGGCTTCCTCATTGACTCCCGTGTCGGTAAACGTCGGAATCGCGTTAGGATCGGCTCTTGGGGGATTTGTCACACAGAACAAGGAATTAATCGATGTTTCTTGGGTCGGGGGGATCGTTGCAGTAACTGCATCATTGCTGACCTTTATCAGCTACAGTTTTGATCGGAAAAAGTCAGTTATAAACGGTAAATATGTCTGCGCAAAAGTAGACCCTAAGAGAGTAACCAATTGATTTCTGAATGGTCAGTCGAGAAGCACTTATTACTTCGAACCATGTAACTGTATTCCATTGAACCTGATAGTTAAACAAGCCGGAGTGTGTTTAAAAACATGCGCTTCGGTTTGTTTTTTTTGTAGACATCATTCTGATTCGCAATTACAAATTATAGACAGAACCAGGTTGACAAATGATGGAATGTAGATTAGCATGAATTTAACATTTAGTAAATCACTGAATTAGTAAATTAGTAAATCGGTAATAATTAAAGTAGTAAATCATCGAATGGAGCGTGTAGAAAAATGAAAATCCCAACAACCCTAAAACATAAACCAGTTGTCGTATCGGAAAATTATGAGCAGGTTGACGGCCGATACGCGCGGAACACGGACGCAAAAGGTCTTTCCTTAGGATTGGCTCAGTGGAATGATCGGGGAAAGGTCGACATTTCGGCAAAAGTATGGAGATACACAGGTGAAAAATGGTCAAGGCAGTCCGAAGAGCTTCCAATGCACCGTGTTCTTGACCTTGCCATTTTGATTTGCAGAACGAACTTATACTTTCAGGATGCCTATCGGTTCCCGAAAATGTATGACCCTGATCAGACCTTGATTGATCGCATTGGGCTGCAAGGGGACGCAATGAGTGTCTCCGTTTGTACAGAAAATCCGATGATTGATCAAGATATTCAGCTGTTCTCACAGGCTCTTAGCGAGGATGGAGAAATGATCGGAGAAAGACTTCGTGTATTATCCAGGATTTTAAAAGATATGGGATATTAAACTCTTTGAAAGGGAGAAAGGATATGAACAACTGTGAAGAATATTACTTGTCCCCTACAAGACAATTGACGGATGTAGAACAAGAGCTTATTTGGAAAAAACCGTTATCTCATAAGATCAGCGAGGAAGAACTGCGCATTTGTAAAGAAGTCAAACGGAATTGGAATCGCGGGGAAATGAAAATCGCCAATATTTTGTTAGAGGGTGACGCAGGATCGGGTAAAACTCAACTGGCAAAAGCATTGTCGTCTAATTTTGGGCTGCCCTATACCAAAGTGACCTGTTTCGCCGATATGGACAAATCAGATATTATTGGGGCCATTTTGCCGGTTCTTTCATCTGAGCAATTAGATAAGTTGGAGCCTTCTGAGCAAACCGTTTTGAAAGCATTGTATGAGAGTGATGGATTTCAAAGCGCTGCTGAAATATTGATGAACGTGCTTGGAATTACACAGGAACAGGCCGCCATAAAGATGAAGCAATTATTGAAGATGGTTACGCAAAACACCACGGATGAAGTGGTTGAGTATCGATTTTACCCATCCGAAATCGTCAGAGCCTATGAAAAAGGGTACCTCTTGGAAATACAAGAGCCGACCGTTATTCGGGATGCCGCGGTGCTAATGGCACTCAACTCCGCTTTAGAGCTAGACGGCAGCATTAACCTTCCTACAGAAATCATTGGCAGACACCCAGATTTCATAGCGGTCATCACAACAAACCGTAGTTATGCAGGAACCAGACCGCTAAACGAAGCACTGCGGGACAGAGTTCAGCATACGGAAAAGATGGATCTGCCAACGAAAGAAATCATGATAGAACGGGCAATATCCAAAACAGGTTATCAGGATGAACAGGTGTTGGGTGTCTTAGCAGATATCATTATTGTTTTGGACAGAACTGCCCGTGCTAATGCGATTAAAGGCGTGGCTGGAATGCGCTCATTCTTCTACTGGGCGGATGCGGTTGCCAGTGGTGCTTCAGCAAAAGAATCTCTTTACCACAAAGTTATCTACAAGATCACAACCGATTCCGAGGAAATCAAACTTTTGGAAGAAGCGTTGAAAAACCATGGTTTGTTAACGGAGTTAGATCAAGTGGAGAGTGAAAGTAAAAAAAAAGAATATCCGATGAGCCAGTTGAGATAAGAACATGGGGAGGTAGCGATGACACTGATTTTGACCACAACAAGAGGGATGAGGAACAGGGAATCGCTTTGAAAAAATCCGCGGATAGTGAAGATAGCACAACCGAAGTCTCTGATGATTTCACCGATCTGAAAAGTTCAGATACGGGAGAGGATGGTACTCTCCAATACCATCAGGCGAATCCTGAAATAATGGAAGAAGAAGCGAAACAAAAAGAACGAAGTTTCCGTAAAAAGCTGAATCGCGACGCAAGGGAAGCAGTGTCCGATTCTATTCATCAGAGGGTTAAGCTCATTGTTCACCGTCCCGATTACAGTATGGAATCCCAGGAGGAATATCTCCGTCTAAGTAGGGAACTCATGCCTGTTATACAGCAGATTGCAAGAAAGACGCTCCCACTGTTGGAACATGAGAATTCTGTTGAATTTGCGAGAAATCAATATTATGGAAGCAAATTTCATGCAGATAGTGTTGCTTATCGGGATTATCGGTATTTTGCCAAGAAGCTACCTCCAACTGAATCCCCCTCCCTTGTGGTCGGTCTAAGGGTAGATGAATCAGCTTCCATGTCTGCTTTTGGGAGAGTAGAAGCTGCAAAGCGCGCTGTGATCGCTGTATACGAATTTTGTCAAATGTGTCATATTCCGATTGTAATATATGGGGATACAGCGGATGTTTCCAAACTGGAGCAGATGTCGATTTATGCCTATACCGATTATGATAAAGCAGATCCCAATGATCGATTCAGACTCATGGGGATTCGAGCCAGAAGTAATAACCGTGATGGAATGGCTCTTCGAATTATGGCAGATCGACTAGCGGGCTCACCACAACAGACCAAATTATTGATCAGCATAAGTGATGGGCAACCAAAAGCAATGGATGATTACACTGGAAGTTACGCAATCAAAGACATGCAACTAACCATCGCCGAATATGAACGTAAAGGAATTACATTTCTTGCAGCGGCAATAGGCCAGGACAAGGATGTCATTAATCAAATCTATGGGAATGATAGATTTTTGGATATTACCAATCTGACAGAGCTGCCGGCAAAGCTAGTTCGGCTCATCGCTCGGTATTTGTGATCGTATGCCAATCTGACAAACATATGGGTGGCAGAAACCTATCGCTTTCATAGCATAGGTTTTTTCTTTTTATCAGGGTATGTGAAACTCTAATTCTTCTAATTTTATACAAAAGGTATTATATGCTAATCTTGATAGTAGTTGGTTTTGCTTTTTGGAGGTGCTTATGACTATCAATAGTAGATTGCCTGATCAGGTCAAGGACATACTGGATGTATATTTTAATAGGTTCCAATCAAATTTCCCAGATTTGCTTGAAGCTTTTCATCTATACGGTTCTGTATCATTAGGAGCATTTATTGAAGGCTTGAGCGATATTGATTTTGTTGCTGTTGTACAGCGAAATCTCAGCGAAGCGGATCTTGCCATTCTCAAACAAATACATCGAGAGATTCAAAGGAAATATCCCAGAACCAGTCTGGATGGAATCTATATAACGAAGGAAGCTATAGAGGGCTTGAACATTGAGGCTGCAAGGTCTTGCCTCTATTTTAACGATGGGAAGTTTCGAGGCGTTAAAGAATTCCATCAAAACTCAATTGACGCCTACCAATTGAAGAATTTCGGAATCCCGATCATCGGAATGGAACCTCAAAAATATAACTTCTTAATTGATTGGGACCTGCTCATTCATCATATGTGGAATAATCTCAATACCTACTGGGTTCATTGGAAAAATAAATGTGAAGGGCCACTGTCTATCCAATACGTAGGTTTATATCTAAGTCCCCACATGATTGAGTGGGGTGTTCTGGGAGTATCACGTTTATTTTATTCTTTCAAAGAAAATGGCATAACCTCTAAAGTTGGAGCAGGTGAGTATGCCTTACAAAACGTGCCAGAAAGGTGGCACAAAATTATTCATGAATCCATGCGATTGCGAAAGGGAATGTCAAAATCATATTATTCATCTATTTTTGATAGAAGAAACGATGCATTGGCTTATATGGAGTATCTAATTCAAGAGAGTAACTTCCTATTAAGTAAATAAAGCAAATGACACGATGAGGCATGAAACCCCTTTTTGTTACAGCACGTCAAAGAGGCTTGGCTATCCGGTGCATTCTCATCTTTCGTTCATACGTTATTGGTAGAAAAACCGACAAGGTGGATGAGCCATGGGCAGAACGAAGATGAAGAAATACAAATGCATGATCGGATCAAAAAATCTGGCTTCTCACGTACCGGAGACACGATGGATGACGAAAACCAATGTCTTCAATCTTGTGACGAAATATGGCCAGGTAATCCTCAAACCGCTTGGCGGAAGCCGGGGCAGAGGGATTATCCGCGTTGCACGGCTTGGAGATGGTCATTATCAGATTCACAGGGAAAATCAAAAGCGGATTTTGCATGGCCAAGATCAGATGTACAGCTTTCTGAAAAGAAAGACCGGAGGCAGCACTTACCTTGTTCAGCAGAGAGTCCCGCTTGCAACCGTTCAGGGTCGTCCTTTTGACATCAGGGTTATTGTGCAGCGAAGAAGCGTTTCAAAAGAGTGGAACGTTACCGGGATCGTTACCAAAGTAGCTGGCCAAGGGTATATCGTCACCAATATTACGAGAAGCAAAGGGACACTGTTGTCAATCGGCACTGCGTTACATCGATCTTCATTGAGTGGCCATTCCCGGGAACTCCTTATATCCAGGATCAAAAGGCTCGCTTTGCTAACGGCAAAGAGACTTGGCAAAATCTATCCACACCAGCGTATTTATGGAATGGATATCGGGCTGGATAAGAACGGACATGCGTGGATGATCGAAGCAAACCGAAAGCCGTTAATGTCCCACTTTCTCAAATTGAAGGACAAAAGCATGTATCGGCGAATTCAGGCGTATAAAAAGGGTTAAAAAAAGCGGGATGCTTCTAAATTCCTGTGTTGATAGATCCTATTCATTCTCATACCTATTTGGGTATGAGTTTTATTTTTTTCTGTGTATGCTAAGCTTGGTGTATTCCAAAAAAAACCAATTAGACACATAAATTCATTAGTTTGAAAGAGGTGGATTTTATGGAAAAACACATTTTTTTTGCCCATAGCGGTGGGGCACAAGGGAGCCCAGGTCAAGGGAGTTTTAACTTGGTTGAGTGGTTACGATGTTCACTTGAAGAGGAGTGTGTAATACATGATCCGATCATCGAAAAGCCGGAAGAACCCACTTATGGTATGTGGAAAGCAATGTTTGACAAGGAGTTTACAAATTTAGCGGGGGAAGTCATTCTAATCGGTCACTCTTTAGGTGGCTCTATGCTTTTGAAATATCTCTCCGAAGTAAAGACCGAGTTACAGATAAAGGCGCTCTTTCTAATTGCTATACCATTTTGGGGTGAAGGTGGCTGGAGTGTGGGCGATTTTGAATTGAAGAACCATTTTTCAAAACATCTGCCTGTGTTACCAACTGTTCACTTCTTTCATAGCTGTGACGATAAAAATGTCCCTTTTCAACATGTGGAATTATACAAAAGTCATTTTCCAAATGCTATCATTCATAAACTAAACGGTAATGACCACGCCTTTGCTGATGGATTACCAGAACTTGTTGAGCAAATCAATCTAGTACGTCTCAATTCTGAAATAATCGAGACAAAAAAAGAATTATTACAAGTCATATCATTGTTTAACGATACTGATATAGATACGATTCCTACTTCTGGTGGGTGGAGTGCTGGGCAAATATTGGAACATATAACAAAAGCCGTGTCACCAGAAATATTGTATGGTATGGTGAAAAAATCCGATAGGCGGCAGAATGAAAAGGTAAAAGCTATTAAAAGAGATTTCTTAGATTTTAATTCGAAAATGAAATCCCCGGACTTTATTGAACCAACAGAGTCCATTCACTATATTGAAGATATACTTTTAAAAATTGAGAAGAAGTTTGAAGCACTTATTGAAGCTTCAAATACACTTGACTTGTCAGAAACCTGTATAGAGTTTACTTTACCTGTATACGGTGAATTTACCAGATTAGAATGGATCTATTTTTTTATGTACCATATCCAACGTCATACAAACCAATTAATAAAAGTGTCAGAATTAAAATGAAAACTTAATGGAAATCCATAATGCGGAATTGGCGTATGAACTGGAGCCTACACATAATGTGTAGGTTTTTACTTGTCTTTGGGTATGATAGGATAATTATAAAACATTCCAAAATACATGGAGGTGGTGCCCCATGACAACGAACAATACACCCAATAGAAGTGAACCACAATGAGCAATATTAAAGTAAAAAGAATCTATGAAGAATTAGAGCAAACAGACGGAATGCGGATCCTTGTGGACCGTCTTTGGCCCAGAGGGGTAACGAAGGAAGAGGCCTCATCCTCTTATAAAGCACGGGTTTTCCCCGTTTTTTAGGATCCTTGGTTATTGTTTATTTCAATGATAATTTTGTTACATTAATTTAGGAGAAATCAGCTCGGTTTGAGAGAATACTTCGCTGGCAGTGATGAGGTCAGGGGAGAGGTCCCCCTAAACTCCAAACAAAAAAGCAAACCCTATCGTCGTATAGTGATATTATCCCCTCCAAGTAGACAGTGAAAAAAGACCAAGTAGAAATTCTTGGTGATACACTGTTTCTTGGAGGGGATTTTCTTTGGCTAAAAAAGGACAGCGATTTGAAAAATACTCGGAAGAGTTAAAGATGAAGGCTGTAGAGATGTATTTACATGGTGGGAAAGGTTATCAATCCGTTGCAGATGCACTAGGAATACGGAATGCCAGTCAAGTTAAAGCGTGGGTAAAGAAACAACAAAATCATGAAACATTACAGGATCAACGGGGGAAACACGCAGCCTCTCATCCCTTTATTGGTCGACCTCGGACTAAGTTTTCCAGCATTGAGGAAGAACGGGATTATCTGAAAGCGCAGGTTGAATTCCTAAAAAAGCGCAATCCAAATCTACTCGGGGAGGAATAATTCCGAAAGTAAATCGCTTTGAAATCATATCTTCTCTAAGCAACATTTACCCGATTACGTGGTTGGTAGAAATCGCAAAAGTATCCCGTGCGGGATTCTATAAATGGAAGAGCACCGAAGGATTGCGTGTAGAACGTCACTATGAAGAGATGAACCTAAAGGAACACATTTTATCGATCCACTTGAAGCGACCCTTTTTTGGATATCCACGGATACATATCGCTTTGAAGAAAGAGGGGTTCATCGTCAATCACAAACGAGTTTATCGCCTGATGAAAGAACTCCATATTCAGTCAACCATCCGTAAGAAGCGACGTTATTACAGTAAAAAGGCATCCGTAGTTCATCCAAACCGTGTGGCTAGAAATTTCAAAATAGAACAACCTAATCGATTGTTTGCAACGGATATTACATATATCGCCTTAGTGGACAAGTTCTATTTTTTGTCCGCTATCCAAGACCTTTTTAATAACGAGATTGTTGCTTGGAAAGTCTCCAAAAGAAATGATCTGCAGCTGGTTTTAGACACCACAGAGGAGCTTTATAAACAAAGAGACGTGCAGGGGGCCATTCTCCATTCGGATCAAGGCTTCCAATACACGTCCCAACAATACAATCGACGGCTCGAAGAGTACGGACTTCTAGGCAGCCATTCTCATAAAGGAAATTGCCTAGACAACGCATGTATTGAGTCCTTCTTCTCTCATCTTAAGACCGAAACATCATACTTTTCGCACTGTAAAACAGAAGAAGAACTCTTTCAAGCCATTGATAAATACATTTGGTTCTATAACCACGAACGTTTCCAAAAACGACTAAACCAGTGCGCTCCTGTTGAGTACAGGAACACACTGGCTGCATAGTCTTTTTAGAGTCTGTCTACTTGACAGGGGTAAGTGCATAGAGTCTGCTTTTTCTATATCAAATTTAAACTAACTCACCCAATTCTTTCAATCTAGCAATACGTTCAGGCTCATTGTGAACAAGCCATTGATCAAGAGAAAGCATTTCGTAGGCTTGAGCAAAGTAAGGTTGTGCCTCAATTCGTTTCTCTAAGAACAACAAACATTCTCCTATTTCTTCATACACATATCCGTCCGGATTTTGGATTTTCTCGGATTCCTTCAATAATTCCATTTGGATTTCAAGCGATTTATGAGGCTGATTCATTAAGCGAAGAACCTTGGCAACGCACCATTTTGCAATAAAAATCGTTCCTGCATTACCTTGTTCTTGTCTAAAACGAAGTGCACTTTCAAATAGATCAAGAGCCTCTGCCAAGTTTCCAGCATCCACCTGAGCCCAACCAATATTGTTGTATAATGATCCAAGCCAGCGTTTGGCATCAGGATGTTGTTCAGCATAATGTAGTGCTTTGAGATTCCAAACCATTCTCAGCTCAGGAGTTGACTCAGCAATTCCTAACATGTGTGCTGCATCAACTGCATAATCATCTTCACCATACTCGATTCCAATTTCCCAAGCCTTCAAAAATAATGGCCGTGCTTCTGCTTGCTCAGATGAAGAGTTATACACTCGTCCACGTTCTAATAAATATCGAATTTGTGCTGCTTTCGAAGTATCATCCAACATTTTTTCTACCTGATTTAAGGTTTCATGCGCATCGTAAAAATTTCACTGTAACCCTTGTGTTCGTGCTATTTGGGTCAGTAGCTCTGCAATATAAGCTCGATCAGCAGTATCTTCTAGTTGAGCTAATACACTTCTAAATTTCCGCTCAGTTTCCTCTGGATGATAATAGTCCCACAGCTTATCAAAATCTCTCATATCCCACAGCTCCAGTTCACAATATCTCTTATTATAGGAGGAAAATTATGTAAGTGTAAAGGACAGAAATAACGTTAACGGGATCGTTGCGAATAGTGCGATTTTATTGCTCTTCGTTATCATTTTCTTCGTTATCATTTTCTTCGTTATCGTATTGCACTGTTAAAAGGTCAAGACATTTACTGGATTGTAAGTTTTTTGACTATTTTCAACTTGACAATATACTCACCAAAATACGGTATCTGTCGTTTCCATGCATCCCTTCCACTGTGTTGCCTTCTGCATCCTAGATTTATTTTCTCGCTTTTTATTCGAAAAATCTGAATCGGTATATCACTCCCGCTGCGTCAGAAGTAAACGAAGCAGATTAGTTCGGTTGCTGACTTGGAGTTTTTCATATACGGATTTAAGATGCTTCTTGACGGTTACTTCCGATAAAAATAGTTTTGCTGCAACTTCCGCGTTGGTTTTCCCCTGGATGACAAATTGCACGATTTCTTTTTCCCTAGGCGTCAGAACATCCGGTAATGCCGGTACTTTCGTCTGAGTCGATTTCGTTTGGTTCGGTGACGTCTCGGAGCCTGCCCCTGATGAGTCCTTCATTCCGGTTTTTAGCAATAAGTCCTCCAATACCAGTTCAAGCTTGTTTCCTCTGGTGTCTAATACATAAGTTGATGTTGGCGTGACACCGTCATAATAACAATGCTTGATGCCGTGCACTTCCTGAAAGCCCATGTCCAGATGCGGCTGGATAAACATTGGGTGGGGAGGGGGGGAAGTAATCAAAAAGCTTCCGGAAATCATGAAGGAGAATAACAAAGAGATGGCTTCCATCGTGAGGGTTGCATCCTCCGAGTTAGCAATATCAATGATCCGAATAAACCATCCTGCCGGCCGATTGACAGGAACAAGAAAATGTTCGTATTCAGAAGAAGAAAGGCTGTTAAAAAATGGCGAAGCCAAAGGATCGTTCAGCAGGTATGGCATTGTTTCGGAATGGATTGGGAAGATCACTGATATTCCTACGACCTCGCCCTCTGTCGTCCGAAGCAATTTCACAATCTCATGATCGATCTCAAGATAGCTCCGCAGTTGAATCGATTCTAATTTCGATAAATCGATTCGAGTGTCCATTTTATGTTCGATAATCTGGTTGGAAACGGGATCGATTTCGGTCCTTACAACAGGAAGAGCCTCGACATACCTGCGCTCTATATATAGTTCGCCCTCGCTCACGTTATTCTCCGTCAACGAATCCCAATAATATAGTCCTTTTTTGGAGGGGGATAGGATCCACCGAATGGTAGCATTGCCGATATACCAAAACAGTTCCCCTAATTCCCATGACGCGCTTCCGTCTCGCGGAGCATGTATGATTCGCGACTTATAATAAGCCGCACAACGCACAAGCAGGGTTTTGTACCGGGAAGGTGTGCGTTCCTTTAACATTTTGCACACCGCGTCCCTCATCAGATCGTGAAGCATCCATCCCCGAGCCGCCTTGCGGACGAACGATAATCGACATAATTGGGTGAACATTTCGGAAGAGATTGTCTCACCACCAATGAAATACAATGATTCCTGATCGAATTTACGCAAGACGGATGCAACCTCCACCCACTGCCGAAGATCCTGATCTGGCACCTCTCTGAACCAAATCTCCGCAAGTTGGTCGAACCAGTCCTCCCCATCAGAGGCTTCCCAATCATCGGTGTTTCCAGAGAACGTCGATACCGATAAGGATAAAGCCAGCGGATGCCCATGCGTAAGGGTCCATATTTTCTTTTGTTGGTCTGGCGAGGAGATTCCACATTTGCGCAAATAAGCAAACGATTGCGGGCGGTCGAAAGATCCGAGAGAGATTCGCACGACTCGCTCTCTCCATGCCGGGGACTGCTGCCATTGTCCCTTTAACGGGTTGCGTCCGGCGATAACAACCAAGACTTGATTCGGAAGCCACTGAATTAGCTGTTCCCGCAGCCACGGATCGAGGTCATCCATTTCTTCGTACGTGTCAAAAGCGATCGTCACCCGGGTGCTTTGTGAGATCTCTTTTATTGCGAGTAAACAGAACTCAGTTAGATTGGGTTCGTCCTTACTTCGTGTTAAAGAGGGTGCTGTACACTGCTGCAACAGCCTTTTGCAAAGTTCTTCCGGAGTATGGTGGAAATCACGGCTATCCAAATAAAGAAACACACAGTCCTGTTGAATGGACATTCTTCGCATGGTATCCAGCAGGGTACTTTTGCCGACACCTCCGGTACCAAATAGATTCCAAATGTTTTTTTCATCTACCGATTCACCGTTTAAAAAGCGGAGATACTGCTCGGTTTCACGGTCACGGCCGACAAGAAAGTCATTCTCTTTTTGTTGAACACGGCTCAACCGATCATTCATCTTCGTCCCTACCTCAGAATTGTATTTTTTACAAATATTTACCTTGAGTATATATCGAATTATCCCTAAGGGTAATACCTTGCTGTGAAGAAATTCATTATAGTTGCGGTAATGGCGACGAGTTCATTTGTAAGAAAGGAATGATTGCATTGACGTTTCAACCGGTTTCAACCGCCGAACGTATCTCATTAATTGACGTATTAAGGGGATTTGCGGTTTTCGGCATCCTTTTCGTAAATATATGGTTCATGAGTACACCTGACCTTTTTTTCCAGCGCGTCGGCGTGCTGCCGGAGGAGTCTGCGGTCAATCAAGGGGTAAGGCTCGTGACCGATATGTTCTTTGCTGGGAAGTTTTATCCGATCCTCTCCTTCTTGTTCGGATTGGGTTTCTTTCTGCAGATGCGCCGTTCCGAGCAAAAGGGGGAGCGAGTCTACAGGTTTTTCTCTCGTCGGATGTTCATCCTGTTTCTTATCGGCATTGTTCATATGTTTTTTTTGTATAACGGCGACGTTCTGCATAGCTATGCTATAATCGGCTGCTTGTTGATGTTGTTTTACCGGCGTAGGAACAAAACCGTGTTAATATGGGCCATTTCGATTCTTGTCCTCTTCTTCGCCATGTTTACGCTGGCCTTCCTACAACCGCAAGAAGCTTCGAATGTCGATGGCATCGCGAATTACAAGATTGCGGAAAATACCGCCGCCGCTGCTATTGTGGCGTATCAGCAAGGTACTTATGGAGAGTGGCTAACCTTCCATCTCCAGTATGAGGTACTTCCGAATTTGATGTCGGAGCAGATCGGTTATCCCAGTATGTTTGCGATGATGCTACTCGGATTTTATTTCGGTCGGATCGGTGTCTTCGAAAGTATCGGCAATTATTTGCAATTATTTCGTAAAATCAGGAACATTAGCGCCACAATAAGCATCCTTGTGATTCTATTATTTGCCTGCACAAGGCTAGGATACTTCGAATTAGGTGTTTATCAAGCGCTGCTCGGTCAATTTCTAATTTACGGTTGGGGGATATTCCTTAGTTTTCTATATATTTCGCTATTGGTGCTGACTTCCCAAAAATCGATCGGGAAAAGGCTCCTTTTACCGATGAAGTCGGTGGGACGCATGAGTTTGACGAATTACATGCTGCAGTCGATTTTGTCGATAGCCATTTTTGCTGGGCTAGGACTCTATGCAAAGCTGAATTTACTTACGGTTTTCGGCTATTGTCTAATTGTGATCGCAGCCGAAATCGGGTTTAGCATATGGTGGATGAACCGGTTTCCACTCGGACCGATGGAATGGGTATGGAGGAGGTTGTCCTACGGAAAGCTTGAGCGAGTACGGACGGTCGCAGCTTCTACCTCGAAACTTGTACCCTAGCTCTACCATATCGGGGAGAGGTACTTGTCGGGACTGCCGATTTTTATTCAACAAGGACTATTCGGTTTACTCTATTGGATCCCAAAGGGTTTGGGCAACGAGAAAAGACTATATCAAAACTATTGAAATCAAAAAAACAAATGAATTAATGGTGAGGTTGATAGAATGGCTGTTCGCATGATGAAGTTATCAGTATTTTTCTTCTTTTTTGGGTCGCTGATGGGGATGGGCATGTCCATGACGGAAAATTATGCTCTAACCCCCGTTCACGGGCATCTCAATTTAAAAGATATTATTGTAAAACTGTGGATATGAAAAGTGGAGTCTGTTTTTTCTGGATAAAATTGGTGCATAATAATCTCCAAAGGAATCAAAAAAGTAAATGAAAACAACAAGAGGCACTAACGACATTCGTTAGTGTCGTTTGTCTTTGAATATGTACGATTTATTGATATGAATACTATAGGAGGTACTGAATGGAAAACCATGCAGGGAAAAGGCCGAACCGTCTACATAACGAAAAATCACCCTATTTACTCCAACACGCTTATAATCCAGTAGACTGGTATTCTTGGGGAGATGAAGCATTCGCAAAGGCTGAACAAGAAAACAAGCCTATTTTTCTTAGTATCGGCTATTCCACCTGCCATTGGTGCCACGTCATGGAACGAGAATCATTCGAAGATGAGGAAGTAGCCGCTCTCTTGAACGAGCACTTCATCTCAATCAAGGTAGATCGGGAAGAACGCCCCGACGTAGACCACATATATATGGCGGTTTGTCAGGCGGTAACGGGAAGTGGAGGCTGGCCGCTGACGATTGTCATGTCACCAGAGAAGAAGCCGTTTTTTGCCGGGACTTACTTCCCGAAAAAGACAAAGTTCGGCCGACCAGGAATGATGGAGATTCTAAATAAACTCCATACCGTTTGGGAAGCGGACAAAGAAAAGATCAACAAAACGATTGATAGGATCAGCGAAGCGGTCACGCCTCATCTTGACCCGACTGGGGAAGGCAACTTATCCGATGCGATTTTTCAAGAAGCGATGGAGCTATATAGAAGTTCCTTTGATGAACAGTACGGAGGATTCGGCGACGCGCCCAAGTTTCCGACTCCGCACAATCTTTTGTACCTGCTCCGACATTCCAAACTTCATAAAGACGAGAAGGCGCTTGCCATCGTGGAGAAGACGCTAACTTCCATGCATCGCGGAGGAATATACGACCATGTGGGGTTTGGTTTTGCGCGGTATTCCGTTGACCGGGAGTGGTTAGTTCCCCATTTTGAGAAAATGCTCTATGATAATGCGTTACTTGCCTACACCTATTTGGAAACCTTTGAGGCGACTCACATTGAATATTACGCTCGTGTAGCGCGGGAAGTGTTCACTTACGTCCTGCGTGATATGACGGATCCTGAGGGAGGTTTTTATTCGGCGGAGGACGCGGACTCTGAAGGGGAAGAGGGCAAGTTTTATGTCTGGACACCTGAGGAAGTGCGTGAAGCGCTGGGTAAAGATATTGGAACATTCTACTCTAATGTTTACGATATAACGAAGCACGGCAATTTTGAAGGGCACAGTATCCCGAACCTGATTCACCAAACCATTGAGTCGTTTGCCAAACGCTTGGGAAAAACAGCCGAACAGATCATCCCGCTCTTAAATGGAGCTCGCGAGAAATTATTTGCCGTCCGAGAACGGCGTATTCATCCCGACAAGGACGACAAAATCTTAGCTTCCTGGAACGGCTTAATGATCGCCGCTCTTGCCAAGGGCGCTCGAGTTTTAGGCGATGAACGGTATGAACTAGCGGCAAGGAAGGCCGTTACTTTCATTACCTCCAAGTTGCGAAAAGCTGATGGTCGCCTGTTGGCTCGTTACCGTGATGGACACGCCGCCTATCTTGGATACGTGGACGACTATGCGTTTTTGACCTGGGGATTACTTGAACTGTACGATGCGACCTTTGAGGAGATGTATTTACAGGAAGCTCTTTCACTAACCGATGAACTTCTCCGGCTATTCTGGGATAAGGAGCAGGGCGGGCTTTTCTTTTATGGTGAAGACGCTGAACAGCTGATCGCGAGGCCAAAAGAAATTTATGATGGTGCAACCCCTTCTGGCAATGGAGTGACCGCCTACAATTTGCAGCGCTTGTACTACTTAACCGGAAGGAAGGAATTCCAAGAGTATGCGGAAAAGCTTTTGCATGCCTTTGGGGGAGATATTGAGCATTACCCAATTGGGTATAGCTTCTCTTTGATGGCGCTTCAGTTGGCTATGAATCCGCCAAGTCAGGTGGTCATAGCGGGAGAACGTGCTTCAGAGATAACCAGGAAAATGGCCGCAGCCGTTCGCGTGGAATATAATCCATTGCGTGTTGTGCTGATCCATGATCCTAAAGGCAACCTTGCTTCCCTTGCTCCTATGGCGCAGGACAAAACAATGGTAAACAACAAGCCCACACTTTATTTGTGCGAGAATTTTGCTTGTCAGGAGCCTGTAACAGATTTGGAGAATTTATAAACGACACAAACCCTCAGTTCACACAGAGCTGAGGGTTTTGGTTTTGTTTACTTATCACATAAAAGCGAATCAGCATTGGTCCAGATTCACGAAGCGCGTTTACTAATTGTTTGTCTCTCGAAAGATAATGTTTGCATTTTGCAATTAAATTAGAAACATTGCAAAAATAGTTGTGACAACAAGCCCGACTACGACTGGAACGAGGTTGCGCCTCGCTAATTCAAACGGATCGACACCACATATGGCTGCAGCGGGAATTAGTGCCCACGGGATGAGAGTACCGCCTCCGACCCAGATCGCAGCGATTTGACCAAGTGCTGTCAGCGTGGCAATTCCGGTTCCGAGCGCATGAGAGAACAGCTGAGCCACTGAGCCTGCCAATGTGATACCGGAGAAACCGGAACCATCCAATCCAGTAATGACGCCAACCGACGTAAGCGTAACTACCGCTACTTCCTTATTCAGTGGAATCGTATTGGCGAGGGCGATCCCTAAGTCATTGACGATACCTTGTGAACCATGAGGAAGAACATCGCCGAAAACCTTCGCAAAACCAGAATCCCCCATATAGAAGAATGCGGCTATGGGGATGACAGGACCAAACACTTTGAAGCCAAATTGAAAGCCTTGAATGAGATAATCGGTTGTTTTCTCAAAACCTCCGTCTTTGTGAGCAATCAGGGAGGCAATCATCATAATGAGCATGGCTGTTCCGCCGACGAGAGCTGTCGCGTCTCCTCCTTTTAGATCGAAGAGGAACATACTGACCACATCAAGCAAGAAGAGGAATGGGACGAGAATCGCTAAGGCCCGGCGTGCGGGAGTTGACAAGGGGCTACGTTTGTTGGCAAACACTTTTTTCTCTTGATTGAAGGTTGTGGCATTCTGTTTTAACGTCCCTTTTTTCAAATCTCTACGCAAAAACCAGAAGGCTGTAAGCGTCGTAACCAGACCCATGATGATGACTAATGGTACGCTGGCAGATATAACGTCGCCTACCGGAATACCCGCCGCCTTAGCGGTCAAGGTAGGAGCTCCTTGGATGATGAAGTCGCCGGAGAGAGCGATTCCGTGTCCGAACAAATTCATCGACATGGCCACCCCGAGTGCAGGTAATCCTACTCGGACGGCTACCGGCAACATAACCGCTCCGATCAAAGCGACGGCAGGGGAAGGCCAGAAGAACCAGGAGATGACCATCATGACAACCCCGATCACCCAATACGCAAGGGAAGGATTGCGAATCAGCGAGGTCATCGGTCGAATCATCGTCTCATTGACACCTGTTTCGGTCAGAACGTGACTCATGGCAACGATAATACAGATGACCAGGATCGTCGGCAACAGTTCAGAAATAGCGTAGATAAAACTGCCGAAAATACCCCCGATAGAAGAAATCAGCGATCCGGTAGCGGTAAAACCGAGCAGGCCCACCCCAATAATACTGACGATGCTTGTATCTCGCCGAAAAATCATGTGCAAGATGATTAAGATAATGAAGAACACATAAACCCAATGGAGAAAAGTAAGTTCAATTCCCATGTCACACCCTCCTGTTGACAGAAAATTGTTTCTATCAGCAGGGTATGCTAGAGGCCCATCATGGGTGAAAGCGGATATATGTGAATTCTTACACCTATATTGCGGGTTTATCGCTTTTGCTATGGTAGAGAAGGCGCCATACTTCCCACATCATATGATGGGTGACGTGATCCAACTCTTCAGTGCGGGAGAGGACTTTATAAATGCGTTCCATTAAACGTTCATATTCTTCGTCAGACAAGTGGAATTGAGGCATGAATCTTCCTCCTTCTATTTCCTACCTATTATTTCCTAGCGTTTTGAATCTAATCAGGTGGACGTGCTCATAACTAGCTTTTTCCAACCGATTATGTCACTATAGAGCACAGAGAGTTTGGAAGCTGATGAGTAGGAGGGAGGCGCCTCCCATCACGGTGAGCGTGCCGTAGAAATGAAACCCAATACAGACCAGTTGCAAAAGAAAATAGACAAAGCCGTCCACTTATTGGAAAGCCGTTTTTTGGAACGCAGTGAATTAATTCGTTTACTGCTCTTAAGTATGTTAAGTGGTGAAAACGTGCTGTTAATTGGTCCGCCTGGAACCGCCAAATCACAGCTGGCAAGAGCGATTTCCCAACTGTTTGGCTCTGAGCATTGGTTTGATTACTTACTGACCCGTTTCACTACACCAGACGAGATATTTGGACCTGTATCCTTACAACAATTAAAGCAAGACCAATACGTTCGTAAGACGAAGGGATACCTGCCGCAAGCGCAGTTCGCCTTTCTTGATGAAATTTTCAAGGCCAATAGCGCGATCTTGAATTCGCTTTTGTCCATATTAAATGAACGCATGTTTTTCAATGGGAACGAAAAAGAACCAGTACCCCTGCAATTCCTGATCGCCGCTTCTAACGAACTTCCTGAGGAGAACGAACAATTAGCAGCGTTGTACGATCGTTTCCTGATACGCTATGAGGTTTCTTATCTGAAGACGGCGGCAAGCTACGAAGCGATGTTTAATTTACCGACAGATCCTTTGCCGGCGGTGTTCTCACTGTACGATAGTAAGGATATTCAAGCGGAAAGCAAACATGTAACGATTCCGGAAGCGATTATTTATTTTCTGTATAAACTAAAGCAGGACATGGAAGAAAAAGAATACATACTCTCCGACCGCCGTTGGAGCAAAATCGGACATGTTTGGAAAACCTCGGCAGCATTGCATGGCAGAGATACAGTGACGATCTGGGATACCATTTTTACTCCGCATATGCTGTGGGATTTCCCTGAAGAGCTTCCCGTCTTGACCGAGCTTTTTGATAAAAGGTTTGCTGAACTGCTGAAAACCGAAGTGGAAAACGAACTGCCGCTGCGTTCCTACCAGCAGGTTGCAGAGAAATGGATCGAACTAGAGTATGAGTTACATGCCTTCCAGTTTAAAAAAGAAGTGGGCGCCAAGATGAGCAAGGAACAACAGGAACGATTCCGCTTGCTGCTGGAAGAGTGCCGTACTCAGCTGGAAGAATCAGCGAGAGCGCT
This sequence comes from Brevibacillus ginsengisoli, assembly GCF_050113715.1. Lineage (NCBI taxonomy): Bacteria > Bacillati > Bacillota > Bacilli > Caryophanales > Paenibacillaceae > Brevibacillus > Brevibacillus ginsengisoli. The sequence goes on from NZ_JBNJQR010000002.1 coordinate 307,148, forward strand.
TTGCAACCGCTTGGTAGACTGGCAGCAGCACGAAAAGGATCTGCCCGCTTATCTCCGTAGGAAAAATATTTTATTGCACCAAATGGAGAAATATACCGTGAAATATACCCATCTTCGTATTGAAGGCGAGAGATTGTTGCAAATGCTGCAAGGGAATTATCGGACAATTTTTGACCGTGAGATTGCTGGTGCCGAGTACGATTACACGCTGTAAAAAGGTGGGGAACGAGACTTGATCATCCGTTGCAAACGCGTCGACCGTTACGTGTTCGACGCTTATTTCCGTTCTTCGCGAGTTGCCAAAGAGTGGATGACTGGCGCCAAAATGCATGCCCCTTGGTTTGATAATGAGTTGTTCGCCGATTTTTTCTTGTGCTTTTTTCTCCAACAGCCCGAGGTTGACGAGACGAAGGAAGCGACGCCATTTCACCGCTGGATGGTGCGGACGCTTTTGAAGCAATATTTTTATCAAACGATCCATCCGCGCACGATTAATCAGGAGACGGCTGCCTTCAAAACAGCGGTCAAAGCTTTGATGTGGTTGACCGAGACCTATGCGGATGAAGTGAAGAAGAAAGAAAAGGAAGAGAAGAAATCAGCGGTCGGTCAGGACGCGAAGGTGGGTCAGCAGGGCGAGCAGCCTTCCAATGTCAGTGAGCGTTTGACCACCCAACAGATCGAGCGCCTCAAGCTAATCGGCTATACCCTTCAGCAAGGAAAACGAGTAGTAGAAGACAAGCAAGCCGCAATAGACACCAAGCCACTGGTGATGAATGAGATACGCGCGTTAAAAGAACGAATCACTGACCTTCAGGAAGAAATGCGAACCCAATATACCAAGCGGGCGAAACTGACGGCCAAGCTCAAGAAGACAGAAGAGGAATTAGCCCAGCGAGAAAAACACATGGACCGTTTGGAACGCCAGGAAAAGGAAGCGATTGAATCGCTGGAGCAGGAACTGGGTAAATGGCTAGAACAGTCGTTAAAAGAAGCATTGGAAGGAGAAGAGACCGAAACTCAATTCGTCTCTAATCTGATTGAAGCTAGCCAGCGAGTGGCCAACAGACGCTGGGGCAGTGAGTTGGGAAAATTGCGCAGACAAGCCTTCGAAAAATACATGGTGTGGGTAGAAAGGCTCAAGCGTTATCCTGATTTACTGGCTTTCATCCATGAAGTGGGACGAAACCTGCATCATTTTCGGCTCAAGCGAAAAGAAATTCGCACACGACAGCTTCCCGAAGAGTATTACGATCTGCGTCAATCAGGGGATATCGCTCACCTGCTTCCAAGTGAAGCGGTGCTTTTAGCGGATCCTGAGCTGGAGACCTATTTCGAACTCAGATGGATCGAACAGAAGTTGTTTACCTATGACACTTCTGGTTGGGTTGATCAGCCGCCAAAAGGACCCGTCATTTGCATGCTGGATACCTCCCATTCCATGCGGGGAAGCAAGCTTCGGATGGCGCAAATTTTTGTCATGACGTTTGCCGCGATTTGTTTGATCGAAAAAAGAGATTTTCATCTGATTTTGTTTGGAGCCAAGGGTGAGCTGATCGAACACACCTTATATCACAAAAGGCCCAATTGGGATCAATTCTATGCCTTTGCCAAGCTTGCCTTCGGTGGCGGTACGCATTTTGACGCGCCGATGAAGCGGGGGATCGAGATAGTGGAGAGGTCGCCGCAATTTCGAGGAGCTGATTTCGTGATGGTGACAGATGGCGTGGGAAGGATATCTCCATATGTCCAGGATCAATTGGCGGAATTGGGGAAGAAGAAACAGGTGAAGCTCCACTCGTTGATTGTAGGATCTGCTCGTCAACATCTCGTCCAAGCCTACGATATTTTGGGTGTGTCGCATCAGATCAGGTTCGCCGCGACTTGGGAAACGACGGAGGAAGAGAATACCGGTATACTTTTGGATGTGTTTCAGTAGAAGGGAGGTGAGCAGGTGATGGACTTCATGGGAATCCTCGGGATTATTTTCTTAGGAATTTGGCTTGGTTTAATCGGAAGGGGTTTGCCAGGACTATTACGAATGACCCAACTGAGACGTACTTCCAAAGTGGAGCTTCCCGCAAGCTATCATAAATGGCCCAAAGTAAGTATCATTGTGACCGCATGTAACGAAGAGCGAAGCATCGATGAAGCCATTCGGTCCCTGCTCGCTATCGATTATCCTGATTACGAGATCATCGCGATCAATGACCGTTCAACAGATGGCACGGGTCGCATTCTAGATGAGATTCATCACAGGAATCCCAAGGTGCAGGTCCTGCATATCGAGAAGCTTCCAGAAGGTTGGCTTGGCAAAAACCACGCGTTATACCAAGGTACCAAGCAAGCCCATGGAGATTGGCTGTTATTTACAGATGCGGATGTGGTGTTTGATCCAAGGGTTCTCTCGATAGCCATGAGTCATGTTCTTTATCAGGGTTACGATCATCTTGCGTTGGCTCCGAAGATGGTTTCTTCCCGTTTTTGGCTACGCGGTTTGATTTTCTTGTTCATGTTTAATTTGATGCTGTTTTTTTGCCCGCAAAATGCGAAGAATCCTCGTTCTAATGCCTATATGGGAGTTGGCGCCTTCAATTTGATTCGGTCCGATGTGTATCAGGCGATTGGCACCCATCAGGTGATTCGCATGCGGCCAGATGATGATCTTAAACTGGGTGAGCGAGTCAAACGATTAGGCTACAAGCAAGACTTCGGCTTGGCGGAGGAAATTCTCCGAGTAGAATGGTACCCATCCATTCTTGATATGATGAGAGGGCTGGAGAAGAACACGATGGCTCCGTTCGAGTACCGAGCGAGCTTGTTGTTGCTGGGATTAATTCCACTTTCACTTTTGTATCTGTTGCCTTTCATCGGTCTTTTTGTGACAAGTGGTTGGAACAGAGCGGTCTATCTGTTAATGTTTTTCTGTTGTCTTCTCTACTTTAGTTTGCATGACCGATTCTCTTTTCGTTCGGTGGTGTATTATTTACTCTTTCCGATCCTGGTTCCGCTATTCATTTATACACTGGGAAGAGCAGCCATTCTCATGTGGAAGAGAGGAGGGATTATCTGGCGAGGAACCCTGTATCCGCTCGAAACCTTGAAAATGACAAAACCCCGCCTGTAAGCAGGCAGGGCAAATATAGTAGGTTAAAGTTATCCAACCCGTGTAATCAGTGAACGAGAGAATTCAAGTTCATTGAATTTAGAGTGAACGAGGTCAGTGTCATAATTCCAGTGGGCTTCCTCATGCGTAAATTCCACAGGGACATCGCATAAAATCGTAGCCAATTTGCGACTCATGAAGATTTGTTCGCGATGATCCTCTAGCTTGGCTCGTGTCTTGGCAGTCAAAGACTCAAGATTTTCGTACAGGCCCTCTAAGGTGACGTGTTCACGAATTAGCTTATACGCTGTTTTTTCGCCAATGCCAGGACAACCCGGGATACAATCGGATGCGTCACCTTGTAGGGCTTTTACATCCACGACTTGTTCAGAAGTAATCCCGCGAAGCTCAAACAGACTCTGTGGGGTATAGTGTTCATGTTTCCCGCCGTTTTTGAGGATTTTGACAGAGACGTAATCATTCACCAACTGCAGGCTGTCGTAATCGCCTGTGGCAATTACAGTGTGATGACCTTCGCCCGCAAGCTTCGAGCTGACGGTTCCCAGAATATCGTCGCCCTCATAACCAGTCAGACCAAGATTGGGAACGGAAAAGGCTGAGACGACTTCCTTTACCAGATCAAATTGAGGAATCAGTTCGGCTGGAGCCTCTACACGGTTTGATTTATAGCCTTCATACCATTGGGTGCGAAGTAAGGATTCTTTGCCGGCTACGTCCCAAGCGACTATGACGTGAGTCGGACGAACAAGATCAACATAGTCGAGCATCATTTTAGTAAACCCTAAAACAGCGTTCGTATAAAGTCCGCTGGAGGTTTGACGGATAGAGCCTCCCCAAGCCGACGCGTAATAGGCGCGGAACAGAAAGCTCATGCCATCAATACATAAATATTTAAACGGTTGTTTCATTTTTTCCACCTCTCTAGACATGACCTGTCCATTATAACACAGAACAACATTCATTTCTTACATACGCGATAAAGGAGAATGATTATGCAAATCATATACTGTCTTGTTCCAAAAACCTACTGGAGTACCTATGAAGGAAAAGAAAGCTACCTGCCAAGAGATTACGCGCAAGAAGGATTTATCCATGCGACGAAGGGAGACGACTTTTTGCGTAAAGTGGCGAATAGAGTCTACGCGGATTTTCACGATGAACTGTATGTCTTAGTGATCAACGAGGAGCGGATTCAATCTGAAGTGAAGTATGAGATGGCCAAGGACGGAAACTTGTATCCACACATTTATGGGGAACTCAATCAGGATGCCATTCAGGAGATTCGCACCATGATTCGCCAAGATGGAAACTGGCAGATTGGGGAAGTGATCTCCTAAGCTAACACACTAGTTCTTACAATATTTACACATGATCAGCCATGTATGGGTTTCGATTGAAGAGGGATGATAACAGCAACAAAGCAGTACAACTACTCAACCTCTCATCGACTCTCGGCCTCAACGGGAGACAAGCTCAAATAAGCTTGGCGGTTCAAGTCCGTACCGGGAGAAAAAATGCTTAAGGAGGCATAACAAATGGCAAACAACTCAAGCAGCAACAACCTGTTAGTTCCTCAAGCAAACCAAGCCCTTGATCAATTGAAGTATGAGATTGCAGCCGAATTTGGTGTAAGTCTCGGCGCGGATACTACTTCTCGCCAAAACGGTTCTGTTGGTGGAGAGATCACGAAGCGTTTGGTTAGCTTCGCTGAGCAACAACTTTCTCGCTAACAACAACTTAATAACTGGATGCGGAAAGGGGTACCTTAGGGTACTCCTTTCTCTTTTTATTGACCATTGTTTTTCCTAAGCCTAATTCAAGTAGTTTGGTGAAAACGCACAAGCGACACCTGCGGACTGTCATATGGTATTGTGTGAGCATCTAGGAGACCGGGGAAGGCGCTCTTAGAACTGATCCTGATAGGAGGAGGTAAGCATGAAGAAGAAGGAAGTTAATAAGTTACTAAAAGAAAACCCTGAGTTTCATAATTGGATTAAAAAAGACTCAGCAAAAATGTCAAATATCCGAAAAAATCCTCACGAAGCGACGAACTTGTTCGCCAAGTGGAGGTCTGAAACTCAAAAACGACCGTCCATGCTTGATTTTCACTCTTTGTCAGAAAAAAGCAGAAGAGCTTCACAAATATTAGGAAATGTCCAGAATGTGATGGAAATGCTTGCCGAATTTTCAAAAAATGAAGGCAATCGACTTTAGGAAAAAAGGAACTTGCCTTTTTTCCTTTTTCACGTTACTTTAGCTTTCAGCAAAAAGCTTGTCTCCCCTTATCTTTTCTTTGGTATACTGGAAAAAAGGGGGAAATCTACCATGTCACCTCTGAAATGGTTAATCGCTACAAGTTTTCTCGTGGTGGGATTGTTTCTATTTCCATTTCACGTGAATGCGCCAATTCCGGCCAATGAACCAGAGGCATCCAAACCTTCTCAACAAACATCAGATCCCGCTCCTTTACTGTACACGAAACCGGATGTGCTATATCCAGGGGACGTTTTATTCGTTGAGAGTCCATGGATGGATACGATAAGGCTATGGAATCGTACCTATTCCCTCAAACCAAGTGGTGACAAATATGTCCTATTTATTCCGATCCCCATCGATATGAAGGCTGGAACCTATCCGCTTCAATCGAAGGAACATCAACTATTGGGCCATGTACAAATTAATGCCAAAACCTTCCCGTTTGATTCCATTACTGTTAGCAAACAAATGGAAAGCATGAAGACCAACACCAAACGAATTCAATCAGACCAGTTGAAAATAAATCAGGCAAGATCTCAATCATCCTCGACACCATATTTTACGGGAAAGTTCAAGTTGCCGGTTGAAGGGAAATTAACCACACCATACGGGTATAGACGTATCGTTAATAACAAGCCGGACAATCCACATTTAGCGATTGATTTGGCAAACAAAACTGGAACTCCCATTGTCGCTGCCGAAAGCGGCAAAGTGGTTTTGGCTGACGAAATGTACTTGAATGGTAATATAATTATAATTGATCACGGGTTGAATTTATTTGCGACCTATTCACATCTTTCCGAGATCGATGTCAAACCGGGAGAGATCGTGCACAAAGGTCAAGTTATCGGTAAAATTGGTACAACCGGGTTTTCAACTGGACCTCATTTACATTATGCCATGTTGATTGGAAATACATTTGTGAATCCGAACGTGTTTTTTGATACAGTATTTATTCCGTAGTCAATACATATTGTCAATAAGTCAGACATATGTTTGCAGGAATTTGTATAAAACATGTTGAATGATAAACTGTTAAATCATTCCTAACCTCTTTAAGAGATTCTGTACTTTCCGATTCAAATAAATGGAGGGTATTTCTGCTATGAACACCATGATTCCGAAAAAAGTATTAAATTCGTTAGTAAGCTTCTTAGCCCCTTATGAACAAGCGGTAGATGAACTTAAATTAAAGCTTAAAGGTATCAAATATGGATTTCAAAAAATGGGTCGCTACTCCCCGATTGAGTTTGTCGTCGGTCGAATCAAGAAAACAGACAGCCTGATGAAGAAAGCACGAGATAAAGGCGTGGATTTCACACTCGACACCTGGCAGGAGGACTTAGCTCGAGAAATCACCGACATTGCCGGATTGCGTGTGGTTTGCCGTTATATCGATGACGTTCTGGAAGTAAAACAGCTCATTTCGGAACGAGAAGATGTGGAGATCCTCGATGTAAAAGATTACATTACCATCCCGAAAAATTCGGGCTATCGAAGCATTCACATGATTTGCGCCTACACCGTTTATCTTGGTGGCTTTAAAAAGAAAATTATCTGTGAAATTCAAATTCGTACGTTGGGAATGAACTTTTGGGCGACCAATGAACACGAATTGCGTTATAAATATGCGGGGAACATCCCAGAAAACGTGTTGCAGCAATTGAATGAAGCGTCAACTATTACGCATCAATTAGATGAATTGATGAATAACCTGCGTCAGGAAATTCTGACCCCATCACCGGTGGATACAACGTTAGAGGATAAGTTGGAAGAAGTCTTCTCCTTATATGTGCGACAAGACCTCGAGTCAGCTGCCGCGCTATACAAGGAACATCTTAGCCAATACGAAGGAGCGTTCCAGGATAACCCCAAATTCCAGATGATTCACGAACTATTGGGTAAAAGACTTCGTTAACTCCAGATCAAGAGAATAAGCCTCTCCATTACCGACAGAAGAGGCTCCTCTTTTTGGGGGACAAGCCTAATTCCAATCCACTTCCACTTATTTCCTATCATTTATAACTTGTCCAAGGATATGTGAAATTGGTAAAGTGTTAATTGTATTTGTATCCAAATGAATACTCGACTGCTGAAAGGATTCTACTGATGAGATACTTACTTATTTGCTTCCTTGTGCTCTCTAGCCTGTTGCTTCCTTTTTCCAGCCAACCAGTTGAGGCTGCGAATCAAACTTTATCAGCTGACATGATCAATGCCGAGTCAGCCGTTCTAATTGACGCAACCACTGGCACCGTGTTGTTTGAAAAAAATCCCGATATGAGACAATTCCCTGCCAGCACAACCAAAATCGCGACGGGAATTTATACGATTGAGTATGGACATTTAGACGATCTTGTTACTGTTTCCCATAAAGCGCGGACAGTAGAAGGAACACGTGTCTACCTAGGAGAAGGAGAACAGGTACAACTTCACAAACTTCTTTACGGCTTATTGATGAACTCTGGGAACGATGCTGCCATTGCGATAGCCGAGCACATGGCGGGAAGTACAGATGAATTTGCCAACCGAGTCAACCAATTCTTGAAGGATCGACTCAATCTCAAGAACACGCATTTCACCAATCCACACGGCCTTCATGATCCGAATCACTATACCACCGCTTCAGACATGGCCAAAATTGCGCAATATGCGATGTTTAATCCTGTTTTCCGCGAAATCGTGGCAACGAAGAAACTGCCATGGGACGGAAAAGAGTGGAAAACCGTCTTGGTCAACCACAATCAGATGTTGTGGAGCTATGAAGGGACTACAGGAATCAAGAATGGATTTACGGATCAGGCGAAGCATGCCCTTGTAGAGTCCGCCAAAAGAGGCAATTCAGAGTTTATTGCTGTGGTCATGAAGGGTGATTCTAGAAACTTGAACTATCGGGATGTCACCAAAATGCTGGATTATGCGTTTGCCAATTATGAAACAGTTCAAGTTGCCAAAGCGGGTGACAAGTTTAAACCAACCGTGCAAGAAACCACCTCCAATCAAACGCCGCGTGTAGATTATTACTTTACGGATAAACCATTGTACGTGACTGTTCATAAAGGAAGTCAAATGATTAAGGAAGTGTCCGCCAATGGACATTTAACTGTTCTTGAGGACTCAGGTTCCAACAGCTCGCAGGTCTTTTCATTGAAGCCGAAGGAATTACCACAGGTGGCCTCTGCTCACTTTGAGAATTTACTGGGAAAAGCGACTGAAGATTCCATTCCGCGTTACGCGATTCTTGCGACCTGGTTTATCGTCAATCTGCTAATGCTCTACTATGTCATTACGAGAAGAGGCAGAAATTCGATTGATCAACGACGAAATATCAAACGCTATGACTCATCAGAAACACCAGATGCAGACTATCAGTAACGATAGTCTGTTTTTTTGCGTCTAATGGCAATTCCTGAATGGAAATCAGTCGGATAAGAGAAACTGGTGAGAGGATGTTTCAATGAAGGAGGATTAGCATTGAGTATTGATATCGTCTGCACGATTGGTCCAGCCAGTCAAGACATAGAAAAGCTTCGTGAATTAATCTCCCGCGGGATGACCGTCGCGAGAATTAATTTATCACATGGAGATCAGAAGACGCATCGAGAAGTGATCCAAACCTTACGTCGATTAGCTCAAGAAACTAATAAGAAGGTGAGAATTCTCGGCGATCTGCAAGGCCCCAAGATTAGGCTAGGGACAATCAACGGGAATCAGGCGGAGTTAAAAGAAGGGCAAACCTTCAGACTCTATACCACACAAGTTGAGGGAAACGCCACGCAGGCGAGCATCGATTACGCAGGTGTAACCCAGGACGCCAAACCAGGCTTGCGTGTCCTTATCAATGACGGAGAGATTCAATTGAGGGTGTTGAACGTTTTACCTGATCATTTAGAAACAGAGGTATTGGTTGGAGGAGTAATCTCCAATCACAAAGGAGTGAATCTCCCGGGGCTAATCATCCGACTTCCTGCGCTTACAGAAAAAGATAAACAGGACTTGCGCTTTCTGTTACTGGAAAAGGTAGAAATGATCGCTTGTTCGTTTATCCGTACACCCGAACATTTGGATGAAATCCGTTCATTTGCTGGGCTTTCCCAAGGACATCCTCCACAGATCATCGCCAAGATTGAGACAATGGAGGGTATCCGTAATTTCTCGTCGATCTTGCCCAAAGCAGACGGCGTAATGGTGGCACGAGGTGATTTAGGGGTTGAGCTTCCGTTTCCGTGGATCCCGTTATTACAAAAAGCGATGATCTCCGAGTGCAACAAAACCAACACCTTCGTGATAACGGCAACACAAATGCTGCAATCCATGGTCGAGCATCCTGTGCCGACGAGAGCGGAGGTTACGGATATTTTTCAATCGGTCTTGGATGGTACCAATGCGGTCATGCTTTCGGCTGAGAGCGCTGCCGGACATTACCCCGTTGAGAGTGTCGAGGTATTGAAGTCTGTCGCCCGCTTTGCACAGCGAGTTTGCACCAAGCAACCATTTGATCTGGGAGATATGCTGGATTTGCTCTCTGAAGATTTCCCGATGGTGGTGACTTCCTATCAATAGCGCAATTGAATTCTGTTGAGGTTTTCTGTTTTTTGTATAATTATACATCGTAGTTTCGGTCTCATTTTCAACAGCGCGCCCAAATTAGACGATGAATATTTATGCACTAACCTATCAAGAGAGAAATGTGGTTAATTGAAATAGGCAGTTTGAAACTTATGTTAAGTTTTGGACTGCTTTTTTGGTGGTTTGACTTCTTACGTGTTATACTTAAATAGGTTAAATAATAAGTGGTTTAATATATTCACAATAAAGTGTGGGGCGATCCTATGAAGAATCCGATCGACAACCAGAATCAGACAGAACTGGAGGGCCAAATTAAACGGTTCGAAACTGGTTTCATGACTACTTTTCGTAAAATTGGACCTGAACTTACCGAAAAAGCAGACACCAAATTAACCGGACAGCAGTTTTTTGTCCTTTACTTTCTGTTTAACAAGGGAGTTTGCAAGGTAACGGATCTGGCGGAAAAAATGAAGGTGAAGCCTAGCGCATCTACCGTAATGATTGACCGACTCGTCAAGAACGACTATGTTCACCGTCGTCATGATGATAAAGACCGTCGAGTGGTGCTCATTTCGTTGACGCAGAAAGGTGAACAGGCACTCCAAGAAATGCTTGTGTTGCGAAGACAGGTAATTGGACGCTATCTTTCCGAGATTGATCCTATGAAATTGGATATTTTTCTTGATGTCCTCGAACAAATTGCCGCCAAAAAATTGGAGTAGTGGAAGTAAAAAAAACAAACCTGAGGATGACGTCAGGTTTGTTTTTTTACGACACTGCTGTCGCCAAAGGCTCGGCAATCGCCGAGTTTTCTAACGAGAAGTATTATGAACTCAGATTGGAATGATCGATTCTGCTCTTTACTACGATCTGAATCTGGAGATTTGGGTAGATTTGTCGCCAGTTTTTCTTCATGTTTTTCCATTCCTGGGGGTGCTCCCGATGGATGACCTCTCCGATGCCTAATAAATCCAAGTTGTTCTTTTGGGAATACCGGATCAAGTCCTGATTTTGTAGCGTAATTCTTGAATTCAATTGTTCCTCCCACTTTGTCAATTGGTTCGATGTTATTTTCTCTCCGCATTGTACCTCGACAATATCAAATTCAGGTAGCATCTCCATGGTAATCGTTGGGTGATTGTCCTGAAGCTTGCTTGTGATCTTGGTGTGATTACGCACGTTTTCAAAGGTAGCATAATCATTTCCTGTACCGCAGGGCAGTATCTCAACAGCGCTTTTCGCTTCGTTAATTGCGCGGACATACGCTTTGGTTTTTACCACATCCATCAAGGAAAATAGCTTGTCATCTTTGAATGTGAACACACCTAATGAACGCAAAGACTCTTTAGAAGTCTTGGGCAGTTTGAATAGCTCGACAGCGGGAATCGTTAGCGTCTTGTACTTATTGGTCAACGCTTCACCAACCTGCATGAGGGTGACTCGTCGGGTGTTCGCAGTTGAATGTTGTGCTTCTTCAAGCCCTCTTAAACCAATGGAAATATAGGACTGCTGGGGGATAGAAGCGCGGAAAATGTCAGAGGCTTTACCGTTTGCGATGAACACATTCATGGTATTGCGAAAATGGCGAAGTCGAATGAGCGTGTCAAAATTTTTTCGGAGCCCTTCCTGTGCCATTTTCTTGCTGAAAATGATCGCGTTGACATGACCCCAAATCAAATGACGAGAGGAGCTGTTCCGTAAATTGCGAGCGGCTTCAAAAATCGAATGCCCAGTAGAGGTCAAATAAATCGACTTCCCGCTTAAACCAGCCGGCCCCCCTTGACTCTGTGATTTCAAATCAGATATTTCGACGGTTAAGCGTACGAGATTATTCTTTTCTTGATCTACCGCAATGGTATGGATAATGGCAACGGAATTCAATTCTTGTCTTCCCCAGCATCCGGTGAGTAAGACGGTCAGCATCAGATTCAGGATGAGAAAGAGAAATCGTATTGGCATATTGTACTCCTCATCAAGTGGGTTTCTTGATCAGCTTTTTCCGAAGTATGGCTAGTAAAAGCAAGGCTGACGGAATACCGATTTGAAACAGGGCGAAATACCAGGCATTCTGTGAATAAATCGTACTGATTTGGATAAAATTCGGCACTTTCCACTTGGTGATCACGATCATGGCCAAGGCGATCGGCAGGATGACCACTCGATAATTTTTCAGCTGCAAGGCTGTTGATATCCCATAAACTGCACCAAAGAAATAACTTGTAAACTTGACGTATACTCCAAGAATCCATATCGCCACTACCAAAATATCGATTCGATCGAGGATATTCGCAATATTGATGTCTTGAATGAGGGTAAATGTCGGGTACGTTAGTGTCGAAGTAGTTTCAGCTCCAAAATCCATTATGGAGGCAACGACGGAGGCACATATAAAAATGGTTGACCACCCCATGCTCATCATGAGATATTTCTGTGTGTTTTGATCTTTGCGTACGTGATTGGTGATCATCAGAATAATCATAATGTCACCGAAGAGAGTCTCTGTTTCAAGCATTCCCTTTAATGGTTTGACGACTCCGTTCTCCAATACAGGTAACAAATTTTCAGGATGATATTGATTTAATAAAAGACAGAATACGAGCAAATAGATGCCAAATACAATGGGGAAAATAATCTCAGATACACGAGCGAACACTTCTAATCCGTGAAACGCTGTAAAGGAAGCCAGGATCATACCAATCGTCACATAGACATAAAACGGGGTGGTCGGTTCAACGGTAATTAACAGAAATTCCGTAAATTCACGTAAAACCCACGTACATAAATCGATAAAATAAAGAATAAAGACGAAATTGAGGAGCCCCCCTATAAAGCGCCCCAGTAGAATTCGGTTTATCTCCATCAGATTTTTGCCTGGAAATTGTTTCTCCAGCCAAAGAATGACAAGTGCATTGATCATGCCAAAGAATCCGGCAATCAAGACGACATACCAACCATCCCTGTTCGCTGTGGATGTAACAGCCTTGGGAATATACAGAATAGGAGAGGCGATGGCGATTACCGTGATGAGGCTGACAAACTGCTTATTTGAGATGACTTCCTTACCCAAGTAGTCCCACCACCTTACATGGAAAGAATCATATTATTCACGAAAACGAACATCATCTTCAACGCGAAAAATTGACGGACGCTTTTTATTCAAAAAATGGGGACGGCGGATGAAAATGTCTGTGCTGTTATACATGCTGTACGGAGCAAGCGGAGAAAAGTAGGGAATCCCAAAAGAGCGTAAGGATACTAAGTGAACAAGCAATAAAATGCCTGCCGTGATGATCCCGACATAGCCAAGAAGTCCCCCCATGATAATGATCACGAAACGAAGCATGCGAATAGCGTATGCTCCTGTATTGGTTGGGAGCGTAAACGAACAGATACCTGTAAACGCGACGAGGATAACCGTAACAGGAGAAACGATTCCCGCTTGTACGGCTGCTTGTCCGAGAACAAGTGCTCCCACGATGCTAACCGCAGATCCTACCTGTCTCGGAAGGCGAATTCCCGCTTCCCGAAGAATCTCAAAAGCACCCTCCATGAGTAAAACTTCGACAAGGGTCGGGTACGGAACAGGCTCATGTCCTTGAGCAATACTCATGAGGAGCGTCGTAGGCAAAAACTCATGATGGAATGTTATGGTAGCGACAAAAAAGGCTGGCAAATATAACGTAACAAATCCACAAAAAAAACGAAGTAACCGTAATGCGGAAGCAAGGTAATAACGCCAATAGTAGTCTTCGCTTACTTGGAACGTCTGTAGAAACAGATAGGGAACCATCAGTGTCATGGGTACGCCATTTAGCATGATGGCCACACGACCTTCTAGCAACGCTCCAACCACTCGATCAGGTCGTTCCGTCGATTCTATCAATGGGAATAATGTCCATCGGTTGTCCGTAATCCATTCTTCTATATATTGAATGTCTAACACAGCTTCATATGGGATACGTTTAAGGCGATTGTGTACCTCTTGCAGAATTTTCTCGTTGACAATCCCTTTCATCGATAATACGGCAACTTTGTTATGTGTAATCGTCCCTAGTTGAAGGTATTCAACAGTGAGCAAGGGGGATGGACAGTGAAAGCGAACCAGGGCTATATTATTTTTCATCGACTCGTTAAATCCGTCATGTGGGCCTTTAATGCTGACCTCATTATCTGGTTCGTTTACGGATCGCGTGTTGACCGCATTTGTGTCATAGGATAAAGCGGTTGTCATCCCATCGAACAGCGTAATTGTATTCCCTTTAATGATTTCGTCTACGATTTCTTTTATTGTATGCAGTTGTTTGGTAGGGACCACTTCAATTAATTGATCCGACTGTTTTTGCCTCGATTGCAAAGGTATTTTTTTTAGAAATTGACCGGGGTCTGCCATTCCTGAAAGGTAGACGATCGTAAAGGAATCGCTCTCGTTAAGCTGAATGGATTGGATAACGATATCCTGAGTAAAGTTAAAGGCTATTTTAATCGCGTGGACATTGTCCTTGACGGATGGTTGAATAGTTGGTTCGGAGGAAGGCATAGAATCAACCCTTTCATGGAAGGTATTATTTCCCAAGATCGAGTTATTATTCCACTTCATGCATAGAACAAGGTTTACTAGAAAAAATAGATAGTAAAGTTGGATTCAAAAGGTGAAGGATGATGAAACCTTACGTTTGGATGAATGTGGTATCACTCCTATGGGTGTTGTTTTTGATGAAAGTTCTTCCGGAGAGTGATTATCTTCGAGAGCATGAAAATGATTTATGGCTGTATGCGTATATCGTTGTGGGTGTGACTTTGCCAATTCTCGTCATGATCTACGTCGTGGACAGAATTGCTCGTCGCAGTGAAAAACAGGAAATAAAAAAACAAACCTGAAGTGAGTTTCAGGTTTGTTTTATTTCTGTTTACAGATCACCAATGACATTATCCACTAAGTAAGGAAGATCAAGCAGAATGATCATTCGTTCACCAAGTTTGGCAATCCCGTAAATGAAACCAGAATGAAACATGGATGGGTTCTGGATCGATGAGCTTGGAATATCGACAATGTCCGTTGCTTCTTCTACAATAAATCCAACGTCTTTCCCCTCAATGTTTACCACGATGAAGCGTGTAGCATCTGTCATGACGGTAGAGTTTCCGTTTAAAATTTGCTTTAGATCGACGACGGGAATCACATTACCCCGAAGATTTATCACACCTTCTACATACGGATTTTGTCTGGGGACGGAAGTGATGGCTTGCGCTCTTTCAATGGAGACGACTTCCATGACGGAAATCGAATATTCCTCATGATCAATTCGGAAAATAACTTCTTTTTGGCTGACACTTGTTTTATTCACGGAACTCACCCGATCTCTTTTGTTTGATTTTACATAATTTAGAATTTTATCATATCAGGAATTCATTCAATAAACTAGCACATACAATAAGCTGATTGACAAATTTTTATCGATACAATGGAAAACTCATGGAAATATCATTGCAATTCTGCTTCTTGAATAGTTAAATTAGTAGGTAATTATCTAAGGTATCATCGGGTGTTGACTAAAGGAGACTGTGGTTATGAAGATTGCCTTTTTTGATTCTGGATTAGGTGGTTTAACTGTCCTGCGCGAGGCTGTGAAGTTGTTGCCTCACGAAGAGTATTACTATTTTGCGGATTCATTGCATGTTCCTTATGGTCCGAAGCCCAAGGAGGAAGTAAGGGAATATATATTTCAAGCTGTCGATAAGCTTTCACAAATGGGAATTAAGGCCTTGGTAGTGGCTTGCAATACAGCGACGAGCATTGCGGTTAATGAGTTAAGACAAACATGCAATTTTCCGGTTATCGGCATTGAGCCAGCGGTGAAGCCGGCGGTCGAACGATTCAGAGAATCAGGCCAAAGAGTGCTGGTACTCGCCACGTTACTTACTTTGCAGGAGCCAAAGTTTCATGAGCTTGTTCGTCGTGTGGATGACGAAAATATCGTGGATTATTTGCCATTTCCTGAGTTGGTCGAGCATTGTGAGAATTTACAATATCATGATGACATTATCCTGCCGCTACTTAAAAATAAACTGACTTCCTACGACATGAGTCAATATGGTGTCATCGTATTAGGCTGTACGCACTTCCCGTTCTATAAATGGCACCTGAAAAAAATACTGCCGAACAACATCGAAATCATTGACGGCAGTGTGGGAACCACCAAACGATTAAAGCAAGTGCTTGAGGAGAATAGCTTGTTACGTGAACAGACAAATCAAGAACCTACTCAGATCACTTATCTGTCGTCACTCGACGATGGGGGCGAGCAGAAGCGGATGGAGCGGGCGATGAATTATCTTATCCATGCTGAGATGAACGCCTAAAGCAAGGTTCTATAACGGTTAAATGGATCAAAAGGTTGCTTCGTGGTGAAGCAACCTTTAATACGTTACTCATTATCCGCACAAATCTCGTAACTAGAAAATAGGTGACAAAAGTCTTGCGAGTGACTCGAAAAACCGCGTGAGCAGCGAACGTTTTTGGTACGCTTCCAAGGTCAGTTCTTGGCAATGCGTCAAGTCGTTCATGAAAATCTCAGCCAATTCTTCTGCAGTCGAACTGTCGTAGATGAACGCATTGGTTTCAAAATTCAGCTTAAAGCTGCGAATATCCGCATTTGCGGTTCCCACCGTGGCGATTTTATTGTCAACGACCATCGTTTTGGCGTGTAGAAAACCTTTTTGATAGAGATAGCATTTGACGCCATTATTCAAGAGATAACCCAGATAGGTAGAGGAAGCCCAATAAACTAATCGGTGGTCTGCTTTATAGGGAAACATGATTTTGACGTCGACTCCAGAGAGAACAGCTGTTCGCAGAGCGGTGAGGAAGCTATCATCTGGAATGAAATAGGGAGTTTGCAAATAGATCGTTTGACGGGCGGAATAGATCATTTTCAGATAGCTGTTGCGAATTTGCTGCCGATCGGAATTCGGTCCGCTGGATACAATTTGCATGCCGACTGTCCCCTGGTGCTCCATTATCGGGAAATAGTCAGGAGTTGGCGACAATCGATTGGAGTTAGCCAGATTCCAATCAAGGAAGAAACGCGTCTGCATGGTGACTAACGCGCTGCCTTCGATCTTCAGATGGGTATCTCTCCAGTGACCAAAGTATTTGTTTTTGCCCAAATACTCATCGCCAACATTAAATCCTCCGAGAAAACCGATTTTTCCATCAATAACTACGATTTTTCGGTGATTTCGGAAGTTTAGCCTTATGTTTAGATAGGGAATCTTGGACGGGAAAAAAGCGGCTACCTGCCCACCTGCCGCTTGCAGCGGGGTGAAAAATTGTCTAGAAAGCCTGGAAGAACCAATCGCATCGTACAAAACTCGCACCTCAACGCCTTCCTTCGCCTTTCTGGTGAGCGCTTGGGTAACTTGCTGTCCCAAGGAATCATCTCTAAAAATGTAATACATAAGGTGAATGTGATGCTTGGCTTCCTCAATGCAGCGGAGCAGTTCCGTGAATTTTTTGGTTCCTTCCGTATAAATTTTCACCTGGTTATTCTGAGTAAATAAAGCGTGGTCATTCATGAGATTCATGTAAATCATATTTTGATAATAAGGCATGGAAGGGTCGTTAAACGTTAGTCCGTCTTTCTCGATCAACTCGGTTTGTTCGAGTACCCACGAATGAAGGAGAGAAAACTCCTCTTCCTTAATTTTATAAATTCGACGCTTGCTCAGGTTTTGCCCCAGGATCAGATACAGCACGAAGCCAATACCAGGCAAGAAGAGCAACACCATTAACCACGCCCAAGTAGTGGCAATGTTTTTTCGTTCGAGAAAAATCAAGACACCAGCCATGAGCAGGTTGATGACAGATACAGATACGAAGATATTTTGAAAGTGCATAAAAAAATAGCCTCCGGGATTTTTTCTTTTGATGAGGTTAGAACTTTTTTAGGCTCAAAGGTTGAGGAATGGTAGTAACGAAGAATAAATGTAGGTTCTTCTTACAAGGATTATAACAAGTTCTCAGCATTATCGCTCCAACAAAGTGAAAAGCTGAACAGTTGGTTAATAAATAGTTTATTAACAAAGTAAAATCCGTCAGCTATTGACAATAAACGAAATGCTGGATTATATTTTAACTTATGCAGATGGAATTTATTCCAGTTCACTGTGTCTATCAGAAGGGGGTTAGAAGATCATGGACTTTGTATGGGATGAAATCAAAAGCCTTGCAACAGGCAAAAGATTCAACATGAACTCAATAGAGCACGCAAATTCCGAGCGTCTTTCCCTTTTTGGATTGTTTTCATCCGGCTGCTTAATCGTAACCTGAGTAGCTTGTTTGAAAGCAGTGAAGTGGGTACCTGTTGACCATACAGTGAAGACGTCGGGTTAACCGATGTTTTTTTATGAATAAAAAAGATGTCGGTGTTGGTCGACGTCTGGTTATAATGGGAGACGTCGATCTAAATCGGCGTCTTTTTTTAGTCGGTCGGTAATTCGACAGAGATGTAGGCTAAGGGTACCTCATCGGCTCCAATGATCTGTTCATTGATGGAACTAAACCAAGGGAGGAGAAGAACATGGTTCATGATAGAAGTATCGAAGGGTTAAAAGATGAGAAAAGAGTGAAAAGGAGAGGATATCATGTCAGCAAGTACACCTGCTGCAACTGCTGCGAAAGCATCGATGGGGGACTTATTCCGTAATCGTGTAATTCGGACCATCTTATTATCTACATTTTTTCTGCAAATCGGAATCTGGGTGAGAAACTATTCAATCCTACTTTATGTGATGGATCGAACACATGAAGATCCAGTGGCCGTATCACTAATTTCAGTGGCTGAATTTGCGCCAATCTTCCTGTTTTCCTTCATCGGCGGAACTTTTGCGGATCGTTGGCGGCCCAAGAGAACAATGGTATGGTGCGACGTATTCAGCGCGGTATCCATCTTCTTCGTGTTGTTGACTTTGGTTTTCGGAAGCTGGAAAGCCGTCTTCTTCGCAACGCTGTTTTCATCCATTCTGTCACAGTTTTCCCAGCCGGCGGGAATGAAGCTGTTCAAGCTGCATGTGTCAACCGAGCTGATGCAGATGGGGATGTCCATGTACCAGACGATCTTTGCCCTCTTTATGATTTTGGGACCCATTATCGGGACGTTCGTTTTCAACCATTACGGAATTCAAGTGGCCATTGCCATTACAGGTTTCGCATTCTTGTTGTCTGCCGCAATCCTCTTACTATTGCCCCCTGACTACGATATCGAGGAAAAACAAGAGAAAACCACATTATGGCAAGAGATGAAGGATGGTTTCCGTTACGTATTGGACAGTCGGGCGTTATTGTGTCTGGGTGGTTGCTTCGCTGCTGCCGGTTCTGCGCTTGGCTTTACACAACCGTTAACAATATTCCTCGTGACCGAGCGACTCGGATTGCCGAAAGAACAGCTGCAATGGTTAATGGCGGCGTTTGGAATTGCGATGATTATTGGCGGAGGTCTGACTATGGGGCTTTCTAAAAAGGTGGAGCCACAGAAACTCTTGATTTTAGGCATGGGAGTCAACGCGATAGGCTTTATCGCGTTGGGATTGTCGACTCATCTGTGGTTAACACTACTTATCGAGTTTATTTGTGGGCTGGTGATGCCATGCATCCATATTGGAATCAACACCTTGATTTTGCAAAACACGGAGACTGAGTTCGTAGGGCGTGTCAACGGGATTTTAACCCCACTCTTTATGGGTGCTATGGTACTGACGATGACTAATGCGGGATGGCTGAAACAGAGCTTTTCGCTGGTCTGGATGTTTGAGGTTGCCAGTGTGTTGTTTATTATTGGGGCGCTGGTTATCGTACCTTTACTGAAAAAGCCGTTAGCTGTACAAGAGCAAACCAAATAGAATTCATAACATAATCATCAAGTTATGAAACCATCACTTCCAAAACCGTCACTTCTATAACGTGACGGTTTTTCATTTTTCAGAATGGTCACGTTCCAAAAATATAATGTCCTTATTTTTATTTGGTAAATGATGGTGTATAATAAGAGAACGTTTGTTCTGAAGATTGAAGTGCTTTTCCATATGGAAGAGTCGACTCTCTGACAAAATTGAGGAGTTGTAGAACATGCGCAACGAAACGAGATACACAATGGAGCAGTTAAATAAAGAAGATATAGCCGGTCTTGTTAACCTTTCAGCATCAGTAGGTTGGGATTATGATGAACAAGAAATAAAAACGATTCTCTCGGCAGGTACGGTATATGGTCATAAGAATGAAGGAGGAGTGGTCATTTCTAGTGCGGCCATTATCCCATATGAGAGTGAATTGGCGTCGATTGGAATGGTCATTGTCCATGAAAACTACAGAGGTTATCGATTGGGGAAAGAATTAACGACTGCTTGTATTCAATCGGTTCCTTCTGACACAACCATTATGCTGATTGCGACTGCAGACGGACAGCCTCTTTATGAAAAGTTAGGATTTCATCCTGTTTCGACTGTGCATAAGTTTATTTGCTCTCACATGAGTCCATTCGATACAGCCCATGATCTCAACCAATATCAAATAGTGCCTTTAACTAACCAGTATTTTTCACACGTTCTAGAGTTGGATCGAGCTGCAATGGGAGCGGACAGAACAACCTTATTGAAGTCAAGAATCCAACAAGCTAAACAGGGAGTTGTCGTCCTCAATCATCAAGGTGATGTTGTTGGATTTGGTTTAGGTATAGAAGGCCCCATCCATTTGGTGCTTGGGCCAATTGTAGCCGTTCATGATGAATTGGCGATACTCATGATCGACCACTTGATGAAAGGCTACCGCGGGAGTGTTAGAATAGACGTACCATACGGCAAAGAGGCAATATTTCCGTCCCTGGAGAAGCGGGGATTCAAAAAAGTGAACCATCCACCAGTAATGATCAGGAATTCTACTACCCTGCCTGATCGAAACGATACCCTTTATGGAATTGCTGCCCAAATCTTTGGTTAATAAAACTGCGTCAGCGAAGCGCGTAAAAAAGGAGCAAACGATGAAGCAAAGTAAAACAAATGCGATGCGAATTTTGGACAAGGAAAAAATCGCTTATACGATGTTAACATACAGCGCGGATGACGGAAAGATCGATGGAGTATCCGTTGCGCACAAAATTGGACGAGAAGAAGAGATCGTATATAAAACCCTTATTTCTCAAAGCACTAGCAAGTCTTATTATGTTTTTGTGATTCCGGTAGCGGCTGAACTGGATTTGAAGAAAGCCGCAAAAGCAGTTGGAGAGAAGAAAATCGAAATGATTTCGGTGAAAGATATATTGAACGTGTCGGGATATATTCGCGGGGGATGTTCGCCAATCGGGATGAAAAAACTATTCCCGACGATTATTGATGACCAAGCCCAGTCACTTGAAACCATCATCGTAAGCGGAGGAAGTATCGGCGTGCAAATGGAATTGCAAGTGGAGAATTTGGTGAATGCAACTAAAGCCAAATTTGCAGATGTCGTGAAGTAAAAGGAAGTGATTCGAACATTTGTTCTGGAAACGTAATTTATAGGACTGTGCCAGCGTGGAGGGGAAATGAACAAAAATTCAGTTTTAGCCAATATCAAGCTACTCGTACAAATGCATTCGGATGGTCAACTTGGCGGTGAGGTAATGCCGGAGGATGTCCTTATAGGAATCGTCCCGGATCAGGAATTGCCGAACGTGTTGACCCTTGGGATGTCATTAAATTACCAACGTAATTCATACTCACTCTGGAAGGCAATTGTTGAGGCTTATCAGGATCCGAATGCCCGATGGATTTTTCGACCCCGTGCTGTAGCAGAAACCAACCTGGACGAATTGCGTAATGTGCTGATCAGCTACCGTGTTGCATTACAACCCAATCGTCATCCAGAAATCTGGCAAAGAGTCTCAAAAGGGATATTACAGTCATCTCCTAGTGGTGATGTGATGGGATTATTTGAATCTGTTCAATACGACATTGCGGCATTGAAGAGCATCATTCAGACCGAACGGAAGTCAGATTTTCCATATCTTGCGGGCCCGAAAATCTTCAATTATTGGTTGTATGTCATGGAGACGTATATCGGAATCCGCTGGAAATCGCGTGAGCTTATTACTATCGCTCCTGATACGCACATCTTGAAGGCTACCGTTAAATTGGGAATTTGTTCTGAAGAGGTATTAAATGGAACGGAGAAGGACCGGCAGGTAGTGTCGAATGCTTGGGAAAACGTGTTGAAAGGAAGCGGTTTGGCACCTATTGATGTCCATACTCCCCTGTGGCTTTGGAGTCGAGCTGGCTTTCCTTCACTTACCAAATGAGGGTTAGCGTGCTGTTTTACAGTTGGTATAAATGGATATGATTGACAAATGGAAGGAACGGACTAATATTAAGTTCGTACAATATAAATAATGTATACAATTTAAGAACTACTTAATTTTTGAGTGGAGGTCATGCACGATGAAAATTACTTTTCACGGTCATTCCTGTGTTCAATTACATACAGAGATGCACTCCATTATCATTGATCCTTTTTTGGACGGGAATCCTCTGGCTACAACCAAGGCAAATGAAATCAAGGTGGAATACATTCTGTTAACTCACGCACATTCCGATCATATTTCCGATGCGCTGCAGATTGCCTTGAACAACGATGCCACGATTATCGCTAATTTTGAACTTGCCCTTTACTTTGCGAAACAAGGAGCCAAAGTTTTTCCAATGAATATTGGCGGAGCCGCTTCGTTTCCTTTTGGGAAGGTCAAGTTTACACAGGCGTTCCACAGTTCTTCCATTGAAGTGGACGGAGAGTTTTTGTATGGAGGACTTCCGGCTGGTTTAATCGTAGATATGGAGGATCAAACGGTATATCATGCGGGCGATACAAGCCTTTTCTCCGACATGCATTTGTTGGCGAAGCAGGGAATTCAAGTAGCTTTTCTTCCGATCGGGGACGTTTTTACTATGGGCCCAGAGGATGCGGCAACAGCGGCAGAGTGGATTCAGCCAGAAATCGTCATCCCTATTCATTACAATACCTTCCCGCCAATTCAACAGAATCCAGAGCATTTTATACAACAGTTGCAAGAGAAGGGGATCAAAGGAGTAGTCTTGAATCCTGGGCAACAAGCTCGAATTTAAACAGGAGGAACAAACGTGAAAATTACCCGATTGGATCATTTTGTTCTGACTGTAGCTGATATAGACGCTACTTGCCGTTTTTATTGCGAATTGCTGGGGATGGAAATCATTACGTTTGGAAGCGGAAGAAGAGCCTTGCACTTTGGTGAGCAGAAGATTAATTTACACGAGAAAGGGAAAGAATTCGAACCCAAAGCCAATCAACCTACACCAGGATCAGCTGATCTCTGCTTCATCACCGAAACACCGTTGTTGGAAGTCATCGA
This sequence comes from Brevibacillus ginsengisoli, assembly GCF_050113715.1. Classification (NCBI taxonomy): domain Bacteria; kingdom Bacillati; phylum Bacillota; class Bacilli; order Caryophanales; family Paenibacillaceae; genus Brevibacillus; species Brevibacillus ginsengisoli. Next base: position 330,509 of record NZ_JBNJQR010000002.1, read on the forward strand.
GCAAATTACGGAATACGGTATCCCCATTGAAGAAGGGCCTGTGAAGCGTACGGGTGCTTTGGGCCCAATTGAATCCGTGTATTTGCGTGATCTGGATCAGAATTTGATTGAGATTTCGAATTATTTATAAAGGACGCTTGAAGGATCAACCAGGAATAGCTGCATCTTTTCAGACCGAATAGAGAACAGATTTCAAAAGAACCGAGGGTGCCGAATTGCTGGCACCCTTTTTTGAATACAGAAGCTTCTACTCAGGATCAACGGCTTATTACCTCGGGGAACGGTTTAAATCCCAAGTAGAGGATGAATACTAACGTGAGCTCCTCCATCATGAAGAATTTATTCTTGACAATGTAATACTGTTGAGATAAATTAAATTTACTAAATTTAATTGTGCACAATTAAATGGTTAACTGAGAATACTCTAGGGGGTATGTTAAGGAAGATGAACAGAGAGGATTCTCTTAAGCTGGACAACCAACTTTGCTTTTCAATTTATGCCTGCTCCAGAGAAATTACCAGCTTGTATCGTCCGTTTCTGGATCAATTGGGCATTACCTATCCACAATACCTTGTTCTTCTGATTCTATGGGAAGCCGAGGAGTGCACGGTAAAAGAGCTTGGTGAACGTCTGTATCTTGACTCTGGGACACTTACGCCTATGCTTAAGCGAATGGAAGCCGCCAATTTAATCAAACGTCAGCGTTCACAGATGGATGAACGCAAAGTATTGGTTCAGCTTACAGACAAAGGGAAGGAAATGAAACAAGAGGCGTATTGCATCCCAGAGGCTATTTTTGAACAAGTGGGAGTTTCACAAGATGAATTTGTGATGCTGTTAGCTAAGTTCAAGCAGATGTTACATACCATCCACCAAGCGAATCAACGAGCTTAAGTAAAATACACACCATGAGAGGAAGTAAGATTGATGACTCAAACTGAGACAAGCATGACAATTGAAGACGCAATGCGCACCCGTCACTCCGTACGCAAATATGAAAAGGGAGTAACCATTCCAGAGGCAGAATTGAATCAGATGATTGAATTGGCTGCAACTGCTCCATCCTCTTGGAATCTGCAGCATTGGCGTTTTCTCGTTGTAACAGAACAAGCCAATAAGGATCAACTTCTTCCGATTGCTTACAACCAACAACAGGTTTCTGACGCGTCCGCCGTCATCGTGATACTTGGTGACCTTGAAGCAAACAAATCCTTTGAAGAAGTGTACCGTCCAGCATTGGAAGCGGGGCAGATTCCACAACAAGCGTACGATACACTTAATCAAAATGTACAAGCAGTTTATCAGGGGGACCAGCAAACAGCACGTGATGAAGCCAACCGTAACGCGGCATTTGCGGCTATGCAGTTAATGTTAGCAGCCAAAGCCAAGGGATATGACACTTGCCCGATCGGTGGTTTTGACCGTACCAAACTTATCGCGGAATTGAACATTCCTGCTCGATTTACTCCAGTCATGATGATGACACTTGGAAAAGCAGCGGCTCCCGCGCACGCAACAGGGCGCTTTCCAATTGACAAAATGATCATTCAAGAGAAGTTTTAATAACCAAGAAACGGTCTGAATCAGCAGGCCGTTTTTCTTGTTTTTGCTTACTATCTGATCAACGAAAGAATGTATTCCTTCACATCAATGATACGCCTAGGCGGTGGAGGAACAGACCCATTGGTTGTTATGATAAACGGTAAAGTCGAGTCACTCGCATCAAGTGAGCCGTGATTTCCCCCATGAAGGTGATTGGGAGCGCCATCTCCTGTAAATTCATAACCTGGTTTTGTCGTGACAATCAGATATCGTCCTTTATGGGAGGAGAAGGCAGTTTGCAATCTTTTTAATCCATCTGGATAATTGGTTGAGAACAAACGTTTGTCATCTGGGCGTGTCTGGAGATCTAGCACTGATAAATCGCCTCTAATATCCCACGATTGATCAAAAACATCACGTTTTTCATGTCCGCTTCTGTAGCTTAAATCACGGTTATCTTTTCGGACTTTGATCCATTCATGATCTTGCCAAGCGATCAGATCAATCCGAGAATCGGTTTTCAAACGATCCACAAGTGATGGAATCGATACCCGATCGGACAAAGCGTAGACATAACACATGCGTCCATTTATCGCAATCGCCATATCGTCAACGGATGCTTGTTTCTTTCCTGTTCGGTACAATCGATATCCTGAAAATGTTTTTTCCAAATCAATCAAATCATTTTTACTGCTGCCCGTCGCAGTCACGCCACTATCTCCCATCACGATGAAAACATGGGAATCGAGTGCGCGATCCCAACTGCCAAAAGAGCCCAAAATCTGTTGCAGCTGGCCATCTAGTTCTTTGATTCCGCTCTGGGAAGCGGGACCGGCTTTATGTAAATCGCTATCCAAATCAGGAAAATAAGCGAGCGTTACATCCGGTAGACGATTTTCTTTTAATAAGGCTACCAGACTTTTGGCTGTGTACTCGTTGTTTACTCCTAACGATTGGAAGGGGCTTGTTGGCAGCGGATTATCAGTTACTCTAGCAACGGAACCCAGCGCGAACACGTCTGAACCATGGACTTTTACAGCATAAGTACCTTTCGTACCAAAAAAATGCTCGCCAGGTCCCCGGAAAATCAGGCCATTAATGGAACCGCTGGTATAACCATTCACCCGTAAGTCCTCATGCAATGTACTCGTCTGCTTGGACAGGTGCACTTGATTCAGATTGTAGAAACTATCCTTAAACCATTGAACGACACCAGGCTTCCAAATCACCCTCGCCCCGTCACCGTAATTCACCATTCGACGTTCCAATGGATGAAACCAGACTAACCCCGGTATATGATGAACATCAGCATAGGCGCCCGTAAGAAGAGAGCTATCTATCGTGACGGACATAGTAGGAAAAGAACTAATCATTTCACGTTGATACACACCTCTCTTCATCAGGTAAGAGAGAGCGGGAACTTCATTTTTATTGATCAGTGTGTCAACTGAATTCGCAAGTAATGAGTCCACTAAAAGAATGACTACTTTACGCTTGGCATGAGTTTCTTTCACCTGAAAAGTGTTGTTTTGCCAATGCGAATAGCCAGACTGAACCCAAATCAAGCAAGCTAGCAGGACAAGACAACATGTAGTGAGCAGTAATTTGCCAGGATAAGTTCGCATGTTTCCGAAAGCCCCTCTGAATTTTTACATAGTGTTCCCAGGATTACCTCGACTAACCACTTTTCTGTTGCGGGTTCTTTCCAGAAGCGGGTAATCGCGTTAAGATGGTAAAGAATGGAGGGGATTCGCTTCCATTGTGCTTCAGGATAAACAGGCAGAAATGATTTCTGGGAAGCAAGAAATTGTAAAGCGTTTTGATCTTTATTTACCTATCACCAAACGCAAAAAACTTTATTTTGCAGAATTGACCAGTCTATCTGATTCGTTCGATCCTACTAATCTGGAGTTTACGAATTCATCGTGCTCTGCAAATAAAGAAGATTCAAGCAAATGCGGGAATTTCCGCAAAGCAACTGTCGCAGACTGCGATCCGCTTTATGATCTGAAAGAACAAATTGAAGAGTTCGAGCTAGGCAAAACCGCTCGCGAAAGCTTTCGACAAACGCTTCGATCCGGAACCGGCAATGCATATTTTTTTGAAGAAGCGGGAGAAGTTCTAGCCAGTGCTTCTACAACTGCAGAGAATTCTTTTTCGGCAATGGTAGTTGGTGTCTGTACGCATCCCAAAGCAAGAAGAAGGGGCCTTGCTACTCAATGCGTAAGGCAACTATGCGATGAACTATTAAATGAAGGGAAGTTACTCTGTTTGTTATACGATAACCCTGCGGCTGGATCCATTTATCGTAGAATCGGGTTTCAAGAAATCGGTTTGTGGTGCATGAACTACATTGGATAAACCGTCCTTTGATCAGGGTCTTTTAACCCTATTTAACAACTGCCCGGGCAAAATGCACATGTTCAAAAGCGGTATAACCATCTGTTCGGTTCTTAAAGTATCGTTCTTGGATATCAGCGGGGGACAGGTTCTCTTCAAGACGTAGTCCGACGATGGCTAGCTCAGCAGCAAGATTAGTCGGATCCAAACCAGTGATCATGGGTTCACCAGACATCTGTACCGCATTTTGCATCCTTTTAACCCGAATCGCTGTTCGTTCTGGAATAAAAGCGTGAGCATCCAAGTAATCAAAAATGATAGAGCTTCCTGAGGGGACAAAATTCGCTATTGAACGCAACGTATCCAATACCACATCACGGTGGAGATAATATGTAACCCCCAACCAACTAAAGAAGCTAGGTAAACTTGGATCGAAGGAAGACTGTTCGAGAGCGGAGATAAGGCTTTGTTGATTGAAATCCACTGGGACGAAATGAAGGTTCTGGGGAAGTTGCCAGCCTAAATCTTCTAGACGACGACGTTTCAATTCCTGAGTTGCGGGATGATCGACTTCAAACACTTGGAGTCTTGAGCATAATTCTGGCTCGCGAAACGCAAATGTATCCAAGCCAGCGCCAAGGATTACATATTGCTGTACACCTTGATCCACTAGAGCTTCAAGAGAATCTTCCGTATAGCGGGCGCGGCTCACTGTAATCGGTGTACTTTGAACCCTCATCACAACCGCTAAAGCCGATTGCTCGTCAGGACAATGATCAACTTCTTCGGGAGCAAAGAACGGAAGCGCTCTAGCCAGATTTTTACCCAAGTTCATGAATTCTTCCTCTGTCAGCATCTGAGAAGCCAGGTAGTCGTCAAAAATTATCGGAGAAACATTCCGGGCGTGGTAGGCACGCCCAAAGGCAGAAATTAAGGCAGTAATACTCGCTTTATTCTTGTACATGCTACAACCTCCTTAGGGAATGAACAGTGGACTCTCTTGCCACTTACTAGTTATAACACACGATCAAGGAAGATGAAAATACATAAATAAATAATCATACCATAAAAATAATTATTTGTCAATGTGAATTCAAGCGCATTCTTCTTCACTTTTTATAAAATGATGGAATTGTGAATGGGAGGGAGATCAATTGAAAGCAATACTTGTAACGGAATTAGGCGGACCAGAGGTTTTGAAGTTGACGGATGTCGATTTACCAACGATGAAGACTGATCAGGTGTTCATACGAGTGGAGAAAACAAGTGTAAACTTTGCCGATATTAAATCACGGGGTGGAAAAAAGGGCGGGAAGCTCCCGTTCATACCAGGCTTAGACGTAACCGGTGTTATTGAACGTGTGGGCACCGATGTTCGACATCTGAAGATGGGCCAGCGGGTCATTGCTTTTCCCGCAAGCGGGTCCTACGCGGAATATGCGGTTGCAAACGAAAATCTAACCTTCCCAATTCCAGATTGCATGGATTGGGATACCGCGGCAGCGTGCCCAATTGTATCCTTTACAGCCTATAAACTTCTTGCGGACATTGCCAGAATGGAACAAGGAGAAACAGTTTTGATCCATGCAGCGGCTGGTGGAGTCGGAACAACCGCGATCCAGCTAGCCAAATGGTTAGGAGCGGGTATGGTGATCGGGACAGTGGGAAGTGAGAGTAAAGTGAAAATTGCACGAGAGGCAGGGGCAGACCACGTCATCTCTCATGAACAAAAGGATTTTGCGGAAAAGGTCCTTGAATTGACGAATGGTCAGGGAGCTAATGTTATTCTGGATTCCATCGCCGGCAAAGTAGCCGAAAAAAGCATGGATTGTCTAGCTCCATACGGACGTCTGGTCAACTTCGGGAATTCAAGTGGAGAGGTAGGGCATTTTAAAACAATCGATCTACATGCGAGCTGCCGTTCTGTATTAGGATTTAGTTTTGGCACGACTCGGAGCCAACGTCCGAATCTGTTGCAAAATACCGCAGACAAGGTGTTGCCTTTAATCGCGGAAGGCAAACTCCAGATCAAGATTGGCAAGCGTTTTCGCCTGGAAGAAGCAGCTCAAGCACATGAATGGTTGGAAAGCAGACAAAGCATCGGTAAGATCTTGTTGGACGTGAAGTAAAACCTCTCCCTTACTCAAACAACTACCTAATTTTACCCTGTAAAGAATGGTTTGGTTTCCGTAAAATGGTAAAACCCTATTCTTCATTTGTTACCCGATAAGAGCGATTATCGGGCTTTTTTCTGTGCAAATGCTTTTATTCATCATGCTCTGGCCACAATTAAAATACGTAAATTACCCGATACACAATCATTCAACGATTATCTAAACTAAGGTTCGTGCCTGAATCAAACGCATAGTTTAATCACTTTTATAATTAACTGGAATATAACTAATCATGTAATATCCTGACGTCTATCAAAGAATCACTCAGATCATGTTAAAATTTGGAGGGTAAAATGAGCAGTGAGGAGTACCAAATTCTTTACAATAGTGTCAAAGCGTTAGCAAAGGGCGAGGAATACCGGGCTCATCAATTGTTAAAAAACATAATTAAGCGAGAAATCAATATTAAGGAAGACGCTAATGATATTTTGATATATTTATTTGCAAAATCACTGATGAAACGTATCGATACAGGGATGACCAAAAAAATCAATTTATACCTACAAAGCTTTGAAATCCCCCAAATACATCTATTTAATTTGTTGGCAAACAGCATGCCTATCATTCGCGCAGCTAGTCAAATTTCAAATCAATTGCTCGCTCAATCGATTGAGGGGAAAGAATCGATTGCTTTGTGCAATATTGGGATCGGAACTGGTCGCCAGGAAATAGCTTTGTTGGAAGAATTACAGCAGCGTAATCAACTTCCTAAGAAAATCACAATATACGCAATAGAGCCTTCTAAAGAAAGCATAGAGAAAGCGCAACAGGTAATAGAAGATGCTGCAAGGCGTATGAACATCGAAGTAATCTTTTATCCTTTTGTATCTACTATAGAGGATTTACCTGAGGAAAATTGGCAGGTAATTGCACAAAGGGAAGACCCATTATTTGTTAACGCGGCATTTGCCCTACACCATATTCGTGACAGAGTCGGGGAGGTAGACACTAGAACGCAAATGATTCGGAAAATCCACAGTTTAAGTCCTAACAAATTCGTCTTATGTGAACCGTATTCGAATCACTATACTTCCGATTTGCATGAGCGATTCCTTAACTGTTGGCATCATTTCTCACTGTTATTCCAATTAATCAACGAGTTAAGTTTGACGAAGGAAGAAAAGTTCAGCCTAAAATTGTTTTTTTCTCGAGAAATAGAAGACATACTCGGAAATCCTGAAGAGTTTCGAACGGAAAAACACGAAACTGCAGAATCATGGCTACAACGCTGCACCGAAGCGGGGTTTACACCATGCAATGAATTATCTTCTAGAGACGTGTTTCATGATCATTTGGTGGAATGCAGTGAGAAGAGTGGGTATATCGGATTAAACTATAAAGGAGAAACAATAGTAGCAATCCTCAGTATGGCTCGATAAGACTTCTTATCGGGCTTTTATTTTTGCAAATGGATTTTATTGTATAATAACCTATTGTTGGAATCTATTCGTTACATTATTCTAAATATATTGATTGAATACCAAAGGAATACCAAGATGATATCGAAGTTGATCAAACTATTTCAACGAGATAACAAAACAGAAGAAAAGACGAACAAAAAAGTGATCCGTAAAGAATTACAAAACAAAAAGTCCATTAGAAAAGGGGAGTTAGGTGAATACAAAGTTAACATTCAATTAGACCAAATGCCTAAAGAATATAGACATCTCACGGTATCGTTTCTCTAGTTTCATTTACGAGGCGTTGCACATTTAGCGTGGATCCTGAACTTCGTAAGATTGGTTCTAATAACTTAATCGTATATGATGTGGAACTAACGGAGTTCATACATAGAAAAATCAATAGAATCAAAGAGACGACACAACAACCACGATTTACACAGGAGCAAATCGATCAGATTTACAACACTTTAACCCGAGAGAATATTATCGACCCAATTGCTCGAAAAAATCATGTTGAACGAATACAAGGAACGAATAAAAGTCGAAGACAGAAGTAGAAAGGATTGTGTATTCATGGATATTAATGTTGTTTTTGAACAGTTTCCTACAATAGAATTTGAAAATCTAGTCCTGAAAAAAATTGAAGGTACACACCTCGATGAAGTATTTGACATTTATAATAATGATAACGTGTTCACCTATTGTGGAATCATCCCCAAACATAATAAAGAGACTGTCAAATCAATGATTGGCCATTTTGAGAGGGATTATAATAAAAAATCAAGGATTAAATGGGGGATATTTAGCAAGATCGGAGACGATAAACTGGTTGGTATTATTGAAGCGCTTGATTTTAATCAAAAAGTAGACATAGTGACAATCGGTTACTTTTTGGCAGAATCGTATTGGGGAAAAGGGATTGCGACAAGCGCGGTCAAAGCATTAATTGGATTTCTGTTTGACCATGTCAACGTGAACCGAATTCAAGCTGAAGTAATGCCTTCAAACGAAGTATCCAAGAAGGTCCTGCTAAACAACGGGTTTATAAAAGAAGGCACATTAAGACAAGCAACTTTATGGTCAGGCAAAGGAATTGTTGATTTAGAGATTTATAGTATTCTAAAAAGTGAATATAAATAAGAGGTAAAGTATGAAGTTAAGGGGATCGATAGTTGAATACTATAAGACAAAGCAGCGGCAGTCTAGGACTTTTTTGCTTTTCCTAGTCAGCCGCTGTTTTTTACACTATTTTCTGTCCAATGCGAGTTTAAGTCCAATTAATCATGTTTTGGTTAACATGGGAAGAGACGCTTAATCTCACGGAAGGCATCCTTCTCCATTATCACTTTACCGTAGGTTTCGACCATTTCAACCGTCACATCGATCTGTTGGGCATAGTCTTCGATAATAGCGCAAGCATTAAGATAATCTTCCATTGAAGTAAACTCCGTTCCCGTTACAAGCAGTGTATATGTTCCGTTGTATACATAAAGCTTGCCCACTTGCTGCAGACGTTCGGGCAGTTTCGCGGCGCACAATGTGAGGTCTTCAAAGTCTCGGAAGGCAAAGGAAAGGCCTGTTCGGATCAAATGACTTTCCCGTCTGATCTCTGTCGTTTCTTTTTCTTCCGTTAATTTGATCGTTATATAGAGACCCTGTGAGGGCACGTAAGCAACATCTGTACGGGATGGCATGTCCAATGCTGGGAAGTCATGAGTAGACTCTGCAAAAAGTAACGCCTCATCCACAAAATGGTTAATCATTGTTAGATTGGATTCGTGGTTATGAATATCAAACCCTCGAGTGGAAAGCTCCGCCTCACTGATATAAATCGTAATCGTCTGATTATCGACAATCTCCATCTTCACTGCCAATCCCTCCTTTAATGTGACTGCTACCCCTAGGATAAATTGATAACTGGATAGGGGTAGCATTTAAATATACGCTTTTTCAGCTTCTTAGACAATAGGAGGTTAAAGGAAGGTTCATTCGGGAAGATAAATGTTAATACTGTCGTCACAAGTTATGATCCCTTCACGTTCAACAGAGCAGACGATGCCTCGAAGTTTTCTCGCTGCAGGTACGAATTTTTTGACCAATTCTGGTTGCTCGTAAATAGATGAAATAACGTTTCCCGGACCTACACACGGGAGATTTTCACCTTCTGATATCAAACCAGTGCCGTTTGGAAAAAGCAATCGTGCCCCTTGGCTAAGAGAGGTCAATTGCGGAAATCCACTGATCAAGAGATTCGCACCGAGCCATTCAGGGCGGATTTCAGGAAGTCCTAAGTTGGCAGCAATCTGTTCACATTCCTCTAGTGAGACGATACTGATTTGCCTTCTATTGGCGATCATGATGCCACGTTTATATATTTTTTGACGTGAATCCGCGGGTCTAAGCAATCCAAAATGACGATCATCAGGGATTCCACCTAATTCAACATCAATTTGACCTAAGGGACGGGTAACAAACGTTTCCGGATCGTCCGCAATAAAAACACCCTTTACCTGGGCGACAAATTTACTCATCAAGTTTCCCTCCTTTTACCCAAAGAATAAATACTTCAGACAATTCAAATAATATAAGAAAGGAACTGAAGTAGCAACCATCTGTTTACATTAACAAAATCGTTTGTTGATCAAAAGAAATCTTCTAAAAACTATCGACTCTTTCAATTCTTTATGCTAACATATTACCAAGTTACCAGTTTACCACTTTAATAAGATAAACTATGTTGTTCGGGGAGGACCATCATGAAAAGATTCGCGGGATTCATTCTATTAATTGGTATTATTCTATCGATGTTGACTGCATGTGGAAGCTCTACGACAAGTTCTTCAAGCAAAGACTTAATCATAGGGATCGATGATAAGTTTGCTCCGATGGGATTTAGAGACGAGAAGAACGAACTTGTTGGATTTGATATTGACTACGCCAAAGTGGCAGCCGAAAAAATGGGAAGAAAAGCAGTATTTCAACCGATTGATTGGAGTACAAAAGAATCGGAATTGAACAGTGGTCGCATTGACTTGATTTGGAACGGCTATACGATTACCGATGAAAGAAAACAAAAAGTACTCTTTACCAAGCCTTATCTAAAAAATGAACAAGTTGTAGTGACGTTGGCCAATTCTACTATGAACCAAATGAGCGATCTGGAAGGTAAAGTGGTTGGTCTGCAATCGCTGTCTTCCGCAGCTGACGCGTTGAACGCGAATGAAATCAAATCCAAAATCAAAAACATTACGGAATACAAGGACAACGTATTGGCTTTAAGTGATTTGAAAATTGGACGTATCGATGCGGTAGTGATTGACCAAGTTGTTGCGGATTACTATATGAATAAAGAGAAAAATGTCTATAAGGTCCTTGATGGTTCCCTTGCGCCAGAAGAATACGGAATTGGTGTGAAGAAGGGGAATGAAGCTTTATTGAATGACCTACAAAAAGCGCTCGACGAGATTAACAAAGATGGAACAGCCACTAAAATCTCAGAAAAATGGTTTGGCCAAGATAAAATCTTAAAGTAAGAACGAATCCGATTTCATAATGGGAGTATGTATATGAACGCTGACTATCTAATAACTATTCTTAAACCTATGCTAGAAGGGGCACAGATGACGGTTTTATTATTTTTCATTGCGATCGTCGTCTCGATTCCTTTGGGGTTTGCTGTCACATTAATCGTCAAACGTAAAAATAAATGGCTCGCAGCGATTGCGAATGCTTATATTTACGTGATGCGGGGAACTCCGCTCTTATTGCAGCTGTTAGTGATTTGTTTTGGTCTTCCAATGATACCGGTCATCGGGGAACACCTTGTTCTTGATCGTTTTGTTGCCGCTTGTCTAGGGTTTATCCTGAACTATGCTGCTTATTTTGCAGAGATTTTTAGGGGAGGACTCCTGGCAATTGACAAGGGACAATATGAGGCCGCACAAGTGCTAGGCTTTAATAAATGGCAAACGACGACCAAAATTATCGTACCGCAGATGTTTCGAATCGCGCTTCCTGCTGTTTCGAATGAAGCGGTTACGCTTGTGAAGGATACTGCGCTTTTATATGCGGTTGCCGTCCCAGAGTTATTGCACTATGCGGAGACAGCCGTGAATCGCGACTTTACGATCGTTCCATTTTTCGTTGCGGGTGCGATTTACTTATTGATGACGCTCATCTTAACCGCGTTTTTTAAATGGCTTGAAAGACGATATAAATTTGAATAAAGGGAATGGCGTACAATGGCAATGATTACGGTTTCTAATCTGAAAAAGTCTTTTGGTAATTTAAACGTACTGGATCATATTGCGTTTGAAGTGAATAAAAACGATGTTGTTGCTGTAATTGGTCCATCAGGTTCGGGTAAGAGTACCATGCTCAGAAGTTTAGTCAACCTCGAACAAATCGACGGGGGAAGCATACGCATCAAAGACGATTACCTGGTAAAAGACGGTGTGTATCCAAGCGGTAATGAAATTAAGCGGATTACTTCCAATATGGGAATGGTTTTTCAGCACTTTAATCTTTTTCCGCATTTAACTGTAAAAGAAAATCTTGAGCTGGCTCCAAGAGTAGTAAAAGGAGAAAAGACAGAGGAGATTAGTAGTAGGAGTCTTCAACTGTTGGAGAAGGTAGGTTTATCAGATAAAGCATCCGTTTACCCAGCCAAGCTATCGGGTGGTCAAAAGCAACGGGTTGCCATTGCAAGAGCCTTAATGATGAACCCTGATATCCTTCTTTTTGATGAACCAACTTCAGCGCTCGATCCGGAGTTAACAGGAGAAGTGTTGCAAGTGATCAAGCAGCTTGCTGAAGAACATATGACCATGATGGTTGTTACCCACGAGATGGGCTTCGCCAAAGAGGTAGCCAACAAAATCATGTTTATGGACAACGGCGAGATACTAGAATCAGGTACACCTGAAGAACTTTTTACAAAGCCTCAATTCGATCGAACCAAGTCATTTTTAAGAAACAGTCTCAAATAATTGAGGCACAAGCTCATAGAGAAAGCCCCTTCCATCGTGTGAAGGGGCTGATTTGTTTTTTTCGGACTACCCGGCAATATTGTTGTCCTTTCTAGACCTTGCTAGTAGAACAAGAATCGCTAAGACACCAAGACAAACGACCGAACTCATCATGTTGTTAGGATCCGTAAGAATGATCACCAGAATCGTAAACAGAATGGCAAGTGTCACATAAATGCTATAAGGATACAGTCGTACTTGGAACGGAGGCAGCTGATTATGGGTTTTGCGAAACTTCAATTGAGCCAAACAGATAGTGATCCACAAGAGAAGAGATACAAACCCCGGGATGCCCATGAGGTATTGAAAAACATTGGCTGGAGTAAGGTATGCTGCCAGCGCTCCAATAAATAAGCAGATGCAACTTATGAATAAACCAAAGATCGGGACTCCTTGATTCGTTAGTCTGGTAAAAGCCTTAGGCGCTTGACCATCAGTTCCAAGTGAATAGAGCAGACGGGTCGTGACGTACATACCTGAATTCGCTGCCGAAACGACCGCAGTTAGCATGATGAAGTTCATGACATGAGCAGCGTTGGCTAGACCGAAAGAAGTAAGAACCTGAATAAAAGGGCTGTTCGTGTGACCCAACTCGTCCCACGGAACTAAACCACAGATAATGAGGATCGGAAGAATGTAAAACAGCGCAACTCTCCATATCACGCTTCTGATCACTTTGGGTAGAACTCGTGTGGCATCTTTTGTTTCCGCGATGGTAATCCCGATCATTTCTGCCCCTCCATAGGAGAAGAGCACAACCAGAAGAGATGTGAAGACACCGCCCCAGCCGTGCGGCAAAAATCCGCCATGCGCCGTGAAATTAACAAAAGATGAAGCTGTTCCTGATGAAGGTTCGAACAAAAGATATCCGCCTAACAGGATAAACACAATCAGGCTAAGTACTTTAATTCCCGCAAGCCAAAATTCCATTTCTCCGTAGTTTTTCACGTTGGTTACATTGATCAAAATCAAACCGATACCAACCAAAAGGCTGAGGATCCACAATGGTGTGGAGGAGAACCAGAATTGCAAAAAGGCACCCGCAGCAACAATTTCAACAGCCATTACCAACACCCAATTGACCCAATACATCCAACCGAGAATAAAAGAAACCTTAGGGCCAAAAGCCTTTTGAATCAGCTTGCGGATATCAAGCGATGGGTAAACAGATGCCATCTCGGCCAGCGCATTCATCACCATGAACAGCAAAAGCCCACCCAACAAGTAAGCGAAAACAACCCCCGGGCCCGCAAGAGAAATTGTCTCTGAGCTTCCTTTAAAAATCCCTGTTCCAATCATGCCGCCAATTGCCATCATTTGAATATGGCGTGGTAGCAAACCTGTTTTCAATTGCTGTTTCGACATTTTTTATTCCCCTTTACTTTGCTACCTAAAAGCATAACAGCATTAGTGCAAAAAAGTAAGTGTACTTAAAAATGTTTAAATATAGGGATAATTCATTAAAATCAAACGATATCTTGAATATGAACCTCCTTTTCAAACTCATACATTATCACCAAGTCATAAGGGAATAAATGAAGTAAGAATTAACATTTGATATAACACCAAAGGGTGTTATAATTTGTTGTGTCACCTTTTGGTGTACTATTTTTTTCTGGAGGCTTAAATATGCAAACACATGGAACATTACCAGAAATCCGTAAAACGGTTGTACTCAATGCTCCGATTGAAAGAGTTTGGAAAGCAGTCGCAACATCAGAAGGAATTGCTTCATGGTGGATGCCAAATACTTTTGAAGCTAAACTGGGGCACGATTTTATACTTCATACAGGTCAATTCGGAGATTCGCCTTGCAAAGTAACGGAACTTGATCCTCCAAACCAAGTTGGTTTTGATTGGGGGAAGGATTGGCATCTTGTATTTGAATTGAAAAAGTTAGAAGATGGAAAAACAGAGTTCACGCTGATTCATTCCGGTTGGGATCCAGAAAAAGTCACAGAGTTTGGACAACCTCACTCGATCATTCGCGGCATTATGGACGGCGGATGGGAGAAAATTGTCAAAGAGAAGCTTCCAGCAATTATCGAGGCTTAAATTGGTTACATCTCAGTCCAAGCATGATGTTTTTCAGGCAATCGCTGATCCTACTCGCAGGAAGCTATTAAAATTGCTTGCTGAAAAGGAAATGCCGATTGCTGCGATTACGGAATGTTTCCCGATATCCCGTACTGCTGTAAACAAGCATCTACATGTGCTTTTCGATGCTGGTCTAGTCTACAGTCAGAAGGTCGGACGGGAGACTCGGTACAAACTTCAACCAGAACCCCTCGTTGAACTGAAGCAATGGCTTTCTTTTTTTGAACGATACTGGGATGAAAAACTGTCTGCTTTAAAAGAATTTGTAGAGGCTGATAACAAATAGTTGTTTGATAACCGAGAAGGGCGGATTCGCTCTCTCGGTTTTTTATTTGGGTAACGCTAGTGGTGCTTAAATATAGGTTCATTTTTTCCTGGAGGAATGTAACAGAACGGAAGTAAATACAATACAGTGGTAGGGTATATTTCTATGATCCTTATTTAAATTGAATAACGGGAGTGTGGAGAGGATGAAGCGAGCATCTTTTGCAATATCACCAGAAATTAATGTTGGGGGACCCATGTTCACAGCAAAAGATCTCATCATGATCGGTGAGCTTGTGGGAAGTGAAGGTACGATTGAACTCACAAATCTACAGCAACTCATCGTAAAAATGAACGAGGAAGAAGTACCGGTTGCCATGAAAAAAATTCAAGAATCTGGTCTATGTGTGTATCATACAGGGTCTGTTGTTAAGAATTTATCTGTCTGTGCCTTTTGCAAAGGAGCAGAAATAGAAGGATTGGACGTGGCAAGACAAATTAATACCGCTATCGCGGGAATTGAAGTGCCATTTACGCTGAGAGTAGGGTATACCGGCTGTCCCAATGCTTGCGGTGAGCCAATGGTCAAGGATATTGGCATCGTAAAACGTGGAGATCTGTTTGAAATCTATCTAGGCGGTCAATCCAAAACACTTGATGTAACTATTGGTCAATTGTTGATCGATCAAGTGGATAGAAACGAAATCATCCATAAGGTATTAAAAGTGATTGAACTCTATCAAAAAGAAGGCAAGAAAAGAGAGAAATTTAACAAGTTCATCAATCGTTACGGTATGGAAATGCTTAGAACAGCGATTACCCTTTAATTCGGAACATTGTTCGTATTTGTTTATTTGAAAACTTGGTCCAGAATAAAATAACAAATTTGACGAATGATATAGCATGATTGCAAAAACAACTATGAAAGGAATCCGACTATATCATGCTTCTAAGAAAAAGATTGCTTTTATACCTCTTTTTCATAACGTTTTTGTTATCGTCCGGACTTCCTACTGCAGCTGCGGAGAAGCTTAAAGAAGGGAATCTGTCAATAATTCATGAGCTTCGTAATGGCGGTTATATCCTTTACATGAGACATGGTGATGCGACGATAGGGCAAGATCGGACAATTGTGGACTTTAATGACTGCGAAACCCAAAGAAATTTGAGTGAGGAAGGTAAAAAACTGGCCAAAGCAATCGGACAGATTTTTAATAAGCTTAAGATACCGATTCACTATCCTGTATTGGCAAGTCCTTATTGTCGGACGCGAGAAACGGCTGGAATCGCTTTTGGTAATCAGAACGTCAAGATAGTTCCTTTTTTGGCAGACATTTTAAAAGTAGGCAGAGCAGATATAGCGTCTAAAGAAAAACAAAATATCGTTGATAAATTTACTAAGATGATGGAAATAGCTCCTCCTGCGGGTTCTAATCAAATCATCATTGGACACGGATTTCCTAGCGGTACAGTGCTTGGTGAGATTCCGAGTATGGGTACGGTTCTTATAAAACCAAAGGGACAGGGAAATGGGTATGAAATCGTAAGAAGAATAAATCTGGATGAGTTCATGAGAATGACCGATTAAATGTACTTAGAAAAACTTTCATCAATGTATTTAAAATTATTGATCATTATGTTTAGGTTTGAAGCATTACCTTTTTTATTTTTAATGCTGATAAAACATCATGTTTGTCTCGTTTTTAATGACACAAACATGATGTTAAGGAACTTAGATATTTTCGAGAAAAAGGATGAGAATGATACACTTCATAGTACTAATATGTTTGTGTCCATAACAAATCTGACCCAGTGAAAAATACATCTTGGATAATCGTTATTGTAATTATTGAGTCCGATAATATATATTATGTAAACAAAAATTTAAACCAACCGTACCAATAAGTCGAGGGTCATGCTTCTCATAATAATCGGTATCAGGAGCCGATATTCTTAGGAGTTTTTGATTATTTCCGGACCCGTCCGAATAACTTTTGGGCCGTTCTAATAACTCCCTGAGATGGTTTATAAGCTGTGAATACGTCCTCATAATTGATTTTTTACAGGACTTTCACATGAATATCAAAAAGAATATCAATAAAGCAGCGGATACAAAACTCAACGATATGGCGTTTATTATTACTGCAGCAGCAAGATGACAAAGTGGATATTCGCACACTTCAAGAATGATTAGGTCATGAAAGCTTATCGACCACCTCTATCTACATCCATGTGGATTTTAATCAAAAATGGAAGGCAATCCAGGCGTTATCCATCTAAACCTTAAGTAAAGAAAGTTTCTACCTGTCAGTAGTAAATAAGCTATCGACAGGTATTTTTAATTTAATTAAAAACATATGTTAAAAATATATTTACATTAAAAATATTTCGTTGTATGATAAAGTCAGGACAAATGTAAAAAAATACCAAATCAATAAATTGGAGGTTCTGAATATGAATCAAGTAAATAACAACTCACTAAAAATTCACCTCACTCCTCCACCCAAACGAAATCATCAACGAACTTTAGATAACCTAGCAAGACTTCTTGAGCAACAAAAATTGAAGGTTCTAACATAAAAAAGTGGTCCCATGTAGGATCACTTTTTTAGTTTGAGAATAGTCGTGGAAAATTGAAAAATTCCACCGTTGTTGATTCAAGACCAAACTTTATCGTATTTGATTTCAAACATGTGCTTAACCTTTTTGTATCATAATTACTGTTAGTTAAAAAACAGCTTTAACTTGTGATAAGGTTCGCCACGCTGTCTGTGACGGTAAGTTCTGAAAAAGGTCATCCTTCACGGGTGGCCTATTCATGCGATAAAGCTTTCATTCGGATTACCGCCTCTATGACCAACAGATTAGGAACCCAACACAACCAAGCTACAACCCTGTATCCAACCTCGAAATTTCCAAATAGCAGGACCAGCGGCGCCAGCCAGATTCTAAGAGTTACAGCGGCAAAAGTAAGCGCGTAGCTGCGAAGCATCCATGCTTTGTGAGACCGTAAGTCTTTGATCATAATTTTACCCAAAGCAGTGAAGGTGGCTACTACCCACAAAATATCTAATGCAATGAAACCAAGTTCAGCTATCCAACCACCTGTTGCAAAAAGAGATAAATACAGACTCACGATCCCACTTACTGTAATAGAGATAATATACCCATATCCCAGTAGTCTGTGCTGACGTTTTCTTTCCTTCGACGGCTTCAGGAAAATCTGAAACGGTCCAATGATCAAGGCCAACATGGCCGTCACAATATGTACATACAGCACATAGACCCATGGTTTTAGTTGAAAATCTGGTGTTTGCAGTTTGAAAGCGACGAGTCCCGCATCACTGGCACGAAGTACCCCATACTGAACAATCACATACCCCGCAATAGAAAATGCAAATATAAAAATGAGTGCTCGAATGATCTTTTTTGCCATTTCAAGTCCCACTCTCCTCTGTTAATAAATTTCCAATTATGGTTTCTTATTATTTACTATTAATTAATCACCGTTCAATTAAAAGACAAAAAAATTACGTCAATCCCCGCAACAATAATTGGACATGTAAATTGGCCAATTTGGCAATGTCTTCATATGATTGTGTACTGTGAATATAAAAGTTCACAAAACCATGAAGAGACAGAAACAGCACCCAGATCAATTCGACGTCATTTGCCCGTTCTGTGTTGATCACTTGTAGCGATTCTTTCACTGCGCTGAAAAATTTCTCATAGCTGTTCATCTCCGATTGCGTCGTGTAGCATTCCAGTCCCGGTTCCTGAATCAAAAACATCAGTTCGAATGACCGTTTGTTCTCCAGACCGAACCGGATAAAAGATAAAAAAATCAACTCAAGCCGATCGCGTCCTGGATTGGGCGATGTTCTTAGCGCTTCTTCGAGCAGTCCATCCAGTTGAAGAAAATCCTCGGCTTTCAACTCACTAAACAAATCCGCCTTCTCGCGAAAATGATAATAAAGAGATCCAGGCGAATAACCCAGCTCCTTCGCAATCCCACGCATGGATACATTGCGATACCCATGCTGCACAAACTGCTCCCTAGCTACTTCAAGAATTCTTTTTCTGCTTAGTTCATGCTCAACGGCTTTTCTAGGTGCCAAGTAAATTACCCCACTTCAATTGAACGGTGTTTAATAAACTATAACATAGGCAGTATAGCCACGTCAAAGAGTTGCGCTGATTTTATTAACTTGCCGTTACTAATGATATGGTTCTCCGCGATGTCTGTTACGGCAAGTTTTAGGGCAATCCTTTGCGGGATTGCCCTTTCATTAACCTCGCTTTGTTCAACTATCGATTCCGTTAGTACAATACATGCTTCTAAGCATCAATATTGTTTCTCTTGGATGGACTTCAACACTTTAGCTGGATTCCCTGCGACAATCGTATTTGCTGGCACATCTTTCGTCACTACCGAACCGGCCGCCACAATTGAATTGTCTTCGATTGAAACGCCGGGCAGAATGGCGGAGTGCCCTCCAATCCAGACATTGTTTCCAATCTTAATGGGAGCACCATAGCCAGTCTTATTTCGGTTCTTAGGTTCAATAGAATGACCAGCCGTGTAGATCCCTACATTTGGTGCGATCATACATTCGTCGCCAATACGTACTTCCGCCATATCCAAAATGGTACAATTATAGCCAGCATAGAAGTTGCGGCCAACATGTATGTTATAACCTAAATCGCAATGGAAATTGTGTTCAATACCTACCCCTTCACCAACGCTACCGAACAGTTCTTTAATGATTCGTTCTTTCTCTTCCGTATCCTCGGGATTAGAGCTATTGAAGGCCATCACAAGCTTTTGTGCACGCAGGCTTTTCTTCCGTAGTTCTTCCGTTCCGCGTTCGTAGAATAACTTTTCTTTCTTATTTCCGTTCATATGTATTCTCCTTGGGTTCTAGATTTTATCTAAGTATATAATATACGACGATTCGAATGTGTTCTTCTCTTTACCTAAGGGGATTCAATGCATGTAACGTAATCGAATTATTTATATTGGAACTATTCTGCCCTTTAACGCAGCAATGCTATTGAAAAGTTAAATATCGCTTAAAACCTTAGCTTTGAAAATCTAAGTAACAAGTAGACAAGAGTGGCGGAAACTTTTCCAATGAAGTCCACGTGTGGAACAAAAAAGTTATAAATAATTAGTATACAACTTAATAATATAGAACCTACAAATTCCCGATCGCTGATTTTATACTTATTAAATAAAACTCCAAGAAACAAGACAATAAAAGGAATTAACTCTACTTTTCTAGAATCTTCAAGCCATCTCGTTCATCATCCCAAGCCACTGAACTTAGTTTCCATCCATCCGGCGTTTTAATGAATTGCATGGTTTTCATTCCTTTTGTTTCGAACGTTTCACCTGATAATACCCCCGCTTTTCGATAAAGACTGAGCCGGTGAGCAATATTGCCGAATATCTCGGTTCGTTCAGCTAGTTCCTCTTCCTCGAAGTCAACCAACAAACCATCCGTCAACAGTTTTTCTCGAGGTTCAACGAATTGCTGGAGGTTGTAGATTTCAGGAGCTGACCCCGTATTTTTAATGATTAAACCAACAGGAACAAATTGTTGATAAATCTCTCTCACATTCGGTTTTGCCCCTTCTTTGTTTGTGAAAGACTGGTAGAAGGCAGCGGTTATCTCGTTAATAATCCTTTTTGTTTCCGCTTGTTGCTGGTTGCCTGTCATTTTTTTCTCTCCCTTCTGAGTAGGAATTTTGCCAACGAACCTCTATTTTCTCAGGAATAATGAAACTTCCACCCTATGTTCAACTGTTATGCTATGATCAAGGAAAGAACGAGGAGGAGAACGAACTATGCCGTCAGTGACACCGGAAAACCTGCTCTTATTAATCAACCGCCTGTTTCTCGTCGGCCTGATGCTACTCATAATGGGAGGTATCCTCATCGTCCTGTGCTCCGGCTTTTTGAGTGTCTTTCTTCAAGGTTTCAGCAAAATGAAGAGCTTACTTTTACGCCAGGCACGAGTGTTGGAGAGCGACTTTTACGCAAGGAAGTTGGTTTTATGTGCAAACAAAAACAGCATTCTGCAAAAAAGAGTGCTGTTTACGTTGCTTGGTCTCGGTGTCTTTCTGTTGCTTCTTTCCGCCGTACTGACCGTTTGCTATTACCTCGCCTGAATGAAAAAAACGCTAATATGATTGTCAGATCTTCTATTAGAGAGGTCATAATTCGATACCTTCTTGCGTTCCCAATACATTGTCCTCAATCCGGACCCCGCAGACCTACGAGATATAAATGCCCGGTTCAATCTTAAAGACCATTCCTTCAATTTTTTTATCCGTTTACCTCGACCAACTGTTACGCCATCATTTCTGCCTCCCGCTTGCGATCAGTTCCTCAATTCTTGGTGCGCGCGGATCATGTAGCCAGCACGCCGCCTGATGGCCATCCGCAAACTGCGATGATTCGGGCATCTGCCTCGCGCACATTTCCATAGCATAGTTGCATCTTTCGGCAAACGGACACCCTTGCGGTGGGTGAAACAGATCGGGCGGTGTCCCGTCGATCGGGATCAACCGTTCCTTCGATTCGCCGTCCATTCGTGGCATGGAGCGCAACAGTCCCCACGTGTACGGATGCTTCGGCTCGGCGAATATCTCCTTTACTGGCCCCGATTCCACCACGACGCCCGCGTACATCACAACAGCCCGATGAGCAATTTCTGCCACCACACCGAGATCGTGGGTAATCATGATGATTGCCAGATTAGTTTTGGCCTGTAGTTCTTTCAATAAATCGAGAATTTGTGCCTGCACCGTCACGTCCAATGCAGTAGTTGGCTCGTCGGCTATGACCAGCTTTGGATTGCAGGCTAACGCGATTGCGATTACGACCCGCTGCCGCATCCCGCCGGAAAACTCATGCGGGTATTGTTCCACCCGTTTTTCTGCGTCAGGAATACCTACCTGCCGCAACAGCTCTATCGCTTTCGCTCGCGCTTCTTCTCGGGACACACCGTGATGATAAACCAATCCTTCGGTTAGCTGCTTGCCAATCTTCATCGTCGGGTTAAGCGCAGTCATCGGATCCTGAAAAATCATCCCGATCTGTGAGCCACGAAGCTGCAATAGTTCCGATTTAGCCATTTTCGTAATTTCTTTGTCTTGAAAGCGAATGCTGCCGTCCACAATACGGCCGTGCGGGCTGGGAATCAGCCCCATGATCGCCTGCGCGGTTACGCTTTTTCCACAGCCACTCTCTCCCACGACCGCTACCGTTTCCCCTGCATTTACATGAAAGGTAACGCCGCGCACCGCCTGCACTTCGCCGCCATAGGTCTTGAAATGAACTTTCAGGTTGCGTACTTCCAGTAAGTATTCCATCTCATCTCCCCCTATTCGCGTATGCGTGGGTCCAGCGCATCCTGCAAGCCGTCTCCAAACACGTTAAAGGCAAACATCGTCAGCGAAATCATCAAGCCTGGAAAGAACAGCCGCCACCAGTCTCCGGTCAGAATGACACCCAGTGCATCATTGGTCATCGTCCCCCAACTCGCGATCGGCGCCTGCACGCCAAGCCCTAAAAAGCTAAGGAACGACTCGGCGAAAATGGCCGCCGGTATGGTAAAAGTTAAATTAACAATAATGATTCCGATGGTATTGGGGATCAGATGGCGCCAGAGAATGCGCCCAAAAGAAGCCCCTAGCACGTGTGCTGCCAGGATGTATTCATTCGTCCGCAATTGCAGGATTTGTCCGCGAACCAGGCGGGCCATACCTATCCAGCCCGTCACGGTTAAGGCTGTAATAATGGTTGAAATCCCCGGCTCCATCACCACCATGAGCAGGATCACCACCAACAAATATGGTAGTCCGTGCAGCACCTCAATGACGCGCATGATTGCGTTGTCGATGCGCTCTCCCTGTTTACCGCGTCCAGCCATATAACCTGCGATGCCGCCAACTGAAACGCCGATCACCAGATCGATCAGCGCCGCCACAACCCCGATGGTCAAAGAAATCCGCGCACCAGACCATGTTCGGGCAAACATGTCACGCCCCAAATCATCTGTCCCGAACCAATGCTCGGCGGAAACGGTCATGTTGGCATCCAGCAGACTCTGATCGGCATAGCTGAACGGTGTTAGGGAGGGGCCGATGATTGCCATGACAAAAATCATCAGGATGAGTACCAGACCGACCATTGCCAGCTTGTTTTTGGCAAACTTTCGCATCACTTCCTGAAAGTACGAGAGACTGGGCCGCTCGACTGTCGCCTGCTTTTCCGTCTTGACTAGCGGACGGAAAAGATCGTCCGTATTCGTCTGCGCGTTCATCCTCATCCCTCCTTGTTGTTCAGCTTGATACGTGGATCAATCAGCGTGTAGGCAATGTCGATAATCAGAATAGTAAGAATCAGCACGGCGCTATAGAAAATGGTCGTGCCTAGAATGACTGGATAATCACGGTTAAAAATACCATCAACAAAATATTTACCGATTCCCGGGATGGCAAAAATCTTTTCGACCACGAACGAACCGGTAATCAAGGCAGCCATCAACGGACCAAGAAAGGTAACCACCGGCAAGATTGCATTTCGAATTCCATGCCGGATCACAACAAGCGTAGTGGGCAGTCCCTTCGCCTCTGCAGTCTTAATGTAGTTCTGATTCAACACATCAATCATGCTTGTGCGCATATAGCGGGTAATCACGGCTAACGGACCAAACGCCAGCGCAAGTGAGGGAAGAACCGTATGCTTCCATGTGCCCCAGGTGGCGACGGGAAAAATCGGCCACTTCATCGCAAAATAATTAATGAGCAACGGTGACATCAGAAAGCTCGGAACAGAAATCCCGACGATTGCCAGTACCATCATTAAATAATCCAATCCTCGACTGCGATTGAGCGCTGCCACGATACCAAAGAAGATTCCCAGCACAATTGAAATCACGAGTGCTTGTGCCCCCAGTAAAGCTGAAGCAGAAACACCTTCAGCAATCATGTCGTTGACATTGCGCGTGTCCGACTTAATCGACATACCCAAATCAAGGGAGACAAGATTTTTCAAATAGAGTACATATTGAACCGGCAACGGCTCATTTAGATGGTATTTGGCCCGCAGGTTTTCCAGTACCTGCTTGGGAAGCTTTCCCGATTCAGCTGCAAACGGATCGCCTGGAATTATGTGCATCAGGGCAAACGTCAGCGTCACGATGATCCAAAGCGTCAGGAGTACCATCAGAAAGCGTTTTAACAAATAACGGGACACGAGTTTCCCTCCTCTTCACAGGTCTGTCGGGGGATGAATAGGAAAGGGAAGGGCATTGAATTTCCCCTTTCCTTTATAAGCTTTATTTAGGCGCTATCTCAACCGATTTGTAATCCATCAGTAACGCAGGATGACGCAGAATGCCTTTTACATTTGGCTGTTCCATGTACACCTTTGTGCTGTAGTAGAGAGGAAGCACAGGCATGTCATCAAAGAACATCTTCTCTGCTTCGTGCATCAGGCTGAAACGTTTCTTTTCATCAGGCTCCACACTTGCCTTCTGGATCAATTGATCAAACGCATTATTACTGTAGTTGATGCGGTTGCCCGGGTGGCCCGTCTGGAAAATCTCAATAAAGTTAAGCGGATCAGCATAGTCAGCGTAGAACGTGGAGAGAGAAACCTGATGCTTGCTCGCACGCTGCTCTGCCAGGAAGACTTTCCACTCCTTACTTTCTAGCTTCACGTCAACTCCTAAATTTTTTTTGAACATTTCTTGCAACACCTGTGCGACCGACTTGTTCAAATCGTTCGTGTCGTAGGTAAGCGTCACTTCAGGCAACGCGCTCCAGCCTTCTTCCTTCATTCCTTGGGCTAAGAGCGCCTTGGCTTGTTCCACGTCATTGTCCTTGAAGAAACCGCCACCCACTTGACGGAAATCCATTCCACCTGGTTCTGGGAAGCCAATCGGTACGATTCCCATCGCCGGGATCTGTTTGCCCTGCGTTACCTTGTCGATGATCAATTGACGATTAACAGCGAGTGCAAACGCTTTGCGCACACTTTTGTTGTTAAACGGCGGCATCGCTGTGTTTAGTCGGTAAAAGCTGGTTGCTGCTTCCGGCGTAATTTTTGCTTCACCCGATGCTAGTAGCTTGCTTTTTACATCTTTTGGAACGGACTCTATGTTGTCCAGCTCGCCAGACCGGAACATTTGGAACTGCGTGTTTTCATCATTGACCATCACCCAGTTAATGCCAGCCAGCTTCACTTTATCCTTATCCCAGTAGTTTTGGTTTTTCACCGCTTTGACAGATTGGTCGTGAGTCCATTCACTCAAGGTAAATGGCCCGTTAGACGGAATGGTTGCTGCTTCCGCTGACCAGTTCGGGTTGGCTTCCACGTTCTTTTTATTAACCGGATAGAAGACCGGCGTTGCCACCAGACTGAGGAAATAACCGGTTGGTGCTTTCAGCGTCACTTCCAGGGTTTTGTCATCTAATGCTTTTACCTTTACATCGTTTTCAGTGCCTTCCCCCTTGTTGAACTTCTCTGCACCGTCTATCACAAATGCAAGGAATGAAGCCGGGAAGCCATTTTTGGGGTCTACCATGCGCTTCCATGAGAATTCGAAGTCTTGGGCGGTTACAGGATCACCATTTGACCATTTACTGTCCCGCAACTTGAATGTATATTTTTTGCCACCGTCGCTGATCTCCCACTTTTCCGCCATCGCTGGTTGCGGAACGTGGTTTTCATCCAGTCGAACCATGCCCTCCAGTACGTTGTAAAGCACCTCGAACGCAACCTGATCGTAAGCTTTCGGCGGATCGAGTGAAACCGGTTCCGTTTTCAGGTTTGCCCGTAAAAATGCTTTTGTATTGGCATCCGCTTTGGGTGCTTCCTTTGTCGCTTGCGTGTTGTCGGCCGGTTTGCTTGTAGCCGCTTGCTGACTGCACCCTGTTAGAACTAAACTGGCCAACAGCGCGGTCGTACCAAAGATTTTCAGTACTTTTTTCATTGCAATACCTCCCTCTTTTTCATAACTTCCAACAATCCTGACATGCGTCCTCTTCTTGAAAAGGCCTCTTATCAGCGTTCGACTAGCATCCAGACGATTTCACAGTCCTCGTCCCCAGCGTTATACGCCCAATGCTCCTCTCCGGCAGGGATCAGCGTCGCTTCTCCTGCCGAAATCGTGTACTCCTTCCCCCCACTGCCAGTCTGAATCGAACCGCGGATGATATAGGAATACTCATCTTGTTCGTGAGCCCCTTCACCCTTTAGTGGAACACGTACCTTGGGTGGTATCACCACAGTACCGAACATAACCTTACCTCCGTCGATGATTTCCTTGGGAAACAGTGTTTTGAGCTTAGCGTCATCCGGTCGGTTGTCCGGCTTCACTTCGTTGGCGTTTATCACGATCATTTCAAAACTCCTCCCTTTTTGTATTTTTTGGGCAACGTATAATTAACAGAAAGTTCAGTTAATTATCTCTAAAAAAAGGATGAAACATGGTCACCCTAGCTATTTTGTTTAAAAATGACTGGCGTCAGTACACTTATCACCTGTGCGGTTTCCTCAGTAGGATTGTACCAGGTATGATCAAGCGTGGACGGAAAGTGGATCGAGTCCCCTTTGGACAGAAGATACTCCTGGCCGTCAACGTTCAGGATCACTTTCCCTTCCAGTAAATAGTAGAACTCTTCGCCAGGATGGTTAAATACCACATCATGTTTCTGTCTCGGTGGTAGCGTCACATGAAACGGCTCCAAGGCCCTCCCTGCAAAATCCCCGCCCAAGCGCACATAGATTGCGTTCGATCCCTCAATTTGGAATTGCTTGCGTTCGCTCTCCGGTACAAAATACTGCTGGTTTTTTTGTTCCTCAAAAAAAGTGGTCATCGGAACGTTCAGCACCTCAGCAATCTTTTGCAGCGATGTGATTGCCAACGAACTGTTTCCCCGTTCCACCTGTGACAGGAAGCTGATTGACAAGCCCGACAGAGTGCTGAGCTCCTTTAAGGTCATGTTTTGCTGCGTGCGTAAAATTCGAATTTTTTCGTAGATGCTATCCAGAAATCTCACCTCTTGTCAGAATTAATAGCATATTCTTATTTTTACTTTATGAAAACACATTATTCTTATACCATAATTTCGTGAATGATTATTTTTCCAATACTGTAATTATCTTCAGTATAACCACACATTTTCATCATTTGATAAATATGTTTCTTCCATCAATATTTGATTAGAAAAGTTGGAATGAAGGACTTAATTTCTAATATTGACAATACCATCAACACTTCCAAGTTTTTGCATAATATCGATTGACTGGCTGCCGCCAACGCAATTCCCCTGCCAATTCCTTTAGCCGCTCCTATTATCAGGATGGTTTTCCTTCTAAGTTCAGATCCATCAAATGCGCAGGCTGTCAGCGTATTTTCCTGTCACCATGTTACGATCCTCTCCTATCCCAACAATCTGCGAATCACTTCATTTGTAATATTCGGGACAATTTCCGTGGAGTATTGCAATTCCATCCGCTCGTACTTCTTATGGGCGTCATACCCGTAAGGCCCAATGTTGATAGCTGGCACATTGATGTCTCGAATGTCTTGATAATCAACGAAGTGCTTGGTACCCCATCCGGGATTGTTTTCGGCAACCGCAAGAATCCCCTCATCATCGTCACTTAATGCCACGCAGCTCATGTCACAAATATAAGGAAAGAAATTTCTTGTCACGATGGGGTGCTGATAGTATGGTTGCACCTGTTCCACCGCTTGCTCCAGCGCATTCAACAAATGTTGTTCACGTTCATTTTTACCTGTCAGCTCAATGCGCGGGGAATAGAGTGATGAATAAAACAGAATAATCGCTGGACTCTTATCTTTCATCCAATTCCATTCCTCTTCCACGACCCGCGCTGCAAACATACGTGTATCGAGACTTTTATCCAAAAGCAGCCTGGCTTTGAACTCCTTCATATGCTGTATAAATGCTTCGCCGTTCTCTTCCACAAGTAGTTTCTTCATGTCCTCGTAGATGAGCACTCTCGTTTTCCACGGCAATTCCCGCGAAGGCTCGCCGATGCGTTCACAGTATTTTCGATAACGCTCCTGCAGGGTTTTCAAGGCATTCGTAAAGGCGATTTCTGCTTGCTCCTTCAGCATGACAAGAACGTCCTTGGGTGACCACGATTGAATAAAGAAATTATAGTAGACGTAAGCAGCAAGAGCAGTCTGCACCGTATAAGACGGTTTTAAATCCGTTTGCTTTAACGAAACCGGAGGCGCAGGGATCTCTCCCAATGATTCATCGCACAAATCAGGATTATAGCTTATTTGTCTCGTTAGCTCTGCTGCTAGAAAGTTTGGATCCAAACCTTCAAAGCTGGAGCCCACATGGGTTTCTGCCCCTGTAATGAAGAAGGAGGGCAACAGTTTCCCGATTGTTCCTTTGTAAATATAACGATTCTCGTCACCTTCATAGCGAGGAGCCACAAAATCTGAATTAATGAGCGCAATATAATCAAAATGATGCTCCTCTCTCCATCTTTTCAAATCCTTAAGCGCAGACAAGACACCTTGTGAGCTGACTTCCTCATCGCACTCTGCCAATAACACGAGATTGCCTGTAAGTTCTTCCGGGTGCTCAGAGTAGTATTTTAGTAGATAAACATGGCTAGCAACGCCGCTTTTCATATCTAAAACACCGCGTCCAAAGTGCCACTCACCTGAATGCAGCTGTTCCTTTACCAGCTCCGGCAACAGTTCGTCTTGCAGTGCTTCCATCAGTTCACGAGGAAAACAGGCCTTGTCTTTTAAATGGTTGTAATCCTCAATGCCAACCGTGTCAATATGTCCCATTAAGATAACGGTTTTGTCACTTTGCTCCTTCGTTCCTTTGACGCAGGCCAAGACGTTGTACCGTTCATACTCATCATTCACTGTGCGCGGCATAATGAGATGAGAAGGATTTTTTTGAAAATAAGGAAAGGTTGCGAGCAAATTATGCAAGCTCTTTGCGATATCAATTTCACCGGTGGTATTGACAACGCTTTCAACTTTTACTAATTCATCGGTGAATCGGAGTACTTCATTTCGGCATGACAACATTTTCACGGCACACTCCTTTTTATAAAATTCAGCATTAGAGCGATTATTTACTGTCCGTCTTATTCAGTTGGACATTGACACGCTTAGCCCACCATGCCGTTATAAACGGAACTAAGATAGCTGTTACGATGGCGCTGGCTGCAACCATTACTGTGGCGGAACCGGCAACGGACGCACAAGCGGAATTGGCTGCAGAAACTATCGTTAAAACACCAGCGGCACTGCCCGCTGTGGTTGCTACTGCTATTCCCGCGACTCCGTTACCCTAGCGTGAGGTTAATGACATCAGGGTACTGTGCCACCATATTTGCTATTTTTCTGATACCAGACACTTGCATTTGTCTTACCGCTCGATTAATCAGATGCTCCATCATGTAACCTCCATCACTAGTCTACAAGACTTGTTGAAGAAAGCGGCGTGTCCGCTCATGTTGCGGTTGGGTAAAGAAGACCGTCGGGTGACCTTCTTCAATCATGTGCCCATCTGCCAACATGATCACGCGGTCTGCCACTTCCCGCGCAAAGCCCATCTCATGCGTCACAACAATCATTGTCATGCCCTCTTTCACTAGATCCTTCATCGTCTGAAGTACCTCGCCAACTAGCTCTGGATCCAGCGCCGAAGTAGGTTCGTCAAACAGCATCACGTCCGGGTCCATGGCCAGCGCTCTGGCAATCGCCACTCGTTGTTTTTGCCCTCCTGATAATTGATCGGGATAATAATCCGCTTTATCGGTCAAGCCTACTTTCTTCAAAAGCTGCATCGCTTTGTCTGTTGCTTCTTGCTTGCTTTTTTTCTTCACGTGAACAGGCGCCTCAATCACGTTCTCCAGGACTGTCATATGGGGAAACAGATTAAAATGCTGAAACACCATTCCCATATGCTCCCGTACCTTGTTCAGGTCCGTTTTTTGCGTATCAATCACCTGTCCGTTTATTTCAATCTCTCCACTGCTATTCATTTCCAGAAAATTCAGGCATCTAAGTAACGTGCTTTTCCCTGATCCACTCGCTCCAATCAGCACCACTACCTCCGACTTCTTGATTTCTAAGGAAATGTTTTTTAAAACTTGCACGTCGCCAAACGATTTCACGAGATTTCGCACTTTGATCATACGATAGTCCCCTCTCGCAATTTCTCGTCTCTACTTTTCGATTTGCCCGTCTTCGCTTCACTCTGCTTCCCGACATCCAACCTTTTCTCTAGCTTGTTGACAATAACCGTGAAGATAAACACGAGTGCAAGATAGTACATGCCGACAACAAAATACGTCTCGAACGGCATATAGTTCTCCGCTTGTACAGAGAGGGCGTTGTTAAACAGCTCTGTAACAGCGATGTAGGCAACAAGCGACGAATCTTTCAATCCGATAATGAATTGGTTGCCGAGCGGAGGAATAGCTCGTTTGAATGCCTGTGGAAGTATAATGCGCCGCATGGCAAGTGCATAGGGCATTCCCAACGAACGGGCTGCTTCCATCTGTCCGCGATCTGTCGATTGAATGGCTCCTCGGAATATTTCTGCGATATAGGCCCCGGAGTGAATCCCCAAAGCAAGAGCGCCTGCGGTAAAGTCGCTTAAGACCAAAACACTTGAAATTCCGTAGTACAAAAACATCAGCTGAACGATCAAGGGGAGTCCGCGTACCAAGAAGATGTAGAAATCAGCAATCTTCTCCAGAATGAAGATGCCCGATACCTTGAAAAAGGCGAAGATCAGTCCAATGACCGAAGCGATCAGCAACGATACAATGGTTAAGGTGACCGTTGTCCAGGTGGCTTCTAAAAAGGCAAGTCCATGTGTTTGGAAAATGGAGTAGATGCTCTGAAAAAATGTCATGCCGTTCAACACCTCCCAAAAGGTGTGCCGTTTTCAGCACACCACTTTTGCCTACTTCAACAGATTCGTGCCAAACCATTTCACACTGATTTTCTCATAAGTCCCATCTTCGACCATCGCTTTAATCGCTTCGTTGATCTTTTTGAGGAGAACAGGATTATCCTTATTTACAGCGATCGCAATGTTCTCTTTCTCAAGTACGTCTCCTACAGACTTGATTTGCAAGCCCTGCTCTTTGATTGCGGATACCCCGACAATTTTATCTGTAATAACAGCGTCTACGCGTCCGGGAACAAGGTCTTGCAAAGCGTAAACGTCACTGGGGTACCCTTTGATTTTGGCGGTGTATTTCTTAGCGATCTCCTTGTACGTGCTTGCTTGAACGACGCCAATCGTCCGATCCTTCAAATCATCCTTGGTTTTCAACGTATCGTTCGTTTGAGCTACAAAGATTTGTCCACCAGAAATATAGTAAGGATCGGTAAAGTCTACCTGCTTGGCGCGCTCTTCTGTAGCAGTCATGCTCCCAATAATAGCGTCGTACTTCTTCCCTTTCAAACCTTGTAAGATCGTTTCCCACGGGTTCGTTACAGGATTGGGCTCTAATCCAATTCTTTTGGAGATCTCATTTCCAATTTCGACGTCAAATCCCGTCAGGTTCCCACCGGAGTCTTTGTAATTGAGTGGCTTTAACAAACCGCTCATCGCAAAGGTAAGCTTGCCGTCTGTTACCAATTGCATTTTTTCTTCCGCAGGCTGTGATGCTGGCGCGGAAGTTTGTGAAGCATTTGAACCGCAACCGCTCAGGAAGGTTAGGACTAGAGTGCCCACAAGCACTACCATTGCCAGTTTCTTTTTCATGATTAGCCCCCTATTTTTCCAATTATTTATGTGAGAATTCGCTTTTTGCCTTCTTGAGGTACGCTCTCCAGGTGATAGCCCATTGTTTGGGATCATCCAATACAGCTTCCTCGATCCTGTGCACAACGCTCGCATGCGGAGCTGTTTTCACGATCTCGGGCTGTTCGTAAGCTTCTTTGGAGATTTGCGCCAACGCATTGATATATTCATCTAATTCCGCTTTGGAGTATGACTCTGTGGGCTCCAGCGTGAATGGTTGCGGAACCACATACGGATGATGACTGGTCCAATAGTGTAGGCCGAAATCGCACATTCTGCGCTGTACATCTTCTGTCGTTATCCCTGTTTCTTTCGTCAGTTGCTCCCAGCTGTAACGGACCTGCTCCAATCGTCTGCCTTGGATATAAGGGGCACTCGCTCCACGAATTTGCGTGATTTTATGGTACAAGTAGTTGTTGTTCAAGACAGCTACCTTGGCCACTTCTTCCAAACCTTCTGCTCCCAAGCTGCGAATCCACGCATACGCACGCAGTACCGCTGGTGGAACTCCGTAGAAGCTTCTCACTTTTCCGATGCTGTCTACCAAATCCTGTTTAAACTTGTAGCGCTCTCCATCGAAATCGACGATTGGGCCAGGCAAGAATGGTTCCAGCTCTTTTAATACTCCAAGTGCGCCTGTGGCAGGCCCTCCGCACGCATGCGGAATCGAAAATGTCTTGTGTAGATTAAAGAAGCACATGTCAAAGCCTGCGTCTCTCGCACGGGTGATGCCGAGAAGTCCATTCGCGTTCGCCTGATCGTAATAGCAGATTCCCCCTGCCTCATGTACCACTTGGGTAAATTCTTTGATCCGCGGATTGTAAATGCCTGTATCTTCCGGATTAGCGACGACAAATCCAGCTGTCCGTTCAGACACGACTTGCTTCAGTTCATCGAGATCGGGATAGCCATCTTTGTCAGGATAGAGCGTAATGATTTTAAAGCCCTTTACTGCTGCTGTCGCTGCCTGCGAAGGATGAGAAAAAATAGTAGTGATAATCTCATCACGCTGCTGGCCTTCTCCTCTCGACTCATGGTAAGCCCGCACAATCGATGCCATCGCAAACAATGCCTGCGTGCCGCTTCCAGGTTGGAAAGAGAAGCTATCCATCCCTGAAATCTCTCGCATCGCCAAATCTAATTTGTAGGTAATCTCCAGCATCCCTTGTGTAGTTGAATCGTCTTGCAAAGGATGTAATTCTGTCATTTTGGGAGAACCCGCAAACTTTTCATTCACTTTTGGCGAGTACTTCATCGTGCATGTTCCCTGCCCCATTTCCACGTTTAGATCAGCACCAAGTGTTTCTTGAGAAATCCGGAGGTAGTGGCGCAGGACCCTCATCTGGCCAATCTCAGGCAAGTTCGGCAACTGCTTGCGCTCCATGCCCGCAGGGATCTTTGATAGGCCATCTCCTACAACGGCTTCAATCTCTTCCTCTACTTTGGGAACCTCTACCCCTTTTTCGCCTGGCTGATGCAGTTCAAAAATAACTGGTTCATCCCACTTGGCTTGATGGAATTTTCTCACTTTATGGTCTCTTGCAATGCGTTTCATCCTGCCATCGTTCCTTTCTCTATCGTTTCTAGACAATCTCCCGGATTGCTTGGACTGCTCTATCGATATCCTCTTTGCTGTGTACTTCCGTCACGCAGTATAGAGCGCATTGTCCCAATTTAGGGAAAGCTTGCGAAATATCTACCCCGCCAAAAATTCCTTTTGCAAGCAGCGCTTGATTGATCTCTTTCACTGACTTACCCGTTTGACTGAAATCAACGAGAAATTCTTTATAAAACGCAGAAGCAAACTTGCAGGTAACACCAGGAATGGCTGAAAGCTGATTGGCCGCATATTGCGAACGCTGCATAATTCCCTGTCCAACTTCCTTCATCCCATGTGGTCCCATCAGGGCAAGATACACGCCTGCGGTAATTCCCCATAGTGCTGTTTGCGTACCTACAGACTCCTTGCCTTTTTCACGCTGGGCAAATGAAGTTCGTTCATACGCCACATCCCCAAAGCCGTATTCGCCTTCCACCTCCGTTGGTGCAATACCAAACAAGCGAGACGGATATTCCATGACAAAGGTGGGATCGTCATGTGTCGCGATAAAGCCAGACTGGCCTCCGCCGTAATGCATGTGAACGCCTAATGGCTGCAAGTCACCGCAAACGATATCTGCTCCATAATGACTAGGCGGAGCCAAAACTCCTAATGAATTTGGGTCAACGCCGACCACACAAAGCGCTCCAGCTTGGTGGGCGAGATCGGCGATTTTCTGTCCGTTTGCCTCAATCGGCCCCAGAAAAGTCGGATTTTCAAAATAGACAGCAGCCGTATTTAGACTGAGCTTACTCTTTAAATCATCCAGATCCAGCATGCCGGTGCTCTCTTCGTAACTCACCAACAGGACTTTGAGATCGGGAGAAGTATAGTTTTTTATGATTAACAGTTTGTCTGGAGAGATATTTTTGGGCAACAACAGTTCCTTGCGCTTCGTAATGCGAGAGGCCATGCGCAAAGCAGTTGATGCGGCCTGTGCCCAGTCGAAGGTGGGTACATTGACAACATCCATGTCAACCAGTTCAGCGACCAAACTCTGGTATTCAAACAGTGCTTGGAAGCGACCGTGATCCTCGTATGGTTCGCCGGCATAGGCAGTCAGGAACTCCGAGCGCGAGTTAATTTCATCGACGACAGCCGGGATGAAGTGCTGCCAGCAGCCCGCTCCCAAAAAGCTGATGTTCTCTTTGCAGGTTGTGTTTTTATCCATTATTTTTTCCATGTGGCGCTGCAGCTCATATTCCGTCAGCGCAGGCGGAATATTCATTGCTTCCCTTAGACGCAATTGCTCCGGGATATCCACATACAAATCTTCCATACTTCCTACGCCAATTTCTCGCAGCATTTCCTCCTGGACTTGTGGTGCTGAGTTGGGAATATAGGGATGTGCAACTTGACGATTCTTTTTCATATTTCTAGCTTCCTCCATTTCCATATAAGGGTGTGGCGCATCTCATCCTACTCACGCTAAACCTCCGCCATCCACTACCAGTACCGATCCCGTAACCCATGCCGACAGATCGCTTGCCAGGAACAGAACCGCATTGGCAATATCGCGGGGAGTTCCCAATCTCTCCAGTGGACGTCCCGCTGCTGATGCTCGTAAAAAGGAACTTTCCTCTTGCTGTAATTGACGAGCTTCATCCCGAAGCAACGGAGTGTCGGTATCACCCGGGGAGACACAGTTGACACGTATATTTTCCTTTCCATGGTCAATTGCCATGGCACGCGTCAGATTGACAACACCTGCTTTTGCCGCACAGTAGGCTGCTGCCTTGTCTCCGCCTTTCAACCCCCAGCCGGATCCTGTGTTGATTATACTTCCCCCTCCTCCCCTCGCCATGACAGGAATGACGTATTTGGAGAGGAGATAAGCTCCTTTCAGGGAGACGTCTATTACCAAATCCCAATCCTGTTCCTCCAACTCCACAACCGTTTGGCGACGAATGACCCCCGCATTGTTAAACAAAATGTCAATGTGGCCGAATGTTTCGGCAGTCTGAGCTACTGCACGCTCACAATCGCTATGAGAGCTTACATTGCACCTGAAGAAATTTGCCTTACCTCCTGCCGCTTCGATTTTGGCTGCTGCTTTCTCGCCGAGTGTTTCATTGATATCGAGGAGCATGATTTGTACCCCGAATTCCGCCAATCGTTCCGCTGTCGCGAGACCAATCCCAGAGGCCGCGCCCGTGACAATTGCTACTTTTCCTTGTAACTGAAACACATCTTTGTCTCTTTGCATGGTGATGATATCCTCCTTCATCCTTCTTGCCTTCACTTAAAAGCAACAATTGTGCCAACATTCTTATTTAGGCGTACAATGCGTATTTTCTCATTCACACAATTGTCGAGGTGAGTAAAACAGTTCTGGATTTGTCATAATTGTCACTTTTATTGTCAAAAGACGTGACAAGCAAATTGTCATACCTGTCAAATTCATTTACAATTGAAAAAGAAAGAATATTTAGTCTATTCATTACCTGAAAGCTGTTGCATACACTTCTTTAGAAAGAGGGTTGTACATGCATTCACTTGAGGTATTCAAACCATCCATTGAAAAGATTATCACCAGTGTCTCTCATATTTTTGATGTTGACGCAGCAGTGATTGACCAACAAGGAAAACTGGTGGTAAGCACTGATCGATACTTAAAGTATAAAGGTCAAAGCGTGCACGTCCCTTCCATTGAAGAAGTGCTCACAAATGGGCAATATCTCGTAGACAAACCAGGCTATATGGATACCTGTTCGGGCTGCCGGTTTAATACTCACTGCCCAGCGAAAATGGAGATACTGAACTGTATCAACCTGGAAAATCACGCCATTGGTGTCGTGGCGCTCACCTCTTTTACAAAAGAAGGGCAAAATCGACTCTCGAAACGATTGGATAAATATCAATTGATTCTTCAAGAAGTGACCGAAATCATTGTCGCAATTGTCAAACAGAAGAGACAAATCCCCTCGAGTCATTACTCTTACCAAATGCTAGAAGATACTAGGCATGCCTCCCATCTTACAACAAGACCTGTTACCATCCCTGATCGGATCCCCTCCTATGATTCGATGAAAGGAACGAGTCAGGCAATCGTCGAGATCAAACACAAAATCGATAGAATCAAAAACAGCACTTCAACTGTACTGATTACAGGAGAAACCGGAACTGGAAAAGGACATCTAGCCAAAGCCATTCACGAAACAAGCAATCGGGCGACTTTTCCTTTTGTCTCTGTAAATTGTGCCAGTATACCTGAAAACTTATTTGAGAGTGAACTGTTTGGATATGATGAAGGGGCATTTACTGGTGCTAAAAAAGGGGGTAAACCTGGCAAATTTGAATGTGCCGAAGGTGGGACTCTCTTTCTCGATGAGATTGGGGATATGCCTCTCCAGATGCAACCAAAGCTGCTGCAAGTCTTGCAGGAATCAACCATTGAGAGAGTAGGCGCAACAAGATCAAACCCTATCAATGTGCGGATTATCGCAGCAACCAACCATGATCTTGAAGAGATGGTTGCGCAGAAAAAATTTAGAGCGGATCTCTACTATCGTTTGCATGTCATTCCGTTAACCGTTCCCCCTTTGCGAGAGCGAAAAAGTGATATCGAAGAACTGGCCCTTGCTCTTTTACAAAAAGGGAGAGTGAAAGCTGGCAGAGAAATCTTTGGTTTTTCCTTGGAAGCGATCGCCGCTCTGCAAGCGTACTCATGGCCGGGAAACATACGTGAACTTGAAAATGTAGTGGAATACGCATTACATATGGAGACAAAAGATGAGATTTCTGTGCACAGCCTTCCAGATCGCTTTTTGAAGCACAAAGTTTATCATGATCAAGCGATGATAGTATCATTGACGGATGTGCAAGCAGAAACGATTCGAGCTGCTTTGAACAAGCACGGATACGATGGAAAAGGCAAAGCGGAGGCCTCAAAAGAACTCGGTATAGGCATTCGCACCTTGTATAGAAAACTGAAGGAGCACAATATAAAGGGACCTACATGGTGACAGAAAAAACCTCCCTTCTCTTTGGTCAAGCCCCCTTTTAGTGGATCCATAAGAAAAACCCCGCCGCTTGCTGACGTCTTAATTCAACAGCCGCCAGTTTTTTTCCCGGTGGCCGACTTATTTTCATCTGAATGGCCCGCATATTAAGCACTTCACGGGCAAAAAAGCCGATCTGATCAAACACTCGATCATTCGGATTTACGCAAGATGCTTATCAATCCCAAAAGTAAAACCCCCGTGATTTTTCTCACTCAGAGGGAAGTTGAGCTAGTAAACACGAACAATTTCATTGAAAAATAGTTTAATGTGCGTATTTCTCGTTGGTTCAGTTATTTCTTTTCGCCTACACGCTTATCCATTTTCCTTCCCATGAGGGGTCATAGCAACTAGCTTATCATAGCTGGTTTCTTTGTTTAGAAATAGTCATTGTATAATTCTTGTTGCTGTTCTTCTGCAATGGTCTGTAAGTCATATGCGTTAATTCGAAATAACTGATACTCGCCCATATCCGCTTTCTTTGCGGCGAGCTTACTTAAAAATTTCGGGGAGCCTTCGTTTTCTTCATCGTAAACTAATAAGATACCGTCTGAATTGGAGAGCAAGAATTTGTCTTTCTCTCCAAGCTGCCAAACTCCCTGGTAAGGTGCTTGATAGACACTATTGATATAGTCGGCTTGCATCACAATATTTCGGTAGTAATCCTGAGTCTCTTCTTTCCATTTTTCCTCTTGATTCAAAAAGGGAGTAATTACCGCAAGTTTTAGATGTGGATACTCCTTTTTTAATTCCAGAACAGTTTCGGCTGCCCACATTTCTACCCCGAGTTGACCTGATATGATAACCCATTCCAATTCTTCCTCAAGGAATCTTTCGAGTTCACGCTTCAGTGCTTTCTTAATAATTGCTAACCCAGGATTTTTTTCATTAAATATGCCAAGCTCGTGAGCTTTGTATCCTGAAACAAATAAACGTTTTAACATGTTGCCACCTCTAAGTTTAAAAGATGCTCTAATGGAAGACTTTCCTTGCTAGTATGAGATAATTACCAGCCTATGTTGTGAAACTACTTCCTACTTTCACCTTTTATCCAACCAAAATATAAATTGACGTCATTTATCTGATGGTAGCCAATAATCTGATTGATTTTGCCAGATAGATTAAACAAGTAAATAAAGGCCTCGTAGTCATCAAACCAGTCATTATTATCACTAAAAGAATGAACCAGCATTAAGGCATTTTTAGCTCCATATTTTTTGGCCTCAATTACTGCAGAAGCTGCTCGATGAAACAATTGGTAGCGTAAAGAAGAGTCTATTTCTTTTGTGATATTGAGCGTCTCCTTAATATATTGAAATCTCTCATTCTTTCCTTTGCTACCATTTATATCCCATTCAGCAAGTGATGGCCCAAATGGCTCGGACACTTTCCCTTCGACCATAATACTGACCAATCCTTGTCTACCCTTTGCCAAAACAAATAAATCATTTTGAGATGGTCTACTACCACCAGGAAGTGGTACCTTGTATTCAGGTATAGCTTGTAATACTTGTAAATCCTGAAATGGTTCTAAACATGAAGAGTTCATACACTCCTGAATTTCCGATGGTAAATAATTTATACTATTTTGCCATGAATAGGCCAATTCTTTTGCAGAATAGCCAGATTTCCATTGTTTATCAGGATCTGTTAAAAATGAACGCCATTC
Source organism: Brevibacillus ginsengisoli (assembly GCF_050113715.1). Classification (NCBI taxonomy): domain Bacteria; kingdom Bacillati; phylum Bacillota; class Bacilli; order Caryophanales; family Paenibacillaceae; genus Brevibacillus; species Brevibacillus ginsengisoli. The sequence continues at coordinate 369,478 of NZ_JBNJQR010000002.1, forward strand.
TTCAGCATACTTTATCGGACGAAAAATTAGGCTATTCGAAAAGTTTTCTGCCTCTTCTGACAGAGAAACGATTGCTCTCATAATAATGAGTCTGAGTTCTTTTTCAGTAAAGTCTTTAATTTGCACCCATCCTCTCTCATCTACATCGTATAAATGAGTAGTATCTGAGTATACATATCCATTCCCAGATGGATGAAATTCCCTAGCTATTACTTTTCTCCTTTTCTTTGATTCAATGTATTCGTAGTTTACACGACCTTCACTATCTTGTATCTCAATTAATTCTGGAAACGAAAGTATAATGGCTCTTTTTTCAATAAAACTTAGCATTAAATCAACACCGTTCTTCTGAGGTTATTTTTTTCTAGCGATTTTTGAGTATAGAAGAGTTCCGATAGTGGCGCTTATCGGAACTAAAAACTATATAGCTTATGCTTTGTTTTGGAAAGTTAATCAGGACAATGCCTTCATTCGTTGAATGGAGGTACGTGGTATATGAATTGTAAAACGATTGCGTGATAAAACGTATAGGAGACTAAATCAATTGATGTTTCTCTAAGATTTTCATTGCTTCAAGTCTTACATCATCATCAGCAAATACTCGTCTAGATAATTCTTGTAACTCATCTTTTAGTTTGATTACGAGTTCAGTTGCTACTCATCCACTATGAAATATAAAAGCCAATAGACCCAATGTTCATCCTTACCCAATACGTATTCCTTCAGGTGCTTACTTACCGGATCACCCAGTTGAACTAACCGTTTCGCAATCGTCATAGCGCCCGGCCAATTCATTTTTAGTTCCATTCGAAAGTAACGTTACCTTCGTATTAGAAAAAGGATCAAACTCATCTACATTCCTCGTCTCCCACATTCCTTCAATCATAACGTCCTTCAGCATTCATATGAGATTATTCATCCACTCTTCTAATGTGTCCCTTATCTCAAACCGATTCTTTGAACACATCTCTCTCAATACTTCCCAATGTTCATTGACGAGGACCAACTTGTATTGACCCAGTATGCTTGAATCCGGATAACATCCCACATCAAGGATTACTTTATTTTTTCGTGGAATCCCCCATTGCCCATCTTCAATCTCCATTTTTACGATTTGCAAAATATCCTCAGTGAAATATTTCCCGTTCTCGATAAAATCATCACCGTTTTTACTTAGAATCGGCTCTACATCTGAAAATTTGTTATAACAGACAGCAAAGCCCATTGGAATCTTTAAAGGGATTAGAGTCATTTGAATCACCTCTTATTTACTAAACGATATTATGGAAACCGAATGATTCTTAACCTCATTCGGATTAGGCAGTAGCGTATTATCGTTGGTAACCTGAACACCGTTGATTGTTATGGTTTCCATAACCTTCCCTCTACAACATAAATGTTCCCTATTCTAATGTGTTGAGACCGTGAAAGGGTTATATTAAAGCTCAGTTAATTTAGATTTATTTTTTCACATTTTTTGTTATCAGTGTCCAACTTTTCCCGTCACCTCAAAAGACTTTCCTGCAGTTAGCGTCAAACAGCCCCCACCTTGAAAAAAGTTGAGAGCTTCTTTAATGCTGTATTTATGATTTGAACATGCGGCAAGTCAGTGGTTGAGACGATGACCATGGAAGCATGCTGTCCAGCACTTCTGGATATTTCAGATCAGGAAGATGTGGGAGTTGCTCGAACAAGTAAAGCAAGTACTTGAACGGGTTTAGCCTACGCTCAGTTTTTGTAACACTCTCTAGACTTTAATCATAAAACTAATTTAAACAGGTTTTTTAGGTATTATTATTGAGACCCACGGAGGATTAGAAATGCCTAATTTTTTACCTTTCAACGGCACGGTAACTATGATTAGTGATTTCAATATAACGGTAAATGACAAATCAGGATGCTACAAATTAATGTCCGTACAAAACGAATATGGGAATCAAGTAAATTTTGTAGTGGCTCCCAACACTTACTTTGTAGATCATGTGACGGTAAAATTAGGAGATAGGGTCACCGGGTTTTATGATGGAAATGCAGCTGCACCCTTTATTTTCCCACCACAATTTCGAGCAATTGTTATGGCTAAAGATACACCCTATCAAAATGTGAAGGTAGATTATTTCGACAATCAATTGATAAGTAGTGATGGGCAATTAAAGCTTAATATTAGTAATTACACTCAGATTTTACTGCCCAACAATCAAGCGTTTACTGACAACCCAGCAAATAGAAATTTAATTGTTGTCTATGGTCCAACAACAAGAAGTATTCCCGCCCAAACCACTCCATATAAAATAATTGTATTGTGCGAGTTTTAGAAAAATAAATGGGATGGATAATTGACACCATCCCATTTATTTTTAATAGGAACTCAAAAATATAGTAGGCATCTCTAACCTAATTATTAGGAGGTTTATGAATATTACTCCTATGGATCATGTTTACAACGACGGCGACATATTCAAGTATTCTTTAACAGGCTACTGCATAAGTGCTATTATTTATACTTGAAGTTGCCATCAAAATGGTTGTTTAGATCCCATAGTTCCTTTATTGGGATAGTTTTCTTTGAGCAGTTTCCAATCCCTAATTGAGCCTCTTTTGAAAAAAGAGGTGGATATCTTGATATTCCTTGATTTCCATTACCATTCCAAACAATCCGGGGAAAAGTAATTATTATCATTTAACGTATATATGTTTTTTCAGCCATTGTCTGAAATACTGCAACTGTTCCTCAGTATGGAAATAGTGTTCTCCATTCTCCATTACTTGCAAATTACAGTTAAAACGTTTATTAAATTCAGATACAACGTCAAACTCACATAAGTTATCTTCTGAACCATAGAGAATTGAAGTTGGATTATTCCAAGCAACAATAGGATTTTCTTTCACATAACAGTAGTAATCCCAATAGAGAGTTTGTCCAATAGGTGTAGAAATTTCTTTCTCTATTTTTAGTCTACTCTCACTTACGTTAAACCATGTCATCATATTATTTATGATACGTTCCATATTTACCACAGGAGAGAGAAACAAGCACTGCTTCAACGGCTCATGGCTAAATTCTAATAGACTAAAATACGCTCCCATGCTACAAGCAAAAATGCTTATATTATTTGATAACGATTTTGCATAGGTCATAATTGTATGAAGGTCTTGGACACAGTTTTGAACTTTGCAAAGATAAGTATCATCCTTACGATCACCATGTTGAGGTAAATCAAAACTAAGCACCTGATAACCTACTGCTGTTGCTTCTTCTGCAAATACAATAATTGATTCATCTGCCTTGTTTGACATGTTACCATGCACCACCACAAATAACTTATCTGATTTGTCACCCCACAAAATCGCTGGAATATTTTCTATTTTAAAATTAATTTTCATCATTACAATTTATCCTCCATGAAATACAAATAATTCGTCATCCCTAATTATACTGTTCATCTCCTACGTCATCCTGCCTTCGTCATGTTGATCAAACCAAATACATCCACTTCAAATTGTCTTCTAATCTGCTCATCAGTAGCTGCTTCAAGAATTCCCATTGATCCATATCCTGCATTATGGATATAAATTCCTCTTAGGTTGATAGTAATGTATGGTGACCCCTATAGTCTATATTCCATTTGTTATAGTGTTCAAGCATTCTTGGTCAACAACCTGAAAACCAAATAAATGAGCTCTATTTTCAAGTTCACAAGACTTATTCCTTCTTAATTAGCTCTTTTTAGAAGGATTTTCGCATTTTGCTTCCGAGTTCCAAACCCTAATGCGATGGCTGCGCCAATACAGCTAGAAAAGCAACCAGCAAACAAATACCATGATGGATCTGACTCACCGATTAAAACTGAGGCTATTCCTCCAATTACCGGGAAAAGTGCAACCATATAGCCACTTTGAGCTCCTCCAATTTTTTCTACAAGCTTCAAATAGAATAACCATGCTGCAAATGAAGCAACCAGAGTTAAATATAGTAACCCAGATAAGTATGAAAACGATGTTGGAAATATAAATTCTTGTCCTTGAAATAATACAAGTACTCCCATCAATAGACTGCCCACCGTAAATCCAATGGCATTCGCGTAGATAGGATTCACCTTGCGACTTGCATTTCGTGCTGAGCTGGCATCACCTACTGCTGTAAGAATCGTACCTAAGATCGCAACCATAATTCCTTTGATGTCATTGGACCCTTGAAAGTTGTTCAAATTCGGATAGATGAGAATACATACGCCTAATACACCCAAAATCCCCCCAAACAAAACGCGTGAATGTAATTTTTCTTTTAAAAAAATCCGGAGAGTAATCGGGGTCAAAATCACCTTTAATGAAAAAACCAATGTTACGATTGCTGCAGAACTCAAAATTGTGGCGTAATAAAGGCATAAGTAGCTTAATGCAAAGTTACATACACCAAAAACTATTACAAATGGGATATCTTTTCTTGTTGGCTTCCCTCTTGGTTGAAGGAACCAAACAAGAATCAAAAATAAAAAGGCTGTCATAACTAAACGATACGTTAAGGATAATTCCAAGCTGACAGGAGTTCCTTGAATTTTTACTGCTATAAAGTTGAGTCCCCATACTATCAAACAAAATATGTACATAAATATTGTCATAAGGTATCTCCCAGATCAAAATTTTTTCTGTATTCATTATTCATTTATTCTGTCATTTCTAAAAGGTACAGTTTACAATAAACACAAATGACAGAAGAGGTATTTCGATGATGAATGAACTAATATTTAATATCAATCGAAAAAGTAATGCTCCAATGTATCAACAAGTTTATCAATACATACGTACTCAGATTCTATCTGGTAAATTAGAAAAGAATACAAAATTGCCATCAATTAGACAACTTGCACTTCAATTAGAGGTCAGCAGAAACACAACTCAGGTAGCCTATGAACAATTGCAATCGGAAGGATATATTCGAAGTGAGAACAAAAAGGGATTTTTTGTAGAAGCAACTACATTGGATGAGACGCTTAATTATGAACCCATTAGAGAACAGCATCATGAAAAAAATCAAACTGATATAAAAACTATTGACTTTAAGATTGGGACAGTGGATCAAGAGAACTTCCCTTTGAAAAAATGGAGAATGCTTACAAACAAAATCGTTAAAGACTCTAGCATGTTTTCATACGGAGAAAAACAAGGCGATATTCAATTAAGAAAGGTACTAGCAGATTACTTGTTTCAATCGAGAGGGGTTAATACTTCTGCTGAACAGATTATTATTGGCAGTAGCACACAACACTTGTTATTACTTTTGTCGCTGTTGCTAAAGCAAGACTATCATTATCTGGCAGTAGAAGACCCTGGATATAATGTGGCAAGGGAACTATTTGCTCTTCAGTCATTTATCATTGATCCGATCCCGGTAAAAGAACATGGCATCCTAGTCGATCGCCTTTTAAAGTCTCCTTCTAGACTTTTATATGTCACTCCTACTCACCACTTTCCATATGGAGTAACTATCCCCGTCAATGAAAGATTAAAGTTAATCCAATGGGCAAAAAGGGTGGAAGGATATATTATCGAGGATGATTACGATAGTGAATTTCGATACATCCATCAACCTGTACCGTCTCTTCAAAGTTTAGATTCTAATGATCGGGTGGTTTATTTGGGAACCTTTTCAAAAGCACTGCTACCTTCTATCCGTGTCAGTTATATGGTTTTACCCAGGAGGCTAGTAAGTGAATATAAAAAGATTCTCCCTTTGCTTGAGCAAACATCCTCATCTATTCATCAGAGAACACTGGCGACCTTTATGAATGAAGGATATTGGTACTCGCACTTAAGGAAGATGAAAGCTTTGTATAAACGTAAAATGAATCTATTGAATAGGGAATTACTAAAACACTTTAAGAATTATGTTGAAATAAAAGGTGGTAGCTCCGGAATTTTCGTTATTATTGAAGTTAAAACCAAAATGAGTGAAAAAAAGCTAATTGAAAGGGCATATGAACACGGAATTGTAGTTTATCCTTGCTCAAAATATTTCTCAAAATATATACCACAATATCCACATATTCAACTTGGATTGGGTAATTTATGTGAAGAAAAGATAATAAAAGGAGTTTCTCAACTAGCAAAAATTTGGTTGTAATACAATTGGAAACCAAAAAAGTTGCGTTCAATAATGGGAAATCTTTTCAACAGATCCTTCACGGACCCCAATATGCGATAACGTAAAAAATTTATCAATCGGATAAACATAAAAAAAGGGACGATTTACGCCCCTTATAAAAGATGCCGTCCTGATCTGCTTGAATTTCTGTCACCCAAGCATGCTGTGCCCACCATTGACGGAAATGACTTGTCCTGTCATCCAATCTGACCACGATGATAACAAAAAGAGAATGATCCCAACCACATCGTCCACTTTCCCCAGCCGTTTAAGCGGGTATTGCTGAATGATCTTTTCGATTGTTGCTGTATCATAGTTTAGTCCCTTGTCGATGAGCCCCAAAGAAACGGTGTTGCATTGAATGTTTTTCCTGCCAACTTCCTTCGCCAACGATTTGAGAAAGCTGATGGCACCGTTTCTGGCGGCACCCGAAATAATTAAATTTCGATCCCCCGTTCGCGCTGAGTCACCGACAATGTTGATAAACTTCCCTTGCGTTTTCTCCATCATTTCCGGTAAAAAAGTATAGGCTAGATGAAGGACACCATAAAAACAAACGTCAACCTCCCGTTTCCACTCCTCCGGTTTATAGTCAAAAAACGATTTATTTTGTACCCAGCCTGCATTATTGACAATACCATTAACGCTTCCTAGTTTTTGCTTAATATCGATTTTCATGTTTTCAACATCTTCTATAGAAGTGAGATCACCTTTTATCAATACTGCTGTTCCGCCAGATTTTTCAATTAACTTGGCCGTTTCACGTGCTTCTAACTCAGAGTTTTGATAATGAAGAGCAATATGCGCACCTTGGCTGGCTGCCGCAAGCGCGATTCCCCTGCCGATTCCTTTAGCCGCTCCTGTAATAAGGACGGTTTTTCCTTCTATGTTCAGATCCATTCCGTTTCCCTCTCATTTTCCTATTTTCCGATAAAAGAAGCAGGACGTTTTTCGAGAAATGCTGACGTTCCTTCCTGTTTATCAGATGAGCAATAAAGGACCGCCTGTGCCAATCTTTCTATCATTAACCCTGTATTTATATCAGTTTCCCCGCCGCAACTTATTGCAAGCTTGGCTAACCGAACCGCCAGCGGTCCTTTGGATAAGATTTTGTTTACTTTTTCTTTAACCGCGCTCCACAATTCCTCAAGAGGGACAACGGAGGAAACGAGACCAATTTCTTTCGCTTCGTTGGCAGATAAAAAATCGCCTGTTAATATCAAATTTAACGCTCGGCTTTTGCCAATCAATCTCGTGAGTCGTTGGGTTCCGCCTGCACCCGGAATAACCGCCAGATTCAGTTCAGGTAGTCCAAATTTGGCATTCTCTGACGCGATTCGAATATCACACGCCATGGCGAGTTCACAGCCCCCGCCAAGAGCATATCCGTTTACAGCGGCAATGGTTACCTTGTGGCAATTTTCGATTTCCTGGTAAAAGCTTGCCATAACGGAAGACAGAGCATCAAACGGTTGGTAATTTGCTACCTGATTAATATCTGCACCCGCTGCAAACGACTTATTCCCTGCTCCTGTAAAGACAATTACTCGTACGGTTTCATCATTTTCCAGTTCATGAAAACGTTGTCTCATTTCTGCGACTGTGTCTCTATCCAGCGCATTTCTAACATTGGGACGATTGATTTTAATAATCCCCATGGCACCTTCTTTTTCAACCAATATATTGTTGTGTATCATATTCGCTCCTTTCTACTCCATACGGCTATCTAGCAAGCTTGATCATGATGATTTGTATTTTTCATGAAGCTGGGAAGCAATAATATTTTTTTGTATTTCTGAGGTACCCTCGTAAATTCTCGTGATACGTGCATCACGGTAAAAGCGTTCGATTGGATATTCAGATATGTAGCCGAGACCTCCATGAATCTGTACTGCTTTGTCAGCTATTCGGTTGTACGTTTCTGACCCCAGCAGCTTTACCATCGCGGCTTCTTTTATTACCTTCTTGTTTTGGTCAACCATCCACGCCACTCGGTATACCATCGAACGAAGAGCCTCTGTTTCCATTGCCATCTCAGCCAGATAATGCTGGATAATTTGTTGTTCAAAAATGGGTTTGCCAAATTGAACACGCATATGCGCATAATCGAGCGACATTTCTAACAATTTGTCACAAGAACCTAGATTTCGCGCCGCCATTCCAGCACGTCCGTTAGCCAGAATTTTTAAAGCGTTAACGTAGCCTTGCCCTTCTGCTCCTAATACATTTTCAACAGGAACTTCACAATCTTCAAAGAAAAGCTCCGCAGAATGTGATCCGTGAAGACCCATCTTTTTTTCCTTTTTGCCTACTTTAAAACCTGGGGAATTCTTCTCCACAATAAATGATGTGATTCCCTTAGCGCCTTTGGTTGGATCGGTTACGGCCATAACCGTAAAAACATCCGCGATAAAGGCGTTGGTAATGTAATGCTTGCTTCCGTTCAGGATATATTTATCGCCTTTCTTTACTGCAGTGGTTTTCAGATTAGACGCATTGGATCCAGCACTGGGTTCTGTTAACGCGAAAGCTCCCAATCGATTCCCCGAAGCCATATCAGGTAGATATTTGCGTTTTTGTTCTTCGTTCCCCATCTCCACAATACCGACGGAACCGATTCCGATATGACCACAAATCACGGTTGTATATCCATTATGGGTACGACCCAGTTCTTCAGAGGCTGCACACTTCCCTACCATTCCAATCCCCAAGCCGCCGTATTCTTCCGGTATGCTAAGCCCAAACAACCCCATTTCTTTGGACATTTCCATGATTTTCTTGGGAATTTCATCCTTTTCCTCAATCTCCATTGCGTACGGTTCAACTTCATGATCGATGAATTCGCGAATACCGTGTTTTAAAGACAGAATCTCATCAGACAAACCAAAATCCATATGCTTTCCTCTCCTCTCTCAATCATCATAGGTGTAAATACCCCGACCCGATTTTCTGCCAAGCCGACCTGCTTTTACATATTTCACCAAAATAGGAGAAGGACGATATTTCTCTCCTAAACTATGATATAAATACTCCATGTTACGTAAACGGGTATCTAACCCGATTAAATCAGCAAGCTCAAGAGGACCCATGGGATGATTAAGTCCGAGCTTCAACGCTTTATCAATATCTTCAGCGGAAGCGACCCCTTCCATCAGCATGTTCATCGCTTCATTTCCAATCAAGCAATTCATGCGACTTGTAACAAAGCCAGGAAACTCATTCACTTCAACGGTTTCTTTCCCCATTTTTTCTGATACTTTCTTAACCACTTCAACCGTCTCATTGGATGTATCCAGCCCACGAATGATCTCAACCAACTTCATCCGATGCACTGGATTAAAGAAATGCATGGCAAGTACTTGACCAGGTCTCTTGGTTGAAGCTCCTATTTCAGTAGGGCTCATCGTCGAGGTATTCGTTGCCAAAATAGCATGAGAGGGAGCATACATATCCAGTTGTTTAAATATTTCGACTTTTAGTTCGATGATTTCCAACACCGCTTCGATGACCAAGTCGGCATGCGTAACCGCTTCCTGAAGAGTATCCGTATATGAAAGGTTATTTCTCACCAAATCCCGTTGTATTTCATTAATATAGTGGTTCTGAAGCTGTTTATCCGCTAGCGTTTCGATGGATTGACTAGCCTTCGCTAGGGCTACATCAGAAATATCTTGGAGTGTCACCTGAAAACCGGACAACGCCGCGGTATAAGCGATTTCTCTGCCCATGATGCCGCCGCCTATGACAGCAATGTGGTTGACCATGTCATGTTCTCTCCCTTTCTTATGCGTTGCAATTTTCGTAGACTGTTGTGATTCCTTGCCCTCCTCCGATACAAAGCGTTACCAATCCGTAGCGTTCGCCACTTCGCTCCATTTCGTGGATCAGTTTGGTTGTGAGAATCGTCCCAGTTGCTCCAAGCGGATGTCCAAGTGCAATAGCCCCTCCATTGACATTGACTTTTGCCAAATCAACATCTAGCCTTTTAAGAACAGACAGGGCCTGTGCTGCGAATGCTTCATTTAATTCAATTAAGCCAATTTGACCAAGCGTTAAGTCAGCTCTTGCTAATGCTTTTTGGGTTGATGATACAGGCCCAATCCCCATAATTTCCGGTGAAACGCCCGAAACGGCTTGAGAGATTATTTTGGCTTTGGGCTCTAATCCGTATTTGTGTAAAGCATCCTCAGACATCAATAAGACAACAGAGGCTCCGTCATTGCGCCCACTGCTATTGCCAGCCGTGACCGTGCCCTTCTCTTTAAAAACTGGGCGAAGCGCACCAAGCTTCTCGATCGTTGTCATTCTTGGATGTTCATCTACAGCAAATAGCCTTGTTCCTTCTCTGGTTTGTACTTCATATGGAACAATCTGGTGTTTGAAACGATCCTCTCTTATTGACTGTAGTGCCAATTCCTGACTTCGTAACGCAAATTCATCCTGTTCCTGTCGCGAAATACCATATTGTTCGGCTAATATTTCAGCCGTATAGCCCATGGTTAATGTACCGTATTCTTCAATAGGTTGGGATCTAGATTGGCTTTCGGTGTTCGGGTCTAAAAGCAAGGTATTACCAGTTCCAGTTCCGTACCGAGCATCTCTCATGTAAAAAGGAGCTGTGCTCATGGACTCAGCGCCACCGGCTATCACCACGTCTGCATATCCACTCATGATTTGCTGGGTCGCATTGTTAATGGATTGTAAGCCTGAACCGCATTGCCTTTGGATCGTATATCCAGGAACTTCAACTGGCAGACCTGCCCGCAATAATGCCAACCGTGCCAAATTAGGTGCATCAGCGCTTTGTTTTGTATGACCCATTATGACTTCATCAATAGCAGTTTTGTCGATTTGCGTACGATTGACAATGTCTTCGATTACTTTTGCCGCCAGAAAATCAACTGGAACGGTTCTCAGGCTCTCTCCCATTCTGCCAATAGCCGTACGAACAGCTTCCACGATATATACCGTTCTCATGCTCTCCCTCCTATCCGGATCATTGGAACAGCGTGAACAAAAGTCCTCCTAAACCATTGTCAAACCGCCGCTGACGGAAAGGGTTTGACCCGTTACGTATTGCGCTTCATCTGATACGAAGTAGGCGACTGCTCCGGCAACATCTTTTGGCTGTGCCAATCGTCTAAACGGAATGGCTTTTTCTAAAGCACTTGCAAGCCCTTCATTATAGGAACCAATTTCTCGGAAAAGTGGGGTGTCACTTGGACCTGGAGCCACACAATTGACGTTAATTTTATAGCGGGCCATTTCTCTCGCTATGGTTTTGGTAAAAGCAATGACCCCTCCTTTAGCTGCCGAGTAGACTGCTTCACCGCTTGATCCAACCCTCCCCGCGTCTGAAGCGATATTGACGATCTTTCCATAACCTTTCTCGATCATAATAGGCAAAATCTCTCTGCATGTATAAACTTGACCAAGCAAGTTGATATCGACGATTTTTTTCCATGTATCTGGCTCACTCTTTAAAAAAGGTTCCACCTTGTCCCAGCCCGCATTGTTAATCAATACATCTATTTTTCCAAAAAGATTTAATGAATCGGTCACAGCTTTTTTTACACTCGCTAAATCCGTAACATCACACAATACAGCAACAGCTTCCTTACCCGCTTCTTTTATGAGGGAAACGGTTTCTTCGGCATTGTCTCTATTAATATCTGCAACAATCACTTTCATAGATCGGGAAGCGAGTGTTATGGCAATCTCTCGGCCGATGCCGCTGCCTGCCCCTGTGATAAACGCAATACGTTGTTCCATTCTGCATCCACTCCATTTCTTTTCAACTTGTCAGGTTGTCTTTTCGTTGTTGGAAATTTTTTCGATGATCATTTCGCGCAGACGATATTTTTGAATTTTTCCACTTGGTGTTTTGGGGAAATCGTCAATGATTTCAATATGTTCTGGCCAATATTGCTTCGCAACGCCTTTTGATTCCATATACTCGGTCATCGCATCCATTGTTAACGGAACCTTACCCGGCTTCATGCTAATACATGCACAGGCTTTTTCCTGTAGGCGAGGGTCCGGCATAGCGATGATTTGGACATTAAAAATATCCGGATGTTCATATAAAACATTCTCGACATAGGCCACCGGAATGTTCTCGCCACCGCGAATGATGATATCTTTGTTGCGTCCTGTAATCCGAATGTATCCATCTTCATCCATCATCGCTCTGTCCCCTGTAATAAACCAGCCATCGTCAAACTCCAATTTGGTATGCTCTAAACGCTTTAAATACCCCACAAACAATGTTGGACCTTTGCAGAGCAAGCTTCCTTCTACATTCGGAGGATTCGTGTTTCCTGCTGGGTCCACTACCTTGATTTTCATCCCTGGTAAGGGCGCTCCATCAGTGTTGGTCACCTTTTCTTCAAGATCATTGGCCAGGGTTGCTGTAACCATTCCATTTTCTGTTTGGCCCCAGCCCGTTAGGATTCCGCAGGGCAGCTTTTGCGTTGCTTGTTTCACAAGAGTTCGCGGAATGGGTGCTCCCACAGCAATAAAGTAACGCAATGAGCTTAAATCAAACTCCTCGATTCCTTCCACTTGCAGCGTATCCTGTAAAAAAGGTGTGGCACCTACGGTTAAAGTGATTTTTTCTTTTTCAATCCATTCAACAAATTCCTTCGGGTTCCAAATATCCTGATAAACTGCACTTCCAGCGTACATAATTGGCAGGCGGACACCGTAAAGAAAACCAGTCTGATGGGCAAATGTGGAAGCCATGAAAATAACATCATGGGGTGTTAACTTCAAATGATCGATCCAATTCATTGAAGCCATGGTCACGGTATTATGAGTATGCATGACTCCTTTTGGCTCCCCTGTGGTTCCAGAAGTAAAAATGATTTCAGTCACTTCATTAGGGTCAAAAGCGAATTGATCGAGTTCTGCCGGGTCTTTTCGTTCTTCCCATGGCTCTTCTATAAGCTCAGAAAAAGATTTCATTCCGGCAGGCACATGGTTGCCAAGGACATAAACATGCTTCATCGATGGCCACTGCGGCAAAAGTCTCTCGATCATTTCTGGATAATGAAATCCGCGGAACTCTTCAGGGACCACAATCATTTTGGATTCAGTCATCTTGACCATAAATCCAATCTCTTTGTCCCGATAAATCGGCACTAACGGGTTACTGATGGCTCCAATTCGTGTTACCGCAAAATGCAAGATCACGAATTCGTTCCAATTCGGAAGTTGAAAAGAGATAACATCTCCCTTTCTCAAACCGATTTCAAGAAGTCCAAGTGCAACGCGGTCTACCAGCTTTCCAAGCTCTCTGTAGGTATACCTGCTCTTTTTATCAATCAGCGCAACTTTATCGGGGGCTTTTGCGATGGCTTCCTTTAAATAATCCAGGATCGTTTTGTTTGGCCACACTGATTGATACTCCTTGATATATTCCTCCGTCAGAATCGTTTCCAGATTCATCATTTCTTCCCCCCTTATACTGATGGTCCACCCATTTTTATTGCCTGAACCTCTTGAAGTCTACCGCCCTTTTTTCAATAAAAGCGTTTCTTCCTTCCGCAGATTCATCTGTTTTGTAAAACATCGCTAAACTTGCCATGGCTAACTGCGAAATCCCCGCAATAGTAGCTGAATCTGCATTGAACGAATATTTCAACATCTTAAGGGCTGTTGGACTCTTTTCGATAATCGTTGACGCCCACTCTTCTGCGGCTGCCATCAGTTCCCCTTGAGGAACAATTTTATTGACCAAGCCCATTTCTTTTGCTTCCTGGGCAGAGTACTTCTCACACAGATACCATATTTCTCTCGCCTTTTTTTCTCCAACAATTCTGGCCAGATATGCAGAACCAAAGCCTGCATCGTAGCTGCCTACCTTTGGACCGCTTTGACCGAAAATGGCATTCTCAGAGGCAATGGTTAAATCACAAATCACATGAAGAACATGACCTCCTCCAATCGCATAACCGTTCACGGCGGCTATCACAGGCTTCGGAATATTACGGATGACATGGTGAAGCGCTTCCACTTCTAACCCGATTCCACCGCCTAAACCTCCCGAGCCATCGTATCCGCTATCTCCTTTTTGTTTCTGGTCGCCACCCGTACAAAATGCCTTCTCTCCCGCTCCTGTTAATATGACCGCTCCAATCCGATTATCATCCCAGGAATCTCTAAAACACCAAATTAACTCTTGGACCGTTTGCGCCCGAAACGCATTGTAAACTTCGTGGCGGTTGATGATGACTTTTGCTATTCCATTCACTTTTTGATAAATGACGTCCGTTAATTCCATCTTGCCAACCTCCAATCTATTAATAGGGGCGAAACTCTTTTCCGATTAACTCTCTTGCGATTACCATCTGGTTTGCTTGAGCGGTTCCATCTCCAATTTCTAACCCGATGACATCACGTAACCGTTGTTCAAGCGGCATCTCCTTCGTATAGGCATAATGACCGTTTAAGAGCATACATTCATGGATGGCTTCCTGACTCCATTTCGGACTTAGCCACTTTACAGAAGATGCCTCTTTGGAATGCGGTTTCCCTTGATCGCGGAGCCACAGCCCACGATAAGCTTGCCATTTGATCAATTCCAATTGCGTATTGTGAGTAACAATCGGGAAGGACACACCTTGGAATTTAGCTAACGGCTGCCCGAAAGCTTGCCTTGTTTTGACATGCTCGATGGTTTCTTCGATGCTTTGAAGGGCTGCACCGACACATTGCAGTCCTATTAACAGCCGGCTTAGATCAAAACCATTCATCACCTGGAAAAATCCTTTATTCTCCAATCCAATCAGATTCTCTTCTGGAACCTCTACGTCCGTTAAATAGATGGATCCTCTTCCAATCGGAATGTTTCCCATGTCGTCATAACCTCTGCATTCCACCCCCGGAAGGGAAGCGGGAACAATAAAAGCGCTGATTCCTCGGCTCCCTAAATGGCTATCCGTTTTTGCAAAAATAATAAAGGCATCTGCGATCGTTGCGACACTGATTCCTGATTTTTCACCGTTTAAAATATAGCTTTTGCCCTTGTGTACAGCGGTTGAACGAATCCCTGCCGCATCGGTTCCTGCCGTAGGCTCAGTGATAGCTATACCGACAATTTTCTCTCCGCTCGCAATTTGCCCAAGCCATAGGTTCTTCAATTCCTCTGTTGCATGACTGCAAATGATTTCTGAAACCAAAGCATTAAGCATCACTGCATACGTTAAGTTAAAATCCCCGCGACCGATTTCTTCTGCGGCAATTCCTGTCGTTACACAATCAGCGTTGCTTCCACCATATTCTTCTGGTATTCGTAGGCCGTTCACCCCCAATTCACCGAGTTTTTTCCACAGATGCCGGGGATGCTTATTTTCCCTGTCCCACTTGGTATAATGGGGAAGCAACTCATTTAAGGAAAACTCTCTCAGCATATCTCGAAAATATTCTTGTTCTTTCGAGAAAGTAAAGTTCAGCATGTTTCATCCTCCTTCGTCCTGTACCTATCGCAAGTGTCGTGCCAACAACAATAGAGGCGGTTATAGGGTTTTTATCTATAATATTTCGCTCAATTAAGAAAATTTTCGTAAATATAAGAATTATAATTGCTAAAAAAGGACTATCTCTAGTTCAAGAGATAGTCCTTCTCGGTTGTTGGAAATTCATCACTACTTTATCTTGTACTTGGCCATTTTTCTGTAAAGGCTTGAAACGTGTATTTTTAATTTTTGAGATGCTAAAATACGATCACCATCAAATTCTTTCAGAGAGCGAAGAATGGCGGACTTTTCGGCTTTTTCCACTTCATCCTCTAAACTCATCAAGATCGTATGTTCCGTACTCACTGAATTTTCATTTTTTAAATTTATTAAAGGAGGTAGACACAGACATTCTAATGCCAGAGTAGGACCTTGTACAATATTCATTCCGCGTTCAATATGCGCTTTTAATTCACGAACATTGCCTGTCCATTCATTCTCCATAAGCCACTCTTGCAGTTTTGGTTCAATCTGTTTGACGTTTTGCCCTAATTTCACATTGAATACATTGATAAAATAATACGCCAACGGAAGAATATCTTCTTTTCTTTGCCAAAGTGAAGGAATTTTCAACTCAAACACATATAGTCGGTAGAATAAGTCCTGACGAAATTTCCCTTCCTGCACAAGAGCTTTTAAGTCCCGATTTGTAGCTGCAACAATTCGGATATCGACATTTTTGCTTCCCGTACCGCCAAGCCGTTCAATTTCTCTTTCCTGCAAAACTCGCAACAGTTTACCTTGAACCTGATAGGGAAGTTCAGAAATTTCATCCAGAAATATCGTACCATTCTGCGCCATTTCGATTTTGCCTGGCTTTCCTTCTTTTTTCGCTCCGCTGAATGCTCCAGCTTCATAACCAAAAACTTCTGATTCAAATAATTCATCAGGTATGGCAGCACAATTGATCGCAATAAATGGGTGGTTCCTTCTTGCGCTGAGTCCATGTATCGCTTGAGCAAAGAGTTCCTTACCTGTTCCGCTCTCTCCCGTTATTAGCACGGTGGAGTTACTCGCAGCAATTCTTGCAGCCAACTCCTTTATTTGTGCCATAGAAGGACTTTCCCCAATAATATCCTCAAAGCTGTATAGATTGTTATTACCTGATCTTTTCTTTAATGAGGGTTTATTCAATGCATTACCGAAAGAAATTATCTGATCATAATCGACCTCTTCTTGTCTTACAACTACATCGAAAAGAAAATGATTAAGGCTTCGTGTAACCCGAATCAGGCAGGCATATCCGAATATATTGCCATAAAACACCTGTTTTCGAAAATCATTAAACAGAAAATGCTTCCATGAAATGCCTTGGATAATATTTGTGATCGGTGCACCTAGCAAGTCTGCCTTTTGCTTGGCAAAATGATGGCAAAATTCAGGACTAGAATCAATCAGTTTTCCGTCTACATCAACTTTGATATATCCCCATTGATTGACTTCCTTTTCCACACTTCTTATATTCTCCATTTCTCTCACCTATCAACTGAGATTGGGAAGCAAATAAACCACAACTTGTCCTTTTATCACTTCATCCCCTGCTTGATTAAAGCAAATTACCTTTTGGGTAACCCAATTTCTGGATAGGTTAATATTAATAACCTCCAATTCTGCCGTGATTTCATCGCCTACATGTACAGGGTGATAAAAAACCAGTTCCTTTTGCAACAATAAACATGCACTTCCAGGTAGTTTCTCGCTAATCACCTGGGTAATTAAGCCCTCAGTTAACAAGCCTGGTGCAATCGGATGATTGTAATAACTTTTCCAGGCATCTTCATGAGGCTGGTAAATCGGACTATAATCCTTTGTCAGCTTATTACATAACTTCACATCTGTTTCGGTGAATGTTCGCCTTAGCCGGGCGATTTGTCCAATATACATTTCATTAATGGTGAAGCCCATTTTTTCCATCTCCCGCTTTAAAAATACTGAAGATTCAAACAGATATAGATACATATTAAATGAATCATTATGATTATCCTGCTCAGTTCGAAACCTGACTAACTGGAATTTTTCGATAAAGAAAGCATCAAAAGCTCTCACTTTTTCGGAACTACACTAAGAAAAAAAGCTCACGAAATCTAATCAATAGTTTCGTGAGCTTCAAAACGTAAAATTTTCTTTTCAGTTCCCTGTGTGTTCTTCATTTCCGACAAGCACGAAGATAACCTGCCCATCTTTCTGTTCGTAAAGACCTTTCAATATAAACGACTGCTTAGCTTCGGCATTCATTCCGTGATCATCATACACGCTGCAAATGGCCTCAAGCGAACGATTTGGTGAATGATGGCTATCAAGTTCTCTTATTTGTTTGACGGGGGTTATTTGTATCTGGGACAGTGACAAGCGCAAGCCCGTGCCAAGCCATTTCAAAAAAGCTTCCTTTGCCGCAAATCCAGTGCATATCGCAAGTGAATGACGGGGGTGAACACCCAACCAGTTCATCCAACCTGCAAGCTCCCCGTCCCGAAAAACATCTTCTATAAAAGCAGAACTGTATGCTTCTATCGTGACATTGTCGATACCGATTCGCATATGGGATGCGGTCGCATATGCCTGTTGATCCGCATGAGTAATTGATACATGCACGTCTGATCGTGTTGCCGTATCATGCAGGAAGACATACGGTTTCCCTGCTTCCTCTCCTTCTTCCTCCCGAAGGACGGATAAGTTTCCTGTATTCTCGAGCGTTAAGAAAGAACGAAGCGCTTCCTTCACTGCCTTTCTTCCTGCTACAAAGTCGGCCATTCGTTTCGGACTTGTTTTTGCACTGAGCAAAGACCGTTCTCGCTGTGTCAGTTCATCCAGTTGTAAGAAAGGGCTCACCGGACAATAAGAAAGAGAAAAATCGGCTGTCATCGCATGATCCTTCTTGCGAGGAATGCATTGATCTCCATAATCGTTTCCCCATTTTCCCCAATGACCAAGATGTCAAAGAGGAGTTCGGTCCCTTGCTGTTGGGTCATTTCACCATAGACGCGCACTCGTTCCCCGCTGCCGCGTCTTCGTCCGAACCGTACGCTACCGATCGAAATGGGCAGACTTACCACTCCTGATCCAAAGGTATCTATGCTATCGGCAATTTGCAGGGAGACATCCAGTAGAAACGGATCGACTTGAAACGTTGGCGCACTCGTGAACGAAAACAGCTTGCGATCATCGGGAGGAGCAGCGGTCGCTACTCCTTGCTTAGCATTCATCGTATACTCACTAGCCCTGCAAAAAAGCGGACCAATCTGTAAGGTTTCCCGATGTGTATGGTAAAGGACACCTGAATAGGAAGCGCCAGTAATTGTGGGCAACTTTTTTGGCAAAAGTCTCGGTTCTTCTTTATGAAAAGTGAATGTAGCTTCCGCGTTAACACGATCCTTTTCCAACAACCGTCCTGATACGGTGACATCAGATAGCGCACGCGCACGAAGGACACGGATTTCTGCCTTATCTTCAAGCATAATCGCTTCCGCACGCAGGTTGACTGGCTTATTGGCGTATAGCTTGGTTGGGTGGAACACTTCAAACTGTTGGACACTGTGCAGGCTATACCCCGGTGATAAGAGCGCAGCCGCTTCGGCCAGCATCTCGAGATAACAAACCATTGGAAAAATCGGAATCTGATCGAGGCAATGCTGGGCAAGATAACGATCCTTGTCTACACGGATCGATCTTTCTACTTGTACTGCACCGTTCTTCTTATCCAATATCCTGTCGATAAATGGCCAAGCGCCAGGATTGACAGGCATGCGGTTGTCTTGAAACGCTAACGTACGCTCGTCTTTTCCATCCGCCTCTGTCCCACCGGCTGGCCATCTTTGGAGAAAATCTTCCCGTGCGATAAGTGTTTCTTTTTCCCTACCGCAAGCAAGTTCATGCAAAAACCAATAGATCCCCTCGTGAGTCGATGTGAATGGCACCCCATTTTGCTTGATTACGTGGGTAATGGACGGATCAGATACGGCTGCTCCAACAGATTCCCAAGCCGTCCAATTCAGCGTGACATGATGCAGCGGATGCGTACGTTGCCTGCATTTGGCGATCAATAAGGATGCCATGAGGGAATTCGCCGCACTGTAATCCGCCTGCCCTTTATTGCCAAAACGGCCTGCGCCCGAGCCGAAGCACATGAACGAACGCAGCGGAAGCTCTTTTGTCGCGTCAAGCAGATGACACATGCCCGTTACTTTGGTTCGCAACGTATGATCAACCATGTCTTTCGTTTTTTTGGGGAGAATCGTGGACCATTCCACCATGGCTCCGTGAATAATCCCATCGATCCGTCGATGTTTGCGGATGATACGATCAATCAATTGATGGACGGATTCTTTTTGTGTAATATCACATACTTCATACGTGATGCCAAGCTCTTTTGCCTTTTTTAAATTTTGATGCAATTCACGTTCTTTCGATTGACACAGGAGCCTCTTTTTGCACTGAGCCAGTGTGATGGACGGGTCTTGCCGGCGTAGGATCACGTATTGATTGCGCTCATAGTCGGCAAATTCTTCAGCGGTCATCTCTAGCCATGGTGCGAGATGATCTGTGATCGTTGTACGCCCACATACGATAACGGTTGCACCCAGCTGGGCCAATGCTTTCGCGCACTCAAAAACAACACCGCGTCCTCCGCCAGTAAAGAGAAAAACGTCACCTTGGGAGATGGTGCGTGCCAATGTAGTCTTGTCGGTAAAATTGGCGTTCTTGTGATGAACGACAAATCTCCTGTCCGTATAAGCGACTTCCATCCGCTCGTTGCCATCCTCTACCTCCCTGATCATCTGGGAGATGACACGCTCGATGGGCTCATGTGCAGGAAAATCGATCGTCTTCGCTAGGACAGCAGGCAGTTCTTGTTTGAGTGATTTAAGCAGGCCTAACATAAAAGAGCCAAGCACATTTCCCTCGTCACAATCCGTCACACCCAGGTTACCCCCTAGGCATGTGAGCGCGATGTAACAGGTGGATAGCGTTGCCGCCTGCTCAAAACGGTCATAAAAGTAGCGCAAGAGCATGAATGTATGATCACTATGCTTCTCGATTTCAAGTGCCAGTTCATCGGCTGTAAAAGAAAGCAGTTCAGGCCGTTCCTGCAGCAGGCGCATATCGATCACGCCATCTATTACGCCGTTTTGCTGCTCCCAGCGCTGCAGGTACGTGTAGCATTGCGTTTCAGTTTTAGATTTGTCCAACGTGAGCAAACAGACAACGGCTCCCTTTTCTTCTAGGCCCTTTTCGCACATCTCCCATTTATCCCCGTTGTCCTGGATCAATAGAAATCGCTTGCCGCTCAATGGAAATAACGGTGCTCTTTTGGGCAAAGATACTGGTACGAGTTCCACTGTAAAACGATCGCACTGTTGCGCCTTTAGTAATGCCGGGAGCGGTTGAGATAAACGTGCGGGGAAATGGCTTGTTTGGACCTCGGCTTCCTCTATTATGGCAAAGTAATTGATGCCACCCATGCCGAATGCGCTGACACCCGCACGTCGTTTTCTGTCCTCACGACTCCCCCATACGCGTGGTTCCGATGCTAGTTCGGGGATGAGGAGAGCGGAACGTTCATCGACATAGCTCGGAGGAATCACTTTATTGTGCAGAGCCATCGTTGTCTTGATCAATCCAATGATTCCGGAAGCGGAGCTCAGATGGCCGATTTGTGATTTGATGGCTCCGATGGTGTAGGGGTAGTAATCGGGACGTTCGCCAAATACTTGACGATACGTATTGATCTCCGTATCATCGCCTAGGCGTGTGCCGGTACCATGCGCCTCCACATGGTCAATATCTTGCGGGATGACATTCGCTTGACGCATAGCCTGTTCTATTGCGCGGATTTGGCCCTTGCTGCTAGGAGCAAGTACGGAAGCTCCTTTACCATCACTGGAACAACCAATGCCACGCAACACCGCATAGACCTGATTGCCATCACGTAGCGCATCAGATAGACGCTTGATCACCACTGCTCCTGCTCCTTCTGCAGGCACAAAACCATCGGAATCACGATGAAAAGGTGGTATCCCGTGTGTGGAGAGAGCCCCCAGCAGCTGAAGGGTCAGGTTGTATTCGGGAACGAGATGGTACGCGACCCCACCGACGAGTACGGCATCCGCTTCCTTCGCATGGAGACGTCTGATCCCTAGTTCGAGCGCGGCTAGCGATGAGGCGCATGCCGCATCTACGGACAAGATCGTCCCCTGCGCACCTAGCGCTTTGGCTACAACATGAGCATTGGCTATGCCGCTGCTCGACAATTGGTAATCGTAAGTGTGCGCATTCTCCATTTGGTAACTGGTGAGCATCTTTTGGAGTACGTTGCCGATTTCCGTATGCGACAAGCCTTGCTGCGAGAGAATCGTTTGAACATCTTTGAGATAATTGGTAAAAAAGGTTTGCTTGTTTTTCGTATTTTCTGCTTCTCGTACCGGCAATTGACCAATGATGACGTCAAGTCGACTCTTATCACTGGTAGGCTCCATAATGCCCGCTTGTTGCCCGGCCTCGATCCCGCTCAGCATGGAAAGGATGACCCCACCATCTAATGGTCGCAAATCCTCACTTGAATAACCCGATTTTTGTCCATCGATATGTGGCATTTGTACGACGCCTGCCAGTCTGGATGGGGAGATTGTGGCAAGCTCTTTATTGCTGCCGATGACTTTTTCGTAGCTCCACTTCCATTTTGGCAAGTCACCGATGCTCTTGTAATTGAGTAGAGTGTGTTTCCAAAATGCATCGCGTTCAGCCGCACCTGGTACAATTACCCCCATGCCGACAATTGCGATGGGCTCCTGTTCAGACACAGGCGGAATACATCCCACTTTGCGTTCGCTTGCCGTGGTTGTATCACCTCGGCTAATCAGCGCATGATAGGCAACGGGCGCAATACCGACATCATTGATGGCCGTCACATTGTCATTGTCCAGATGAAGAATGCCTGTCATCAGTTCGACCAGTCCCGCAGCTGATTGCAAATACCCGACATGAGGGACTGCCGACATCAAGGGGATATGCTCGTTGCTGGCTGTATGACCGTAGTATAGAGAGAGGCCACTTCTTTCTGCTAACCCCCACAAGGTAGCATGATCATTTCTGACTCGAATGTTTGTCACTCTCCGAGGATCGATGCCTGTGAGTTGTATTGCTTTCATAGCGGCTTTTCTGGTGGCTTCAGCGATTTCATGCTCATCGTTGCGTATGGCAATCGCAGATGAGGAAATCCCTTCCACGAAGCCATAGACAGGTTTGTCTTCGATATCTTCTTCTCGCAGTAGGACCATTGCGACTCCGCCTTCGCCAAGTGCAGGGACGCGCAGGGAGATAGACGAATCCCCCAAATACTCTAATAAGCAAGAAGCCGTAATCAATGGTGAAATTCCAGCGACTAGCGCGAAATCACAAGCGTTCTGTTGCAGAGCACGCATGGCTTCTTCCACAGCCGCAAGTGAACTGCACACCCCTGCATTGATTGCGATATGTCCACCTTGTATATCGTACAGGTTCGCTATTCGCCCAGCCATCAGACTCGCTGATGTTGTCATCGTATCGGGCAAAATAGGTGGCGTCTTGGCACTGTGAAATGCCATAACTTCTTGGCTGATTGACGATGCGTTGCTCAAATAATGATCCTGTAACACTTGCTCTAACAAACGAGAAAATTCACCTTGTCTGATGCGCGGACCATGATCGGTGTCAGGCGCAGGCCCAAGTGTATGAGCAGCCATGAAAATCCGTCCATGCCGAGCGAGGCTTGTGCCTCTGGCGATACCCGCATCTTGCAAGGCTTCGTGCATAATCGTCAGCCCCACTTTTTCCATCGGATGCATATGCTTCGTTTGATCGGGTGGAATCGGCATGGTTCGCGCGTTGAGCTCTGGCACATCGACTAGAGCGCCTAGTAACGGTTCTTTGATGTCCAATCCCCAGCAGGCACGGTACCATCCAGCATCAAAACGCTCTGTTGGAAGTTTGCCGATCGCAGTCCTGCCGCTAGAAAGCATCTCCCTCCACTGTTGTACAAAATTCGCTCCCGGCAATCTGCATGAGAGACCCACAATCGCCATTCTCTTTCGTACGCTCACTCCGGTTTCCCTTCTTCCCCAGCTCTAGCCTTCATCTGTCGTAACCCGCGTATGTCATTCCATTGAATGAGCCTTCTTCCGTGTCGATCAAAAAGCGATACGTCTGCACGGTAAGCCGTGGAAGTCGCCGACAAGGGTTGCAGCCGCAAATAATAGGTCTTATCATCGAGTGATGCCATGTAGCACTCGATTTGTTCTACACCGATTACGTCTGTTTTTCTTCCATATGTCTCATGCCATGCCTGTATGGCTATTTGACAAACCGCTTCGGTTACATGTTGAATGATTTCCTTCACATTTCGCTGTTCATGCTCGTGGCCATGTAACCAGACCACTTTAGCCCATGATTCCCCACTGTTATTGGCTACTACCCATTCTATGGCCAAACAGCCATTGTTGAATGCCCCGCTGCTTTCCTTTCCACCAATCGAGCCGCTCCTGTATGCGTCCTGTTCGATCGTATGGATCGTTTCCTTAATATCCAGAAAACGAATTGCTTCTGTCTTCTTGCAAGTCACAATCCAATCATCATGGACCAGGCTCAAACCAGGGGGCTTTATCTGAAAAAAACGTTTTGTTTCACTTCATCATTCACTCTTTGGACACGGGATGTAAAGTAGTCGATCAGTTTTCGTAAGGTATGGTAATCACGTACACGAAAACCGCTTTCCTGCTCCAAACCATAGTGTTGGCGAGCGTCTGCGAGAATGGCCACTTGCTTCACCGTATCGATTCCGAGATCAGCTTCCAGATCAAGATCAAGCTCCAGCATGTCTTTGGGATAACCTGTACGCTGAACCATGAGGGAAAGGATGAGTTCAGTCACTTCTTCCCTTATTTCTCCTTCACTTCTCGATTGTGCCTGCTGCTCTATGACTGGCTGTTCGTTATGAACCATGGTGACAGGCTCTTGTTTAGATGCCGGTTCTTCATGAAGACTCGACACCGCCTTTTCTAGCTGTGAGCCCCATTGTTTGATTTGTGCTTGCATTGGATGTGACTCTTCAATTCTTTCACTCGTACGGGATTGCAAGAAGGCATCAATCATATCTCGCAACGATTTCAAAAATAATAGAGTCGCTTGCTCTCCTACTGAGGTTTCTTGTATTCTTTCTTGTTTCACATTCATCTCGTTTCTCTCCTCATCTGCCAATTGGGGGTATAATTCAGCTTTACCGTGTACAAAAAGACACGCAAAAGTCCGATATATCTGTTTTTTTTCACCGATTTTGGGGTGAAGGGATGCTTGCGTCCAAAACTCGTTTCCTTTCAATGTCTCGGAAATATAAGAGCTCACTGCCCACTTAGGCCCACACTCCACAAATAGTCGAACACCTTGTTGGTACGCCTTTCCTATCGCTTGGCGCAGACGTACAGGTTCTACAAATTGACTTTCCAGCAAGGCAGGATACTTATGCAGCGACATGTTCCCCAGCTCTTCGCCAGTAATCGTCGAGATAATCCCGTACTTCGGCGGCGAAAAAGTGCACCTATCCAACACGCGACGATAAGGAGGGCGAGCGTTGGCAATCATCATGGAATGGTAGCCATGAGATACCGGCAGCACTTCAGATTGGATATGTTCTCTGTCTAAAATGTCGCGCAGTTGCCTTAGTGTCTCAGTCTCACCGGATACGATACACATGCCCGGGCTATTATCGGCAGAGACCTCACAATATCCATGGACACTGCGAAAATACATTCTCACTTCTTCAGCGGAGCAGTAGACGGTCAACATTTGCCCCGAATCCGGTTGTTGTAAGGAAAGGACGGAAAGCGTACGCTCACGCACAGCTTTGAGCGCATCTCGTAAGGACATCGCTTCTACTGCGACAAGAGCCGCCAACTCTCCTGCGCTTTGACCGATGGCTGTATCGAATTGCAGACCATAAGCACGTAGCAAGGTAAAGATCGCGCAATTCACGGCAAAGACAGCACAGTGGATATCCTCGTCGGTTTGTTGGAAAGCTTCGGGATTTTCCGTGAAAAACGTTTCGGTCAATGACTTTCCACATAACGCTTGGTATTCCTCATCTACTCGTTTCATGAATGCAGCCACGATGGGAAAACACCCCATAGCCTCTTTAAGCATATTGGCGTATTGCACACCCTGCCCGGGAAAAACGACCGCCACTTTCAATGAAGGGTCCACTTTTGCGGCAAAAATACCTTGTTGCCGTAAGAAATCAGGTTGAATGCCTTTGGATAACGCACTCGCCAACAGCTTTGATTTGCGCAATAATTCACGAGGACGATCGGCTACAACCGCGATCCGATAATTTTCTTTGTCCTGCTGATGAATGGTTCCCTGCCATTGCTGCAAAGTCTGAAAGTACGTTTGATCCGTGACATTTAGCATTTCTACCGCCAAGGTCACCAACCGCTGTGCACAAATCTCAAGACTCTCGCCTTGTAGGATAGCGATAGGCAATACATCATGTGTTTCATGAGTCGGATTCATTACGTATTCCTCCACGATGATATGACTGTTTGCGCCGCCTAAACCAAAGCCGCTGACACCCGCTCGTCTTGGCTGTCCATTGGCGGACTCCCACCGCTCACACGCTGTTACTACCCGAATATTGCCATTCGTTTGAGCAATCATTGGATTTTGCGCCTTGATGTGCAGCGAAGGAGGTATGACACCCTCTCGCAAAGCAAAAATGGTTTTCATCATCGCCGGCACAGCAGCTCCAGCCAGCAAATGTCCAATATTGGACTTGACGGATCCGATACGCATTGGCTTTTTACGTTCCTTACCATACGCCCTCGTCATCGCCTCAATCTCGATTGCGTCACCCATCGCCGTGCCAGTACCATGACATTCGACATAATCGACTTGCTCTGGTGACAGTCCGGCCTGCTGCAGCGCTTGCTCCATAGCACTTGTTTCCCCTTCTAGAGAAGGCGCGAGGATGGAACCGCTTTTGCCATCTGATGTGCTTGCGACCGAGCGTATGACTGCTAAAATAAGTTGACCATCCTTCTGGGCATCCGACAAGCGGCGCAGAACGAAAAAGCCACCGCCCTCTCCAGGCACAAAACCGTCCGCATGGGCATCAAATGGACGAATGGTATCCGCGGACAACGCCTGAATGCCACAACCTCCGATGTAGAATTCGGGAGCCATATCCGCATTGATACCGCCAACTAGCACCACATCACTCGTCTTGTGCCGCAGTGATTGGACTCCTAATAAAAAGGCTAAATGCGCCGAGCAGCAAGCACCATCCGTGGCATACTGAGCTCCCTGAAAGTCAAAATGCTTACCAATTCGTCCTGCGGTAAGACTTCCCAAATAGCCTGGTAAGGTATCTTCGTTTACCTCTGGCAAGTCGGCGAAAAAACGTTGTCTGCTTTCTTCAAGGATGGCACGACTAATGTCGGTCGAGACGCTGCCTCCCCATTCTTGCAAGACTTCCGATACGATACTTTCCACCTCTTGATAATTCACCCGTGCATCCGCACGTAATTTCTTTTTTTGATAGGCGAGAAAGCCTACGATGACCGAGGTTGCTTCTCGATTCCATGTTTCAGGATCATAGTTTGCGTCTTGTAGTGCGCGCGCTGCACATTCCAAAGCAAGATAATGCGAGTCATCGACATATGCAGCAGATGTTGGTGGAATTATCCATTTGAGAGAATCAGATTCCAGCGAAGATAGGAATCCTCCCTTTTTCGTGTAGGTCTTCTTGGTGTTTGTTTTGCGTTCATCATAGTAAAGTTCAATGTCAAAGCGTTGTGCGGGAATAGTCGTGATCGAATCTTTCCCCGCCAAGAGATTCTCCCAAAACATCTCCACATCTTCTGCATCCGGAAATATGCCTGCCATACCAATAATGGCAATAAGCTCGTTTTCGTAGGCTGAGAGAGACGTATCGTCCTGTTGGCTTTCCTCTCTAGTCGCGTATGCTTCCAAAACAGCATGATAATTGGTTCCTCCAAACCCGAAGGAACTGATAGCAGCTCTCGGGAGTTCAGCACCGTTTTGCGGATGTAACTCCATCGATCTTTGCGGGATAATAAAAGGGGTCTCTGATATTTTCATGAGTGGATTGGGTGACTCAAAGTGAATCTGGGGAGGAATTGTGCGATGATACAGGGTCAAGACAGCGCGCAAAAGTCCAGTCGCGCCGGCCGCTGCGCCTAGATGGCCGACATTGGCTTTTGCCGAACCCAATGCAATTCGATACGATGCTCCGCTCTTGTGAAAACGAGACAATGCCTTCACTTCACTGACATCGCCTACTTGAGTGCCTGTCGCATGACACTCGATATAGCTGATGGTCGTCGGGTCGATACGGGCATCGTCATACGCGCGCTGCATGGCAAGCGCTTGCCCTTGATCATCAGGAGCCACAATTGATTTGCCTCTGCCATCTGATGAATGCCCGATGCCTTTCAACACTGCGTATATCTTTTCACCATCCCGGTTCGCATCTGTCAGACGTTTGAGCGCAAACATTGCGGTGCCTTCTCCCAGCAGTGTCCCATCCGCTTGGGCATCAAATGCACGCAGCATCGATTCGGAGAGCCCTCCAATTTTGGCGAAAGCGATCATATTGAGCGGAGTTAAAATCTCACTTGCTCCTCCGATTAAAGCGAGATCGATGCTACCTTCTTGCAAAGCGCGACTGCCGGCTTCCAATGCCGCCAGGGAAGAAGCGTAGCCTGCATCTATCGACACATGTGGACCACGAATATCGAAGTATTGCGCAATTCTCCCACATGCGATGCTAGCGAGCGAATGCACGATCATATTTTCATTTGCTCCTGATTGAAAACTATCGTTCATACGTGTTTCGATGGTGTGAATCAGCTTTTCCTGCCATTCCGTAGACAGAGCCTGCATGCTCGGACTCTTGCGCAGTGCTTGCATAATCGCATCTTTGTGTATCTGAAGACATGTATCCTTTTGCCATGCTAATCCCGTCGAACCAATATAGATACCAGTGCGATGCTTTGGTAATACATTCACTTGTTCCAATGCTTGTGAGCCTGCATCGAGTATCATAAATTGCATCGGATTGCTGCCATTCACTTCGGACGGTGGAATTCGAAACTTTTTCCAATCAAATTGGTAGTTGCGGATGGCTCCTGCTGTTATCGTATACGTCTTATCTGTCTCGTCCCTGTTACTATTCATATAATTTTTCCAGTTCCAGCTATTGTGCGTATCCAGTGGTCGTAGGGCAGTATACCCTTTGATGTTGTTTTCCCAAAAAGTTTGAGGAGAAAATGCATCGGGCAAGATACAACCTAGACCCACGATCGCAATATCCTTATGGTGTGCGTTCAACTACAATACCTCCTAAGCTCATGAAAGCCGTACGACTTCCAAAAAACGACTCGCTTTCACTATATGCATCTTATATACCGAGATATATGGGAAATCGTTCCTGTGAACCAGGAATTTCGTCCTGTATAGTAAGGAAAAGGTAATGAATGGATATTCACAGAAAACAGGTCCATCATGGTGGTATCTGCCCATAATCGACCTGTTCGTTTTGACGCCACAATTTAGACAAGACATTTTGATCCTCCAAATTGACATGCCAAGAGTGGACTCGAACCTCAGTATAGAGAAAAATTGAAAGGGTGCGTATCGAGTAAATTACGTATTTCAATTGAGGGGTAGAATAAGTGGCTGTAACAAAAACAAGTGACCAAAAAGATGGTCACTTGTTTCTTAAGAACGACTTTTTAATCATTTCATCTTCTTTTTTTACGTCATTTACTGTTTCTTCCTTATTGTTACTCTAATAACCATTGCTCATAGCGTACCTGCACTTGATCGAAGTTCTTGATCCAATAGGAATCGTCGACGCTAATTTGCTGTTTCTGCAGCTCTGGTGTCACGCCAAGACGCTTCTTGTCTTGTTCCGATAACATGTCAATTGCCTTTTGGTTTGCTGGTGCGTATCGCGCTGTCTTCCCGAATTCAGCCTGGACTTCCGGTGAAGTGGCGAAAGCGATGAATTTCATTGCCAGATCTTTGTTTTTGGTGCCTTTCGGAATGACCCAGCCTTCATATGCGCGGAACGCGTTTTCGTATGTGAAATCAACAGGCGACCCCTTTTGCTTCTGCAACTGGATCGTGCCGTCGTATGCGGTTGAAAGGGTTGCCGTTCCGTTCATCAACAGATCCGGCACCTGAGCTCCACTTGTCCACCATGTTTTAAAATTCTTCTTGATTTCATTCATCTTCTTGAATCCGCGATCCAAATCCAATGGATATAGCTTGTCGACGGGTACGCCGTCAGCAAGAAGCGCCATCTCCAGGATTGGGGCCGGGAATTTGTAGGCGGAACGTCCGCCAGGGTATTTGTTCACATCCCAGAAATCAGCCCACGTCTTCGGTGCATGTGCGGCATCTACTTTCGTGGTATTCCAACTCATTACGACCGCAAACGATTCTGAAGCGATGAAATGTTCGCTTGAGCTTTGCTCGTTGTATCCGTCTTTTTTGACGACGTTGTAATCCAGCGGTTCAAACAGCCCTTGGCTGCCAGCCAATCTGCCGTAGAACGAATCGACGTTCACGACATCCCACGTTACATTACCGCTGTCGACCATCGCTTTCAGCTTTCCGTAATCTGGCGGTGTTTCAATTTCAATCTTCACGTTGTATTTTTTCTCAAATGGCTCGATAATAGTTTTTTTGCGCATATCAATCAAATCCGCATCCCAGTCCACGATGGTCAGCTTCTGCACTTCTGCTGCACCTTGCCCTGAATTGTTCGCCGGCTCCGATTTGCTGCAAGCGAATAACGAACTGCTTAAAACGGTAATCAATGCAATGTTGCCGATCTTCTTCAACACGGTAATACCCCCTTTTTTGGTTTAGACGAATAAACCTACTCTTTCTGGTAACTCATTTTTGCAGATCGTGACGAAATCCATCCCTGAATGAGGAACAGCGCGACGGTCATTACAATCAACACGGTAGATACAACCGCAATGCTAGGATCGATGCTTGTTCGCAAGCTTTCCCAGTACTTGACCGGCAATGTTTTCGTATTGGCCCCCGCCATAAAAAGTGAAATGATCGGTTCATCAAACACGATCGAAAAGGCGAACAGCGCCCCCGAGATCACTCCAGGTTTAATCAATGGAAGCGTAACCTTGAAAAATGCGCCAACAGGCGTGGAACCCAGTCCCATAGCCGCCAATTCCAAATTGCGGTCGACCCCCTTCAAGCTGGAGGCCACCGTCGTAAATACGACCGGAATCGCAATGACCGCGTTTGACAAAATCATCCCTGTATACGTATCCGTCAATTTGAATGGAGCAAAAAAACGATACAAACCGATCGCAACTACAACTGCAGGAACGACCATTGGCGAAAGCATCAAGGGAATAAACAGTTTCTTGCCCCAAAAGCTTAAACGTATAAAGGCCAACGCAGCCATTGTGCCTAAAATAACCGATACAATCGCCGTCGTGCACCCGATGAACAGACTCCGCGAAAATACCTCGATCCATACCGGGCTATTCATCACTTTTTCATACCAAGTCAGCGAATAGCCTGGCGGTGGAAGTTGGAAATACGACACCGATGTAAACGATAACGGGATCACCAGCAGGATCGGGATCACAAACATAATCAGAATGATGGCGGATAGAATCCTAATCCACACTTACAAAACCCCCTTTACTGCTGAATGATTCCGAAAAATCAGAATTGGGATAAGTATCAGAATCATAGTCGCCGCCAGAAGAATAATGGAAAGTGCGGCCGCCAAATGCCAATTCAATGTCACGTTGATAAAATTCGCAATCAAATTGGAAATCATCATGTCCTTCGGGCCGCCCAGGATGACTGACGTAATGAAAAAACCGAGACTGAATACAAAACAAATCAGCACTCCTGCCACTACGCCTGGAATCGACAACGGGAACAATACGTCTCGAAACACTTTCCAAGGGCGAGCTCCCATGCCTTCCGCCGCCTGGAGCAATCGCTGGTCGATTCCTTGCATGACCGAATAAATGCAAAGCACCATGTAAGGAAACAAGTAATGAACCATCCCGACAACATTTCCGGTCATGGAGTAAAGAAGATGCACGGGTTCGTCGATTAAGCCAAGTCCCATCAGTATCGAATTGATCGGTCCTGTGTCTTGGAGCATGACCACCCACGTAAACGTCCGTATGAGCACGCTGATCCAAAATGGAATCATAATGAGTGCCAGCACCACTCTTTTCCATTTCTCCGACTTCATCTGGTAGAGCGTGTATGCAATCGGATAGCCAAATAGCAAGCTGGCTATGGTCGCAATCAAGGAAACGTTAAATGTGTAGAGTACAACCTTTACATAAACCGGTGTGGTGAACACCTGAAGGATGTATTCAAATGTGTAGGATTCTCCGTTATGCACGCCTAATTTCATTATTTTGATAATTGGGAAAAATGTAAGCAAAAACATGTACAATGCCGGAATGATCACGAGAAGCCAATGCAAGCCCGGCACTGCAGATAGGGTAAATCTTCTTTTCAACGGCATTGTCGTCATGTTCACTTCAGCGTTATTCATGGATAATGCGCCCCTTAGGATATTTTGGCTGCTCCCCTGATGTCGTTATCGTCAGGTTTCAACGTTGTCTCATCGGGTACAAGCGCTGCTTCAGTGGCATTCCAGCCGATTCGGATTTCATCGCCAACGGCAATCTCCCTTGATGAAGCATAAGGCAGCTTGATGGTCAGCCTTTCCTTCGTTTTGGTCGTCCCTTCGATTCGAAACGATTCCCCAACATATGTTTTTTCCAGCACCGTCAATTCGTGAATGTTCGTAAATACTTCCCCATCTCGAACGACATGGATATTCTCCGGCCGAATCGCAATCAACACCGCTGACTGGTCAAGAACGTCCGACTGCTCTACTCTCACCTTGGCAACCTGGCCGTCTAGCAGCTTCACCACGGCCATACCCGCATCTGTATGGATGAGCTCACTTTGAAGTAAATTAATTTCCCCGATGAAAGCCGAAACGAATTTGCTCTTCGGGTGGTTATACAGTCGTTCCGGCGTATCGATTTGTTCGATGCGACCTTTGTTCATGACGCAGATTCGATCCGACATGGTCAGCGCCTCTTCCTGATCGTGCGTCACATTGACTGTAGTAATCCCGAGATTTTGCTGAATATGTTTAATTTCATACTGCATTTGATGACGCAAGTTTTTATCCAGCGCACCAAGCGGTTCGTCCAGCAAAAGGAGCGGAGGATTGAATACAATTGCCCTGGCGAGCGCAACCCTCTGCTGCTGGCCGCCGCTAAGCTGATTCGGATAGCGTGAAGCAAATTCTTCGAGTCTGACGGTCTGAAGAGCACGGCTTACATGCTCTTTGATATCCGCCTTCGAATTGTTACGCAGTCGCAAAGGGTAGGCAATATTGTCAAAAACCGTCATGTGCGGAAACAGGGCGTAATTCTGGAAAACCATGCCGATATTGCGGTCATACGCTTTCTTTTTCGTGATGTCCTGACCGTCCAAAAAAATCGAGCCATCGTTCAGCTCTTCAAATCCTGCGATCAGTTTCAGCAACGTCGTCTTCCCAGAACCGCTCGGCCCCAAAATGGTGACAAATTCTCCTTGTTTGATTGATAGATTGACGTTGTCTACCGCCTTATATTTCTTATAAAATTTCAGCGCGCTTTTAATGTCCAAATGAGCTGTCATCATCACTCTCTCCTGTTCTTTGGCATTCAAGCTATTTTTCATATACCACTTTGCCATCCATGATGGTCAACTCAACATTAGAATCCTTAATCTGCTCCGCTGGCACGTTGAACAAATCACGGTCAAGAACGACCAGGTCAGCCAGTTTGCCTGCTTCCAGGGTACCCAATTCACCTTCCCTAAACACGCCGTAGGCCGCTGTTGCTGTATACGCTTTCAAAGCTTCCGCCAATGTTATTGCTTCTTTCTCATTAAACAGCCCACCGTCGTTTGCGGATCTTGTTACGGTACGATAGATTTCCATCATCGGATTTAACGTGACGATCGGATAGTCAGTGTTGAGCACGACTTTTGCGCCAGCATCCAGAAGTGATCGGACGGCAAATGTGTACTGCTGTCGTTCACCGAGGCACGAAAAATAGTGGTTCTTGTTAATCAGGCCCATGTGATCCGGCTGCATGGACGCAATCACGTCCAGTTTTTGAAAACGCGCAAGATCATCGGGATGCACCACTTCGATATGCTCGATGGTATGTCTGGAATCTCGTGTCCCATTCACTCGCTGCGCTTCCTCAAACAAATCAAGCGCATGGCGGACGGCACCGTCTCCGACTGCATGGAAGCGAATGCGGAATCCTTCTTTATCGGCGGCAAGCACGTATTCCTTCATCGACTCGGGAGGATTGGGGCCACACGTCTCTGGCAAATCCGAATACGGATCCACGAGAAGAGCTGTGTGTGTCGTTACTACCCCGTCCAAAAATTCTTTCAGGCCGGAAAATCTCAGTGTCCCAGACGTGTACCTGTCCCGGTGCTGCCTCGCACGTTCGATATTGTCGTCAAGCCCAATCAAAAAGTGAATGCGGGTGGTCAACCTGCCTTCTCGCTCGAATTCCTCATAAAGTGGAAGTTCATTCAATTCCAAGTCGGTCACTTTGAAAATATCGGTGATCGAGGTAACACCAAACTTTGCGCAATGGCCCAGAAACGTCTCGAACACTTGGCTCTTCCTGTCTGCCGGAAGTTTCATTGCATGTCGAGAAGCCATACTGGCCGCTGCTTCATAAAGAATTCCCGTCGGCTCGTTGTGCTCATCTCTCATGATTTCTCCATTCGGTGGGTCTGGTGTATTCCGGTCAATGCCGAGTAACTCCAGAGCCTTCGTATTCACCCACACCGTATGGCCTGACGCATGGAACAAAAACACAGGGCGATCCGGGATGACGGCATCCAATGTCGAACGATGCGGCAGATTCGGCTCATCCCAGTACGTATGATACCAACTATAGCCTTGCACCCACTCGTCATCTGGCCTAGACTTAGCAAACTCGGCGACCATCGCAGCCACTTCACTCTCGGATCGCGCTTCCAGGAGGTTTACATGATCCTCCATCAGGCAGCCAGGTACAACATGAAGATGCATATCGTTAAACCCTGGGATAACAAGTTTATCCGCAAAGTGATAATTCTTCGTGTCAGGCCCGATGAGTGCTTCCCATTCATTCTGGTCGCCAACTCCCACAATTCTGTTCCCTTTGATAGCGATGGCAGCCGGTTTCGGCGCATTTTCAATACCAGTAAACACTGCGTTGCTTGTGATTAGCATATCGAGCTGATCCGCATGCTGCATTTCTTAACCCCCTCAACAAAGTAGTACTAGTAAAAAAGCAATAATCGTACCAACCTACTGTTTTTTCGTCTCGCTGTATGTGATATAAAGCTCGACGTTTTTCTTTTCTAAATACGAAATGAACGCTTCAGGATCTATGCACAGCTCTGGTGGTTTGACACCTTTCTCTGTAATTTCGCCCTTTAACAGCATCTGGGAAACGATGGAGGCAGGAATCGCTGTGGCATACTGGGTTGGACTCACGCCCCATTCCTCATGATAGCCGGTCAACAGTTCCAATCGAACGCGTGCATCGTTGCCATTCTTCTTCCCAACGACTTCGACCAAGAGCGAATCTTTGCCCCAGACAGGTTTTTCTTTTCTGGAAAGCACCTTGCCGAGCAAGGAAACCAGCTGCCTGCGTGGAACCGTGCCGTCCTCCAATTCCGATGTGTCTACAAGCCCTAACTCTTCTAGCATTTTGATTTTCTCGATGGTCGCTGGATCCCATGTGTCTTTGTAAGTGATTTCTTTTACCCCCGGGAAACTTGTAGGCAGTGTGGCCAGTTCTGAATGAATGATGGAATACGTTTTTTGGATGCCTAAATCTTTATGAAAATGTGTAAATTCCTCATCTGCCAGCGGCGGGATCTCTACCAGAACACCGTTTTTGACTGCAATGGCGTTTTTTACCGCTTCATCGATGACCGTATCTGCCGCGAAGGCAAATGTTGCGCCTGAAGACGTAGAACCATAGCGGATATGAAATTCTTCAGCGGAATCAAGCAGGTTTACGCCGTATCGGCAAAAAATGTTTGAAGAGCCCGGATCGGAACCCATCCCCGTTATCGCGAGAATATTCGCTTCCTTCATTTGGGCATCAAGCTTCAACTGTTCATTCGTCATTTTGAACAATCCGCCCAAATCAAGCACGTCGACGCCAACGGCTGAAGCCGCTTTCATCGCATCCAGATTGAAGATGTAGTTTGTTGCATTGACGCAAACCCTTCCTTGCTTCAGTACTTCTTTCGTCGCTTCCAAGTCTCTGATATTCAGCGTAGTGGTCGTGATCTTTTTGCCAATCCATCTCTCCAGTTCCATCAGTCTCGTCTCATCCAGGTCAGCCGCAACGACGTCGATTCCGCTTTCTACCAAATCTTTGACAATTACTTTGCCGATGGTGCCTGTCGCACCTAATACAACTACTTTTTCCAAGAGAATCCCTCCGAATATCGTTTCTTCGCCACACCGTTGTTCAGCTCTCACTAATCTCGGCATGTATACACTCTCTTGAATAGCAACTATTATTCCAACCGAATTTGACAAAAAACGGGCGATTTCCGGTTCTATTTTACTAACATGATGCCATCGCGCATCGGAACTTGATGAAGTAACGCATCAACTGAAGCGTATGATGCAAAAAAGCCTCTCGTGTGGAGTGATGTGTCCTCCCTTATACGTATCCTCTGAAATATACAATTACACAATCCTTTACCAATCCCTTTTTATGTAAAAAGAAATCCCAGACGAGTAACGGGGGACTCGATAAAAACGGAAAGGTTGCTTATCGGGTAATATAAAAAGATGACCCATCAGAGGCTCACCTTTTAAAAAGTGTTCTTCTATGGGTCACAGTTTATCGGTAAAAT
The DNA here is from genome assembly GCF_050113715.1 of Brevibacillus ginsengisoli. NCBI lineage: Bacteria > Bacillati > Bacillota > Bacilli > Caryophanales > Paenibacillaceae > Brevibacillus > Brevibacillus ginsengisoli. Next base: position 406,153 of record NZ_JBNJQR010000002.1, read on the forward strand.
TAAGGTTGTACTAGGCAATTATTACATTCAACAATTAAGCACTTAACTAACCAACAATTTGAATATCCGATTCTACCTTTATCGCTTGGTTTCTTTGTCCGTATTTCTCTTGAACAAACATAATCGCTAAGGCACAAATAATACAAGGTACAGCAAATGATAAGAAATTGTACTGAATTGGTAGACTTTTGCTTAATAAGAAACCACCTATAGCTGGACCTAAAATTCCTCCGATTCGCCCGATACCTAATGCCCATCCAATACCGGTGGATCTGATCTCAGTTGGATAAAACTGAGAAACATAACTATTTGCAATGATTTGTGTTCCTGTCGTTGTTCCCCCTGCAATAGCGATCAGTATATAAAGTAAAATCATGTTTGGCTTGAAGCTTAAAAGAGTTAACGATGTGAAAGCAATTAAAAAGAAGGTAATGAGCACTTTTCTAGCGCCAAATTGATCCGCTAACTTTCCGCCACAAATGGCTCCGATAACCGCTCCTATATTAAGTGTTAATAAGAAAGTTAAACTTGATCCTAGTGGATATCCAGCTGTCTGCATAATTTTGGGCAGCCAGGTACTTAACCCATACATAACAAGTAAGCACAAGAAGAAAGACACCCAAAACATCATCGTGCTTAAAGATCTTCTCTCTTTAAAAAGATACTTTACCGGAAATCCTTTAGTTTCATCTTGAGTGTTTAAAACAAATTCAACTCGATCATCCTGAATTTTATTTAATGAAAGCTTATTCAGAATTTGTTTAACTTTATGCTTTTCATTTTTAAGCATGTAGAATTGAATAGAATCGGGAAGTACCTTATACAGTACTGGTAAAATAAACAAGGGAAGTATAGATAACCATACAACAGCCCTCCAGCCGTAGTGAGGGAGTAATGCCAAAGCTCCTAACGAGGCGACTACTCCGCCTAAGGCATGTCCACTAAACATAACGGAAATGAGAGTACTTCTAATTTTTTTAGGTGAATACTCGGTGATTAACGCGATCAAATTGGGCATTACTCCTCCTAGTCCTAATCCCGCAATGAATCTCTGAAGGATAAAAGAGCTAATTCCACTCGCAAATCCAGAGGAAAATGTAAAGATGGAGAAGATCATTGTACAAGTTAAAATAACGTTTTTTCTCCCGAATTTATCAGCTACAGGTCCAAAGAGTAATGCACCCAGCATCATTCCAAATAGAGCCGAACTACTGATCGTTCCTGCTTCTACTGGGCTGATATGCCACTCTTTCATTAATGCCGGCAATATTGCTCCTATCATAAACATGTCGTATCCATCACAAACGATTACAAAAATACAGCAAATTAACAAAACGAGGTGAAAGCGGTTAAACTTGGAGTTATCAATCATTTCATTGACATTTATCGACTGCATTTCTCAACCTACCCTCTTATCGATTAGTATGAATTCAAGCGTTCTCCCACTAGCCCCCAAAAATATGTTTGGCGGCTAGAATTGCTGTGAATCTATGATGAGCGACTGTAATAGGAGAATAGGAATTTTAAAATATAGAACATTATGATAATTCAAGATGATTTATGATATCTAGCCTAGATGAGAAATGCTAGATATCATGTGTCATGGAATCTAAATGTGAGTGAGACTCAGGGGTTGGAATACCTCTTTGATTTCTTGATGTCCATTGTTCACATCTAAGTTTTCTTCACGCTCAATATTAAATTGTTCCATAATAGGCAAATCACTTACGGAGAACAAATAGGATTCTTCAGAAGCGACGTGTTCGTGCCATGCCCAGTTAGGAACTATGAAGATATCGCCTTTAGACCAATCAAAGCGAACTCCATTGATAACAGAGTAACCCGAACCCTTAAATACTTGGTAAATGGTTGAATGCGTGTGCCGATGAGCCTTGGAATGATATCCTGCTGGTAGTTTTTGCATCCATGCTGCAATCGTAGGATTCGCCGTCTTCCCGCTTGAAGGATTAATAAATTCTACAGCATAGCCGTCATATAAATCGATCTCAAATCTACTTAATCCTTCTAGTGCTGCAAGTGTTTTCTCCCACTTATAGGATCCAAGTGGAGCAATCTGTGATGTACGATCAGAAATTGGCCGAACCATTCCACCCTCATAGCGCTGCGCAGAGTAATTATCCGGAACGTTTGGTTGTTCAATTTGTTCAGGATGTGATTCAAAAAACGTTCCTGCAAGCGCATACATAGTCGGGATGTCTAAACAATCCAACCAGATCATTGGTTGAGATCCTAAATGTTCATGCCCATGCCAAAGTCCACCTGGTGTGATAAGGTAATCTCCTTCTTCCATAAAAATGCGTTGTCCTTGAACAATCGTATAAGCACCTTCGCCCTCAATAACGAATCGTAAAGCGTTTTGAGTGTGACGATGAGATGGGGCTATTTCGCCTGGCAGGATTAATTGAACGGCAGCATATAAGGTATTGGTTGTAGAAGCCCATCCCCATGGTTTTCGATCTTTTAGGCCAGGATTTTGAAGATAAATTGCTCGTCTTTCTCCACCACGTTCGGGTGTAAAGATCTCAGTAGCTTCCATCAGCTTAGCGTATAATATTTCCCACTTCCATAGATATGGAATCGCATCAGGAGTTGGCTGTTTGTGCATTAAGTCAGGAATTGCATTCCATAAAGGTCCTAAATGATAGTGTTCAATCTCTTGGTTGAACGCTTTTACCGTATCACTTTCCATGAAGCTATTTTTCTCAGCCATCGTCATCATCCCTTCAACGTAAATAATTTACACAGTTTGCTTCATGTTTCGTTTAATTTGTTCTAAGTGTTTCTGCATATGTTCCACTAAGAGATGGTCCACGATAAAACGAAGCGGTTTGGTTCCAAATCTAGGATTTCGACTTGGTGATTCTATCAGTAATTGCCTATCCGTTAATCCTTCTAACACTTCTACAACGATATTTTTATTGCTCTCAATTTGAAAGAGAATATCCTCGATCTTTCTTTGATTTGCAACGTCTACAGCTCTTAGTCTTTCTTCATCAGCTAATCCTCTTCCCCATTCGGCCCCTGGTTTTTTTACCAATTGCTCGATTTCTCTTAACCAATAAGGAATAGCTTCTTCAATATGACACAATACTTCCTTGATCGACCAAGCATCCATAGATGGTTTACGATTAAGCGTTTCGGAATCCATCCCTTTTACGAGAGCTGCGATTTGATCGGTTGTGGTATTTATGGATTCTATTGCTTTTTGCACGAGGGTGACCTCCAAACTATTGGAATTTTTTTACTTTATTTTCTAATACGCCAACTCCATCAATGGAAATACGAACCACATCCCCATCCTTTAAAAACACTTGTGGATCTCGGGCGACCCCAACCCCACCCGGTGTGCCGGTTAAAATAACGTCCCCTGGCTCCAGGGTCATTAAATTGGATAAGAATTCAACAAGGTATGGAACAGTAAATACCAGATTACTTGTATTGGTATGTTGTCGCTGTTCATCATTCACTGTAAGAACTACTTCTAATCCCGATGGATCCGAGAGTTCATCTGTCGTCACAAGCCAAGGACCCATTGGAGCACTGCCCTCGACAGTCTTTCCTTGAAGCCATTCAATTGTCCTGCGCTGAATATCACGATAAGTCACGTCATTTGCGATGGTATACCCGGCAACATATTCTAATGCTTCTTCCTTTGAAACATTTCGAGCGCGTTTTCCTATTACAAAAGCAAATTCAGCTTCATAATCGAGTTGTTCAGAAACTGGGAAAAACGGAATATCATCTTGCGGACCTATTATGGTATTAGCAAACTTGGCAAAGATAACCGGATAAGGGGGGATTTCTCGTCCCATTTCTAAAATATGTTCACGGTAGTTATGACCAACACAAATCATCTTCCCAGGATTTAGAACGGGAGCTTCAACTTTTACCTCGGATAATTCATAGACGACCTTGTATTGGTTACACGTTGGGTTACTTTTAACATAATCAATAGCCGATTTGGCTAATTCGATACTCTCTTTTCCACCCTGTAAAAAGTCGACCATATTTGAAGGGATATAAGCGTCTGCTATTTGTTTAGAACGTAGCTTTCCTTGCCCTTCCAAAAGGAATTGATACGCATAGTTAAGATCATAAATCACCTGATCCTCCTGACTACCAATTCGTACATTCCCTTGATATGAATAACTAACTAATTTCAACCCTCTCACCTCATTATCGAATTAGTGAACTTTGTTCTCTAAATTAATAATATTGTGACGGTGTTTATTTTGTCAATAATTTGTAACTTATTATTTTAAATTATTAGTCGTATTAAAATATTTTGAAATTGTACACACAATTTCAATTGCAAGCTTGAGATTTATGTGGCTGATATGATACCTTGTTTTGAGCAGACATTTAGTTCTGTCTAACTACCGCTTTACTCATTATTATGAAATTGGAAATCTCAAGTCTGTACTTAAATGAAATAAAATAATTTCGTGATAAATTAATTGTGGATAAGAGGAGTTGCTGCTGTGGACGATTTAAAAAAAGGAAGTACTATACAATCTCTACAAGTTGGGATGCATGTATTGGACATCATTCACCAAAATAAGGAGCCTATGTCTTTTGTAGATATTTGTGAAAAAACAAATATCACGAAAAGTAATTTATACAAATATTTAAATACATTTACTCAGCTAGGAATTCTCTATCGCCACAAAAAAGATGGAACCTACATTTTAGGTAGCAAATTGATTGAATATGGTATGGGTGCAGCAAATCATGAAAATGTCGTCGAAAGAGTCACACCCTATCTCCATGAAATTCATCAGGAATTAAATGAGACTACCCTACTAACCATTTGGACTCTACATGGACCAATGGTTGTAAATATGATCAATAAGACACAGGGTTTTAATATAGGAGTTCAAATTGGATCCACTTTGCCTATCCTTTCGGCTGTAGGAAAGATTTTTGCTGCTTCTGCCGAGCCAAGTATCGAAGAGTGGAAGAAAAGTTCTTGCAAAGAGTGGTCTGAACAGGAATTGTTAACCTTACAAAACGAGTTAGAGTTTGTCCGAACAAATCATATAAGTTTTGCTAATGAACCATTAGTCCCTTCAATATCATCAGTTGCGATACCAGTCAAAAATTTTAAAAAATCGGTCCTTGGTGCTATAGCGATCGTTGGCTTTTCTTCAAACATTGTAAGCGAAATCAATCACCCCATGAGTCAGTATTTATTAAAGATCGGAGAAGAGATATCTAGCGGATTTGGTTATCAAAGATAATTACCTCAACCCACCTCATTGGCTATTCAAAACTTGGTGGTCTTAAATTGTATACGAAAAACAAAAAAAGTTCCGATAACAGCGATTATCGGAACTTTTTTTGTCTAATTAAATATATAAACTGCATAATTTTTACTCCAAACTTGAAATAACTATGTTGAGTGCTGTGTATGTAAATTGTCTATTTATTGTATTAACTCAAGAACTTCTTGATTAATTTCACAAATTATGTTCTCTTTTAATAGTAGTTTATCGTTCAAGTAACGATGATCTGTAGTGGGAGTATAGTTCGACTCATTTCATTCATCAAAGAAGGGGCTTTTTTCGTGTTTTTTTATACAATCATCTCTACTCTAATTAAATTTGTTTTGTTCGAATGTTTCATGCTTAATTCATCCAACAGCTCATCTCAATGGATTCACTCCATTTTGATGATTCAGGATCGTTTGTATCTTTATGTTGCCTTTATTATCTTTTTCCTATCTGGTATTTGCTTGCTTCACAGTAAACATCGCAACTTGCTTTTAGTTGGAGCAAATGCTTTTCTTTCCCTTGTACTTATTGTTGATTTGAGCTATGCCCGCATGTTTCTCACAATGCCCTCGATTCACTCGCTCTTGCATGCGGAAAATGTTAAGGAGTTAGTAGAGAGTGTCGTCAACTTCACTCAATGGAGTGATCTGGTATTTATCGTGGATTTGCTTGTTATCGCTATATTCAATAAGAGATTAAAACCTTACTATTCTAGATTTCAACTTTCGCGACTTCCGATTTCCGTCATGTTCCTTTTATCTTTACTTGTAATATTATACATTCCTGTTACTACAACCTTTTTTGGGCAAAAAGATGAAAAGTCCCTATTCAAGATGATGGATTCTACGATTACTAGTTATAACTTGTCTCCGTTAGGCTACCATCTTTTGGACAGCTATCTCTTTTTTAAAGAAGGATTTCCTCAGCCATTGACCCAGACACAACAAAACCAAATCGGCTCATGGTTTATTGATAAAGAGGAACCTCTCCCAAACAACCAATATCAGGGCTTGTTTAAAGGGAAAAATTTAATTGTGATTCAGGTAGAGAGTCTTGAGCGGTTTGTACTGCAACGTACGATTGACGGCCAAGAAATCACACCCACGCTGAATAAAATGGTGAAGAATGGTCTTTATTTTTCTAATATTTACGAACAGGTGAATCAAGGAACTACCTCCGATGCCGAGTTTATGACGAACACTTCGATCTACCCGCTTCGTCAAGGGAGCACGTTCTTTAATGATCCTAACAACGTGTATCATTCTCTACCTGTTTTGTTAAAGCAAAACGAGTACTCAACCGTTGCTCTTCATTCCGATAAAGCTTCTTACTGGAACTGGGCGCAAGCCTTACGCTCAATCGGATTCGAGAAAACGGTTGATAGCAGTCATTTCGTACATGATGGAAATATTGGGATGGGGTTATCTGACGGTTCGTTTTTAAGACAAGCTGTCCCAGTACTGAATAGCATGAAACCGCCTTTTTATTCGTTTATCGTTACGTTGTCCAGTCACTTTCCTTACAACCTTCCAGATACCTATCGCGATTTAAAACTGGAAAAAAGTCTGGATCGCTCAGTCGCGGGTGGTTATATCCAAAGCGTTCATTATGTAGATAAGCAAATTGGCCAATTTCTAAATGAGTTGGACCGTAAAGGGATCTTGCAGAATAGTGTAGTCGTTGTGTATGGGGACCATGAAGGGGTTCACAAGTATTTTCGTAAAGAGATGAGTAGTTACCCTGAGTTTGCTAACGGTAAACGCGTCCCGTTGATCATCTATCATACAGGAATGGAGCCGAAACAGATTGATACCGTTGGAGGGCAAATTGATATTTTCCCAACACTGGCTTATCTGATGGGAGTTCCAGAGGAAAAGTACAAAGAAAGCGCAATTGGTCGAAACCTATTGAAAACAAGCAAAAGCTTTGCTGTGCTGTCCGATGAAACCTATGTGGGGACAAAAGTGACAGAGAGCGAAAAGCGTCATAGACAGCAGGGACTTTCCATTGCGGATCAAATGATCAGAAGTGATTACTTTCGGAACTAATAGGAACTGCACCTCCATTTGTTGGTCATGTCTAACAATGGGGGTGCAGTTTTTCTATTTTCTATATCTACTCCCTCCTATAAATGTACAAGGAAGCGTTGTTTTTGCCGAAAACACGCCCATTCTGAAAAGCCAATTTCTCTTAAGCGTTTTCTGACCAACTCAAATTCGTCACCCACTCGTTCTGGATCATGGGCATCTGAACCAAAAGTAACTTTCACTCCGTAATACAGTGCCCTTTCCAAAATTTCAACCGATGGATACCAACCACCGCTATCTTTAGTTTTTCCTGAGGTGTTTATTTCAATGGCAATATCACTTTCCGCAATCACCCGTAGCGTTTGCTCAACGGCTTCTGTCTGGATTGACGAAAAAGCAGGATAAAACCCTTTCATTGCATCAATATGTCCGAGAATCTGGAACATCCCGCTGCGGGCTGACTCCTGAATCAGGTTGTAATAGGTCTCTTTGGCTTGGATTTTTTGTTCGTTACTGAGATTGTCCCAACGACCTTTTTTAAATATGCTAATGCCATCTGAAAAATGGACAGAACCAATAATATAATCAAATGGGTATTGATCGAAATGACGCCGATAATCTCCCACATTTTCAGGAAAAAAATCGGATTCCACCCCAAGTAGCACTTCTATTTTCCCATGGTACTCCTCTTTCAGACGTAATACCTCGTCCACATACACTGGAAATTGGCTTTTTGCCATGGCGATCCCCGGAAATGCCTGGTCTTCGCTATAAGAAAAGTAAGGGGAGTGATCGGAAATGCCGATCATATCCAATCCATTTTTAATAGCGGCTTCAATATAGTCCCGAATGTTGCCTCTAGCGTGTCCACAGCGTTCATGATGAGTATGAAAATCAAACTTCATAGGTACCTCCTATTTATCTTTAACTCCTGTCTAAACGTCAAAGCTCCTCTTATACCCTATCATATTTTCCTAATTCCTGAGCAGCCATCCTTCTATCGTGTTCTATCACCGTACATCGAGCGATAGACAAAAATCCCGTACACTCGATATTAGGTTTATGGAAAAAAATCATTCACTCATTCCGCAGATTTGGCAGTCATGGCTGAGGAGCTGAATTCAGTCATATAGATTCCAGTGAGCAAGAGCAAAACGCCAAACAGAATGCTGACGGTCACTGGCTCTCCCCAGATAAGCCAGGAGAAACCGAATGCGAACACTGATTCTAGTGAAAGGATCAGACTCACGCGTATCGGGGTTGTGTAAAGCTGCGCCTGCATCTGAACCATGTAAGCGAGCAGGGTACCGAGGATTAATTCAAACAGATAAGCAAACCAGCCGTAGCCTGATAAAGGTGTCGGTGCCGGCTCAACAAACAGGGCGATGATTAAATCGATCCCCCCTACTGTCGCAAGCTGCACCATGGTGAAAAGCATCGGGTCCAAATCCAGTTCTTTCTCATATGTACGATCAACATACACCGTATGGATGGCAAAAAAGACCGCGCAGACGAGCACCAGCAAGTCCCCCGGGTTCACACCTTGCCAGCTGCCATCCCACGAAAAGAGGCTCAAACCAATAAAAGCGCTGATGCAACCGATGATGGGGCCCTTCTGAATCTGCGTGCGGGACCAAACAAAGTAGAGAAAAGGGACCATCACGACGGACGTGCTCGTAATGACACCCGCTTTACCGGGGGTGGTCATATCAATTCCGAATATTTGAGCCGTAAACGCGCTGCAAAGAAAAATACCGGCGATACTGCCAGTACGTAAGTAGATTCGACTTAGTTGTTTCAACTTTTTCCACTGCCATACTCCTATTAGGATTGCAGCCAGCAGAAAACGCGAACCGGTAAAGAATAAAGGGCTCATCTCCTCTAGCAAGTCTTTGGCCAGCACAAAGGTATATCCCCAACTAATGGCAATCCCTAGCAGAGAAAGGTCGGCAAAAAGCATTCTTTGTCGTGATCCAAACACAATATCATGTCCTTTCAATCATTTACGCGAACCTTCATTTATTACAATGACTAAAATGACTAACAAAATGATTTTATCAATTGTATTTGGTGCAATTCTGGTATGTCAATTAATAATTTTTCTAAATTTTGGATTTTCCTAACCTAAATTGGATTAAGATGTGTCGTTTATAACAAATAACCCACACTATAACTCTGTCAGTGTGGGCGAATTAGGAAATTTCCATTTATGGGGTACTTATACTTTTGATTTGTTTCAGCCGCTTTCTTGTCTAATAATCATTCTTTAGATTTGTATTATCGATCCCTTTCCTTACTGATGTCTCCATCCTCAAACACTATTTTCCCGTCAACCATCGTTATTTTTACGGTTGTTTCTAGAATTTCTTCAGTGGGCACAGCAAACAGATTCCGGTCAAGCACGACGATATCTGCCAATTTTCCTACTTCTAGCGTACCCAGCTCATGTTCTCGAAACGTTCCGTAAGCGGGGATTGCGGTATAGGCTTTTAACGCGTCTGCCAATGAAATGCTTTGTTCGGGATTCCATTCCCGCTCATCACTGTTATCGATGCGAGTGACGGCACGATAAATCTCTGGCATCGGATTTAATCCAACGATAGGAAAATCACTGCTAATCGCAACATTTGCCCCCGTATCCAGGATCGATCGGGTCGCCCAAGCATATTGTCCCCGATCTTCCCCAATAAAATTGATATAGGTTTCCCGATCTGCAGCGTACATATGATCTGGCTGAATGGAAGCGATTACACCCAATTCGTTGAAACGGTGGATGTCATCCGGGTGAATCACCTCGATATGTTCAATCGAATGCCTCGAATCTCGTTTCCCATTTGCCTTTTGCGCCTCTTCAAAAGCGTCCAGTGCTAAGCGGACGGCCCCGTCACCAAGAGCGTGAAACCGAATGCTGAAACCTTCCTTGTCTGCGTCTTTCACCCACTTTTTGATGACGTCTGGAGGAAATGCGGTGTCTCCACAAAATTCTGGTCTGTTCGCATACGGCTCTAGCAGATGAGCTGTGTGGGCTGTTACTACGCCATCGACAAACTGTTTGAGCGCAACGACTCTTAGCATACTGGATTGATAGGTTTCTTTTAACCGCTTGGCCCGATCCAGATCGCTGTTCAATGCTGGCAACAAATGAACCCGAGCGCTCAGACTGCCATTCTCTTCAAATTCTTTAAAAATCCCGTAATCCTCTAATTTCTCATAGACTTCCGTCGCATACAAATCATTCATGGAAGTGATACCTAGACGGGCAGCATGTTGGAAGAAATTTGTAATCATCTTAATTTTCTTTTCTTTAGTTAAATTGTAGGCTCCATCCGTAATCAATGCCATCGCGTGCTCGGAAAGGACTCCGGTTGGTTCTCCATTTTCATCTTTGTAAATGACCCCGAACTGAGGATTTGGCGTGTCTTTGGTAACATTCATCACTTCCAACGCTTTGCTATTTACCCAGGCGTAGTGTCCCTCATTATGGAAGAGAATCGCTGGTCGATCAGGTAGTACCTTATCCAATGACGAGCGGTGCGGCAACTGTTTGTTTTGCCAAAATCCCGCATCCCAGCTAAATCCGATGATCCACTGTTCCTCTGGGCGCGATTCGGCGTATTCCTTCACCATTGCCGCAACTTCCTCTTCAGAGCGAGCCTCATGCAGATAGATGCTGTCGAGAAAGATAGACCCTAAAATAATATGAAGATGAAAATCGTGAAATCCGGGCATAATCAGTTGATCATCAAACTGATATATTTTGGTATCCGGCCCGATCCATGGCTGCATCTCTTCATCAGAGCCGATTGCGGCTATCTTGTTGCCACGAATGGCGATAGAAGAGGCAATCGGCGTATCGCTTAGTCCAGTAAATACTGCGTTGCTGGTAAGAATGACATCTGCTTGTTGTTGCATGGTCATTGACGATCATACTCCTCTTCCATTTTGATTCAATCGAAATTATGCCTCGATACGTTCTCCCCGCTCCAATTCATCGAAGTAGTTCGGTGGGGTTGTAAACCTCTCTTTTTTCCACTGTTTTATCCGACGTTGCTACTTCTTTATATTCTTGGGTCTGTCATCATATGATCAACATCCAGAAAAAACGAGAGAACATTCTGTTTATTTCGATGTCTAAAATCTCCACTCTCTCAAACGAGGCTGCTCCCAAACAGTGGGAAACACTCCTCCTTACATATATAGGGACAGATGTTCCCTAAAAGTTCATTTACTATCTTTGAAATACAATTTCGCCATCAAGAACGGTAAGATCCACCTTAACATCTTGTATTCGCTCCGGTTGAACATCAAGGATCGACTCACTCAGGACAACCAAATCGGCCAGTTTCCCCGTTTCAATACTGCCTTTAATGTCCTCTTCGAAACTGGCATAGGCCCCGTTCCAAGTAAATAGCCTGATTGCCTCCAATAAGTTAATCCGTTGATTGGCTCCAACCACTTGACCTGATGGACTAAGTCGACTCACGGCTCCATAGATTCCTAATAGCGGATTAAATGGGGTAACGGGACTATCCGATCCACCTGCAGCGACAACTCCCCTATCGATAAAGTCTCGAGCAGGATACTGATAATTAACGCGATCTCCATAATGTTTAATATAAGCATCCCCATACTCAAGGAAGAACGCGGGGTTAGGGATTGGCACAACATCCAACTGCTTCATGCGTTCAATTAAATCCGGCATACTTATTCCGGCATGTTCTATGCGGTGCCGATGGTTTGTTCTCGGATGCTTCTTCAATGCTTCTTCAAAACAATTCAGCATCATTTCGATCGCCCGGTCTCCTTGAGCATGTGCCGTAATTTGAAATCCTTTTTCGTGAGCCTCTCCTAAGATATGATTTAATTCTTCTTGGGAATAATATAGAATTCCAGATTCATTCGGATTGCTGTTAAAAGGCTCTCGCATTGCCGCTGTCGGACCGCTGCTGCTTCCGTCCGTAAACACTTTGACAGGGCCGAATCGAAATTTTTCGTCGCCTGAACCAGTTATGTTTCCCGATTCAATGACCTCGATCATTCCTTCATGTGTATCGGATTTATCAAACTTTGCAATCATCGCGTAGACCCGAAGTTTTACTTCTCCGGAGCTAACCGCTTCTTTCAATACCATGATATTGGTACCCCCGGCATCGTGAATACTCGTAATACCGGTTGCAAGCATTTGTTCTGAAGCAAGCGACATTGCCTTTCTTGTTTCTTCCAAGGTGTATTTAAATAACTTCCCCACCATCACAGGTTCCCTGGCGGTTTCATATAAAACGCCCGTTAGCTCTCCATTCTCATCCCGCCCGATTTTTCCGCCCTCAGGGTCGGGAGTCGTTTCCTGAATACCCATTAACTCCAAAGTCTTGCTGTTCACAATCGCAATATGACCACACGCTCGCATAATGACAATCGGATGCTCTGAGGTGATCTGATCTAGTTCTGACTTTGTTGGAAGTCTCTGTTCAGCCATTTGCCTCTCATTGTAACCGAAACCTCTTACGCACTTGCCTTCCGGCGTTTTTTGAGCTTCCTGACGTAATGCTTGTAAGGCATCATGGATTGATGTAATACTTTTTTCTTTAAAATCGACACCATTGTTCCAAGTGCTTGTATATTCGAGGTGAGTATGGGAATCAATAAAACCCGGAAGTAAGCTTCTTCCTTTGAGATCGATAACTTGAGTAGCTTCACCGATCCATTTATCTACTTGTTGGTTGGATCCTACTGCAACAATACGGTTTTCCTTGACTGCGACCGCTTCCGCTACTTCGTTTTGTTTGTTGACAGTAATCACTTGACCGTTCAAAAAAACAAGATCTGCATGATTCATTGGTTAAACCCCTTTCAAAATGTAATTCGATGAGGACTAATTTATAGTTCTAGTAATTTGGGGAAGATACGGTTTCTTTTTTGGCAACGCTTTTGCGAGTAAGCACACTGACTACAAAGGTGATAAACAGATTCACGAAAAGCGCGATAAATCCGGTATTTAAATCTTTCATTGCTTGCGGCAAATCGGGGAACAGTGTCCCAATTGTCGTCTTAGATATTGTCAAATACGCTACGGTCGCTACGCCACATAAAATTCCCCAGGCAGCTCCATATTTATTGACCGGGTTGTTGTTCGGAAGCAAACTACAGATGAGAGCCGGAAATAACTGCGTGATCAAGCTATAAGACATCAGTAACAAGGCGTACAGCGCATTACCTCCATTAAGGACAAAGTAAAGTGAAATCAACGCAACGACCGGAACGGCTAGTTTCGCCACCGTGGCTATGTGCGCCTCGCTGCTTGACTTGGCCAAAGGCTGGTAGATGTTTTTCGCAAATAATGTCCCAATGGTTAGCAGGATAACGGAGGTAGGCACCAGAGCGGTTAGAAGTCCAACCCCGCCGATCACCCCGATGAACCACGGGTCAAAAGTTTTAATAGAAAGCCTTAACAAGGCTAAGTCCCCTTCCGCCCCCTTTAAGCCGGGAACTTGCAGGATGGCAGTAAAGCCTACCAAAAAGACGAAGACAAGCAGCAAGGTGTACAGCGGCATGATCATCGTATTGCGGCGAAACACTTTTTCGCTCTTGGCTGACAACGCTGCGGCAAAAGACCCAGGATGCATGTAAAAACCGACTATCGTCAATAAAACGGTGGAAATAACCCAGCTGACGCTCTGTCCTTTGTCGGGCAGTGTCAGATGACCTGGTTTTGCTGCTTGAACCGCTTCAAACATCGGTTTAATTCCGTCATAGTAGTGATAGGGCAAATAGATCCCCAGAAAAACCACGATCATCACGATTGTGATGTCCTTGATAATTGCCGTCCAAGCGGCGCCATGAATCCCAGAAATCATGACATAGACTGTAACGACTATGGTTCCAATCCACATGGCCAACGTGGGAGAAATCATCCCATAAGAAGTTTCCGATACGATAATACCAAGCCCTTTTAATTGCAGAACCAGCATCGGAACGCCAGCGACCATGCCGACGGCGGCGACCAGCATGCCAAGCGACGAACTTTCATATTTGCTGCGGAAAAAGTCGGAGATCGAGACGAGCCTGTGTTCTTTGGCATACCGCCAAATCGGAGGCAGTAGATAGTAAGAAAAGACATAGGCCAATGTCATGTACGCAAGGACATAATAAGCAGGAGAGCCGACCTGATAAATCATCCCGCTTCCACCAAGGAATGTGAATGTCGTAAAAAACTCGCCTGCAAGCAAAAGAAACACGAAAGCGGTTCCAAAACCACGACCTCCAACGGCCCATTGTTCCAGATTCATTTTTTTGCCCCTGCCAGATCGAATGGCAAGAAAAATAGCCGCGATCAGAAAGGCAAACATAATTAGCATCGTGCTGTTCATCAGACTTCCTCCTCCCGATTTGAAGGATCAATGAAATTGATGATGGCCATCACAGCCGAGGTCAGAATGACCCAAAGCACGATCCAAAAGAGTAAAAACGGCAGCCCTAACACCATTGAGGTGGCCTTGTTTGCAAAAGGGAGCCCGCCCAGCATGCCAATAAAAGGTATCAGTCCCAATACATGAATCGTTTTCATGAGTTACCCCCTTCATCTTTTACCTATTAAGAGAATGAGCGCCAAGATTGGAAATAGTAAACATGACGAGTGAAGCCAAAACAATCCAAAGAACGATCCAAAACAGAGTAAACGGCATTCCCAGTACAAATAGTGATTCTCTGTTGGCAAATAAGGCGGTCCCTCCCAATATTCCGATAAACGGAAGTATAGCCAAATTAATTCCGCGCGGTGCCCTTTTACATTGCAACACTTATGCCAGTATTTAGTATCAAAACGCACTAAAAAAACGTAAAAAATCTTGTCATATTTGCAATATTCACACTATTATTAAGTGTAATGATATAATACCGTTTCAATCGATTCGTTTATGGTTCGTTCTTTTGGCTAATATATCAACTCCCCTTCTCTGTTGAACTGTTTATGGTTCAGTGCTGAATCCATCCTAAGGAGGAAAAATGTGATGCATGACATTCCTGCACCAATTGAAACAAAATATCTCTTGAAAATTTTGGACAGCCTTGAAAGCGGAATTAATATCTGTAACAACGACGGAACAATTATTTGGGTGAATCAGGCTGGCTGCAAAATTTTAAACAAAAGCAGACAAGAGCTGATCGGCAGGAATGTTTTTCACATGAAAAAAGAAGGAGCGTTTACTCCTTCTGTGATTGAGATGGCATTACAAGCCCAACGACCGGTTGCCACTTTGCAAGAAGTAACCGGTGGACATAAGCTGGCGGTAACGGGAGATATCATTTTTGATGAACAGGACAACCCGATTTACTTTATGGCGCAGGGTAACGATATCAGCAATTGGTTAGACAATATTTCTCCGTATCAATGGGAAGAATTACGCCCGATCTTGAATCGGTACATACCGGAAATAAAGAAAGAGAATCCTCGGCCTATCCTTCTCACTGAGGAACAGCCCTTTATCGGACAAAGTAAAGTACACCATTCGCTTGCAGAAATCATGGGAAGAGTAGCGCGTGTGGATTCAACTGTGATCATTACAGGAGAAACCGGAGTTGGCAAAAACGTGGTGGCCAAGCGTATTCACGATTTGAGCGATCGTTACCCTCATCCCTTTGTTCATTTGAATTGCGCAGCCATTCCAGATTCACTTCTCGAATCGGAACTTTTTGGCTACAATAAGGGCGCCTTTACAGGAGCGAATCCAACAGGCAAACCGGGGCTGGTCAAATTAGCCGAAAAAGGAACACTTTTTTTGGATGAAATCAGTGAACTTCCGCTTCATCTACAACCTAAGCTGCTTCATTTATTGCAAGATAAAACCTATATGCCCATTGGCGGATCACATTTAGTAAAAGCTGATGTTCGCATGATCGTAGCGACTAACCGAGATATCGAGGAAATGGTAAAAGAGGGAAAATTCCGAGCAGATCTGTATTATCGTCTCAATATTTTACCTGTTACCATTCCCCCGCTGCGTGAGAGAAAAGAAGATATTGTACCTCTCCTCCACTGCTTTTTACAAAAAAATTACCAGTTGCACAACCTTAAACGCACCTTCTCGAAGGAAGTAATGGACGTCTTGCAACGTTATCCGTGGCCGGGAAATATACGCGAGTTGGAAAATACGGTGGAGCGGCTCGTTATCATGGCAAAAGAGGAACAAATCTCGATTCATGATTTGCCTAAACACTTTCACTCCTCTAATGTGGAAAAAGAGGCTCTGGAGTCTTTGCAAAAAGGCAATACGCTAAGCGATATTCTTGATCATGTGGAAAAAAGTATCATTGAACAAGCGTTCAAGGAACATAAGACTACGCGCAAAACGGCAAAAGTCTTAGGGATTACGCAAACATCGTTGATGCGTCGGTTAGGAAAATACGATATCCGCAACGAAATGAATAGCTAAAGTGGAATCGTCTTTGACACTTTTGAAACGAGTTCAAAAAAATACGAATTATTTAAAAATTGAATGTTATAATATTGTTGGATAGATTGGTCGGCGCTTAGTGATTAAAGGAGGATTTGAAATGGCAACTTTTCGTGAAGAACGGGCACAAGAGAAAAAGCTGACTATATTGAGGACGGCGGCTCAACTTTTTAACGAGAAGGGATATCACGGTACGACAATTGAAGATATAGCCAATCGGATGCGGTTGACCAAAGGAGCCATTTACTATTATGTAAACAGCAAAGATGATTTGCTTTACCAGTGCCACAAAATGATTGCGACTAAGTGTATAGAACAAATCAAGGAAATTGCCGAAAGTGAACTGCCTGTCTCCCAAAAGCTTGAAAAGGCCATTGAGTCCCTAATTCTGAACATTACCGAAGAAAAAGCGGTGTTTAATATTATAAATCGTCCCAGCATGGTATCCGAAGAATTCCGCAATAATGTATTGGAGCAACGAGCGGAATACGAACAATATTTTCAACACATTATTGCAGAAGGTATTGAACAGCGAGCTTTCCATTCGGAGAACCCCACGTTAACGCGATTATTAATGCTGGGCTCGGCCAATTCTATTGCCAATTGGTTTTCGCCGGATGGTTCGTTATCTAGTAAGGAAATCGCCGAATTTTACAGTAAAACATTGGTCAAATCCATCCTGGTATGAACGAGTTAGGATACAATCGCGACTTCCTTCCATGCTTCCACCTCTTCACGTGTCGGTTTGCCCTTTTTCTTGAGGACAAATCCAACGAAACGCGTCCGCGATTTGATCATTTCCTCTCAGGATTCCGTCAATATAGGATTTCCACTCTGCTGAATCTTTCGCCTGTTTAATCAATTGGGATACTGCCTCGTAGACTGATTGTTCCACAAGATATTCAATTTGGACACGTTTGAAAGGCGTCAAACACCCTGTATGTTTCAGAAAGTTGTAGTGGTTTCTTAAACACTCAACCAGTGTCTCGATTCCTTCGCCGGTTTGGGCGACCGTCTTGATGACGGGTATGTCCCATTGGTCTGTTGGGCTTTTTAAATGAAGCATGGATTGAATCGATTGAACCACAGCAGCTGATCCGTCGCGGTCCGCTTTATTGACGACGAAGATTTGTCCGACTTCCAGAATGCCTGACTTGATGGCTTGAATGTCATCGCCTAATCCGGGAGCAAGTACGATCATGGTGGTATGGGCAAACTTGATAATTTCGATCTCTGATTGCCCGATTCCAACCGTCTCCACGAGTATGAAATCGAATCCTGCGGCATCCAAAAGGCTGATCGCATCCCCAGTCGTACGAGAAAGTCCCCCTAAATGCCCATCACTTGAGATACTACGCATGAAAACTCCCGAATCGGATACCGAATCCATCATTCGGATACGATCCCCAAGGATAGCTCCACCACTATACGGACTGGAAGGATCAACTGCCAAAACTCCTACCTTCGCTCCCGATTTTCGAAGTGCTTTGATTAATTGATTGACCAGTGTTGATTTTCCTACTCCAGGTGCGCCTGTTAATCCGATGACATGGGATTTTCCCGTATGCGCTAAAACTTTTTGCGCGATTTCTCTACCGACCGAATCTTCCGCTTCAATATGAGTTAATCCACGTGCAACTGCCCGAAGATCTCCTGCGCATATTCTATACACCCATTCGTCAATATTCATGGTACCCTCTTC
Organism: Brevibacillus ginsengisoli; assembly: GCF_050113715.1. Classification (NCBI taxonomy): domain Bacteria; kingdom Bacillati; phylum Bacillota; class Bacilli; order Caryophanales; family Paenibacillaceae; genus Brevibacillus; species Brevibacillus ginsengisoli. The sequence goes on from NZ_JBNJQR010000002.1 coordinate 424,625, forward strand.
CTTATCAAAGAAGTCTTCGGTCTATGACCCGACGCGCCTTTACGTCGAAACGCTCCAGTGTCTGTGGCTCCAATAATTCCAGGTTAAAGCGAATACCGGTTTGGGCGCGCAAATGCTGATGTACCTCGGTATGAAGTCTTGCCATTGCGATTTCCCGTTCATGAGATGGAATGGAACGAATCCAATCCGGATGATATTCAACTTTGACTGTGGCCTCATCCATGTGGGAAACACGTTCAAGCACGATTCTATGCTCATTCCCTAGACCTTCTATCTCCAGCAAACTGCGTTGAACGGCGCTTGGATAGACATTTACTCCACGAATTATCAACATATCATCTAATCTGCCGTACACACCGTTGGGTAGCCGCGGATAGGTCCTTCCACATGCACAAGCCTCAGTGGTTATATGAGATTCGTCCCCGGACCAGAATCGAATCATTGGTTGTCCCTTTCTTTTGAGATGCGTGTAAATGACCCCTCCGCTTGTTCCTTCGGGGACCGCTCGATAAGGATTTTCTTTGTCCACGATTTCCGTGTAGACTTCATCCTGAAGGACATGCATACCATTCTTCTGTGCGCATTCCACATTCGTGGCCCAAGGTGTCATTTCGCTGGTAGTCGCACAGTCCATGACATCAATTCCCCAACCTTCTTCGAGCGATTTTTTGATTCCTGGAATTCCGGCACCCGGTTCACCGATAAAGATTCCGATACGCAGCGGAGAGTTTGATGTGTCATATCCTAATCGTTGGGCCTCGTCCATTAAGCGTAGCGCAAATGTGGGAGTGGTAATCAAGACACTTGACCCAACCTCGTACATGAGGCGAATGTGTCGTTCAGCATTGCCCGCTCCAGGGGTAAACGCGGTTGCGCCGATTCTTTCAACCCCCCACAAGGACCCCCAGCCTCCCATGAACATCCCTAAGTCCGTACTGATTTGAACGACGTCCGTACGTCTGACTCCTGCGGTGAATAAGGCTTGGGCCATCACTTCTCCGATGTACGCAATGTCCTCTTTGGAGAAAAGATAGAAGGTTGGACGCCCTGTTGTGCCGGAAGAGCCATGGATGTGCGCTCCGTCTTCTGGATCAAATCCCAAATAACGTCCGTAGGGGTGGTGTTGTCTCTGTTCCTCTCGCAAAATGTCTTTGGTTAAAATCGGTACCTTTTCCGTAAAATCTTCCAGCGTATTGACCATAGATGGATGGAAGTGATGCTGATCATAAAACTCACGATAAAAAGGCATCTGATGATACACATAGTCAAGTTGTTGCTTAATGTGTGCGAGGATCATCTCGTTGCGCTTGTGGACGGGCATCGTTTCTTTTTCTTTGTCCCAGTATTCATTGATCACGTTTTCCATATATACCCTCCTTATATACATGTAGAATAGAGTGAGTTTCTATTGAATCTGTTCCTCGATAAAGTCTGCAATATCCGTCAAATTGGACCCAGTCCCAAAGATGCGGGTTACCCCGGCATTTAATAGTTGTTCCTGCTCTTCATTGGGAACTACGCCGCCCAGAATCACCAAAATCTCCTGCATTCCTTTTTCTTTTAGCCCCTGTAAAATGCGAGGAACCATAACCAAATGGTTTCCCGAGAGACTTGACAGTCCAAGAACTTGTGCGTCCTCTTGAATAATGGTATCCACAATAGCTTCTGGCAGTTGATTTCCGATGTAAATGACGTCCATCCCTCGTTCAACCAAATAGCGACTTACCATAACCGCTCCACGATAATGAGAGTCTAAACCCATCTTCGCCATAACGACCCGAATTTTTCGTTCTTTCACTTATGTCACCTCCCAACTAGAATAATGGCTGATGCCAGCCCCCATGTAGCTCCCGAAAAACATTGGAACATTCGCCTACCGTAGCTCCTGCCTTGACTGCTTCAATTAGAAATGGGATGGTATTTTCATTGTGTTGAACAGCAGCGCGAAGCTGTGCAATTGCATGAGTAACTTGTGTCTGATTTCTCGAATGGGCATTTTTTTCAATCTTCGCGGTTTGTTTGGACAGAGTTTCCGGAACCTTGAACGTTCCAACTTCGATAGGAGCGCTTTCTGTGAAACAATTCACCCCTACCACCTTGCGTTTACCCTGGCTGATCGCCCTTTCACGTTCATACGAGGTCTGAATCAGTTCGTTGTGAACCCATCCTTGCTCGACCGCTTTCACAAGTCCGCCAAGCTTCTCGATCTGAAGGAGGTATTCTTCTATTTTTTCTTCCATCGCTTTCGTAAGGCTTTCAACATAATAGGATCCTCCTAAGGGATCAACCGTTTTGGTGACGCCTGTTTCTAGAAGAAGGATCTGTTGTGTTCGTAGTGCCGTGATCGCAGATGCTTCCGTTGGGATACAAATCGCTTCATCGTAGGCACTCACATGGAGACTTTGCGCGCCTCCCAAAACAGCAGCCAATGAATGGAAGCTGCTTCGGATGACGTTGTTCAATGGTTGTTGGGCAGTTAGAGCGGAACCTGATGTTTGGACATGAAAGCGAAGCATTGAACTACGCGGATTGTTTGGTTGAAATCGTTCCTGGAATAAACGAGAGTAAATCCTTCGAGCGGCACGGAATTTAGCAATTTCTTCAAAAAAGTCATTATCTGAACTGAAAAATGAAGAAAGACGAGGTGCGAACTGATCAATCTCACATCCGCGACAGATCATATCGTTGGAAGTCTCAAGCGCGTTCGCAATCACCAGAGCGGCCTCCTGAACAGCATTAGCTCCCGCTTCCCGGTAGTTATAGCCTGTAAAGCTGATCGGATTCCATTTGGGAACATGTCTGGTACAAAACTCGACGACATCCATTGAAAGCTTGAAGGAAAAACTGGGCTGAAGAGTGTTGGGAGCTGTAAGAATAACGGTTTCCATCATAAAGTCGTTTTGCAGAGTGCCTTGTAAATCGTTCAAGGAGTAACCCCTTCGCTGTGCCGCCGCCAAAAACATAGCAAAAATCACGCCCGCGGCAACGGGATGTGATAAAACTAGAGAAACACTTGTCTGATTTAACGGTATTCCTTCAAATAACGCTAACATGTCATCCAAGGTATCGATCGCCACTCCACCTTGCCCAACATCCCCTTCGGCAAAAGGGTGATTGCTATCATATCCTCGATTCGTTGGAAAATCGAATACACAATTGATACCGGTGGCTCCCTGTTCAAGCAAAAGCCGGAAACGCTGGTTGGTATCCTCCGGGGTCGCAAAACCCGCAAGCTGTCTTATGGTCCATGTTCGGCTTCTGTACATGTTGGGATGAATGCCTCGGGTATACGGATATTCACCCGGTTGTCCCAATAGAGTCGAATCCTCTTGGGCTATGTCTGATGGCGTGTAGTAAGGTTTAATCGGAATGCCTGATTCCGTGACATAATCTGAGCGAGACTGTTCATCAATTGAATTCTGGTTTGAATGTATAGACATTTCGTTCCTCCTAACGTTTGGATTAAAAACAACGGGTATTTTTTTGACTCTTTGTTTAAATGTTTATTGTAGGACTGGATGGATTATGTTATCGATTCATGTTGAAATATTCGGATTGCTACCAAAAAGAAACAGGCTCGCAGTGGAGCCTGTCAAATCGAGTGAATCTTAAGTTCCTATCCTGACGTAAGTTCTATCCTGACTGATGGATATCAGTAGTTGGCCACCGCTTTTTGACTGGCAAGGATTTGCTGTACAGCACGTTCCGCAGACTCCACCGCACCATTCAAAAAACCGTAGTATTTAAGGGCGGTATGTTCACCTACAAAGAAGCAGTTTCCCTCCTGTTCAGCCTGAACACCGTAAAAGCTTGTGTATTGACCGACCCCATAATAGGAAAAGGAGCCTTTCGTCCATTTATAGCCGTACCAGTTGTCTACTGTGGCAATTCCGTTCCACTTTTCTTTGGCTCCAGGCATGTTCGGTTCTAGCTGACCCAGAAACCTTTGTGTTAGCTGCTCTGTTGTACTTTCCCCAAACGTTTTGGCATATTCTCCGCCAGTATAGTTGACAAGAATCCCCGGTTTCCCGTTTTGTGAACGAGTAACCTCCCAAGAAGTCTGAAAATCAACTTCTAATACAGCCCCAGTCTGCCCTTGTTTTCTCCAGTACCGATCTTTAAATTGGACGTTCAGCTTGGAGCAGGCGCCAAATCCCATTTCACGGATGGCCTTTACTTTCAGCTTGGAGAAACCAGCACGGTTGAAATCGACAGACGACCGCAAGATGGAAAAGGGCAACGCCAACACGACTTGATCCGCTTTCACTTCTTTTGTTATGGATTTGTTTTGGAAGGTTAGCAGGTATGTTCCGTCCGTCTCCCTTTTAATAGCGACAAGCTCATGCTCCGTCTGGATTTGCCCGCTTAATAAATCTGCCATCCGAGTCGCAATCTGATCGTTTCCGCCGCGTACATGGTATCGTTCATCCGAACTGCCAGTGACAGAAAACTCATCAGCACTAGGGCACGAAGCCAATGTGAAGATCAGATACAATGCGCTTTGTTCTTCAATCTCTGCTGCGCCATCCGCTGTAAAACTCAAATTAAGCAATTGCCCCATTCTGGATTGAAGTCCACCGGGCACATTTTTTTTGATCCAGTCCGCTATCGACATTTGGTCCAATTCCCAAGCTCTTTTGGTGTAATTCTGGTAGGTGACATCACCAGCGTCGGTTGCGTCTTTCTGAATGATTGGCCAAATTTGCTTGAAGTCTTCCGTCATTTCCTGGAACGTGTAAGGAGCTTGATTAATATAGCACATATCTTCCGTTCCATTCTGTTCACCTTTGTACGTATCGTCCAGCTTCAAACCAAGCTCCGCCGCCAAGTTTCTGATCTGGGTATGTTCTGTATCGATTAGTTCTCCACCGTGTTCGGCAATTTGGCCATCCGCAAAATCGTCTCGTCGGGTATAACATCTCCCACCGACACGCTTGGCTGCCTCGTACACGTCCGCGATGATTCCTTTTTGCTTTAATCGGTAAGCGACTGTAAGACCTGCCAAGCCAGCTCCGACAACCACGATTTTATTCTTGTTAGAAAATTCTGAATCTGCTTTTGCCACAGCTGCACCCAAATTCCAAAACATACTGGTGGATGCTGTTGCCGCAGCGACCATCGCGGTACCTTTTAAAAAAGCTCTGCGCGAAATGGACTTTTCCATCCTTTCCTGAATCACCTGATCTACTGGCACATCTCGTTCATGCGCTTCACGTGCGATTGAAACTGCGTTCATTATTTTTTGTCCTAATAATGATCTCATGTGTTGGCTCTCCTTTTATGGAAGGTTGCTTTTCTAAATTTGCTGTATAAAATTAGCGAAAACGCGAATATCTCTTTTGGCAAGCTCCGCGAAGTAAATTTGGGGATCGATGACAGCTTCCGACGCAAAAAATCCCTTTTCCTTGATTTGTCCCGATGCCAGCATTCGGGTGGTAACCGCTGCCGGAAACCCGACCGAGAAAACCCCTTGAGACATATGCGGCCACTTGGCATACGGAGAAATCACGCAATCCATGATGTATGAACAGCTTTGTCCCGCCTTTTCACCTTGCACCTCGACGCGCAACGCTTTATGATCATCATGCTTGAAAGGGACGTCTGATTGAGTCATTAGTGCCTGATCCTCTGTCTTTTTCAGGACGGCCGCCAATACTTGACGAGGAATCACTTGCTGGCCCTTTACCTCCACCGGTTGATCGCTGCCCATGCCGATTTTCACTAGAAACTTGAGCTTTTCTTCAAAAACGCGAGGCAAAGACAACTTGAAGGAAACTTCCTGAATTCCTTTGTCTTTAAAGTATATGGGCATGGTCGCTACTTCTGAATGAATTGTATGGATGACCGTTTGTCTTCCGATTGGCGCGGGAAAATCAATCTCTTCCGCACCGGAGAACGGTTCCAGCTCAATAAACTGACCTTCCTTGAATTCATAGGAATTCATGATAAATTCGTCCAGTAAGGTTTCGATGGCATATGGCGGAGTAAAGCTCGTGTCATCCAGGTTAAAATTAACGATTCCATCTCGAATCTTCACCGATCGAACCTGGTCCAACTGATCGTACGCATACCTCGCCATGACATTCACGATGCCAGGCGCACTTCCGGAACCAACAATGCCAGTAATGCCTGCTTGTTGAAATTCATCATGCATGTCAAGCTGCTTTCGCGCCCAATGAAATAATCCGCCAAAATCGGTATAGTGCGTTCTCGACTCGATGCAAGCTTGCATGACCTTCAGGTTAAAGTGGTGTGAGCTCCCATTCAGGCACGCGTCATACCCATCCAGTGTTCGCACCAGCTCGTCGTGATTGTTTAAATCAATTTGCTGGATCAACACTTTATCTGAATTAAGGAAGGATTCTCTCTTCTTTAGCGCTTCCATATTCATATCAGCTAACAAAACCTTGGTAATCGATTCATGTTCAACAAAATCCTGAATGGCTCCTAAGGAAACCTTACCGGCCCCACCTAAGACAGCGATCTTCATCAAGTTTCTCCCCCTGTTTTTTGTTCTCTGCTTGAAATACGGGATTGTAGCTTCTAACTATACCTTTGGTGCGCAATCTAAACACATATTTTCAATGACTTGTTGGTTTCTTATCTGGAGACGGCTTAGGGAGATCGAGCGTAGGTGTACGGTCAAAGAAGTTAAAGGGCTTCAAGAGAATGGACGCCCATTCTGTAGGCATCATCGGCCATTCTTCCGCACGTGTAATATGGGTGGTTCCCGTCGTCAACCAAACCACATCGTCGGTATTCACAATTGGCCGATTTTGTTTTGTCCACAAACCTAAGCCCGTTTCGCCCGTGTTTTGATTGACATATTTCCCTTCTGGATAGAGCTCGTTCTTTTGGTAAGGTGTTACCCAAATGTGCTTGGTGGCGTATTGCATCCGCTGCAACGGCCAGTCATCATCGGTAAAGAGAGGGTCTTGAGCGAATGGATGGGACGTACCGGCGTTTGCGATGACTTGGTACCCAGTCGGATAGCCTTGCTTATTATTTTTAGATGGATTGGTCACCAGTACAATTTTGTCAGGGTCCCACTTCTGGATCGCGTCCTGTTCCTTCTCGTATGTTTTCGCTTTTACGACCATTTCGCTTTTGCGCGGACTGCTGTTGTCTGTGAGTGGTTCGGCTTTGGGTTTCCATTCCACCACAGAGTTATTCATGCCGTCCACATCCAGATCGAGGCGGAAATTGTACAGATGCTGGTGATTGACACCGAGAATATGCTCATCCAGCAAAGTTCCATTGCGCACTTCTTTTTCATCATGTACATGCGCCATGTTCTCGGTGTGGACTCCTTTTACCGCCTCAAGTCCAGATGCCCCTACGTTCACCCTGATATTCCCGTCTTGTTCAAACACCCAATCAAAGAAATAGTCATAGTTTCCGACCGTAGAGACAAATCGCATGACAAGCTCTCGGCGTTCCCGACTCTCTGTTTTTCCGGAGATAAATGCATCCCAATGGGAATATTCTGGACTCGCGTCACGTTCATACAATGCCATGACATTTGAAGAAACAACTGGTTTGCCCATATAATCATAGATTAGCTCATTAAGATACGTCGCATAGGGCGGCGCATCAGTCCCAGGCTCGAGCGGCCGTGAAAACAATGCCATGCCGTAATCGCCTGAATCCATCCATGCCCGATAATACCAACCAGCGCTAGGATCTCCGTAAGGCACAGTCATGCCGCCTAAGCAGCCGCTGTACATGATTTTTCTTTCGGTTCCATGGTCATTGTAAGTCACCGTGGAAATAATCGGCCCCACTCGCGGATCTAAACGGTAATGGAACTTCCAATTTTGCCAGGTTACAACATGACCATCTATTTTGTAATTGGCCCCTTTTGGCTGAGAAACGGTAAGCGGCTTTAATGGCGGACGTGTTTTTCCGTGGTCTCCGTTCCCGTAGCTTGCGTCCGCTTTGGAAACGGGTACGTCACCGGTGTCTTCCACTTTGAGAATTTTCTTCTCCACCAAATCCATGGTAATGATCAGGCCTTCGATCGGATGAGCATAAATATTACCGTCACCTGTATTGAGGAAAGTAGTTGCCTTAGCCAGCCGTTTGGTGGGATCTTCCTCGGGTCTTCCGAAATAACCGACTGAGCCGGTGCCATCTGTCACCACTTTGCTCATATCGGTAATCCCGCGTCTGGCAAGCGCTTTTTTCACTTCAGCGCTTTTCATAATCAAATCAGTCGCGACGGCATATTCTTCAGCGGTAAACAAGGGTTGACCCACTTTGATTTCTGTCCAGGAGGTTACGGATTTTTGTCCTAAATCAACGACCCCCTCGAAGACTTGGCGGCCTTTCATCACTACAAAAGAAGCTTTTCTGGTAAATTTCATTCCCGGTTTCCACTTCCACACGTCTGCTTTGTCTGGCTCCTCCAATCTCAGTTCATAAAAGCGGAGGTCAGGGGAAGCATATCCCTTGTCTTTCAGGATTTGATTCACGGCAATCATTTCATCTGCGGTCAGTGGATCAAGAGGATGACGGACAATCTGCTTTTGTTCAACTCCGTGTGCCATAGCCTGAGGTGAATTCACATAGGGAACAAGGACAGTTCCGGTAAGTGCGGCCGCCGTCACTATAAGTGGTAAAGCTAAGGGCTTCTTCATTACAAACTCCTCCCATGAAATAGAATGTTTACCCAATTTAGAACGTTTTGGTCAGCTTCTCGCTTGTTGAACGGCTATAACCGCCCAAACCTTTTGGAATAATAATCAATTTGGTCAAAACATAGTAAAGTACGGAAGCTAGTATCGTAACGGGCATTGTCGCTGTGGCGTAGAGGAAAAACGATGAGTTGTCGAAGGTAATAGGATTCAAGATCAGGAAGTACACAAGGGTTGATATAATGAGGACAACAATCGCGAGATAATTAGTTCCACCCCAATAATGATAAGGTTTATCCTTTTCGTCCGAATAAAGGGCGGCTAGTTGGATGCGTTGTTTGCGTAAAACGTAGTAATCCACAAAGCTGATGCCTGTTAGCGGGCCCATGATCGTGCCACAAAATGAGAGAAAGGAACCAGCGTAATTGAATATTTGATCCGGAAAGAATAGTAGCGGAGCAGCGGGCGCCAAGAAAACAAAGCAGAGTTTACCCCAGCTTGTATGCATGAATCCTTTAATTTGTTTGAGCGCCAGTGTGTTCGAATAGGCCATTGCGGTCGTTGATGTCACATTGGCAATCGCGATAAACACCAAAGCGATCACACCGATAATTGGACCACCAATAGGTACCATCCACGCGGTTGGGTCCGCATTCCCCACGACAAGCCCGGAAACGAGTCCTGTCATAGCCCCAATGATAATGCACAGGTTAATCCCGATCATATTGGGCCAAAAGGCAGCACGCTGTGTTTTGGTTAGGCGCGCCATCCCACCCATGATCGGCCACCAGGAAAAACCCGTGCCTAAACTCATCTCTAACGCGACCATATAATTCTTCCAATTATCGTCATACGGTGCGGAAGGCTTTAACGCCAAGATTTCACCAAAGCTGTGCTGGGAAAACAGCATATACATCATGACAACCAGCATCAGGATCAAGCCGGGGGCAACAATTCGATTCAACCATTTGATGGATACGGGACCCTTGGCGACCACGATCCAGCTTAGCACCAGTGCCAACAAGGAAAATCCGATAACAATGCCAATCGAGGGTTGGTTGACGTGCGCTACAGCCGAATAAATATTGCTGGCTGAATTACCAAACATGATGCTAAGGATTGCCACCCATCCGAATTGAATGAGCAGAACAAAAAACAATGGAAATTTGAGACCATTGATGCCAAATATGCTTCGTTGCGAGATGTACTGATCGACCCCGAATTTGACGGAAGGCATTGAAACAGCGAGACAGACAAACAACACGGAAATCGTATCTCCCGCCATCAAGGCGGCAAATCCCTTTTTTAGATCCACGACGGTTGACAAAGACCCACCGATCATAAAGCACCAGGTGGCAATGGCAAGCCCAATGTTCACCATTGTGTAATCATAAGCACCCCAAATTCGCTCTTTCGGAAGAATCGGGAGTAGACCAAACACGCTTTCTTGCTCGACAGATTGTTTGCTCATTGGGTTTCCCTACTTTCCAAACGATTATTTAATACCATCCCCACGCAAATATCAAAAGAGAAAGGACAATCAGTAGAGCAACGCCAACATAATCGATCATACCGAGCCCTTTGGTTGAGGGATCGTCAAATTCCGGATTGTTTAGGATGGATATTCTAGTATTCAGCTCATCGATAAACTCTTGATCCATTGCATACTCACCTCTCTTGTATAAAACTGAATTTTCAGACTAGGAAAGGCAGATTATTTACTTGAATTTAATCATCGCATGCTTGATCTGCGTATACTCCTCAACCGCATACATGGATTGGTCTTTTCCATAACCCGATAATTTGAAGCCTCCATGCGGCATTTCACTTGCAACGGTGAGATGTGTATTGGTCCAGACCGCACCGTATTGCAGTTCTTTTGTCGCTTTCATCGCTCTGTCTACGTCGCGAGTCCATACGGATGCGGCCAACGCGTACGGGCAATCATTGGCCAATCGGATCGCCTCATCGTCCTGAGTAAACCGATTGATCGTAATGACAGGTCCAAACACTTCCTGCTGAATGATTTCGTCCGATTGTGCCGCTCCCGCAATTACGGTAGGCTGATAGTAAAATCCGGCTCCTTCTGGTACAGTACCTCCTGTAAGTACCTCGGCTTGCGTATTGTTTCTGGCGCGATTCACAAAATCATGCACTCTCCTACGATGCTGTTCGGAGATAAGTGGCCCCATTTCTGTTCCTTCCTGCAAGGGATCGCCTACCTTGATTTTCTCAATCGCCGGAATCAATTCTTGCACCAAGTCTTCATAAATGGCGTCTGCCACATAGATTCGCGTTGCAGCCGTACAGTCTTGGCCGCTATTGTAGAATCCCGCAACACTGATTCCTTTTACCACCTCTGTCAGATCAGCATCATCAAAAACCACAACAGGCGCTTTTCCGCCCAACTCGAGGTGGACTCTCTTTAAAGTACTGGCCGCCTGTGAAGCAACGGAGATTCCTGCCCGCACGCTGCCAGTCAGGGATATCATCCGGATTTTGGGATGAACGGCCATAGCGGAGCCAACTGTCGTTCCATGTCCAGTCACAACATTCAGTACACCTGGCGGCAAGACATCCCTACTCAGCTCTGCAAGCAACAACGTGGTTAAGGGAGTTAGTTCCGACGGTTTCAACACAATGGTATTGCCAGCCGCCAACGCGGGGCCGATTTTCCATCCAGCCATCATCAAGGGATAATTCCAAGGCGTGATGGCGCCGACAACTCCGATCGGTTCGCGACGAATGACGCTTGTATGATTCTCCACGTATTCTCCAGCGTTCAGTCCTTGCAAGGTTCTGGCAGCGCCGGCAAAAAAACGTAGGTTATCTACAACCAGATCCACATCACTGATCGCATACGCGAGCGGTTTGCCAACGTTTTGGGACTCTAACCTTGCGAACTCATCTTTGTTGCTCTCAATTAAATCCGCCAAATTGAGCAATACACGGCTGCGCTCTGCAGGCGTCGTCTTTTTCCAGCTTTGGAAGGCATCTTCGGCCGCTTCAACCGCTTGATTCACATCTTGTGCGGTACAAACCGGAACTTCCGCAATTACTTCTTCCGTTGCCGGGTCGATCACGGCCTCATACGAACTTCCGACACTCTCCAACATTTGACCGCGAATCATAATTTCAAGTCTTTTCATCTTCTTCATCTCCCTCTTTTGGTAAAACCGAATGAAAACGAATCTTCAACCCGGTACCACCCCCTTTCAGGTGAATTGAGAATGGATTATGACTCTTTTCCCTTCGTTTTCTTGGAAAAAGGCTTAAAAACTTCTGTAAAATCAATAGCTTTCATCTCTTTGTTCGATTCAAGATGTTTTCGGACGGTCGTGAAATGATCAAGAAATTTACGTACCGCTTCTTCCTCGTCTTTTTGGCGAATCGCTTTGATAATGCTCCGATGTTCGCTCGGACAAAGCGGACTTTCCTTTTCCGCGCTGTCATGGTAGGCCAAGTGAATATTGGTGATATTTATCAACTCTTGGCTATAATTCTCGATCAGTTCATTTCCGCTTAATCGGATTAACCCCTGATGAAACTCCGATGTCACTTCAATTGCTCTTCCGTATTCACCATTCTTATACAACTCTTCTTCCAGTAAGGTAAGCGCTTCCAATTGCTTTAATTGTTCTTCGGTTGCTTTACGGCAGGCCAGTTTCACGGATTCTACTTCCAAGATGGTTCGCAAGTGAAACACTTCTTCAATTTCTTTAGGGGTTGGTTGATTAATAACCGCCCCTTTGTTCGGGAGAATCTGTACCATTTTCTCGTATTGCAACCTTTTCAAAGCCGAACGGATGGGTGTCCGACTAACTTGAAACGCCTCAGCTAATTGTTCTTCGCCCAACTGTGTCTTTAACGGGATTTTTCGATTTAATATCGCTAATTTGATTTGGTGATAAACGAAGTCTTCCATCGAATTGGTTTCAGTTTTTCTCATAAACAACTCCCCTAGTTCATTACATGTATACAATCGATGTGCACAATGATTACTCCTTTTAGAAATAAAAACAGATTGTGAGGATTTTTATTGCATGATGTAGGAAAAACCTCAACTTTTTCATCTGTACATTTGTATACACAATTGTATTCATCCATTGTTTTTTATATGCTACCGGGAAAGTGAAGGAGAAGTAATCTGAACACAAAGAAAAAACAGATCAATCTGGCGGGATTCACCATCATTGACCTGTTGATCGTACGCTTTATTCGTTAAACCCAACTACATGAATTGGTTTTTTGGTAGATTTCAAGATTGCTTTTTTCATAATGAACCTTCTATCGATCATCGAGGCGATCAATAAGGATAAAGTAACGACTAGTAATAAGTGACTATACGTCTCAAGCGGAAGTGCCTTGCCTTCTAATGTTATATTATGGGCGCGGTATTCTAAACGTTTCACCCCGTGCTTGGCAGTTAAAACGTCATCTTGTTTGGACAAATCCTCCAATGGCGCTTCAAAAACATACCGGTTTGGAGCATTGCTATGAATGAGCAGCGTCTGGTCTGCGTGACCTTTTTCGTTCCAAAGCTTGATATCTGCCTGAGCTAGTGACTTGGCATTGCCGCCGGGGATGATCATTTTATCCAGTTTTGGCGCGTTCGCAATTGTGTGTCGAGCTAATAGATTGAGATGATGTTTGGTAGAAAGAGGTGCGCTTGTGCTTGCAATGGTCATGACCCGAGACGTTCCTGTATCTCCGTAAGAATCAAAAATAGAAGATAAAGCGAGTTCATCCATGTCTTTATATAGAAGAACACCCATTTGATTCTTGGTCCAGTGGAACGCGCTATTCAGGAAATAGGTTGAAAATTGGATGTCCATCTTAAATGGATCTACCTTTGGATGAGAGACGAGCTGATAAGTTGGATAACTGATTTCCTCGGATATTTTTGCGGCAACGTTCTCTCCCAGCTTCTGAGAAATCAAGTGAAGCACACCATCAATCCCTGCTGTTTGACCGGCTGTCGTCAATGTATTCCCTTGTTGAACATATCGTACGTCATCTACCCAGCGAGTATCCGTATATTGACCGCTCAGAAAAGGGATCGCCTGCCAGTGAGAGGTAGCGGATTTCCCTTTTAAAAGACCAGCATCGGCGAGGTTACCTGACCCGCCACAAATACTTAAGAAGGTCGTTTGACTGTTAGCATGCTGTTGAATCCATTTTCTTGTGGGCTGATAACTTTCTTCATGATTGATCGGCATGAACGGAATCACGATAATATCAAGGCTTTTGCCGACTAACTGATCCAATTCTTGATAGGTATAATGCGGGATCACATCGAGACCGCCTGATAAAGACTTCACGTTTTTGTCGGGTGCAACGGCGTATACATTATAAGCATCTGTCATCGAGAACAACGTATAGGGAATGAGAAAATCAAAATCCTCCGTTGTGGTCGAAGAATCTCCCAAAACAACCGCTACTGTAGGTTTATTCGGATTATAGAGGGGTACGTTCACTACCGGCAGAGAAGGAACGGGCTCTTGACGCAGTGCCTCGTAAAAATCTTTTCTTGAATCAAGAAGTCCCAAAAAACCGATTCCTCCAACAAACACAACGAAGCTTAATACATAAACAACAATACGAAGCAATAGCTTTTTCATCTTATTTCCTCCTTGGAATGTAAATTACAATACAGGGGTATGGTATAACCATTTCTCCTCCTGCTCATGGGGTTATTTTCCTTTAGCAACACAATAAACCATCAATTTGAACTCAATATGAACTGAGCAACCAAATAAAAAAGCCGCTCATTGGCGGCATCAATCGAGTAACTTTATCAGAATCACTGTGGAAGTGAAACCTCGAACTTCGCACCATTTCCCGGCTCTCCTGTAGCCTGAATATCACCATGGTGCATGTCGATGATTTGTTTGACAATGGATAACCCAAGGCCATTTCCTTTTACAGAAGAATTGCGAGCTTTGTCAACCTTATGAAACGGTTTAAAAATGTCGACCCTCTCTTCTTCCGGAATGCCAATCCCGTTATCCGCAAAGAAAACGATGATTTGATTGTCTTTCATTATCGCTTCAATCCGAATCTTACCACCCACGGGCGTAAATTTGATGCTATTGCTTAATAAGTTGATCCATACCTGGCTGAGCTGATCCTCATCGCCTTGAACAGTTAAAGGTTTGAGATGGAGATCAATTTCAATTTCTTTCGCGCCCCAGTGAGGCTCTAAGGCAATCACAATTCTACGTAGTTGCTCGTCTAGCCGGTACATTTTGATGTTTAACGTACTATTTTCATGTTGTAAATGGGATAATTGCAGCAAATTTTGACTTAATCGGGATAATCGTTCGCTTTCTTCTTCAATAATGGTTAAATAACGTTGTCGACTCTCCTCGTTCATTTGCTTCTGTTTTAACGCCTTGGTAAATCCGGTAATAGAAGTTAAAGGGGTCCCAATCTCATGTGATACGTTGGACACGAAATCCCTTCGCATTTGATCCAGCCTGCCAAGCTCCTTGACCATTTGGTTAAAGCTCACACTTAAAATCCCGATCTCGTCTTTTCGTTTCGTCGGAAGCTCGACATTGAATTGTCCTTTGGCCATCCTTCTGGTCGCTTCCGTCAACTGGTGAATCGGTTTCACAATGTAACGCGCAGCAATCAGAATGAGAAAGCTTCCAATAAAGAGAATCAGCACATAAAGCAAATGAATGGAATTCATCGTTTCACGTTCTGCTCCATCGCTCTTTATCGTTATGAACAAGGCATAAGGCTGACCAGCCACCTTGAATGGAAGTCCCACGAATGGAATCCGATCCATATTGTATAAGGTATGGTCTGCTTTGACGATACGAGCAACCTTTTCACCTGTGATGACAAGATTAACCTCATCTGATTTGACCTGTATGGGCCAATCTTTATCATCAAGAAGTGGCTTACCATCCCGATTGTAAAGCTGGAGCGTGGTTAGCGAAATTCCCGATAAATTTTGCATAAAAGGAATCAGTTCAGCCGAGGGTGTGGATTGATAGGTTTTGATCATTTGGTTGCCAGTTGTGGTAAGCATTTCTTCTATCATAATTTGATCCCGATCTTGATACATCCAGGAACTCACAAAAAACGCCACAACGAGGCTCAGCATTACAATACTGACAAAGATGATCACCACACGAGTATATAACGACTTAATCTTAGTTCACCTCTAATCGATAACCTAGACCGCGAATGGTCACAATTCGGAATTCTGACTCGTATGGGGCAAATCTTTCACGCAGGCGCTTGATGTGTACATCTACCGTCCGTTCATCCCCTTCATAATCGATGCCCCAGATTTGCTCGATCAACGTGTCCCGAGTAAACAATTGTCCCGTGTAGCTGCCGAATTTATATAACAATTCGAACTCTTTCATCGGGATCGTGACGGAATCTCCATTCTCGTAGATTACAAGATAACGTGAACGATCTAGCGTAATGCATCCGATTTTTATGATATTCGAAGTAGATATTCGATATCGTTTGAGTAGCGCCTTCACTCGAAGAACCATTTCCACCGGATCGAATGGCTTGACGATATAATCATCGGTCCCCAGCTTAAATCCATGAATTCGGTCCCGCGCCTCTCCTTTCGCGGTCATCATCAAAATAGGCATCTCGGCAAATTCCCGGAGTTTCTCGCATAACACCCAACCATCCATTTGAGGCATCATAATATCCAGAATCACCATATCAACAGGATGATTCTCCACGTAGTCCAAGGCGTCCGCTCCGTTCGATTTTTCAACGATTTCAAAGCCTTCATCTTTTAAATACAAGGTAACTAACTCCCGGATGTGTGGCTCATCATCAACCACAAGTACCTTTGGCAAATTTACTTCCCTCCCTCGATTTCCACTACAAACGGAAACGCCCTTACTTTTCCATCTTGTTTGAATTCAGCCCATATTTTATAAATTCCTGCCTGTTTGAACTCGGTTTCGAAAATGGTTTCCTGATCATTCGCTGGATGAACATGAAGGAATGTTTGAGCATTTTCATCCAGAATGACCACATGCCCCATCGCTCCCAAATAAGGTGACAGCTTGGTTTTATCCAAATCGAACATTAACGTTATCGGTTGATTCGCTTGCGTAGAACTTAGTTTAAGCTTTACGGTTTCGCCGTCTATAGTCTGAAAAAGCTGATTGTCAGGCTTAAGCTTATCGTGGTGGCTATCCGTTAAACCGCTTGGGTTGCCAACGACAAACGGCACGGGAACCACATGATAAGCTAAATTCTTCGGTTTGATATCAATAAATGCTTTGTAAAATCCTTCAGGAAGGTTGCTTTGTACTCGAAATTCTCCTTGGCCGATTTGTTCGGGATGTACGTGATAAAATTTATTCAAATGGTCATCTACAATAATAAAATGAAGCAGCTTTTCGTGGTTAACTACTAAATCATTCACTGGATTTCCTGTTTTATCTTTTAAGAAAATCTTGATTTCATTTCCATTCGATTGAACAAACGTGGTGACCTCACTAGTCCCTTCATGTCCAGAAGCATTTTGGTGATCATGCCCGCTCTCCTCATGGCTTCCTTCAGAATGACCCGGAGCTTGATTCCCTTCGTGTTTCATCGCGGATGCAATCTGTGTTTTATCAGCGAAATATTGGTCATACACTTGAAAACCACCGATTACGACCGCTACATAAAGAAGTGCCGCAATTACCCATTTATCAAACTTGAGCCATTTTCTCATGTTAACAACTCCTCACCATTTCATTATTGTGTTGGATAATTTTTCTATGGCAACAATAAATCACCTTTATGAACTCAATATGAACGAAGCGGGTAAAATAAAACTCGTGTTTTTAGATTCATGCCATTTGACAGGAAAAAGAAAAAAACATATACTTCAATTAGACATTTAGATAATTTTCTAATTGTTTAAGGGATGAGGTGAACTTTCCATGAATGAATCATTTAAAGCGTTATCGGATCCGACTAGAAGAGCCATCATCAAGCTGCTCCGCGAGAAGGATCGAACAGCCGGTGAAATAGCCGAGCATTTTCAAATGACCAAGCCTAGTATCTCCCACCACCTTAACGTGCTGAAAACGGCGAAGCTGATCTTAGACGAACGTCAAGGACAAAATATTTTGTACTCATTGAACACGACTGTGGTTCAAGAAGTTATGGGCTGGTTTATGGAAATTATTAAAAAAGGAGAGGAAGAAACATGAACAAAAGCACCAAATCATGGAGCTGGAAAGACACCCTGATCATAATCATCGCGCTTGTTCCGGTAGTAATTGGAGCAGCGATGTATAACCAACTGCCCGAACAAATGTCTTCCCACTTTGACATGAACGGAAACGCTAACGGTTTTATGAGCAAGCCTACTTTCTTTATTTTTATGACGCTTTTGAATGTCTTTCTAGTCCTCCTGTTAAAAGTGGCTCCCAAACTTGACCCAAAGCGTGCCAATTATGAAAAATTCTTGGATGTGTATACCTTGCTTCGTTTTGTGATCGTCATTTTCTTAAGCGGTATCTTCGTTATGGTGTTGCTCGAAAACCTGGGTTACGGCGTTTCGATAAGGACTGGCACGTTTCTATCTTTGGGTGGATTGTGGATTGTGATGGGCAATTATTTGGGCCGTATTCGTCATAATTACATGCTAGGAATTCGGACGCCGTGGACGCTCGCCAGCGAAGAAGTCTGGAGAAAAACGCATCGTATGGCGGGACCTGTGTGGGTAATTTGCGGGATTGTTATGATTTTCGGCAGCTTTTTCAGTGGAGCTTCATTCTCTTATCTGTTCCTCATTACGATTGGTATTTCAGTAGTCTTACCCTTGATCTATTCCTATCTGGGATTTAAAAAACTTGGGCAAGGAAAGTAGAAATAAAAAGAATAATTTCAGTTTGAATTAACAACGATAAGGGTGAAAAAACCTATGAAAGGGGATTTTTACCCATGCATACTGGCTTTGAAAAACCATTTATTCGAATTCATCTGTTATATCACGCGAATCATAAACCCATTACCCCAGAAGAAATGCAATCCGAAATTAACAGCCATGGCTACCACGTCAATTCACAGGAAATCCAACAGGAATTGAGTCATTTAGCAATGGAAGGGTATGTCACTGCTAATGGCACCCAATTCCAAATTACAACAAGCGGACAAAGCGAACTGCAAAGCGTTCAGCAACATTTGGAGCCTTTATATCAAGAAGTTGTACAAAATAAGCAGGCTGAATTCCCTATGTAGAAGGTAACTACTATTAAAATGCGCAAAAACAACCTCCTGTTCAATCTGCAGGAGGTTGTTTTGTGGGCTATTTTGCAAATTAGATTCTTGTGCTTCTTGTTTGTTTTAAGAACTGGGCATGCTATTCAATTGAAAAATTATTGTTTAGTACTCTTATATCATTGAATTCTTGCGGCTGAGCAGTTCTTTAAATTCCGTTTGCAACTGAAGTCGGAGCTGTTCAACGATTGAAAAATCCGTTGCCTCCGTATAAAAAGCCTTCAGTTGTGAATCGATGGCTTCGGCTTCAGCCAGATAGGAAGTAGCCTCTTTCATTTTTGCGGAATAGCGTTCTTTAATGTCGGACAGCTCTGTTGCATACTCTTCATCGGTTCCGGGGGTCATGGTGAGCTCATACATATCCAATACCTCATCCCCCTCTCGATCTGGAAAGTATTCATGAGGAGCGGTGCTATCAAAAATGGCTGTGCTGAGCGTTGGGAAGATCAGCATATCAAGACTATTCGGATCAAACCCGCAATGGTACACTTGTACTTCCACTCCACTTGTTTCGGCGGCGGCGGTCAGCTTTTTTAGCAGAGTTGATTTACCGGAACCTGGTCTTCCTTTAATGAAAATCCTTCGTTGCAACTGAGCGGTCAGGCTTTGAATAAAATCGTAGGCGCCATTCGGGGTGGCGGCTCCAAAAAACAAGTGGCGGCCGGTTGTCGGAATGGCGTCTCCACGTCCATCGAATAATTCCTGAGCCAGGTCTTGTGCAACTTGATTGGCCTTCACAAAATCCATACTCTTGATATAAAATCTTTCCCAATCATCATGAATCTGCAAGGCTTGGGCAAAGGTTTCATACGCCTTCGAATAGGTCTCATCGAGAGTTGCTTTGAGTTCTTCAATTGTTGTCAGATTCTCTTGCGTAATTCGGCTATTATCGAGTGCTTCCCCGAAATTGTAGGTATGGATCTCACAAATATCGTCGATTGGGATGTCGTCACAGGCCTCTTCGTCAACGACGCCCACGTTCAATTCTGTTGCAATCAACCCCTCAAGCTCGTCGGAACGAAGGGGTGAATGGAAGCATTGTACGTTGTGGCCTTCTTCCAACAAGGTATCAGCCAATTGCCTAATAACTGTCGACTTGCCAGTCCCCGGAGGACCTGAAAGAACAAATATTCGATTGAGCCCTTGAAAGGCGGAATGATACAAAAAATGGGCTCCTCTAGCGGTGTTCCCGTGAGCAAAGTAATGAGAGGATTTTCCGGTCAAAGTGAAACACTCCTTTTGTGCTTATCCTGTAGATCCAGAATAATTACAAGTTCCGTGAAAGCTACAGTCATAAGCGATATGGGATAAATGCCTATGCTTCAGCCTATTCCGACACACGCACAGGTGTTACTTTGTCACCTCAAACACCATTGTGCAATAACATATCAGAAAGGAAACTATCTCGTAAACGGTACTTTGTTGAATCAAAAAAACCTTCAAGCAGTTTGGACACCGAAAAAGGTGCTCTGCCGAAGGTTTTCAGTTTTAAGGATTCCAAGAATTAAATTGTTCCGTTGGATTTACCGAAGTATCGTTAACCAATGGGCTTCCCGTTACTTGGGCGATATTCTCCCGCACAAAGACTCGAACCCCGCTTCCTATAGTCATCAGTCGGATCGCATCTAACCCATTGACGAACTGATTGTTGCGAATGGTCACATTCCCTTTGGTGATTTGTACGGCAATTGCCCTGTCAACAAAACCATCAAACAGATTATTGACGATATCAATCAGACGGTTGGCAGTCGAATCGCTTTTTCCAATGTAGAGCAAATAGGGAGCTGAATTATTTCGAAATCGATTATCACGGATCAACGTATGCAGGGTAACTCCGGTTCCGGTTTGTCCAAGTGTCACTATGGCTTGCTTTGTATGATTATCAAAAAAATCGTTGTCGATCATCCGGATGTCTTCTGCTGATTCCTCGACATTGATCAAGTGAGAATACATCGTTCCATCAACGGGGTCAACGCCATTATTACGAAACGTGTTGCTTTGGATGAGAATATTTTTACCGTTTGCGAGTCCTAGTCCGAGCGCGTTTTGCTCTACGCGATTTCGCACAAACCATGCTTTATAGCTTGTGGCGCCCTGATTATTCACATCGCCTGACAGCTTCAGATTGGCTGGAAAACCGCGAACATGATGAAAGTAGTTGTCGTGGATATGCAAAAAGCGACCCGATCCAAACATATCAATCCCATCACCATTTAAATAGCGAAACTCGTTATAACTTAGGTTAAGATTTTCACTGTCCCCTCCGTTGAATTTAACACCATCCCCTGTTGCCTTTTCAAACAAGCATTGCGTAATCACGATGTTATTCGTTTTTTGGCACATGACCAAATTATCCACCCGATATTCTCCTGTAGCCTTACAGCGATCCAGTTTCAGGAACTGGTTCCAAAATGTCTTGTCGTTATAGTCAATCGGGTCTCCATCATAGGCTGAATAGAAATAGGCAAGGGCTCCATTGGTGATCTGGCATTGACATAGTGAGACATACGACAATTTGATTCCTCTTAAAAAACGTGCTGTCCCTGGTACGGCGGCTGGATCAAAGGTAAGGCGATTGATCTCGATATAACTTGAATCTTGTACCCGAAATAAATCGTGTCGCCCCCCTTTAATTACCGAACCGTTTCCCTCTACATAGATGTTACTTGCCTTGTTAATCTCCAGTGGTCCTGAGATCTTGTAGGTTCCTTTAGGAAACACAAGTACGGAAGCGACCCCACTCTGTAATACTGCGAGAGCAGCTTTAATTGCAGCGGTATCATCGGTCGTTCCGTTACCTTTTGCCCCGTATTCCATTACATTGACTCGTTCATTTGCGTCCAGTTTGAAAGCCACGCTTTTTCTCCCTCACTTCTCTTATTGATGACTCTTTCGATCACCATTCTATGATTACGCCGGAGAATGCGTGTGGACTAGGGTTTACGATTTGATAAATTCTCTCTCTACTGTCCTTTGATAGGTGGGAACAATATGGTGCAAAAGCGAACAGATCTCTTCATGCAGCTGTGGTGTATCATTTCGTTGCATAATCGATTCCAGTCTGCGCAGTACATAGGCAAGTTCTTCATAGGAAAAGTCACTTGGTTTGCCGATAAAGATTCGGTTATGTTTGGAAGCCGTTGCCCCTTCCTCATTGGTTAGGATTTCTTCATACAGCTTTTCTCCCGGACGTATCCCCGAATAAACGATTTCAATATCGATATGAGGCTCCAAGCCAGACAAACGAATTAGATCATGTGCAAGATCAGCAATTCTGACTGGTTTTCCCATATCAAGGATGAAGATCTCTCCTCCTCTAGCAAATGCTCCCGCCTGAATAACGAGTTGAACCGCCTCTGAGATCGTCATAAAAAAGCGGACCATGTCTGGGTGGGTTACGGTAACAGGCCCTCCCCGCTTGATCTGATCTTTAAAGAGTGGAATCACGCTGCCCCGACTTCCTAATACATTTCCAAAACGAACCGCAACAAATTTGGTCATACTCTCTTTATCCAGGCTCTGGATCAATAATTCCGTCATTCGTTTGGTAGCGCCCATCACACTGGTTGGATTGACGGCTTTATCTGTTGAGATGGCGACAAAGCGATCGGCATGATATTTGTGGGCGCATTCCGCGACATTTTTGGTCCCAAAAATGTTATTCTTAACCGCTTCAACTGGATTCCATTCCATTAACGGCACATGTTTATGCGCAGCCGCATGAAATACAATGTCAGGGCGGTATTTCGCAAAAACGGATTCGATTCTTACGCGATCCTGTATATCCGCGATAATCGGCTCAATCGATAGAGTGGGATAATTCCGACGCAATTCGTTTTCGATCGCATAGATGCTGTTTTCACCGTGTCCGAGGAGTAGCATCATTCTAGGCTGAAGACGGGATATCTGACGACATAGTTCCGATCCAATCGAGCCGCCTGCACCTGTTACTAACACGACTTTGTCCGTGAGATAAGCGGAAATCTCCTGGATATTTACTTCAGCCGGTTCTCTGCCGAGGAGATCCTCTACCTGAACATCACGTATCTGGCCGATCGTCATCTTTCCTTCGATCAGATCACGCAATCGTGGCAGCAACTTAACCTGCAGTCGTGCGCTTTTGCATTGCTCGATAAGGTTTGCTAATTCCAGTTTATCCAGTGAAGGAATCGCGATAATGATCAGATCAATTTGATGTGATGCTATGATATGGATGAGATCGTTTCGTGTACCAATGATGGGAACGCCCATGACATGCAAATTTTGTTTTTTGGTGTCATCATCGAGAAACGCGACTGGATAGATATCGGTTTCGTCGGTGTGGATCAGTTCATCGACCAACATTTTTCCTGCTGATCCTGCTCCAACGATTAAGGCCCGCTTATGATGTGGCTGGAAAGAAACCGTGCTATAGTGCAGCAGTCTCCATGCGAGCCGTGACGTACCTAAGCCCATCGAGGCGATCAGCCACGAAAGAATAAAGATCGAGTTCGGAATAATTGTCTCTAGACCTGCCAGACGTAGTACATGGTAGATTCCCCAAGTGAGTATCAGCCCCACTATACTGGCACGGATGATCAGCGATATCTCACGGATTCCAGCGAAGCGCCAAGAAAAGCGATACACTTTGGACATTAAGAAACTGAGAATCGTACATCCACCAAATAACAAGATCGTGTCAGGAATCGTGGTCCAAAACGGTTTGGGGATCTCGCCTTCAAAGCGAATTGCATAACCGAGCAAGACGGCAGCGCTTAACAACATAGCATCAAGCAAAACGGTGGCAATCAATCGATGTCTATCATTCATTGATATTCCTCCATTTTCGCCTAAACGATCCTGACCTCATCAAATTTAAGCATTGTACTACCGGCTTGATACCGGCCTAGCTCTGGGTCATTAGACTGCCCTTGCAGATTGTTTAGAAGGAAGCGGAAGAAATTTTGTCCGCAAAGATAGGCATGGGGATAGCCTCCGCCAAAACGTGGATTGATTTCGGAAATAAGATAGTTGTCCCCCACTTTAAAACAGTCAATATCGATGGGACCTACTGGCTTTAATACATGTAACAATTGTTCAATCAGACTTGTGAATTGCAGGTCCTTAATCGCTAGAGAACGATCCGTCTCTCCTGCTCGCATCCGCAGCTTTTTTTTCGTAAATATGGAGATTGGCTTTTGTGTGATAAGATCCACATAGGCATCTACTCCGTATTCCTCCATCTCAAGAAACGGCTGCGCCACCAGATCATGTTCGGGACGCATCGCCTCTTCCAACGCCTGATAGGTTTTCACAATCATGATGCCTTGGCTGGCGCTACCCTTGCGTGGTTTCAGAAGCAAGGGAAAAGAAAACTCCTCTTTCTCAAGTGCTTCTCTCGTCTCCTCCAGGCTTGCGCGTGTTGGTACCGCAGGCAGACCGTGTGCGGTTAAAAATGTGTAAGTTGCTTGTTTATCCAGACAGATATCAATCACATCAGGAGCAGAGACTACCAGGTGGATTCCAGTGTCCGCAAATCGTTCACGGTGCCGCGATAGGAGGGAGAGTTCGGGATCAATCAAGGAGAGAACCGCGCCAACTTCAAAGCGACTGCATATTTCGAGTAGTTTATCTAAGTAGTCGGGATCATCAATGGGTGGAACCAGCAGGTGATCATCGGCGGCATACAAAGCAGGCGCATTCTGATCACAATCAACGGCGACTACACGTCCATTACCAGCTAATGTCTCTTGTAAAAAGTGAATCAGTTTTACTCTACGACCGGCACTCGTGAAAAGTATATTCATCAGCGGTTTACCTCCATCGATTTCACCCTATCATCAAATACATATAGGCTCTCCGGGAAGAATTCCGAGAGCGTCTCTCTTTTTCTGATGGTAAAAACCTCGTCTTGTTGCAGCGCCAAGATTGGCGGTCGCTCTTTGATAAAGGGTGGTTGAAAGACGATGGTATAGGCACCAACGTGGCTAAACATAAGAAAATCCCCAATTTGCGGCAACGGACCACGGTGAGCGCAAAGCAAGTAATCTTTCTCCATACAGGTGTAACCAACGACGTGATAGATAGCCTCGCGGGTTCGTTCATCTTTTCCAATGACCTTTACAGGTAGAGGGTGAGGATGCATCGTAGGCTTAATATTGTGTACACTTCCATCTACGGTGACAAAAGTGCTTCCTCTGTTCTCCTTGATATCTACCACCTGACAGACGAAGGAAAGAGTATCCGCGACCAACGAGATTCCTGGCTCAATGATTAATAGTGGTTGATTCGGCCATGTGCCGAGCTCTTGCTGCATGATTGAACCAATCACTTCAGCATACTCCTCATATGTCGGCACCTCTTGTTGAGGAAACGTCTCGGGCAATGATCCGTACATGCCCCCACCGACATCCAGATAAAGCAAGGTGTCCTGAAGATAAACATTGGCAAGGCGACATAGCTCTCTGGTAATGGTCTCATACACCTTCAAACTGCGATTCGTTGAAAAATGTCCATGTAGACCAACGACTTTAATATTAGACTGTTTCGATAGCTGCTCCAGGGCTGCAAGAAAATTGCCGTTTTCCACACAGAAGCCGAATCGGCTAACTTCATACCCGTTTTGAAGAGGACTCGTGGAGTTCTTTGCGAGATCGATATTGACGCGAAGACCGATGCGGATTGTCCGGGACTGGTTCGCATCCGCATAATCCAGGACGGTTTGTAGTTCAGTGAAGGAATCGAGATTGATCATGCTCTCTTGCTCGAGCGCATAGATGAGATCCTGCTCCCGTTTAAGTGGTCCGTTAAAAATGATCTCGCTCGGGTCAACACCAAGCTTGATCGCTAAATCATACTCTAGCCGGGAGACCACTTCTGCGTATGCCCCGGCGCGATGCAATGTTTGGCAGAGAAACGGCAGATAATTGGTTTTATAGGAATAGGCGATGACCACTTTAGGATAGTAAGTGGCAAACGCTTCAGACATCCGTTGATAATTTGTTAGCAATTTATCGGGCATAAACAGATAAAAGGCTGATTCTTGCAGCTGGTACCACTCTTGAAGTTTTTCATAGGGATACATGGCGATTCTCCCCCGAACTGCGAAAATAACAGCTTTTCAAATGCTTCAGTACACGGGCTTGATCATCTACCCTCAGATTGGAGCCAGATGGAAGACATACACCCTCGCCAAACAATCGATCTGCGACACTTGTTTCTTCCTCGGGGTCATGCGGATAAAAACCACAGTCGGCAAATAGCGGTTGACGGTGCATCGGCTTCCAAACATGTCGCGCTTCAATGTTGCCTTCTGCCAGCGCGTGAACCACCTGCTCGGGGGTAACATTGCAGTGACTTTTCTCCAAGGTCATGACACTAAGCCAGCGTGTCGACATTCCCTCGGCAATTTCTGGCATAAAGGAGATCCCCGGTAGATCGGCCAATTCCTCCACGTAACGGGCAAAAACCTGTCGTCTGGCGCGAATCCGTTGATCAAGCACCCGTAATTGTCCTCTGCCTACAGCCGCTAACAGATTACTAAGCCTGTAATTATAGCCTATTTCGCTATGCTGATAATACGGTGCGGCATCTCTGGCTTGGGTTGCCCAGAAGCGGGCCTTTTCCAAGGATTCTAGATCATCTGAAACGAGCATTCCCCCGCCCGATGTCGTGATGATTTTATTGCCGTTAAAAGAGAAAATGCCAAAACGACCAAACGTGCCGCTTGAGCGTCCGAGATATGTCGCACCCAAAGATTCAGCAGCATCCTCGATGATCGGAACACCATAAGTATCACAAATTCTGCCGATCTCCTCCATACGCCCGGATTGTCCATAAAGATGAACCACGATCACCGCTTTGGGTAAACAGCCCTTACTGGCGGCCTCTTCCAATGCCCTTTTGAGTGCCACGGGAGACAGGTTCCAACTGGTTGGCTCCGAATCGAGAAAGACAGGGGTAGCCCCAAGATACAACACTGGATTCACACTGGCGATAAAGGTGAGTGTCGAGCAAAAAACGATATCACCTGCTCCCACTCCAACCAACCGCAGAGCGAGATGTATCGCTGCTGTTCCAGACGAAACCGCTAATGCGCCCTTACAACCAAGGCGTTCGGCCATCTCCTGTTCAAACGCATCTACATGCGGTCCAAGCGGAGCGATCCAGTTGGAACTAAATGCCTCGTCCACAAATGCTTGTTCTTCCCCGCTTAAATGGGGCGGAGATAGAAAAATTCGTTGGTTCATCTCAACTCATTTCTCCTTTCCCGGCGTTTAGCCCACCTATGGTTTTCACCGTATTTTGGTTTTTTGGTTCATGATGGTGTCGGAGAATTCTTGATGTCCCTCAGTGGCGGTTGATCGAACTGGTGTGCCCGTAAAATCGGCGACGAACAAATCTGCTTGTTCTTTTGTCTCCTTGCGGTTAAAAACCTTGGTGAAGGTAAGCCACAAGATTCGCAAATCGATCAGAAAGCTGCGATGATCCACATACCAGACATCAAGCTCAAATTTTTCCTCCCATGTCAGCGCATTGCGTCCATGTATCTGCGCCCATCCGGTTATTCCCGGCTTCACATCATGGCGTCGCGCTTGCTCAGGGGTATAAAGCGGCAGATACTCCATCATCAATGGGCGTGGTCCTACCAGGCTTAGTTCTCCTTTGATCACATTCAGAAGCTGTGGCAGCTCATCTAAACTAAATCTTCGCAGGAATCGTCCGAATGGAGTGATTCTTTGCTCATCGGGTAACCAAACTCCTTGCTCGTCCCGTCCATCGGTCATTGTGCGAAATTTGTAAATGAGAAATGGTTTTCCCTTTAAACCTGGTCGCCATTGGGTAAAGAAAACCGGAGTACCAAGCTTAAAGCGAATCAAGACGATAAGAAGCAGAATCAGAGGGCACAACAGGATCACGAGTACAAGGGAAATCGTTACATCAAAGAATCGCTTCATGACACTGGACTGGCGGGCTTCGCATGTTCTTCCAAACGGTCGGCCAAAAGGGTAAGAACCTTTTCTCGCAGATCTTCCCGAGCCAGGGCAAAATCAATCGTCGCTTCTAAAAAGCCCATTTTATTCCCGACATCATATCGCTTTCCGGCAAACTGATAAGCCATAACCGCCTGTTGTCTTGAGAGGATGCGCAAGGCATCGGTTAGTTGAATTTCTCCCCCTGCTCCTGGCTCCAGTGTCTCAAGGATGGAGAATATTTCTGGCCGAATAATATATCTTCCCATAATGGCCAAGCGTGAAGGCGCTTCACTTTTCTTAGGCTTTTCAATCAAGTCGCGCACATGATAGATGGACTCCCCAAGCAACTGATCGGTATGAACAATTCCGTATCGCTCCACCTCTTCCTCCGATACTTCCTGGACGCCGATGATGGAGGAGTTGAAGCGGTTGAATGCCTTGATCATCGAACCTAAGCACGGTTGCTCAGCCACGACGATGTCATCGCCTAACAAGACGGCAAAGGGTTCATTACCAATAAACTTACGGGCGCACCAGACCGCATGCCCGAGTCCAAATGCCTCCTTTTGCCGGATATAATGGATTTCTACCAGATTGGTGATCCGTTCAATCTGCTCCAACTCGGCAAAGCGTTGTTTCGCCGAGAGTGTAGACTCAAGCTCATAGGATTTATCGAAGTGATCCTCGATAGCCCGTTTCCCTCTTCCCGTGACGATAATAATATCCTCGATTCCAGAAGAGACAGCTTCTTCAATAATGTATTGAATGGTGGGTTTATCTACGATGGGCAGCATCTCTTTGGGTTGTGCCTTGGTTGCCGGCAGAAAGCGTGTGCCAAGTCCGGCCGCAGGAATAATCGCCTTACGTACTTTCATTTTGCATAGACCCTCCCTTCCTCATGAATGGGCCGGGTGTGCCCAATAGCGCCAAGCAACACGTTTTCCATCTGCCTGGCCAATTTACCCCTCTCATACTGTTCTTCCGCCAGCTTGCGCGCGCGCAGTCCCATCTGTTGCAACTTCGATTGTTCATGGATCAAACTTTGTAATAATTGGGCAAGTTCTGTCGGTTCTTGAGGGTCAACATAAAACCCGATCCCATGAGTCTCGACGATCTCTTTGGTCCAACCGTTGGAATTGACGATGATCGGCTTAGCTGCGGCTAACGAGTCGAAAAATTTGTTAGGAGAGTTGGTTGCGAGTATCGGCAACGGTAAAAAGGAGGTAATCGTTATATCGCTAGAAGCCAAAAAGTAAGGCATCTCTTTTCGTGGGATTGGTCCGGTAAAAAATACGTTTGTTACTCCATGTGCGCGAATCATTTTCTCCAGCTCAGGCCGCATTTTTCCTTCTCCCGCTAAAAGAAAGACGACTCGCTCCTCTCCCTGTTGATGCAATTGAATCGCGGCCTCGATAACAGCTGTCAAGCCGTTTGCTGGACCGAGTGCGCCACCATGTAATAGAACAAGCTTCCCCGCTAGTCCATACTTTTCTTGAAGTTGTTCCAAACGTTCGGCTGAAAGAGTTTGCTCATCGAACAGGTCAAGATCCGCACAATTGGGAATCATCGTAATCTTGTTCTCAGGAATCCCTGTGGCACGTATGCCCTCGGCCATCCCGGGCGAGAGCGCAACGAGATGTGTCGCTTCCAGATAGGTCTTTTTCTCCAACAAGCGTAGCAGACGGATCAGAAAGGGATGACGAATCGCCCCAATCTGGATTGGCGCTTCTGGCCAAAGATCACGGATCTCGAAGACAAAGGGAATGCGTCTCAACTTTTTGACAATCAGAGCGGGTATGGCAACGGTTAGTGGCGTGGATGTTGCGAGGATCAGATCAACTCGTTTACCAAATAGAGCCAACCAGGTGGCAAAGAAGATAAAGAGGAAAAAAGCAAGCACGCGACGGACGAAGCCCATGTAATTAGAGTAAGCGACCTTCACAGCCACAATACGAATTCCATCTAAGTGCGCCTTCCGAAAGAGTAATCCTTCGCTCTCCCCTTCGATTTTTGGCAAATAGGCATCTCCGGTAATAATCGTGACTTCATGACCGCTACGTACCAGATGTTTGGCAAACTCATAGGAGCGTGTACCCAATGTACCTTCTCGTGTCGTAAAGTATTGATGGATATACAGAATTTTCATCATTCAACTCCCCTTACCCACCTCTACCTCTATCAAGGAATTCGCTACTGGTACTTTATTCTCAAACGGGAGTATTCAGAACTAGCTACTTTTTCACGAATAAAATTGGCGCAGCCAAACCTCCAAAGCGAGCGGCGCAAATATATCCTTGAACCAAATCGTTCCCTTCCCTACTGGTTGTGCGCAATATTGATCATATTTTCTTTGCAGCTGTCCTCGATCGATCAGATGATGTTGAAAAATCAAACTTTCCTTCTCGAAGTAGCGAAGCACCTCAGAGCGCAGCTCCCCTTTCAACCACTCGCTCTGTGGATTGACGAAGCCTTGCTTATCCTTGCGCCATACAATCTGGGCGGGAAGCAACGGCTGCATCGCTTGCCGAAAGATATACTTGGTCCAGCCGTTTTTCAGCTTATAAGAAGGAGAGAGCGGAAGAAGCTTTTCTACCAGACGATAATCAAGAAACGGCAGTCGAACCTCGCGCGAGAAAGCCATAGACATTCGATCCTCGTAATGTGTCAAGACAGGAACAGAATAACGGGTAATATCCAACTGTTGTCGCTCAAGCAGACTCATTCCAGACGAAAGACCGACATTCATCGGCTGATACGAGTGCAACGCTTCTCCGCTGATATCGTGCTCTTTTGCTCGTAAAAAGGCGGGAAGGTACCGTTTCGCCTCCGAGTAGTTGAATTGATGCAAAACTGTTCCTTGTTTCCAAAATGCGTAGAGCAGATGATGAGCCTCTTTGTACATCCGTTTGCGCCATAGCTCCTGCAGATAGAAGCCTAGATATTTGCGGTAGCCGCAGAGAAGTTCATCTGCCCCTTGGCCGCTCAATATCACAGTGATTCCCAGATGTTTCGCCTGTTCCATCAAGAGATAGTGCGCGACTGTGGAGAAACTGCCAATCGGCTCGTCATTATGCCAAGTGACCTGGTGCAGGTAATCGAAGGCTTGTGCCGCGTTAAAATCAAGGACAACCTTCTGTACAGGGCGGTTCAAGAAGCTGCTCATCTGATCAATAAACGGGCTTTCATCAAACCTCGGATCTGGACTGACCGCGGAAAGCATGTGTAAGTGATCCTGTTGGCTTATCACTTGGTTCATAACAGTAGCGATTGCGGATGAATCTACCCCTCCAGAGAGTAGAACGCCAACGGGAACATCGCTGCGAAGCCGCAAACGGACCGAATCGATAAACAGCTCACGTAATTGTGAAGAAAGTTCCTGTTCATCATATGGCTCATCCAATACGTTCGGACTTGGAAACTGCCAATAGGACTTTTGCTTTGGCTGTAAAAGAGTATCGCAAGCAAGATCAAAGCGAAGATAATGGCTGGGAGCAACTTTATGAATCTCATGAAAAAATGTATCGTCCGAAGCGCCGAGCAGCGTTTGATGGATATAAGCACCCACAGCCGCATGATTGAGCGAAAAATGCTGATCGGTTAGCTCCCGTATCGTCTTGATTTCGGACGCAAACAAAAGCTGCCCCTTGTCGTAGGCATAATAGAGCGGCTTCACCCCAAAACGATCACGGCTTAGATAAAGCTGCTGATGAACTTGATCGAGCCAAGCGAATGCCCACATTCCATTTAGTCGGGGTAGTGTATCATCTATCCCCCAATGATGAAGCGCGCAGAGAATCACTTCGGTATCACTATCGCCGTGAAATCGATAACCTTTGGAAACCAGCTCGTCGCGGATTTCTCGGTAGTTATACACCTCTCCGTTGTAGATAAGGACGCCTTTTTCTCCCTGTGCGATCATCGGTTGAGCACCTGACTCACTAAGATCAAGAATGGCCAGACGTTGATGACCAAGACCGATCTGCCAAGCTCCCACCTGATACTGCCCGATTCCCTGTCCATCGGGTCCACGATGCGCTTGAATCTTTTGAGCTCGGTATAATAACGGGTAAAGAGAATTCTCATGATGGCTGACGATACCTGCGATACCACACATCCGTTTATCCCTCCTTCACGTTTTGAACGGACATAGGCTGAGACTTTGTCTCATTTTGTACAAGTGGTAGCAGAATCTCCCCGATAATCCGTCCCTCCTGATAATTCAAGGCGGTCTCATGCGCTTTTTCGCACATCGCTTGATGCCTGTAGGGGTTTACTTGTAAATATCTCAAATAGTTTGCAATCTCTAAAGGTGACTTTATCTCGACCAGAAAACCGTTTATCTCATGCTGAACTAACTCGGGTATCATCCGCCATTTCGTGGAAATTACCGGAATGGACGAAAAAAATGCTTCCAGGATCGCGGCCGGGTATCCTTCTCCCGGATGATAGGAAGGCAACAGGAGAACATCGTACGGTGCCAATGTTGTTAAAATCTCGGTTCTCTCAATCACACCGCCATAATGCGCCTGCGGATGTTGTGCCAGCAATCGAAAAAACTCCTCCCGCTCCTCCGCAAAGATCGGTCCGTAAAACGTGCACTCCCAGTCAGGAGCATGCTGCAGTGCATTAAAAATATCAAAGATTCCCTTCTCCGCGCGTATTTGTCCGACAAAGACGGCATGTGGTTGATGATTGAATGATCTTGAGGCAGGAGGAAGCGGTTCAAACGGCAAGAAATTAGGAAAGTGAACGACTTGTTCACTTCGTAACCCCACTTGTTCTATGAAAAAGCGGCAAAGCTGTCGAGTTTGTGGCAGCACATAATCGCAGTTTGCAAAGACACGTTTATTGAGAAGTTTCCACCAGCCAGGCAAACGGTTCATTTCCTCGTCAAAATCTCCACCGAAAATCTTTACAATCACCTTTTTTCCAGAAAAGTGGTAGAGCAGGATGAATAGGATCCCAATCGTATAGGCAAAACGGTTATTAGCCCAAAGCAATATCCCGTCCACTCTTTTCTTGGCTCTCCATGCGGCTAAAAAAAAACGGACCGCATTTTTAAGATCACTGCGATCCAAGCTCCGTACCAACTTGCTTTCCTGATCCTTACGGGACGTATCAAGAACTTCCAGGGTAATGCCAGCTTGTTGCCAATACCTGCTCTCCACCATCCTCGAAAACGATACGGTGTCACCCCCAATTGGCGGTGGCAACGGTCCCACTGCTAGATATGTGCCGCTCATGTAAGTTTCCTCCTCCCTTTCGTCAGTACTTGATGAAAGGTTTCCTCATACTCTTGTGTAATTCTTCCAGCGTCATAGCAACTTGCTCTTTCTTCCCCCGCGGCGAATTTTATTTCGCCATTCAGCATGCGGCACATACCTTCGGCTAATGCGGGAACGTTCTGTGATTCAACCAGATACCCATAGCGATTATCCTGCAATATTTCCCTCGGTCCGCTGGGACAATCTGTTGCTACGACCGGACATCCACATGCCAATGCTTCCAGTACGATATTCGGGAATCCTTCCCAGCGAGAGGAGAGCACGAATAGATCGGCGTGAAGCATATATCGATGAGGATTCTCTTGAAATCCGGCAAACGTGACATGTTGTGCAAGATCAAGCGACACTGCGAGAGACTCTAGTTCATTTCGGAGTGGCCCCTCTCCGAGAATCGTTAATTGAACGTCCTGCCGATGGTTTATTACCTGACGTAATGCGTGCAGGAGCAGGTCAAATCCTTTTTGATAGGTTAGGCGGCCCGCTGCAACGATTTGTTTTCCGCCTGGTCTACTCCAGGTACATGGAAGCATCAAGGCTTGTCTAGTCACAGCACCCAGATCAAGAGGGTTGTAAATTTGTTTGACCTGCTGTTCGGCCAAAGCCGGTAAAAAGTTTAGGAGATCATCATACATGCCCACAGACTGTGTAATGATCATATCTGCTTTGGGGTAAAGCAACTGGTAGAGCGTCTTAAACAACCAG
Source organism: Brevibacillus ginsengisoli (assembly GCF_050113715.1). Lineage (NCBI taxonomy): Bacteria > Bacillati > Bacillota > Bacilli > Caryophanales > Paenibacillaceae > Brevibacillus > Brevibacillus ginsengisoli. Next base: position 458,471 of record NZ_JBNJQR010000002.1, read on the forward strand.
CGCTTCAATGGCGGTAGAGCGGCTAGTGCGCTCCTTGCCGTATTCGCTTCTCGAATAATCAGTTTGGTCCCTTTGCGATAAAATCTTCTTGCCGCTAGTACCGCAAAATTCATGTAATCCATCGTGGAGAAAATGACATCTGGGTTGATACGGTTTATCTCGCGGATCATTTTGAGCCAGGCATGCCGAACCCTTTTCACGTGCAGATGATTTACATGAATATCTGTTGGAATATCCTTTACATATGGCCCCTTCAAATCGAGGGCAAGCAGAATTGGTTCGATCCGACTGCGATCAAAATGGCGTAACAAAGTAACGACCACTCGCTCCGCCCCTCCACCCGACAAATTCGGTACAATGCACATCACCTTGATCAGTGGCAAGTTCATCTCTTTCACCCCCCTTGCGCATAAGCTTCTTCAGATCGTTCGTTTCTGATCCCTGCCTGTTTCACTAATAGAAAAAAAGCAATGGCGGTCATCAACCAGGCACTTTTCTCCATATAGCTGACGAGCGCTACATCCCAAAGCAAGGAATTCACAATCATTAAAAAAATCAGTAAATAGCGACTGTCACGAAAAAGCCTTATTACACAGAGCAGAAAGAGCAGCAGCTTAGTTAGATAAAACAGTAACGTTCCGAATAATCCGAAGTCTGCTAGCATTTCCGCGTAGTTATTATGCGAATACGTCCCGTATGTGCCAACGACACGAAACTGATCGATTCCAACGCCAAAATAAGGATGCTCCACCCAGACCGCTAACGCCTCTTCTATCATTGCCAACCTTGTCGTTCCGCTCGTATTCTCTCCAGCTAGTAAATGGATAAACCGTTTGGTCACGGTCAACTCCTGGATCTGCTCCCAAAGCACACTGCCAATCACCAAGGGAAGAATAAAAAGTAGAAGATACACGGCAATCAATAACGCTTTGCGAACATTGGAGCTGGCTGACCAAAGTTGAAGTCTAACCGCTAAATAAATGAGAAATAATCCCCAGAACAACAGCATTTTAATGCTTCCGGAAAAAATGGTGGCAAAAAAGATAAAAAACAAAGCGACGAGAGCAAAAAGCTGTTTTTTTTCCTCCGCCGCCAACAACACAAAGGCTGCGGTAGTCAAATGAATCGCCAACGTGTTGGGATTGCCCAGCATACCAGCCAAACGCATGTTTTCTCCTGCGGTAGCAAGCTCGGGGAGAGCACTCAACATGATGATGATCCCGCTGATCAAACAACCGACAACAACGGACTTCCAACTGCCCCCATTAAGCAATGCCACCCAGAGAAACAATCCCCCCAATGCTGCCGAGTATAAGCTAAACATCGACACCATTGCTGAGTCAGGAGCGGGTGACCACCAGACTGAGATCAGTGCGTAGAATAAAAATAGGAAGGGCCAGACCATCCATCGTGAAACCACTAATTGTCCTAGGCTAAGATAGTGAAACAGCAAAACAACTCCCATCATGGCGGCAACCACTAGAGAACCTCTGGAGAGAATCGGAATGTCAGGAAAAAGCAGAACACTGCAGACATAGAGGAATAACAGAAGGGAAAGTAGCTTATTGGATGTGGGCTTCTGTCTCGTGATTGCGGTACTCACCTGATCACCCCCTACCTTGGTACTTGGGAGATCGTATAGCGGTATTTACCAGATGGTGTGGGATCGATCTGTTCGCAAAGCTCCACCTCCACCTCGCACTCCATTACCTTTCGTATCTGTGATTTAATTTGTCTGATCTCTTCCTGAAGCGAATAAGCTACCTGGTGCTCGGGATAGGGAACGATCAGAACTCGTACCAAATCAGGCTTTTCTTGAATGACCTGAAACTTTTTCACAAAGGGGCGTGGATCGATCAACAGCAAAAACAACATACCATCTATCCATCTTCCCTTACGATCAACGAAGATATCATTCACCCTGCCAGTGATTTCCTCAAGCAATGGATAGCCACGCCCACAATCGCATGAGGCGGTACTCCATCTCCCCATATCACCGATTCGATAGCGAATAAATGGCATCGCATAATTAATCAGTGGAGTGACTACGATCTCTCCAATCTCTCCCGGCTTAGCCGGATTTCCATCCCGGTCGATGATTTCGATGAAATGAGTGAGCGAAGAGACATGTAATCCTTTATGTCGCTCACACTCGCATGCCATATCGCCCACTTCCGTTGATCCATACCGGTTAAATACAGGTGCCTGGAATACCTGTTCGAGTTTCTTCCGCATATGGGGATATAGTGTTCCCGCCGATGTCATGATCGCTTTAGGTGGGTGGACGACCATTTTTTCCAGCTCGCAGAATCGGGCCAACTCATACAAACTTTCTACGTAGGCAAGAATCTGCTTAGGTTGAAAAGTATTAATTTCCTTAATATAGCTTCTCATTACATCTGGCGTCATGCGTAAGCAACTTAACCAGCGTTCATTACGTAGCCAGCATCCAATTCGGGTACGAAACCTCTCTTTTCCTTCCATTAGACTCCGTTCCAATCCCCATAAGCGTACCTGCTTATCGATGAGAGATCGTCCGGTCCATTCATCATCTAATATCTTAATGGCTTGATTCCAGGCAAAGTAGTCACGATCCAGTATCAGTCTAGTGGCTACACCCGTTGAACCTCCCGTTGTGTTTTCGTACCACTTACGGGTTGCCAAATCATCGGATGTCAGCTGTGCGTAATTTGTACGTATCTGCTCTTTATTCAAAAATGGAAGCTTTTGAAATTCATCTAGCTTAATCTCACCCTGATTGGTCACAAGACCATGTTGCTCAAATAACTGGCGATAATAGGAAGTATGACGATAGGCATGATCAAGTAACGCGTATAGCCTCTCTTGTTGCAGCGATGTAATCTGCTCCGGTGATAGCCATTGCCACTCACGTAACTTATCTAAATATTCCAGAGTCCTTCCCTGCAAGGAGACTCTTTTTTCCCATACAAGTCGTTTAATACTCATGGTTAATCCCTCTTTATTGGTGTGACCTTAGAAATGGTAAAGCGGTACTTTCCGGACGGAGTGGTTGGTATCTCCTCCACAAATTGAAGTTGAATCTGACACTTTTCACCCATCAGTTGGTTACACTTTGAGGTAATGAGGTCGACTTGCTCACGGTAATATGCACGAGGCGAGGCGACTGACAGCGTTGGGATAATACTGATCTGCAAGCGCTCTGTCTCCTCCTGCAGGACTTGAAATTTTTTTACCATCGGAATGGTACCTAGCAGAATCACAAAGAGGCGGCCGTCGACTAAATTGCCATCTGGGGTAAGAAACAGATCATTGACCCGTCCAGTGATTTCTTCGAGAAGCGGCCAATTACGTCCGCAACTGCATGTCTCGCTAGACCATTTTGCCCGATCCCCAATGCGGTAGCGAATCAAAGGCATCGCGTAATTATGCAAGCAAGTGATAACCAGTTCTCCTTGTTCACCAGGAGATGTATGTGTTCCATCTGGTCGCAGGATTTCGACATAGTGAGTTAAAGGAGATACATGTAATCCACGATGTACCTCGCATTCACAAGCAATTGCGCCGATCTCCCGTGAGCCGTAACGGTTGAAAACGGGACAACGAAATACCCGTTCCATTTGTTCGCGCATATGCTGATAGAGCATACTCGCGGTCGTCATGATCGCTTTGGGGGAATGAATGGGTAGTTGGTGTTCTTCGATGTAGCGGGCAATTTCATACAAGCTTTCTGCGTAAGCAAATAGTTGTACCGGGGCAAACCCATTGATCTCGGCTATGTAGGACTCGATCTGTTCTCGGGACATGCTGCGAGTATTTAGCCAGAGCTCATTGCGAAGCCACCGTCCAAGATTGGTCCGCCACGATTCGTGTCCTACCATCAAGTCTCTTTCGGATGCCCACAATAATATTTGTCGATCAACCATTTGGCGACCGCTCCACTGGTCAAACAGAATTTTCAACGCTTGGTTCCAGTAAAAATAGATCTCGTCCTGCAACAGTCTGATTGGCTCACCTGTTGAGCCCCCCGACCAGTTTTCATACCATTTCCGTTGATCAAGGTCATCTGATTTTAGCGGATCGTATGAAGGGGTGAATTGATGTCGTTCAAGAAGCGGGATCTGTGAAAAACTCTCCAGATCAATCCTACCGTTCTCACCGATGACCTTGGCGTCTCGAAGTACACGCTTATAGTAAGGAACATGTTGATAAGCGTGATGTAACAGCGCGGATAGCTTCTCCTCCTGAAAATCGTCAAGCTGCTGTCTCTCCCACCACTGCTGCTCCTGCAGTTGACTAACAAGATGAAGGGTTTCCCCTTGCAAGGCAACCCGTCTTTTCCATATGAACTCTTTCCACCTGCTCATGATTCGCTCTCCTTTATCCCCTCATCAATCACCGTGACAGCTGTCTTGTGACGTTTGGTAAAAAACAGCACAATGAGAATCAGCATCGCGTTAAAAAAACAGCCAATCATACTGTACAGCGCAATACTTTCGAGCGGAGCGAGATGAGACACGGCCCAAAATAGACAAGCGGTGCGTACGACAAATAATGTAAGTTCATAGACAAACAATGCTCGCTGCCAACCCAATACTTGAGCAGTAACAAAAGCGGGAGAATTAAGAAACCCCATAAACAGCCAAGTCACGAGCCACTGTGCAATATGACCAGCTTCTCCCCACGCATGCCCAAGAAATAGCGAAAACAATTGGGAGCCAAACATGAGGATCACTATTGCCGGCAGAATCCCGATTAAACCAAGCATCCAAGTGGCTTTTTGCAGTAAATGGTATAAACTCTGACGTTCGTGGATCGCTTTGGAAGCCCTTTGATAGTAGACCTGTGTCAATGATTGCCCTAAAAAAGTGAGTGGCATGTCTATTAAACGATGTGCCAGCGCATACCAACCAACGATCGCAGCACCATAGGCATGAGTGAGGAAAAACGCGGGTACATTTTGTGATAGTGCGTTAAGCAAGGCTTGTGGTGCACTATATAGTGGAAAACGGATATAAGCGCGTACGATTTGACGGATGTCGGGCCATGACCAGCATTGCCTCCAGAAATTACGCTGCTCCCTCCAGATTTGCCAGGTGAGGATAGATGAGGCCACCAACTGTCCAAGAAATTGTCCTCCCATTAATCCCAAAGGTCCGGGATACATTGCGCCAATGCTTACTTGAGTCGTACCTGCGGTAACAGAGCGGCTTATCTGTGCCTGGGACAATCTTTTATAGCGCTCTGTTCGGGTCGTCCAATAGTTTAGAGCTTGAAAAAAACCAATGGCTATCAAGTGAATAGGTAAAAACCAAAACCAGCTCACCAGTTCACGTGGAAGAGCAACCGCCATGATTTCACTTCCCACAAGCAGAAGCAAGCAAAATAGGACAGACGCCATCCCCACAGGAATGAGCAGCGAGAGCAAGAGCAAACGTCCTGCCTCCTCCTCCCGCTTAGGCAAAACAATTGCCGCTTCATAGCGACCACAGGCAAGGACAGAGAAGATACTGACCAGCGACGAGTAGAGCGAAAAAACGCCAAAAGATGAAGGATCGTACAATCGGCTGAGAACCGGGGCGATTGCTACCGTCAATACTTGAGCAAGCCCCGTACCCGTCATCAAGATCAGCACCTGCTGGAGAAATCGATTTTTGATGAGCAACCGTAAGCGATTAGCGGTATGAGTGCTCATGGTCTTTGCTAGTTTGATACCAGTGAACAAAATGAGAAAGCCCTTCATCTAGTGAAATTTTCGGTGAGTATCCTAGCCACTCTCTGCATTTTGTTAGATCGGCCCACGTGGTCGGTACGTCACCTGTTTGCGTTGGCATCCATTCAATGGTCGCCTTCTTCCCGATTTGTTGCTCCAGTAAAGTGACGAGATCAATTAGTCGAGTCGGTTTGTCGTTGCCCAGATTAAACACGTCGTAACCGGTAAGCTCAACTTCCATAGCACTGCGAATCCCTTGTACAATGTCCGTTACATAGGTATAATCGCGACTGGTTGTTCCATCTCCAAAAAGTTGAATCGGTTGATTCCTAAAAATTTTATTGGTAAAAGTATGAATCGCCAGGTCAGGCCGTTGCCTAGGGCCATATACGGTGAAGAAACGCAAAGCAACCGTCGGTAACCCGTAGCAGTTGGCATAGCTGTGACAGAGTGCTTCCCCTGCTACTTTGCAAGCGGCATATGGAGAGGCAGCTTGAAGGAGTGGGTCTCCCTCCGCAAACGGGACTTTTTCATTTAACCCATAAACCGAACTGGAAGATCCAAAAATGAATCGCTTTACACCATATTGAACGGAGTGATCAAGCAGATTTGTCGTTCCCACGATGTTAGCCTGAACGTAAGAGGCTGGATTTTCCACCGATGGGCGCACACCCGCTCGCGCCGCCAAATGAATCACGATTTCCGGCTTCCACGCGCGAAATAGTTTCTCCAGTCCTTCTCTATCACAAATATCCAGCTCGCTGAATTGATAGCCGCTTACATAGCGATGATGCGCAATATTCTTTTCCTTTTGCTTGCGGTCATAAAAGGCGTCCATATTATCAACGACATGTACAAGATACCCTTCTGCCAAAAGCTGGTCGACAAGATGGCTCCCGATAAAACCTGCTCCACCTGTAACAAGGATACGCTGCCCTGTCGGCTCGACTGTATGCCCGATACCCTGATAAGCAAAACCAGCTGCTTGAAGGCGATCTGGATCCAGATAATTACGGGCATCGATTAGCTTTTTTTGACCCATGAGCGCACCTAGTCGCATGTAGGAGAGCTCGCGAAATAATGGCCATTCCGTTACCAAAACAACAGCATCGGCATCCGTAAATAACTCTTCCACCGAATCGCAGTATTCAACAGGTAGATCTGGGAACTGCTTTTGACAATTAGGTATCGCAACGGGATCATATACCTTGATCCATGCGCCAAGCTGAAACAACTGCTGAATCAGATCGAGGGCTGGTGCGTCTCGTAAATCATCGGTATCCGGTTTAAATGAAAGACCGAGTAACCCGATTGTTCGATTTTTACAGTCATACAACATATCTTGCAGCTTCCCGATGACATTCTGCCTTTGCTTTTGGTTGACGGAGAACGTGGCTTCAACCAGCTTCATATCTGCGCCCATTTCCCTACCTAAGTAGATCATTGCTTTCACATCCTTGCCGAAGCAGCTCCCTCCCCAACCAATTCCAGCTTTTAAAAAGGAAGAGCCGATACGCCTGTCCAAGCCGATTCCCTTTGCGACTTCACGAATATCCGCCCCGGTCTTTTCTGCTAAATTGGCAAATTCATTAATAAAGGAAATCTTCGTTGCCAAAAACGCATTGGATGCATATTTAATCAGCTCCGCACTGGTCGGGCTGGTTGTCAGTAATACAGGCGCCTGATAATCTACGGGACGCGGGGCGACTGCAGGCGGTTGAAAGGTTTGTTCGGTAATCGGTTGATAGAGTCGCTCCACAATCGGCAACACTTGATCATGATCTGCGCCAACAATGATGCGATCCGGATAAAACGCATCGTGAACGGCTTCTCCCTCGCGCAAAAATTCAGGATTGGAAAGAACGTGTACGTCCCTAGCGATTCCCCTTCTTGCGAATTTAGCCTCAATGATGCGTTTTACCTCTTGTGCTGTTCCTGGGGGTACCGTTGATTTGATGAGGATCAATGGACATTGACCATCAGAGCGTTCCGCAATAGATTCGGCCACTCGATATAGATAAGAGAGATCAACCTGACCATCCTCTTGTGAGGGAGTTCCTACAGCAATCAGAAGCACGTCTGCCCCGTCAGTAAAATCGTCCCAGTCCGCCGTAAACGTCATCCGGTGTGCCGATCCCTCATAAATTTCTTGCAAGCCCTTCTCGTGGAAGGGAAGTCTTCCCCCTTGCAGACCCTCGATTTTTTCTTGATCTGTATCGAGCAGGGTAACTTCATGACCCAAATAGGCAAAAACACAGCCGGTGGTTAGTCCTACATAACTTGATCCAATTATCCACACTCGCATCTCGTACCCTCCCTCTTACTCCTTACCAAAACCACCACTTTTTTCTGGTAACGAACCCTATCTCCCAAACTTTACACGGTTCGGCATGCAAGATAGCCTGCGCATTGTAATGAAAACGGGTAACGTCTTCCTCTGGTAATAGTTCACTTAGGACTGTAAACGCTTCGGAAAGCTCTGCGCGACGATACCGTACACGATGGGCATCGGAAGCCACGAGATGGACCAGCCTTTGACGAACCAGTTTATGAGCAAATTGCTTCGTACGCTTCCCCATCTTGCCGGTTAAACTATCACCTGTTATCTGTGCGATTGCCCCTTTTTTTATCCATCCAACCAAACGATCCTGCTGATGACGAAGCGCTACGATACGCTCTGGATGCGCAATAATCGGTATGATTCCGTTTTGCAACAGTTCATCGATCAAGATATCAGTGAAAAGAGGCAGCGTCAGAGAGGGTAATTCCAGGAGCAAATACTTTTCCTGATCACATAACGTCATGATTTGTTTGTTCATCAGATGCTTGTATAACTCAAAATGAATGTGTACCTCAGCACCAGGATGGAGTCGTATCGGGATGTGGTGTCGCTCCAATTCCTTTTGCAGAATACCCATTGATTCTACTGTTTCTTCGGGTGTATTATGATAGATTCCATCATAGGTATGAGGGGTCACAATCATATCGGTAATCCCGTCTTGAAAAGCGATGCGAGCCATTTCAACGGCCTCTTCCAGCGTCTGGGCCCCATCATCTCTACCCGGAAGCAAATGGCAATGGATGTCAATCATCCCGGCATACATCCCATTTCTTAATCGCCTTGCACATATTCATAATAGTAGTCCTTACTTTTGACTTTTTTGTCATTGAGCACAGCGCCAATCAGATTAGCTCCCACATGCTCCAACAGCATTTTCGCTTTTTGAACGTTCGCTAATTTTACTCTTCCGCTTCGAACCACTAGTAAAACCCCTTGCACCATCGTGGCAAATAACTGAGTATCCGTCACAGGGAGAATTGGCGGGGAATCAATCAGCACCATATCGTAGCGGTTTTGTAATTGCTCTAGTATCATTCGCATTCGCGGTGTACTGATCAGCTCTGCAGGGTTCGGTGGGATCGGGCCGGACGTGATGACATCAATGCCGATGTCTGGAATACGCTGAATCACTTGATCCATCTCCGCACGATGTAACAAAAGATCGGAGAGACCTTGTTCATTGTCTAGACGAAAAACGCGATGTAAGGCTGGCTTCCTCATATCACCGTCCAACAGCAGAAGCCGGATACCGCTTTGGGATAAGACAATGGCCAGATTGCTGATCGTGGTTGTTTTTCCTTCTCCCGGCGCTGCACTGGTAACCACCAACGTGTTGTAATGATCTCCATTGCTGGCAAACTGGATATTGGTACGCAAGGTGCGAAATGCTTCCGCCGCCGCATTTTTCGGATGAGTATAACAGATCAATTTACTGAACGGCTTTTTATCCCTCAAGCGAGACACCTCTTTCCTGTCTGTTTTTTTGCGCCTTTTTGGGATTAATCGTATGAATGACACCTAGCACGGGGATTCCTAAGCTCTGTTCGATCTGCTCCTCCCTGCGTATGGTTTTGTCCAAAAATTCGAGAAAGAACGAGATTCCAAGACTGAAAAGAAGTGCGACGAAAAAGGCTACTGCCATATTGATGTATGGCTTCGGACTTACAGGTACATAGTTGGCTGAAGTACTTGCTTCATCAAGAATGGCGACATTGTCCACCTTCATGATTGATCTGATATTCTTCTGAAACGAGCGAGCAAATTCATTGGCAATACTCGCAGCTAGCTTTGGGTCATGATCCGTTACAATGATCGTGGTTACTAGTGATTGCTCCGTTTCTTGAACACGAACTTGCTTGAGCAGCTCATCAGACGTTTTGTCCAATTTAAGGACGGTAAGTACCTCTTCAGCGATCTTTCTACTTTTAATAATCGCGCTATAGGTCTTGACCAATTCTTGATTGGCGCGAACATCATTATAAAGCTCCGAAGGATTCTGTCCTTGAACCACAATGGTTGCTTGCGCCTCATATGCAGGGACGAGGACACGGAAGCTAACATAGCCGCTCAAGGAAACAGACAGGACAATACAGAACAATATCAGCCATATACGTTTTTGCGACATTTTGCCTATCGCGATCAGATCAATGTTTTCCATGGCAGTCGATGCTCCTTGTCAAAGGCTTATCGAAACGTTTGGACTAATACAACCATATGGCCTAGGTCCCGTTCTTATTCCATGAACTTCTACGCGATGATGATCTAAAAGGAGATGTCGAGAAATATATGGCGGATACCGATTGTTTTTGAGGGATTTAATGAGGAGGTATTGGAGATTAAAGGGGAAAACAAGCTGGCAGAATACATCAACGTTCTCGTTCTAGTTCCAAGAGCTGTGTCTTTCTATCCAATCCTCCCCGATATCCAGTCAGTGAACCATCTTTCCCAATTACCCGATGGCATGGTACGGTGATCAAAACTGGATTCGCACCAATCGCAGCTCCAACCGCGCGCACTGCTTTCGGTTTTTTTAGTTGATCCGCAATATTTGAATAGGTTTGGGTTTGTCCATAGGGAACCCCGCATAGTGCATTCCAGACAGCTATCTGAAATGGAGTACCATGAAGATCAAGAGGAATGCTGAAGTTCGTTCGCTTTCCTTGAAGGTATTCCCTTATTTCTGTTGCATATAGATGTAGTTTTTCATCATCACGTATCAAAAGACTGCCAGGAAATCGGTTTTGTACCCAAATAGACAATTCTTCAAATGGTTTATTCTGCGAACCTACGTAACAAAGTCCTTTTGACGTGGCTGCTATATAGAAATGCCAGTCCTCAAGATCCAGTAATCCCCAGTAAATCGTCGCATTCATTGATTTCTCCATAGACTAAGACCTCCAATTCTATTTGATTCCGTTCATTTGGCGATAGTCCGCTGGCGTATATCCAGTTTTCGCCTTAAACATCGTGATAAAATACGGCGTGTTGGGAATCCCCACCAACATCGCGATATCTGAAATGGCTTTATCCGATCCTATTAAAAGATCAATAGCCCTAGCAATTCTTGTTTGTTGTAGATATTCATTCGGCGTCATTCCTTTTACTCGTTGAAATACACGGTGCAAGTGATAAGGACTGCCATGGCACATCTCGGCCAGAGTATTCAGTGTCAACCTAACACTATAATTTATGTCCATACAATGCTCAATCTGATTGACCCACTCCTGATCAGGTAAACGACGATTGGTCGGTTTACATCGTTTACATGGACGGAAATTATCTGATAGCGCATGTTCTGCGTTTTGAAATACACGCACATTTTCTCTTTTAGGTGCTCTGGATTTACAAGAAGGCCTGCAAAAAATCCCCGTGCTCTTCACACCATAGAAAAACTGACCATCGTAGGATTTATCATTGAGGATGATGGCTTGCCACTTTTCATCTGTTATGGGTTCCTGAACTCCGGCCTCTCTATTTATAGGATGAACGTTGAATTTATTCTCATGCTCATGACCTTTACTCCCCATCATGTATACACCTCCACTCCTAGTATATCTTTAATAAAGCCCGTCTGTACGTGATGAAGAATGAAATGGCAAGATATCGAAATCAGTTCCCGAAAGAAAACGATCAGCTGATCTAGAGCCGTACCGAGCGAATATTGTGAGACAAAAAGAAAAAAACCTCCCTGATTCGAAGTAATTTCTTTTACGATTCGGCGGAGGTTTTTTGATGATTATTGGGATTAAATTTGAACAGCAGCCTTACTTCTGTAAATTTCCTTTTGTTTGACGAGGATCATCTTTAATTCCGTCAAATGAGAGACAACCTCATCAGAAACAAGTGTGATCTCATCTAGCAGCTGATTTGCTTTCTGATGATCGCCTTCATTAACAGTTTGAACCGCCTTCCTAGCCAATTCATGAATCCGTTGGTGAGGTTTGTCTAATTCTATGAATACCTTTTCGTTCCCAAGTAAACGTTGGGCGAGTCCGTAATACCATTTTCCCAAGCGGCAATCCCGGTAGGAAGCGACCTGATTCTCGTCTAATTGCTCAAAGCCGAGGATGAGATTATAAACCTTCCAACGCCAGAGCAAGTGATCCGTAATGGCTAATTGAATAATGTCTTCCTGACTGATTTTCATGTTTTTTGACACGGTTTTGACCCGGTAGGTATCAATTAATTTACTTAATTCATATACAGCTGCACCAGTCTTGCGGGCAATATCTCCCCCATTCCTAACAGCCTCTGAAATCATGTGATTTCGATGGGAGATATCGTCGGTTGTAGTAGCTTGTTCCTCTGTAACATCGGCAATTTCTTCAAAATGTCTACCGACTAATTGAATTGATTGATTAATATGATTTAATTCAGTAATCAACTGCTCCGCCTGTGAAACACTAAATTGCAGACGTTCTGCTGATTGATCTGATAAGTCAAGAATTTCTTTCGTAATATCGGTTAGTTGTTTCATATCATCATTTGTCGTGGACACTGAATTTTTCGTATGCTCCGCCAGCTTACGTACTTCCTCTGCGACAATGGAAAAACCTCTTCCGTGTTCACCCGCACGAGCCGCTTCTATGGATGCATTCAGAGCCAGGAGATTGGTCTGATCCGCTACACCTTTAATGACATCCATCACTTCGCCCATTCTTTCTACACTATTAGACAACCGATGGATTTTCGCTTTAATGGTCTCCTGCTCATTTTGAATTTCTGTTAAGGAATGCGACACTTCCGTTAGAGAGATTACACCTTGATCCAGCTTCTCTAGGCTAACATGGGAGCTATGGGCTACTTGAGAAACTGAGCTTGCCACCTCTTCTATACTAGCCGTTAATTCTTCCATTGCCGAGCTAACCGATAAACTGTCTTCCAATTGACGGTCTTGGTATTCTAATAAATGTCTGATTTCATCGATTTGAGAGTTTCTTTCAATAATTTCAGACAAACCATTAATAAATTGACTGGCTTGAAGCTCCATGTAGGTTTCAACCAGAATCTGCTGATCGAGGGTTACAAGGCTTTCGTAAGCTAAAATCGCGTTTAGCATTTCATCTGGTTTTTTATAGAGAGACTGGGTGATGAACGGAAGCAATTGTTGGTTAATGAGATGAAAGGAGGACAAAAACCAATCGGGAGTCAATCCAATTTTTGCATGTGCTTCAGCAATTGCGCGGCGGTTAAACACATAGTTCAAATCAATTTCATACTCAAATAAATCGATCAAATATTGATGAAACATCTGTTTGATCTGATCCCCTGAAGAATGATTACGAATGATTTCATTTAAGAACGGAACTTGCTGTAAACGATTGTAAAAGTTATCGATAATCGTAGATGAATGCTTCAGGTAGATTTCCTTAAGCTTGTGGACAGTTTCTACGCGAATTTTCGTCAGTCCAAGAAAGTCTAGCTTCTCTTGCAATCTCTCATTTGCTTTTATATCCGAAGAAGAGACTAAAGAGAAATAGTCGTAATGCACTAAGTTATTTTTTCTAAACACTCATAATCCCCCAATTTATAGATAAATACCTGACACTTTATCCTAGTTTATTAGAACTGTTACTGGTTAGCCAGAAGAATCACGACAAAAATATTACTATATTACGAAAATTTATACAAATGTTCACAACAAAGAATCTTAGGTATTTAGGAATGACATATGCTTCCATGGAAAATAATTGAGATAGATGACATGGAAAGGAAGATAACTGTTGACTCATGTTCTGACAGCACGCTCTTTGTTCGGCACGACGATGGGTATGCATATTATCTTTGCAACCCTTGGGGTCGGCATTCCCCTGATGGTGTTATGTGCGGAATTGCTCTATCAGAAAACCAAAGATCGAGATTACGCCGTTATGGCCAATCGGTGGACGAAAGCGTTTGCCGTCTTGCTTGGAGTTGCGATTCCAACAGGAACAATCGCAGGTGTCCAACTAACCCTCCTTTGGCCTGGATTTATGGAGCTGATCGGCAAAGTAATGGCTCTTCCCTTTCAGATCGAAATATACGCCTTTTTCGTAGAAGCCTTGTTCATGTCGATTTATGTATACGCGGCAGATCGAATCTCAGCCAGAATGAGAATTCTCAGTGTGAGCATGGTCGCCATCGGAGCAGCAGCCTCCGCTATTCTTATTACGAATGTCCATGCCTTTGAGGGAACACCGGCAGGCTTTCGAATTGTGAACGGTAATTTAGTTGATGTTGATCCGTGGGCTGCCTTTTTTAACCCCAGCTTCTTCGTTACTGCCACACATGTTGTGTTTTCTGCCTTAATGACCGGTTCATTTGTTATTGCTTCGATTGCTGCGTTTAAGATGATCCGTGAACGGACCAACTTGAGAATCTACCAGTTTCATCGCAAAGCGCTCATGCTTTCGCTTGCTTTTGGCGGGATCTTTTCTCTGGTAACCGCTTTTAATGGTCATGAATCGGCTCAGTACCTGCATCGCTATCAACCTGAGAAACTGGCCGCAGCTGAAGGACTGTTTGAAACGCAATCGCATGCGCCTCTAGCGATTGGCGGATTCACGGATCCGAACACCCAAGAAGTAAAATATGCGATTCACATCCCCTGGGCGCTTAGTTTTTTGGCTGGCAATCGATTTGACACCATTGTAAAAGGGCTGAATGACTTCCCGCAGGACGAGTGGCCCCCGCTGTTTGTCCATACCCTGTTCAACGCGATGGTAGGAATTGGCTCCCTTTTGATTCTTCTATCCATCATCGGATTTTCCTGGAACAAGCTTATGAAAAAGCAAGTTTTTCCACGCTGGATGATGTGGTTATTCGTTGCTTCAGGGCCTCTATCCATGCTGGGGATCGAGTTTGGATGGATTTTTGCTTGTACAGGCAGGCAGCCATGGGTCATCTATCACATGATGAAAACCGAACAAGCTGTTACCACCACTCCACTTGGAACTCTGTTCATTCTGTTTACCCTGGCCTACCTAATTCTTGGGCTAGCCGTTGTGCTTGTCCTGCTCTATTACTTCAAACGACATCCGCTCCAAAACGAAATAAATGAAAACGCCAAAATCTAATTTGAACAGGAGGAAAGTCCAATGTCCGATCAAATTCTGGCGATAACTGTCTTATGGGGTTTTGTCTTCATCTACTCGGTAATGGCGACCATGGACTTTGGTGCAGGCTTCTGGTCCATGGTTTACCTGAATCGGGAGAAGACGAATGCCACGAACATCGCGAATCGCTATCTTTCTCCGACATGGGAGGTAACGAATGTATTTATTGTTGCCATCGTGGTCGCATTAGTTAGTTTTTTTCCGGGTGCTACCTTTACCTTGGGGACGGTATTGCTCATACCAGGTAGTTTAATTCTTCTTCTGCTCTCTGTACGTAGCGCCTTTCTCGTCTTCTCGCACGTTGCGCATGATTATCGTAAAATCTTAACCGTTATTTCGGGGATTACCGGTTTTATCATCCCTGGTTTGCTCATTCTTGTACTGCCCATCACCCATGGCGGATTTATTGAACAGGTCAATGGTGGACAGGAACTGCAATTGGGTAGATTGCTGCTCAGTCCCCATGCTCTCTCGTTTGTAGGGTTTGCGATCACAAGCACCTTGTTTTTATCCTCTCTGCTCTTAACCGATTATTCCAAAGTGGCGGATGAGCGGGATGCCTACCGGATTTATCGAAAAGATGCCCTGTTAGTAGGACCTCTCAGTTTGTTAATGGCATTTTTCATTATCATCACAATGAAAACGGAGGCAACGTGGCTCTACGCCAACCTTACTTCCTATTTTCCCTATTTGTTTGGTTCTGTACTTTTTTTCTTCCTCGGTTATGTGGTATTGCTTCTTCCAAAAAGAAATAAGCAGGAGCGTGGCTATCCTCGCCTCGCAGTTGTGTCGGTGGTTGTACAATATTTGCTGGCAGGCTATGCCTACGGTCGGGCGCATTTTCCCTACATGGTTTATCCCATCGTTACAGTCGAGTCTGGCTTTACTCATCCGGAAACGTTTCATGCGGTATTCGTCTCCTACATCGTTGGGTTTCTCATTCTGTTCCCGGGGTTCTTCTATTTTTGGCGATTATTCATGAACGATCGCAAATATATGAAGCAGCCAAAGGAAGCTGAGTGAAGGTACATAATGATTGACATACAAATCCTAACATATTAACATACATATGAATGTATGTAAGGAGGTGGTTCATTTGCCACGCAATAAATACCCTGAAATAACTGAACAGAGAATATTAGACACCGCCACCAAGCTTTTCATTGACAAAGGCTGGGAAAAAACAACCATCCAAGATATTGTTGACGAATTAGGGGATTTGACTAGGGGTGCTTTCTATCATCATTTCAAATCGAAAGAAGATATTATTGACGCCGTTCTCAATCGATTGGCATTAGAACATAATCCTTTTGATATAACAAGAGAAATGACAGGCTTAAATGGTCTAGAAAAACTAAAAAGTGCGTTTTTACTTTCCTTTACGAATCACGGACAGATTGAGGCAATCAAGTCTATCCCCTCCATTTTAAAAAGTCCTAAACTTGTTGCCAACCAATTAAGAGAGTGTATCAACATAGGGGCTCCTGATATCCTTGCGTTTATTGAGGAAGGTGTGATCGACGGTTCACTCTTCGTCCAATACCCAAAGCAGACTGCTGAAACTCTTATGTTACTAACCAATATTTGGCTGAGCCCGATTATTTTTTCAGTAGATACAGATGAATATATGCTAAAAGTAAAACACCTGCAGGAATTGTTTAATGGTATTGGGTTACCTATCTTTGATGATCAAATACTATCCGCTCTCGAGAATTTTCACAAAGAAATTGGCATTCCACGATAGGCTGTCACGATGCCGTTTTTTTTAATAAAATACATACATTTATATGTATGTTAGTTTGGGGTTACGCAAATAGATGACTGGAGGTTTAATCAATATGGAAGAAATGATTGAAAGTTATATAGACAATGCTCTTGATAAAATTGCTTCTCCGTTAATAATGTCTAGTATTTTTTTTGGTGTCCTACTGTTGACTTTAGGAATTGCTTGTCTTGTAAAAAGATCTTCAGCAAGAATCCTGAATCCTGTTGGATTGGTGTGCACGGGGTTCGGTACAGTTGTAATTATAAGTGGTTTGATCCAGATTTGATTTTTTTGATTGCTTGGGAACAATCGGTTATTTTCAACCAGGAAGAATTTTTTCTTCCTGGTTTTTTTACATTGCCAGTACTTGAGCCAACCTCAACCAACCACTGATTCGATCTTTGATTTGCAAACTTGTTCCCAAGCCCTACGTGTTCGTTTGTTTTTAGAGAAGGCATTGATTGGATTGGATGTTGATTAGATTGTCCATTGGACCAGCAATCCACAATAAGCCAATCCTCCACCGAACCCGTACAAAAGAATATTGTCACCTCTTTGAAGCTTTCCTTCCTTGATTCCTTTATCTAAAGCCAAGGGGATGCTGGCAGATGAGGTGTTCCCGTACTTTTCTAAACTGTAAAGTGTCTGTTCGATCGGAAACCCACTTTTCTCACACATGGATTCGATCATTCGGAGGTTAGCGCTGTGTGGTACGAACCAATTCACATCTGATAAATCCATGCCTGCTTTCTCCATCACCTTGGTCATTCCTTGAGGGACAGTGGTGACGGCCCACTTATACACTTCCCGTCCATTCTGAACAATGAAGCCATGATCTTTTAAAAGAAGTTCATCCATCCGATTGGACAGATTGGTGCAATATAAATGCATCCCCGCCTCGCCAACTGATCCAAGATGAGAAGCAAGGAAGCTGGGACACTCTTCATCGTATTCAACAAGCGCGACTCCGGCACCATCTCCGAAAAGAACACACGTATTTCGATCCGTGAAATCGGTAATCCTGGACAGCGTTTCTGCCCCAATGACGAGTACTTTTTTATTTAATCCGGAGGTCACCAATCCATTCGCTAGATGTAGTCCGTATGTAAAGCCGCCACATGCTGCGTTAAGGTCAATGGCTCCGGTATTGTTGATGCCCAATTTGCCTTGCACCAACGACGCTACACTAGGTGTGTGAAAATCAGGTGTCATCGTGCAAACCATGATCATATCCACATCATCTACTGGTTTGTTGAACCGTTCCATTAAATTGCGAACAGCCTGCACACACAAATCACTTGTGAATTCATTCTCATGGGCAATTCGTCTTTCTCGAATCCCTGTGCGTTGTACGATCCATTCATCACTTGTCTCCACCATTTTTTCTAAATCAGCATTTGTTAAGACACGCTCTGGAACATAAGAGCCGATTGCGGTTATACGGGCTTTAGATACAGTCATTTTTTAACCCTCCAGTTGGTTGGAATTAATTATGATCAAGTATTATTACCAGGTACTAATTTTAGACAAAGTAAGTTTATCATGTTACAACTCCGGCTTCAACTCTCTCTACTACTTTGTTATGAAAATTGTCAAAAAAGCAAAAAACTCCCTTAGTAAGAAAGGGAGCTTAACGAAAGTAAATCTTACAATACAATCTTGTTCGAAGGCACTACTTGGATACGGCTCTTCGGAGTACCTACCGTACTCAGGTTATGGTTGTGATGATTAATAATTTGTTCAGCGGGTAAAAGACCATCTACTGTCGTATGACCATCCTCGACTAACGTAACCTGAAATCCTCTTGAGATGGCAGCGCGACAAGTCGTATCCACACAGAACTGGGTTTGAGCACCGACGACTACCAAATGTGTAATTCCACCCCGGTCAAGCTCTTCCTGAAGTATTGTCTCATAAAAAGCGTCTGTTGCCTGCTTATGGATGATAACGTCGCTTGATCTTGGAGTTATTCCTTCAATAAACTGCCAGAACTGCGATCCCCTAGCCATGGGCTCACCTTGCTGACTTTCATGCTGTACATAGAAGATCGGTATTTGTTCAGAAATCGCCTTCTCAATCATCTGGTGAATGACTCCGAGTGTTTCTTCCTTGCGATATGTCCCCCACATAGGTCCAAATTGAACATCAATTACGAGTAAAGCGGTTTTCGGATCTTTTACCAAACACCTTCACTCCCTAAATCTTTCTGCTTTTGTTTAATACCCTACCTCAACGGAGGCGATAACCACATAGGCAAGATCGTTCACATCATCTTTGTCAGCAAGTACGACACCACTGGACGTCAGCATTCCGCCATCAATCACTTCGAAAGTCACTTCTCCATAAGGCAATTCTGCTTTGACAGCCTCCAAATCTACATGATCCTTGTCAATTGGAACGGCTAATCTTACGTGGACCTTCATGTTATGTATGTCGTTATCAGGCAGGACGGAACGCAAGCCCGGCATTGAATTATGGTGGATGGCGTTTTGAACAGCTCGAACGGACGCTTTGGTTACGTTCTGACCGTGAAGATCAATGCCCATTCCAATTTCAATAAACATTACTTTTTCCATTCGTCTCACTCCTATTTTGTATGATCGCAACTTTATGCTCGAACTACATCGTCATTATATCAAAAGCTGCAAACGCAAAATAGAAGAGCTGCAAACGAAATAACTTCTAATTAGATTACGAGTTCACTCATCATTTAATTTCGGATGGTACTGATACTTCTTCAGATCTATCCAGCGGCGGTTCGCAACTTCCACTCCTTCTTCCTCTAAAAAGGAGATTTGCGCAAACTGAGCTTCAGGGTCTTGTAGGCCAATTTCCCCTTTGGAATTGATCACTCGATGCCAGGGTAGATGATATTTGCTACTCATGGAATGCAGAATCCGTACAACCTGTCTGGCCCCTCTGGGACTACCGGCTAAGGCGGCGATTTGACCATACGTCATGACGGTTCCTCTCGGGATGTTTTGAATAATCGCGATCGCTCTTTCCGTGAAAGGCTTCAATTGCATGGTGTTCTTTCCTCTCTATTTGTTCAAATCTATCTAGTTGACTTTACGTTCCCCCGCTTGCCAGAAAGACTCCCGCAATACTACCTTTTGGATTTTTCCGGATGCGGTCTTCGGCAGCTCCTTGACGAATTGAATCGATTTGGGACATTTGAAGTGCGCCATGCGCTGACGGCAAAACGCGATAATGTCTTCCTCCGTCGCTTGATGTCCCTCTCGCACTACACATACGGCGTGCGGAACCTCTCCCCATTTTTCGTGCGGGACCGCAATGATGGCAGCTTCGAGGATGCTAGGATGCTCATAGAGTGCTCCTTCAATTTCTATCGAGGATATATTTTCGCCGCCGCTAATAATAATATCCTTCTTCCTGTCCACAATGTCGATGTAACCATTCGCATCAATCGTTGCCATATCCCCTGTGTGATACCAACCATTAACAATCGAACGCGCTGTTTCTTCCGGTTGCTGCCAGTACCCTTCCATCACCGAATTGGAGCGACAGATAACTTCACCCACTTCGATTCCGTTTGGTTCAATATCTTCGCCATATTCATTCACGACTCGCGCTTCCACGTTGAGCATACTGATACCGGCTTTGGCCTTCATCCGGTGAATAAGCTCTTCATTGCCTTCATCGCGGATCGCCTTCTTCACGTGACCCACCGTAATAAAAGGAGAAACCTCCGTCATGCCATACACCTGGAGGAATGTCCAGCCAAGCTCTTTTTCGACGGCTTTCACGAAAGAAGGAGGAGGTGCAGAACCTGCGATCACGACACGCATATTCTGGTTAATGTGAGCAGTTTTGGACGATGGTTCATTTAAAATCATGTTTAATACGGTGGGAGCCATACAGGCAACCGTGACCCCTTCCCGCTCTATGAGGCGAACTATGTGTGCTGGATCTATTTTACGCAGCATGACATGAGTCGCTCCCATTCCCGTAAAACAGAACGGTGTCCCCCAGCCGTTAACATGGAACATCGGCAATGTGTGAAGCAAGACATCTTCCTCTTCTGCTCGAGTATGAATAATCGTATTAATCGCGTTCATGTACAGGCTGCGGTGCGTTTGAATAACACCCTTGGGCCTTCCTGTAGTACCACTCGTATAGAGAATGGTTGCCATATCTCGCTCATCGACTTCGACATTGACGATCGTTTCGGGAGCGCTTTCAAGAATAGAATCATAGTGAAGCCAATCACTTGGATTCTTACAACCTTCTACCGGCAAAGATACATAAAACTCCACCTCAGTAAGGCCTTGTGCAATCGGTGTAATAAGAGGAGCAAGTTCTGCGTCTACCAAAATCATTTTAGCACCGGAGTGGTTCATAATATATTCATAGTCGTGTGGAAGTAGCCTTGTGTTCAATGGAACAATGACAGCTCCAAGCAGGAAGGCGGCATAGAAGGCTTCGTACATTTCGAGACGATTGGGTGAGAGTACAACAATACGATCTCCCTTCTGGATTCCATAGGAACGAAACGCATTGGACAGCCGATTGACGCGTTGGCCAATCTCTTCGTAGGTAAATCTGCGTTCGCCATCAATTACAGCTGTTTTTTGCGGATAATGGTAGACGGCCCGCTTTAAGAAGTCCTGCAATAATAATGGTACGTACATGAGACATTCCTCCCCCGAATACATATATATGGATATAACTGTATATTTTACCAACATACCACATTATCGTTACAGTATCAGAATAATCTGTGAACAATTCTTCACATCTTAAACTGGATTAGCATATACCCATTTTTATCGGGAAGGACGTGGTACAATGCCGTTAAATCTCAAACTTGGAACGGCGAAAGTGGACATCACACCGGCAGAACCATTACAGCTTGCGGGATTTTCTGCACGACACGGCTTGAATTACGAAATAATTGATCAACCGATCTTTGCGCGTATTCATTATTTTGAACAGGACCATAATGTAAGCAACAAAAGAAAATCATTAGTCATTTCGGCCGATATTCTTTCTTGGGGCCTTGAACTCATAAAGCGACTACGGACTAAAATCTACAAAAGGTGGAAAATAACACAGAATGCAATTATTTTTCATGCGACCCATAATCACTCTGGCCCTCAAACATCCAATTCACTGATCGAAATCGGTGAACTCGAACCCCGTTACATCCAACTGCTGGAAGCTCGATTGTTGAAAGGAATAGGAAGTGCCATTGGCAATTTAGAAGAAGTTCAGGTGGAACGCGGTAAGGGACACTGTCCGATTGGAATTAACAGGCGAAAATACGTGAACGGTAAGATTGATATTGCTCCTAATGTTGATGGCCCTAAAGATCCAGAAGTTAATGTTATTCGTTTCACTACAATGGAGGGTAAAACCAAAGCGCTGTTTGTGCATTATACATGCCATCCTGCAACGACGAACCGGAATGTGTTGTCAGCCGAATTTTGTGGTATCGCTGTTGATTACCTGGAACGGTATTTAGGGGAAGGTGCTTTTGTTTCTTACCTGCAAGGGTGCTGTGGTGATATCGATCCTCTCTTGCAAAAGAGTGGGACGGAGGGTACCGAAGCGATTAATATATTGGGCCATATTCTTGCTGAAGAAGTCATCCGTATTGTTAATACCTCGCTAAAGCCAGTAACTATTGATGAACTTCGTTGCAGTCAAAAGACTATCGATCTTCCCTTCCAAAGAGTGCCTTCTATTAAAGAGTTAAGGCAAATCGAACAATCAAAAACCGGAATCGTGAAGAAATGGGCCCAAAAACTATTGGATGAGCCGGAAAGATTGCAACAGTCAATACCTTTAAAATTGACGAGGTTAGATATCGCAGATGGGTTATCTTTTCTGGCGTTCAACGCAGAAATCGTAGTGGAATACGGTTCATTCATTAAAAATAATTTTGCCAATAAGATACTGCCTATCCCCTACAGTAACGGTACGATCGGTTATGTCGTTACAGCGAAACAATTAGAGGAAGGTGGTTATGAACCGGAAGAGTCTATATTTTGTTACGGGTTGCCTTCTCGGTTCGATCCCATTATTGAAGAAAAAATCCGCAGCGGTATCATCCAGTTTTTAAACTCATGAGCAAGATGAGTTTTGAGAGGAATTTACTCGTTTATATAAAACAATAAGCCGGAATCCTTGTGTACAGGATACCGGCTATTTACATTCTTCCTACTTATTAAGGACGCTTTTACAGCTTCTTTTATACGATAAATGAATAATGCCCCAACATACCATAGGAGTAATCCCAAGACAACGCTTAGCCACCAGATTTTGGTGACCATGAGAGATATCAGGACGACTATCACACAGAGAGCGCAACCAGCCATTCCGAAGACAGATCCCCTGGCAATCTCCGCCGCTTTGTGAGATCCATAAGTTAAACCGACCATCATGACGGAGATGATCATGACTGATGGAAAAGTGGCAGCGATACCGCTTAAGACCTTCCAGGAAGATAGACTAGAAATGAGATAACTGAGCACAACGGCAATCCCACCCAAGAAAAAGCTAAGTATCATCCGTTTGCGTTCCATTTTGGTTAGCCTCCAATTTGTGTCGATACATAAGAAACAATAATGGATACACACAACCATCCGACGACTGACTGAACCAAGCCTTTTTTCCATCCGTATTTGGTACTCATTACGCCCACCGCCACAGCGCAGAGGATGTTAATTCCCATTCCGATCAGTGCCCCTTTGGAAAGCGCGATCGATCGACTAATCAGTTCGCTGCCGGAAGCGTCAAGACGAATGGTCAACACAGCAGCAAGATAAACAGCAGGAAAGGCAGCAAAGATTCCGCCTATGGTTCCACCGATTTTGCGAGCTAAAAATGTTGAAGCAACCACGGCTCCCCCACCCAGCACGAAACGGATGAGAATGCTGGACAACGATAGGTCAACCATAATTCTTACCCCTCACTTGTACAGGTTTGATGGTATTACTAGATTCTACTTTTTCATCGTTTTTCAGATAAGCAAGCCAGTATGCACCCGCTACAAATATACTTCCACCCACGGCATTTCCCAAGAAGACAGGGACAAAATTTCTCAAATAATCCAACCACGAGAAGTGTCCAGCAAAGATGGCTGCCGGAATCACAAACATGTTGGCTACCACGTGCTGAAATCCAATAGCGACGAACGCCATGGTCGGGAACCAGATTCCAAGGATTTTGCCTGACATATCCTCGGCTCCATATGCTAACCAGACGGCTAAAGCAACTAGCCAGTTACAACCAATCCCTGAAATGAAGGATTGCAAGAAGGTTTCCTCCAGTTTCGCATGGGCTATGGCAACCGTCTTCAAAGCATATGGCCCAGTCTCCGTCAAACCAAGCACATGTCCGAACAGATACGCGACACACAAAGCTCCCAAAAGATTGCTGAGGGTTACCCAGAACCAGTTGGTGACAAGAGCTTGCCAACTAATTCGTTTGGCGAACCGGGCAAGCGGGACGGCCATCATATTCCCTGTCAAGAGCTCTCCACCCGCGAGTAACGTAAGAATAAGACCTAATGGAAAGATGGAAGCTCCCAGAAATGAACCCACACCGGCCCACTCCTTAGGAAAGACAGCAGCAACCCGGATGTTTAACAAGAAACCAAGTGAGATAAAAGCACCTGCCAAGAATCCCAAAACGAGTGTTTGACTGATTGGCATTGTGGCTTTTTTGAATCCTGTTTCAACTGTGACTTTGGCAATGGCATCAGGTTTGAGATAAGACATAAATAACTGCCTCCATAGTGAGAAGATTCTATGTGAAATATTTCACATGTTTTCTGCGCCTTCATTCTACCCTCTTCCCTCTCATTTTCCTAGTGAAAAAAAATGTAACTTAAATAGAGCGTTTTCAATGGCGACCAAGGATTTTTTTAGAAATAGCTCTGTTGATAATCCAGTAAAAAAGAAAAAGAACCTGATTATGGTCCTTTTATTGGCGTTTATTTCTATTCTCCTAACCATTGTTGCACTTTTGTATCCATCTCCTTTTGTAAATCCTTTATATTTCCAATATCTTGTTGCGCCAATTTGAAGTATTTTTCAGGAAACATCTTTTTTAAAGAAGACTGATACAAATCACCGTCTTGAGGTTCTATATATTCGATAACAGAGTAGTGCGCATCATTCTTCTTTAACCGAATGACAGCAGGCAAAGAATGTCCGGATTGGATTTCTTCACCAGAGGATTTATTAAAACCACCATAATAAGACCACATATAGACACTTAAGACTCCATTTGATTCACTAGTGCCATATACTTTATGGACTTCAAACTGTTTTTCTGTGTGAGCATATGAAGATAAGTATTTTTGAATGATGTAATTAGAAATTACCTCATCCATCTCTACGGTAATGTTTTTATCCCCATCTTTGAGTTCTATCCCATTTCCATTACAACCTGTTAATAACACCGCTACAAATAGCAGAAATAACCCGGTTAATTTTAATGTGTTTATCAAAAGTTCGTCTCCTCTGCTCTTTAATTGAACAATTGTATTCCTAATAAGGATACGCTCTCAAAGAATGATACGTTTCATTATTTGGTAATAAACAACTCTCTACTATCATTTTGCTTATAGAACCATCATCCCTTCTATTTCTCACAATATCGGTGAATTGAAACCGAATACTGGCTCACTTGCCGAAAATGACGCAAGAGATTGAATGCACATAGTCTTAGAAATAAAAGAAAAAACCTCAAGATGAATCGAAGGCTTCCATTTTTCAATCTGATGTTTCGAGATCAACGTCACAATCCTGTGTATACTCTACTGACTTAATTCTCTACACCTAATGCTGTTATTCCCCCACCGTAAATTTCTTAAAAACCTTATTCGAACAGCGAAAAACCTATCTATAAGGGAGTGAAAACGGTTAATTCAGCAGATAAATCATTATAATCTCGTAAAATAGGGTTTGTGAATTATTTCACAACGTTATATTATGAGTGTGCAAAGAGATTCGGTAGGGGGAAAACGAACTACCTGGAAAACAATCGCCATTATACTTGTGAATTATTTCACAAAGTCTCCTTTCCACTCTCTTTCTGTTTTGCGATTACCATTCAAAGCTCACTATTGGAGGATGAAGTTCACATGAAAAGCAAAGCGGATACTAAAGCAGTAGAAACAATTACTGTAGACGTAAATGGCATGATTGATGGCTTGCTCGCCAACGCCAAAACAGCTCTTGATGAAATGATGAAACTTGATCAGGAAGCAGTAGACCGCATTGTGCAGGCTATGGCCTTGGCTGGATTAAATAAACACATGGAATTGGCTAAAATGGCTGTGGAAGAAACCGGCCGTGGTGTTTTCGAAGACAAGATCACGAAGAACATCTTCTCTACCGAATATGTTTATCATAGCATCAAATACGATAAAACTGTAGGCGTTATTCACGAAAACGAAACAGATGGATATGTAGAAATCGCTGAACCAATCGGGATTATCGCAGGTGTTACACCAGTAACAAACCCAACTTCTACTACAATGTTCAAATCTATCATTTCTATTAAAGCAAGAAACCCAATCATCTTCGCCTTCCACCCATCTGCACAAAAATGCAGTGTGGCTGCTGCAAAAACCTTGTTGGATGCAGCAATTGAAGCTGGTGCTCCAAAACACGCGATTCAATGGGTTGAATACCCTTCTGTAGAAGCAACACAAGTATTAATGAATCACCCTGATGTATCCTTGATCCTGGCAACTGGTGGTTCTGGAATGGTTAAATCCGCATACAGCAGCGGTAAACCTGCTCTTGGTGTAGGACCGGGTAACGTTCCTTGCTACATCGAGAAAACAGCAAACATCAAACGCGCTGTAACTGACTTGATCCTCTCCAAAACTTTTGATAACGGTATGATTTGCGCTTCTGAGCAAGCGGTAATCATCGATGAAGCGATCTATGCTGAAACAACTGGGTTCATGAAAGAAAATGGTTGCTACTTCGTATCTCCAGAAGAAAAAATCAAACTAGAAAACATGATGATGAAGCCTGGTACATGTGCGGTTAACCCAACAATCGTTGGTCAGTCCCCTGCAATCATCGCCAAAATGGCAGGCTTCTCCGTACCAGCTGACACCAAAATGATCGTTGTTGAGTTAGAAGGTGTTGGACCGAAGTATCCATTGTCCGCTGAGAAGTTAAGCCCAGTACTTGCTTGCTTCAAAGTAAAAAACAGCGAAGAAGGGATCACTCGCGCAGAAGAAATGACCTTGTTTGGTGGTATGGGTCACTCCTCTGTTATCCACTCTACTGATGATGATGTGATTAACGCTTTTGCGAAACGCCTAAAAACTGGACGTCTGATCGTGAACTCCCCTTCTACTCACGGGGCGATCGGTGACATCTACAACACATTGATCCCATCCTTGACACTTGGTTGCGGTTCTTACGGTCATAACTCTACAACTTCTAACGTAACATCTCGTCATTTGATCAACATCAAACGTGTCGCTAAACGGAGGGTCAATATGCAATGGTTTAAAGTACCAAATCGTATTTACTTCGAAAACGGCTCTCTTCAATACTTGGAGAAAATGCCGAACATCTCTCGTGCGATGATCGTAACCGATAACTCCATGGTGAAATTCGGTTATGTCGATAAAGTGTTGACTCAATTGCGTAAACGTCTTGATTATGTTCACTGCGAAATTTTCAGTGAGGTTGAACCAGATCCATCCGTTGAAACCGTAATGAACGGTGTAAAAATGATGAACAACTTCCAACCTGACGTCATTATCGCTCTTGGTGGCGGTTCCGCAATGGATGCTGCCAAAGGTATGTGGTTGTTCTACGAATATCCTGATCTCTCCTTCGATGACTTGCGTCAGAAATTCTTGGATATTCGTAAACGTGTGTACAAGTTCCCTAAATTGGGTACCAAAGCACAAATGGTTGCGATCCCTACAACATCTGGTACTGGTTCTGAGGTTACATCTTTCGCGGTTATTACTGATAAAACTCAAAATGAGAAATACCCATTGGCTGACTATGAATTGACTCCAGACGTGGCGATTATTGACCCATCTCTTGTCATGACCGTGCCAAAAGGTGTAACGGCTGACACTGGTATGGACGTACTCACCCATGCGATTGAAGCGTATGTATCCATCATGGCTTCTGACTATACCGATGCGTTGGCACTGAAAGCAATTGAGCTTGTCTTTAAGTACCTGCCACGCGCCTATAAAGATGGTAAAGACGCAGTAGCCCGTGAAAAAATGCACAATGCTTCCACAATGGCTGGTATGGCGTTTGCCAACGCGTTCTTGGGTATCAACCACAGTCTTGCGCACAAATTGGGTGCTGAATTCCATGTGCCACATGGTCGCGCAAACAGTGTTCTCTTACCTTTCGTTATCCGTTACAATGCGTCGAAACCGACTAAATTCGTATCTTTCCCTAAATATGAGCGCTTCATTGCAGATGAAAAGTATGCGGAAATCGCCCGTTTCCTTGGTTTGCCAGCTTCCACCACCGCTGAAGGTGTTGAATCTTTGATCAAAGCGGTTAAAAACTTGGCAAAAGAAGTTGAGGTTCCAGCATCTATTCAAGCTTGCGGAGTAAACGCAGCTGAATTTGAAGCAAAAGTTGACACGCTTGCAGAACGCGCATTTGAAGATCAATGTACAACAGCCAACCCTCGTCTTCCACTTGTAAAAGAACTTGCCGCCATCTACCGTCAAGCGTACAAAGGCTAAGCATCTACCTCTCCTCCCGGTTGAAGGTTCATCTTAACCGGGGGGAACCTACATTTTACCATACTCACCTATGAAGGGAATTGAGATATATGAAAGATGTAAACGAGGCTCTCATTCAAAAAGAACAAGCATGGAAAGGCTTCAAACAAGGCGCGTGGGCTAACGAAGTAAACGTACGAGATTTTATTCAAAACAACTGGATTCCTTACTTGGGTACAGATGAATTCTTGGCTGGACCAACCGAGAACACCAAGAAGCTAGAGAGCATCGTAAACGATCTGTATCGTCAAGAACGCGAGAAAAACGGCGTGTTGGATATTGATACCAAAACACCTTCAAGTATCGTCTCCCATGGACCTGGATATATCCAAGAAGACATTGAACAAATCGTAGGTCTTCAAACGGACTCCCCTCGCCGCCGCTCAATCATGCCGTTTGGTGGAATTCGCATGGTTGAGGATTCTGTTAAGGCATATGGATACGAAATGGATCCGCTTGTTAAAGATATCTTTACGAAATATCGTAAAACCCATAACCAAGGTGTGTTTGATGCCTACACTCCAGAGATGTTGCTTGCGCGTAAAGCGGCCATTATTACAGGCCTTCCCGACGCTTATGGCCGTGGACGCATTATCGGGGATTATCGTCGTGTCGCCCTGTATGGGATTGACTTCCTGATTGAAGACAGAAAACATCAGTTTTCTTTAACGAATAAAGAATCAATGACTGAAGCAGTAATCCGTGAACGTGAAGAGATTACCGAACAATTCCGTGCGCTGAACGAATGCAAGCAAATGGCTGCTTCTTACGGTTACGACATCTCTAAACCAGCAGCGAATGCGAAAGAAGCTGTACAATGGGTGTATTTTGGTTATCTCGCCGCCATCAAGGAACAAAATGGTGCCGCAATGAGTATTGGTCGTATCAGCACATTCCTCGATATTTACTTTGAGCGTGACCTGCAGGCAGGTGTCATTACCGAAGAAGAAGCACAAGAAATCATGGACCACTTCGTCATGAAGCTCCGCATGGTGAATTTCTTGCGTACGCCTGACTACAATGATTTGTTCAGTGGCGACCCTACTTGGGTAACTGAATCTATTGGTGGTATGTCACAGGATGGCAAACCACTCGTAACCAAAACGTCTTTCCGTATTCTGCATACTCTTTTCAATCTAGGACCTGCTCCAGAACCAAACTTGACTGTTCTTTGGTCTAAAGATTTGCCACAGAACTTCAAAGATTTCTGCGCCAAAGTGTCCATTGAGACAAGCTCCATTCAATACGAAAATGATGATTTAATGAGACCGATTTATGGTGACGACTACGGTATCGCCTGCTGCGTATCCGCGATGAAAATTGGTAAACAAATGCAATTTTTTGGTGCTCGCGCCAACCTTGCCAAAGCCCTTCTCTACGCAATCAACGGCGGTGTAGATGAAAAAATGGGTGTACAGGTAGGACCAGCAGTCGCTCCTCTTCAAGGTGAATATCTGCAATACGATGAAGTAATGGAACGTTATGAACAAGTGATGGATTGGTTGGCGGAGTTGTATATCAATACACTGAACGTCATTCATTACATGCATGATAAATACAGCTACGAGCGTTTCGAGATGGCGTTGCATGACCGTCATATCCTGCGCACAATGGCTTGCGGTATCGCTGGACTCTCTGTCGTAGCCGATTCCCTAGCTGCTATCAAGTACGCCAAAGTAAAACCGATCCGCAATGAACGAGGCATTGCTGTTGACTTCATTACAGAAGGAGAGTTCCCTACTTTTGGTAACAACGATGAGCTTGTCGACCAGATTGCTGTTGAAATGGTTGAGAAGTTCATGAGCAAATTGCGCAAGTATCCAACCTATCGCAATGCGGTGCACACTCAATCCGTGCTTACCATTACATCTAACGTGGTCTATGGTAAGAAAACAGGTACAACACCGGATGGTCGTATCGCAGGCGAACCATTTGCGCCAGGTGCGAACCCAATGCATGGACGTGATCAAAAAGGAGCTCTCGCATCCTTCACCTCTTTGGCGAAATTGCCGTATGAAGAGTCTTTGGATGGTATCTCCTACACCTTCTCTATCGTGCCAGGTGCCCTTGGAACAAATCGTCAGGATCGTGTGAAAAACCTGGTATCCCTACTTGATGGTTACAGCATGCAAGGTGGTCACCACGTGAACGTTAACGTATTTGATCGGGCTCAGCTTCTCGACGCAATGGAGCATCCAGAGAAATATCCACAGTTGACCATTCGTGTATCTGGTTATGCGGTGAATTTCATTAAATTGACGAGAGAACAACAACTTGATGTAATCAACAGAACTTTCCACGAAAGAATGTGATGGTATGGAAGGCAAGATTCATTCGGTAGAAACTATGGGATTGGATGACGGACCGGGTATCCGCTATATTCTCTTCATGCAAGGATGTCCGCTGCGATGCCAATTCTGTCATAACCCAGATACCTGGCAGTTAAGCGATGGCAGGGCTGTAGACAGCATGACGATTTTTGAGGAAGCCAAGAATTACATGCCCTACTATCGCGCATCTGGAGGCGGAATTACGGTAAGCGGTGGAGAACCCCTCATGCAAGCGGCATTTGTAAAGGACCTGTTTCGAGCGTGTAAAGAAGCCGGCATCCATACCGCACTGGATACCACGGGCATGATTTGGAATGATGACGTGGAAGAGTTACTCCAGTATACCGATTTGGTCTTGCTTGACCTTAAGGAAATGGATGAAGGAAAGCACCACGAGCTCACCGGCTGCTTGAACAGATCAGTTCTACAATTTGCAAGGTATCTGGCTCGGCATAACATTCCCGTCTGGATCCGACACGTCCTTGTCCCAGGTCTCACTGACCATCCAGATAGCATCGAACAGATTGGTGCTTTCATTCAGCCCATGACCAACATTCAACGAGTCGAGCTGCTCCCCTTTCACAAGATGGGTGAGTACAAATGGAAAGAATTAAATCTCCACTACAAATTGACCGAGACAGAACCTTCCTCTGAGCAAGAAGTACAACAAGCGTACGCCTTGCTTGGAAAATATCTCTCAAAACAGATTATGCCAGGCTGGATTCCCCCCACTTCCGCATAATTGATGATAGTAAACCGCAACGACCCTCTCCCCAAGGTTGTTGCGGTTTTTTGTGGTAATACCGGCGTGGCTAACACCGCCCTGATTGTCAATACGTTCCTTTACAAACTATTTTCTTGTTCTCGTCACATACGGATAAATCGGATCTCTTAATTGAAATTCATACGTTTCACCATTCACAATGCCTACAACCTTTTCGCTATCATAAAGTTCTAACATAAATCCAGCCATTTCTTTCGCAGTATGAAATTTAGGAACTACACCTTCATATTGGAATGAATCTGAATCCAACGCACGTTTAGCAAATTCCGTTTCAGTTGCAGCAGGAGCTAAAACTTTGGCTTGCAAGGCGGCTCCTTTTTCTTTCAATTCTTGTGCAAGACCTTCTGTAAAGGCACTTACGTAGAACTTTGTCGCGCAGTAGGTCACAGCATCGGCAACGATCAGGTATCCTCCTCCAGAAGAAATATTGATGATTTGCGTTCCATCAACCTCTGCATAATCTCGTACATAAAGCGAGGACAGAACGGTTAACGCCTCTATATTCAAGTGAAGCATCGTCTCGATTTTATTTAAATTTTGTTCCCCCACAGAAGCAAAGTTTCCAAAACCGGCATTGTTAATCCATGTCTCGATCTGATAATTCCGAAGACTTTCGTAAAATTCATATACGTTCGCTTTATCAGATAAATCAACGGTTCGAATGACAACATCCAGGTCTGCATTAATTTCAGCCACTTTTGATTTTAGCTTTTCCAATTCTTCCGTTCTGCGGGCTGCTATGATCAAGTTTTTTTCGCGAGCTGCAAAAGCAAGCGCCGATTCGTACCCAATCCCTGAACTGGCACCCGTAATAACCGTATATTTCATATATATTCCTCCTGAATTTTATTGAATTCTTTCATTGTGAACGAACTACGAGTTGATTATACTGGATAAAATTAAGATGTATGCTTCATTGGCTAAAAAAAGGCCAGCGATTTCTCGCCAGCCCTCTAGTCGTTACACCTTTTTAACGAATTCAGATTTTAACTGCATAGCTCCGATACCATCGATTTTGCAGTCAATATCATGGTCTCCGTCAACCAAGCGAATATTTTTCACCTTCGTGCCAATTTTAACGACTAATGAAGTTCCTTTTACTTTAAGGTCTTTAATTACCGTTACAGTATCACCATCATTTAGGACGTTTCCATTCGCGTCTTTGACGACCTTGACCTCTTCTTTTTCGCTCTCTGATTCTAAAGTCCACTCATGTCCACATTCTGGGCACACAAATAGAATCCCGTTTTCGTAAGTGTACTCTGAATTGCATTTTGGACAATTTGGCAAGCTAGACATTTTTTCATTTCCCCCATTGGCTATGTGAATTCTACTATTATAACAGACCGACAAGCTCCAGACCATGTGCGATTCCGTGTTCGTCAACGTCTTTGGTTACGTATTTGGCCGCTTGCTTCACAACATCGGAAGCATTGCCCATTGCTACACTGTTAGCAACCGAACGAAGCATTTCCAAATCGTTTAAACCGTCTCCAAAAGCGTACACGTCCTCGCTTTTAATTCCCAATTGATTCACCAAAACCTCAATTCCTTTAGCTTTGGATCCTCCAACCGGAAGTACGTCAACCGCGAGCGGATGCCAGCGTATAAACTGAAAATGATCAAAGTCAGTCTGATTTGGCAATTCTTCGTCTTTCGAACAGAATAAAATCGTTTGATAAAGATCTCGGGCTTCATAATACGCCGGATCGAATGCGGGATGATCAAACTCTAGGGAGCCCATGCTTTTTTGTACAAATGGATGGAATTCGATATTGGTCTTCATATCCAGATGATCCATATATAAAAGCGGCAATTGGGACTTTGAACAGTAGTCTGAAAGGGAGCGAATGGCTTCTTTATTGAGCGGGTTTGTATAAATTGGCTGGTTATTCAATACAACATATTGTCCGTTATAGCTAACATAGGTGTCAATTTCCAGCTCAGCGCGCAAGTCCTCAAACATGAAGGGTGCGCGACCAGTGGCGATAGCTACATCATGGCCCTTTTCACGCAATGCTTGAATGGCTTGTTTGGCAGATGCGGGCAACTTCTTCCCGTGGTCGAGAAGTGTTCCATCTATATCGAAAAAAACCATTTTCTTTGTCATGCTTTCTCTCCTTTTTGCTTCCTCTTTTGTCTTATCTCTCTATCCAATAAGGTTTTTTCACCCTCACTTAATTTTATCATAGATTCAACCTCTTGTTCCTTTTCCCGTGTTTTTTCATGTAAATGTAATATCAAGCGGATGACAAGGCATATAGTGAACTGGAGGTGAAAAGTATGGCTGAAATCAAGATATTAGACAATGGTCCGTTAGTAGTATCAGGAACGAAATTAATCGATGGTGAAGGAACTCCTGTTGAAACAAAAGAACAGTTCTATCTCTGTCGATGTGGTTTAAGCACGAACAAACCTTATTGTAATGGTGCACACAAAAATACGTTCGAAAGTCAAGTAAGAGCGTAAAAACATGGATTAATAAACAGAGTCCACTCTCCCAGTAACTAAAGGAGATATTGGACTCTTCTTTCTTGCTATTTCAGCTATTTCTTATGCATCTTAAGTTTCAGGAATCCACGTTCTTATTCAAACTTATCAATCGCCCACATATTGGAATAGATAGAATAACATGCTATAATCCCCCTGAAAAACTAATTGGGGGAAATTTGGATGAATAGAACTAATATGAAGCTAATTATTTTTGTGTTTTTGTTTACTACACTGTTTTTTATGAACCTTGAATTTTCCACACCGAATCAAGTTCTGGCCTATGATATAAAGAAACACGGAACATCAAAGTATGCTAACGGGGATACATACGAAGGTGATGTCTGTTATTCTGATATCCTTAAAGAATTCAGCCCTTGTGGAGATTATGGGCAAATCCTAAATCCAGAAGGACAGATCATTTACGAAGGGTTTTTTGAAGAATTCTCATCTGGGACGCCTCATCCTAGGTATGTCAAGGACGTGTACAAAACGATTACCGGAATAACCGTGTATGGTACACAGAGTAGAGCCTTGATGGCCCCGATACGAGATTTGGCTGATGCTCTGGGATTTACAGTTGAGAAATGGGATCCTAAAACACAAGAGGTTACGATAAAGAAAGACTATACCACATTGGTTTACCGGTTAAACTCAGACGTCGTGAAAATTAACGGTAATGAATTCTGTGATTGGACAACCGTAAGGCTCATAAATTCCAAAATATACGTACCAGTTGAATACCTGCTTTCCACAGAATTACACCTCTATATACACGCTTATCAAACAGAAAAATCATTTGTAATCCACCCCTATTTCGGCAGGGAAGAAGATATCATCGAGATCACGACGATTGAAGGAAAGAAAATCGTGATTAATAATGACCTCATGACTTCCAAAAAGTTAAGAGATTTAACACTAGCAAGATTAAAAGCAGAGGAACAAAAACAGAAGCAACCAAAACCAACAAAAACAAAATAAATTGATGAATGTTTTATCCAGTAACGCAAAAGAGTCCACTCTCCTGCTAATAGGTAAGAATGGACTCTTCTTTCTTTCTATTTCAACTATTTCTTATGCATCTTAAATTCTAGGAACAGTTCGTTGTAGTGCGCCAACATTTTCTTCCCTAGGTTCTCATAAATCTCCAGACCCTCGGTAATCAGGGTATTTTTCACTTATTTCTATTTTGACATACATTCATGTTTTTGTTCTTTTTACCGCTCTATATCAAGTGAATATATTGTTCAATGAAAGTAAAGTA
The DNA here is from genome assembly GCF_050113715.1 of Brevibacillus ginsengisoli. Lineage (NCBI taxonomy): Bacteria > Bacillati > Bacillota > Bacilli > Caryophanales > Paenibacillaceae > Brevibacillus > Brevibacillus ginsengisoli. The sequence goes on from NZ_JBNJQR010000002.1 coordinate 493,995, forward strand.
TTTCTGTAGTTCTTTATGAAAAATTTAAAGAACTACATGTTATTCGCGTATGTACTTAGAAATCTAATTGGAAAATTAAAGAGGTAGTCTGGAATGAAAAAACGTTCCAGGCTACCTCTTTTTACCCAACTATCGAAAGCTCAATTACATTAAAAGTAAAATCTCTGTCACTCATAAAATAACCTCCATAATTTCCTATTGTACAATAATATAGAAGGTAAATTGGGAGGTGTCTTTATGGCTGAGTATTATATTCGCCCAGAACGTTCAACTTTGCACGGTTCTTTTTCAAAAGAGTTCACTCCAATAGTATCAATCAATTCAGGTGACACTGTTCGCTTCGAGACTCTTGATGGTGGGTGGAATGCTGGTACATTTCAATTGGACGGTGTGAGAGAGAAATTCTGTGAAAGACGTCATCCACAAGACAGCGGCCATGCCTTGATCGGACCTATTTATATTAATGGAGCAAGACCAGGAAAAACATTGGCTATTCGTATAAACGATATTAAGACCGGCAATTGGGGCTGGAGTACCGGAGGTGGATTTCCGAATATTATTAACAAAAGATTGGGTCTTCACGAGGGACCAGAGTATGTTTTGAGGTGGGACCTAGATGCCTCGAACAATTTAGGGATTAGTAACAAAGGACATAAAATACAGCTCAGACCCTTTATGGGTATTATGGGTATGCCTCCAAATGAAGATGGGATCCATTCCACTTACCCCCCAAGGTATTGTGGAGGGAATATTGATTGTAAAGAACTTATTGCTGGCAGTATCTTATACTTACCCATAGCAGTAGAAGGTGGACTTTTTTCTGTTGGTGACGGTCATGCTGTTCAAGGTGATGGAGAGGTATCTAGTCCAGCTCTCGAATGTCCAATGGAGTTAGTTGATCTTACCTTCACATTACTTGATCAATGTTTATCGTTCCCAAGAGCAGAGACTCCCGATAAGAGAATTACCTTTGGATTCCATGAAGATGTACATGAAGCAGCGATGATTGCCTTAGAGGGAATGCTTGATTGGATTCAGGAATTGTATAGTTTTGAGCGAAAAGAAGCATTAAATTTGGCAAGCCTTCTTGTTGATTTGCATATTACTCAACTAGTCAATGGCGTAAACGGTGTACACGCCTTATTATCCAAAGAAGCCATTCTTTAAAAAATAAATTAAAGCTTATGACTAGTTCAGCAAAAACAGCTGCTGTAAGACCATCTGCGGCCTTTAGTGTTACTCATGATTAAAACAAGGTGTTCCTTACGATCCAAGACTACATGCTAAAAAGTGCGGTGTAAAATGGAACGAAGATTATGAGAAAAAAATCAAAGTTAAAACAGAAATCGGCTTGTTTGAGTTAGAGGCTGATAAATTAGCAGAAGAACCAATAGATATTGAATAATTGATAGCCCAAAGTGGAGACCTAAGTGCTTTGATTATAGATCTTTGCAAAAACACCTGAAAAAATGGAAATTAGTCGATATATTTATTAGCCGTTTTTTATACACCTATATAGTCAAAGCACTACGTTACATTAGACTGGCTTTGTAATTTGAACTATCGTGTTCCGTTAGCGATCAAGGTATTCAGAATAAATTCCCTTATGGCGATTGAAGTTTCTTCAGGTTGTTCTTCCGCTGAAAAATGTCCGCAATTTTCGATTATCTTGGCATTGATATTTTGCAGGCCGTTTTCTCTAAATCCGGCAAGGTATTTTTCAATATTTGTGTATTCATCCGATCCTCGCAAGTAAAGAACCGGCGTTGACACCATAACATTTTTTGACGCGACATTATCCTTCTCATCCTCAAGGAAACTTCTGTATAAATCAAACCCTGCTTTCAATGCGTCTAAACGGGAATAGGCTTCGACATATGATTTCCTGCGGGCTTCACTCATTCTCTTGCCTTTTCCGGCTAATACATCATAGAAAAAGGAGAAATAAGGAAGTTCTTTGCCTGAAATCAGTATCTCTGGCAATTCAGGTACGTTATGAAATGCAAAATGCCTGATGTAAGGATTACTTTTCACCTCGTTCCACGGATCAACACCGGGAATGGCGACATTCATAATCACCGCGCGCGAAAGCCTGTCAGGAAAGCTTTTCAAGAAAGCATACGTCACCTGGCCTCCAGCATCACACCCTACTAAAGTGACATCATACAAATTCATATGATCCATAATCCCTCGAACATACTCGGCTATATTGCGTTTGCTGTATGACTGCAAAGGAATTACTGAATTCCCGATACCGGGGATGTCGATAGCGATAACATGATACTCTTCGGCAAGCCTATTCATCACGCCTTCAAACTCCAGCCAACAAGTCGGCCAACCGTGAATAAAAAACACTGTCGGCTTTGATATGGAACCGGCTTCGACCACATGGATCGGGACCTCTTTGACAATAACTTCCCGGTGTGTGAACAAACCTTCTCACTCCTTTTATATTTTCTGATCACCTCACGATCCTAACATTCAAAATATGACAACAGCGTGTCATGGTATATGCTGGGTATGGATTGTTTTTATTTCTTCTATTTTTTGAAGAAGATTTTCATTGACATATTGCGGTTCTAAAACACGAACAGCTGTTCCAAAAGAAAGAAGAAAGTCATATAACCATTCGTCATCCGGCAATCTTACGGATACAAGAAGAGATCCATCTTCACTTCGGATGATGTCCTTTTGATTAAATTCATCATAAACTCTGTACGCCACATGTGAAGCAAAACGCAATTTCAAATGAATATGGGAGTACGCTGCGCCAGCCGAAAATTGAATTGGTGGAAGGTGAAATTGTTTATCTGCAAAACTTTCTGTCAACATCTCAATATGTTGCATTCTGGTGATTTTAAAAGTTCTGTAGTCTCCTTTTGAAAGACAATATCCCTGCAAATACCATGACTTCGCTTTAAAGATCGCTTTTAACGGATATGCTGTCCTTTTGGCAATGTCACCGTAGGGGTTTAAATAGGAAAATGAGATGGCTTGCTTTCTGATTATGGCTTCTTTCAAAGTTTCAAACCTTTCGTGATCCGGGTCACGGTCAGCCCAATGCGAGAAATCAATCTCAATCCAATTATTACCGGTTTTATCAAAAAGAGTGCGGAGCTTCGAAAGAATACCGCTGACATCCACATGATCTGTTGATGACAAGCTTTGCAATGCAAATAAAACGTGATGCTGTTCTTCCTCGGTAAGCACAGTCTTATTCAAAACATAATGCTCAAGGAGCGATATTCCCCCACCCTTTCCTTGCAAGGTATAGATGGGAATACCTGCCGCTGATAAAGTCTCTATATCGCGCAATATCGTTCTCACGGAAACCTCAAAATGTTCCGCCAATTCTTTGGAGGTTACTCGTTTCTTATCAAGTAATCGATAGATGATTCCAAACAGTCTATTAATCTGCATGATATTCCTCCAATACTTAAAATTCCCCCTCTAGTGAGAAACGAACGATTTTATGCAACCATTTATTTCAACATTTAGCTGAGTTATCCTGCCCTCATGACTTCCAAAAAGTTAAGAGATTTAACACTAGCAAGATTAAAAGCAGAGGAACAAAAACAGAAGCAATCAAAACCAACAAAAACAAAATAAACAGCTAATGCTTGATATAGCAAAAGAAAAGAGTCCACTCTCCTGATCATCGTTGAGAATGGACTCTTTTAAATTATTTCTTATGCATCTTAAACTCCAAGAACAGTTCGTTGTAGTGAGCCAACATTTTCTTCCCTAGGTTCTCATAAATTTCCAGCTTCTCTGTAATGGCAGGATCCGGGTAGAATCGTTTGTCGGAAGAAATTTCTTCTGGCAAATAATCCATGGCTTTCAGATTTGGCGTGGCATAACCAACGTACTCGGCATTCTTGGCCGCATGTTTAGGATTCAGCATGAAGTTGATAAACTGGTGGGCGCCTTCAATGTTTTTGGCTGTTTTTGGAATCACCATGTTATCGAACCACAAGTTTGACCCTTCTTCGGGAACGACATAATCCAGCTTGTCATTATGCTCCATAATCTCAGAAGCGTCACCTGACCAAACAACACCTACGGCCGCTTCCTGATTGGCCAATAGCATCTTGATCTCGTCCCCCACAATGGCTTTGATATTCGGGGTCAGTAAATCCAGTTTGTGTTTGGCTTCTTGAAGGTGATCTTCATTCACATCATTCAATGAATAATGCAAGCTGTTAAGCCCCATTCCGATAATTTCACGCGCCCCATCTACCAACAGAATCTGATTGCGCAAATCTGGACTCCACAAGTCATTCCAGCTGGTGATTTGCTTCCCGCCTAACATCTCCGGATTGTAGATAATCCCCACTGTGCCCCAAAAATATGGAACAGAGTACTGGTTATTAGGATCAAAGGACAGATTCAAATAACGAGGATTGATATATTTCAGGTTGGGCAGCTTCGTGTGATCAATCGGAAGCAACAGATTTTCTTCTTTCATCTTACTGATGGTGTATTCTGAAGGAACCGCTACATCGAAAGTGGTCCCTCCTTGCGCGATTTTTGTGAGCATCGCTTCGTTGGAGTCAAAGGTTTGATAAATCACCTTGATTCCGCTCTGTTTTTCAAACTCCTTGATCAGCTCAGGGTCAATGTAGTCTCCCCAGTTATAAATGGTCAGCGTATTTCCATTCGAATAACCTTCACTGGAGTTTAAGTAGTTCGCCAGATATTGCAAGGAAATAGCAACCACGAGGATTATGATAAACATCCGGGCGAGTTGTTTCATTGGCGAACCCCCACTCCGTTCTGGCGATGGTTGCGTTGGGTAATAAAGTAGTATCCAACCACCAGTGCTGTGGTTAACAAGAAAATCAGAGTAGAAAGCGCATTAATGTTCAAGGCGATACCATGTCTTGCCCTGGAGTAGATCTCAACCGATAAAGTGGAGAACCCATTGCCAGTTACAAAAAACGTTACCGCAAAATCATCCAGCGAATACGTAAGCGCCATGAAGAATCCGGCGAAGATGCCTGGAGTGATGAATGGCAGGATGACCTTCGAAAGAACATTCCAACGGCTTGCGCCAAGATCAAGCGCGGCATCAATCAAAGTCGGACTCATCTCTTGCAGTTTAGGCAGGACCATAATCACCACAATTGGCACTGAAAAGGCAATGTGCGACAAAAGTACGGACGTAAATCCAAGCTTGATTCCCAAAATCGTAAACAAAATGAGAAATGATGCGCCGACGATTACATCAGGACTTACAATGAGTACATTATTCAAGGTTAAAAGCGCGTTCTTCACCTGACGCTTCTTCACGTAAGAGATCGCAAGTGCCCCAATTACCCCGAGAATCGTTGAAATTGCTGCTGAGAGCAAAGCAATGACCAAGGTATTCAATACGATGATGAGGAGTCGCGTATCCTCAAAAACTTCTTTGTACCAGTCAAGCGTAAATCCTTTAAATTCATGCATGGATCCACCGCTGTTGAACGAATAGTACATCAAATAAAATATCGGGGCGTACAGAATGATAAAGACAAGGATTAGATATAGATTGGACAGTTTCCGTTTTCTCTCCACCTTACACCCCTCACTTTCGGTTTCCTAAAATAAACATAAGTATGGCCATTACGATAATTAAGAAAACGGCTATAGTTGAACCCATTCCCCAATCCTGTGTGACCAGAAAATGCTGTTCAATTGCTGTTCCCAATGTAATGACGCGATTTCCCGTAATTAGACGGGTAATCATGAAGAGAGATAAGGATGGAATGAAGACGGCTTGACACCCCGATTTGACCCCATCTAGAGTCAATGGAAAAATCACTCGATAAAACGTAGTCCACGCTGAAGCCCCTAAATCACGAGCGGCATCCACCAAGGTGGGATTCAGCTTGTCCAGCGCGTTAAAAATCGGCAAGATCATAAATGGTATAAAGATATACACGGCCACAAAAATAAAGCTGAAATCGGTAAACAAGATTTGTTGCTTGCCTATTCCAAGCATCTCGAAAAACGCGTTGGCAGGGCCAAATGTGCCAAAAATACCAAGGAACGCATAGGCTTTTAACAACAGGTTGATCCAGGTTGGCAGAATAATTAACAGCAACCAAAGCTGTTTGTGCCTTGTTTTGGTCAAGAGATAAGCGGTTGGATAAGCAACAAGCAAAGAAAACGCCGTTATCAAAAAAGCGTACCAAAAAGAACTGAAGGTCATCTTCAAATAGACAGGCGTGAAAAATTTTACGTAATTATCCAGCGTTAGATTACCTTCAATATCAAAAAAAGAATAATACACAACCAAGAGGATTGGCCCAACGACAAATAGGACAATCCATAAAACATACGGAATCAGATAGAGGTTGCGCGTTCTATTTTCCATGGCTAACCTCATGATAGGCTTCCAACCGTCTATCAAATTCTTCTTCCGTTTCGCCAAACCGCATGACATGAATCGCTTCCGGATCGAAATGAAGGCCGATCTGATCGCCTACTGTCGCTTTTTTGGTTGAATGGACTAGCCACTCGTTCCCGGACTCATCATAGCTGCAAATCTCGTAATGCACCCCTCGGAACAGTTGAGAATCTACACGGACCTGCAGTTTGCCTTGTTCAGGCGTGGTGATCTCCAGATCTTCGGGACGAATGACGATTTCTACTGCCTCATTCGGATTAAACGCCTGGTCCACACATTCAAACTGCTTACCAGCAAACTCCACAAGAAAATCTTGAATCATTTTGCCTGGTACAATGTTTGATTCTCCGATAAAATCAGCGACAAAACGATTGATCGGTTCATCATAAATATCAGTCGGCGTGCCGCTTTGCTGAATTTTCCCTTGATTCAGGACGAAGATCTCGTCAGACATGGCCAACGCTTCTTCCTGATCATGAGTGACAAAGATAAACGTGATCCCGAGCCGACGCTGCAGCTCACGAAGCTCATACTGCATTTCAGTACGAAGCTTAAGATCGAGAGCGGATAGTGGTTCATCCAACAGGATGATTTCCGGCTCGTTCACAATGGCGCGGGCAATGGCGACACGTTGTCGCTGTCCTCCTGACATCTCCTTGATTTCACGAGACTCATATCCTTCCAGATTGACAAACCGCAACGCCTCTTTTACCTTGCGTGTGATTTCTGCGTTCTTCAGCTTCTTTATCCGCAACCCGAAAGCGATATTCTCGAAAACATTCAAATGCGGAAACAACGCGTAATCTTGAAATACCGTATTAACCTGCCGCTGGTTGGCGGGTACATGGTTAATAACCTTTCCTTTGAAATAAATATTGCCTTCTGTTGGTTCCGTAAAGCCAGCGATTAAGCGCAGAATGGTCGTTTTCCCACAGCCTGATGGCCCAAGCAAGGTATAAAACTTTCCACTCTCGATTTCGAAGCTAACATCATCCAACACAGGAGGGTCGTCACTATAGCTTTTAGTCACCTTGTCAAAACGAATGATTGATTGATCGGTCATTTCGGCAAATACTCCTTGTAAATTATTAGAAAACTCGACGATTGCCGAGCCCTGGCGACAGCAGAGTCGTAGTTTCACTTATGTAAATCAGAAACTTATATTCTTTCCGATTTACGTACAAAAACCTTATTAATTATACATGATTCTGGCAAGACTGTAATCTAAACATTCAAGATTGACAGCATTTTAAAACAAATTCTTGTCATTTTTCGCCAATTTACTCGTTGACGATAGCTCTTTGGTTCTATATATTTAAATTAAATAAACGTTCATTTAATTAATTTGTCTGCACATTAAATCCTATTGGAGGTAGGCTAATGTCAACAGTTGCAATAATCGGTGCTGGTATCAGTGGATTGGGAGCTGCTTATTCTCTTCAAAAAATGGGCCATACCGTTGACGTCTTCGAGCAAACTCAATTTGTTGGCGGAAGAATGAGAACTTTTCGTGAACATGGTTATACATGGGACATTGGCGCTCAGTTTATGGTCGATTCCTACTCGAATATGAAAAGCCTGATGAAAGAACTTGGTATCGCGCAAGACGTATCCTATGTCCATCCCATTCAAGCAATGGCTACAGACCTACACCAGATCTTCCGCTTTGCGTCTGGCTCCCCCGCCAGTTTGCTGAGACATCCAAAGCTTAGTTTTCGCTCCAAGCTGGCCATATTCAAAGTAATGGGTCTAGCGATGAAACATCGGAAGCATCTGGATTTTCATTCTTATGAGCGCTTGGGGGATTTGGATAACGGACATGATTTATCCTGGTGGAGAAACCAGACAACAGATGATCTTGTCGATTGGGTGCTTGGTGTTCCAACTTCCACACTCTTTTTTTGGGCGGAAAAAGAGACCCCCTGGTACTCCGCTCTGTTGTCTTTACTAGACGCTAAGAAAACATGGTCGATCTATTCGCCAAACAGCGGGATGGGAATTGTCACGCAGAAGCTCGGCGCACGTGTTCCTGTACATATTAATTCTCCCGTCCTATCTGTACAATCTACAACAGACAACCAAGTTCGCGTCACGATTCAGAGCAATTTCGGGCAAGTGGAACGATTTTTTGATAAAGTCATTATAGCCACCCCAGCCCCTATCGCCCTTTCTATGCTTGAGAATCCTGTTCTTGAGCTAGGTCAAGAGCAAACAAACTTCCTCGAACAAACAAAATATACGGCCAATTTGACAACGGGGATTGGTTACAAATCAGCACCTGAGAAACAGGCATACGGATTCGCGGTTCCCTCTGCTCTGAAATCTTCTTTAGCGGCAATTGGCTGGGACCACTTAAAAGGAAGTGAGCGAGCCCCTGCCGGATGCGGTCTTGCCGTTGCAATGCCTACACACGCTTACAGTCTGGCTAACTGGAATCGTACTGACGAGGAGATTCAAGCCGATGTTGTGAAGATGGTTAGCGATTATTATGAGGAAAGTCATCAGAATCTTGTCTTCAGCAGACTGCATCGTTGGCGATATGCGATGCCTATTATCTACCCCGGCTGGGTGCATCCATTACGGAACGCATTGAATGCTAAGCTGCCTGAAAAAGCCAAAATCTATACCTGTGGCGATTATTGGGCTGGCCCCACAACCGAACATGCGCTTTTGTCTGGTTATCGAACCGCGCGACAAGTGGCATTAAATCAGTAGGAGGAACTATGGCACGAAAAACGGGAATCACCATTACGAAAGATGAAATACTGGACGCTGCGCTACTTGAATTTTCACGGAATGGATATGATGGAACCAAAGTAAGCTCGATTGCTAAAGCATCCGGGATTACCCCCGCTGCCATCTACATTCACTTTACAAGCAAAGAAGACTTGTTTCATCAATTATTAACACGAGAGTTTGACAAGGCTTCCATCACTCCGCCAGCGACCGCATTGTCCCTTAGGGATTTGCTAATTCATATGGGCAACCAATTGGTCCAGATATTTAAGAACCACCCCGCTTTCACCAAAATCATTTTTATTGAAGGGATCAAGAATCCAGCGATCGCCAATCCCTTATATAAACAAATCCTTCGTCAGGCTACGATTTTGGAGGAAGAATTACTGCGGCATTTTCAATTGGAACCCAATGAACGCAATACTTCCTTGATCAATTACGCCTCTCGCTTCTTTCTGGGGGCAATCGGTTGGGCCGAAATGACACTAGACGTTTTTGACGGAAGAGAACAAGAACCTGTAGATGATGCCTTAATGGTTGAGCTATATACTGACTTTTTTCTTAATGGGTTACAAGGACTAAAGGTTAATGAGAAGTAAATCATTTGAAAAATTGAGGTGGAATGAATAATGGTTACGTCTTTGATCTTACTGGCTGCCTGTATTCTATTGTTCCTGAGTTTTATTCACATTTACTGGGCTTTGGGAGGAGGCTGGGGGAAAAATGCGGCATTACCGATCAAGGCAGATGGTACGACTCGAGCATTTACTCCTAGCGCGGCAGGTACATGGGTGGTGGCTCTTGTACTTTTCCTACTCGGATTGGTTTTGCTCACACAAAGCGGGCATTTGACCATTCTACGAGCAAACAAGGTAACGAAGATGATTTGTTTGCTATTTTCACTCCTATTTTTCCTTCGGGCAATTGGCGATTTTCACTATGTCGGATTTTTCAAAAAGGTAAAAGGCACGATTTTCGCTAGGAATGATACGTGGATGTACAGCCCACTTTGCGTCTTTTTATCTTTATCGTTTGTGATTTCTTACGCGAATCAATCTTGAGTGAGGAGAAAGCATCCTTCTTTGCTAGCATTTAAAAATCCCCTCAGGCTTTCCGGAGATCGCTGAAAAGCTGTTTGTCAGCAGCAGAACGGTGACGACACATCTGGATCGAATCTATAAAAAGTTGGAGATACACTCTCGCACAGCTCTTGCGCATAACATGGCCCATCAAATGAAATAAGTGAATGGCTTAATTTTTTTACACCTTATTTTGTAAGTGAATAAATATTTTGGAGGAGTAATGAAAATGGGAATTAAATTTATCAAGATCTCTGTTGTCTACTTTTTAATTGGCATTATTATGGGGATGTTTATGTCGATCACCCACAAAATTCAGTTTGCTCCGTCCCATGCGCATATTAACCTTTTGGGCTGGACTTCTCTAGCTCTGGCCGGTGTCATTTACACGTTGTTCCCGCGGCTTGGATTAACCGGTCTGGGAAAATGGCACTTTTGGCTGCACAATCTGGGTCTTCCCGTGATGATGATTGGGCTGCTTGTGCTTGAAGCGGGCAATCCGGCTATTGAACCGGTGATTGCAATCGGGGCTAGCGCTTTAAGTATTGGTGTGCTGCTGTTTGTCATCAATGTGATCGGCAATCTCAAGGGTTCTGTAGTCAGCGGAGCGGATTCGAGTAAGGAGCAATATAAAGCGTAGGAGTACGGCACTTCCAGAGATCCTGAGGATGTTTTCTTCCTCAGGATCTTTTGTTTTTTCCTGTCAATCATTTCATCCGGAACGGGGTACCTTATCCGTAAAGGGGGATTATTTGTGAACATGCTAATTGCGCTTGCCTTGCTGTTCTCATGCACATCAGGAATCAGTTTTCACATAAAAACCAATAAAGCTTCCACTGTTCTGTCTCCAACTTCCGCCTCTGAAATCCTAAAGGAAAAATCGGACTTTTTTGTTCTATAATTAAGGCAACTATTTCAGACGGGTGGGCACTATGATTCAAAAACAACAATCCATGACATTCAGTCAATATATGGACCTTTATAATTTAATCGTTCCAACGGATAATCTTTTGCCGCGGATCAATGAACTAATCGACTTTACTTTTGTATATGATGAACTAAAAATAAATATTGTCTGGATAACGGTCGAAACGCTATTGATCCCATCCGTATGTTCAAATATTTATTATTAAAAACCATCTATGACCTGTCTGATGTTGATGTAGTTGAGCGTTCGAAATATGACATGTCTTTTAAGTATTTCCTCGGCATGGCTCCGGAGGAGGAGGTGATTGAACCCAGCTCTTTGACCAAGTTCCGGAAACTGATGCTAAAGGACATCAACCTCTTGGACATGCTTATTAATAAAACCGTGGAAATTGCGATTGAAAAGGCAATCATCAAAAGTAAATCAATTATTGTCGATGCCACACATACGAAAGCACGATATAACCAGAAGACGCCAATAGAGATCCTGACGGACCGTTCTAAAAAATTGAGGAAAGCTGTCTATAAGATTGATGAAACGATGAAAGAGAAGTTTCCTGCTAAGTCAACAACCGATGTCCTTAAAGATGAGATTGCATACTCCCAAAAGCTCATTGAAGTTATTGAAAAGGAAGAAAGTCTGGCTCAGTATCCCAAAGTGAAGGAACAACTGAACCTTCTGAAGGAGACAATTGCTGACGATATTGAACACTTACAGAGCTTAAAGGATCAAGACGCTAAAGTTGGCCATAAGACTGCCGATTCGTCTTTCTTTGGCTATAAAACTCACATTGCGATGAGCGAAGAACGAATTATCACGGCGGCAACGATTACGACTGGCGAAAAAAATGACGGAAAGCAATAAAAGACATTGATTGAAAAAAGCATCGAAGCCGGAATGAAGATTGAAACGGTCATCGGTAATACTGCTTATTCCGAGAAAGACAATATCCAATACAGTAATGAAAATGAAATTAACCTAGTCTCTAAATTAAATCCTTTGATTACCCAGGGAGTCCGGAAGAAAGAAGACGAATTTGAATTCAATAAAGATGCAGGTATGTACGTCTGTAAAGCGGGGCATTTGGCAATCAGGAGAGCCCGAACAGGGAAAAAAGGTGTAAGTAAAAACCAAATGGACACGTACTACTTTGATATTGAAAAATGCAAGAAATGTGCTTTCAAAGTTGGATGTTATACAGAAGGAGCCAAAAGCAAAACCTATTCAGTTTCCATTAAATCAAACGAACACTCAGAACAGGCGAAATTCCAAGAAACAGAGTTCTTTAAGGAGAAGTCGAAAGAGCGCTACAAAATTGAGGCAAAGAATAGCGAACTAAAACACAGACACGGGTATGATGTTGCTATATCCTCGGGTCTAATTGGTATGGAGTTACAAGGGGCAATGGCTATCTTGACGGTTAATTTGAAAAGGATACTAAAACTCATAGATTAAATAAAGTAAACCGGAGTGGAATGTAAGAAAAAACCGACTCTCCGTTCGGAAAATATTGGAACGAGAGTCGGTTTTTCTATTTGTGTTATCTGAAAATCTAAAAAACGTAAGTTTTTCAGTGCCCTCGGCTTTTTCCGAAGGGGATTTTACCACACTCATGCAGTTTATCGTAATCTTGATAGGTACGCTCTTGCAAAGCTACTTAATTTTGAACTGGTTAATTGCGTGTTGCAATTCATCCCCGAGATCAGCCAAATTTTTCGCATCGCTTGAAATCTGGTTGGCTCCCGCTGATTGTTGTTGACTAGCCGCACTTACTTCTTCCGCCCCTGCAGATGCTTCCTGTGTCACCGCGGAAATCTGTTCCATGTTCTCGCCAACTGCTTTTCCTAGCTCTTCTAGATTTTTAATCGCAGCAAAGATTTCGGTGTTTTTACTCAGTACATTCTCAATATGATTCGAGATCTCCTCAAATGCTTTTCCAGCCTGCTGTACACTCTTCGCTCCTTCTTCCGCTACACGCGTACCCGTTTGAGAAGATTCCACTGCACGGTGACTTTCTTTTTGAGTTTCCTTAATCAGTACGGCAATCTGTGAAGCCGACTCACTTGTCTCGTTTGCCAGCTTTCGCACTTCTTCTGCTACAACGGCAAAACCTTTTCCGTGCTCGCCTGCTCGAGCTGCCTCAATCGAAGCATTTAACGCTAGTAAATTGGTTTGCTCGGCTATACTTGTAATCATTCCGACGATGTTTCCAATCGCTTTTGATCGCTCGTCCAGCTTTTCAATAATATCCGATGTTTTCTTCACATTGTCGTGCACCTCCGCCATTTTATGTATGGCCTCATTGGCATATCCAACACCGTATTGAGCGGATTCTTTGCTCTGATTTGATACGATAATGACTTCATCTGTATGAATGGCAATCTGATTAACCGTATGAACCATGTCATTGACTCGATGGGTAGCATTCGTTACAGATGAAGCAATCTCTACAGTCCCTGAAGCAAGTTCAGAGATCGTAACCGCTACTTGTTCAGCAGACATTTTCGTCTCTTGGCTTGATATCGCCAATGTATTTGATGAAGTTTTAATATGGTCGGAAACATTGCCAATCTGCCCCAATAGCTCTTGTATCTTCGCGATCATTTGATTAAAGTTGTCTCCTAACCGTCCCACCTCATCATTGGCCTTATGTTCTACCTTAATCGTTAAATCTCCATTCGCCACAAGCGAAGTTAACTTACTCATCCTTTCAATTGGACGAATCAGTCGAACAGAGAAAATGTAAATTACAACAATGGCAAAAATATTGACGATTATAACAGTTACAAAGGATAATTTGGTTAGTGCTGACAATTGTGACGACGCTTCAGCTACTGGGACTGTCATCATCACGTTCCAGCCTGTTATCGGCAGTTTGCTATAAAATGTATACTTATCTACACCTTCAAACGTATACCGTACAACTCCCTTTTCACCACGTTGTGAGGCTTCATGAGCTTCGTTGAGTTTCGGTACATCTAGTTGAGTAATATTACGCTTCATTATTAAATCTTGATGGGGATGGCTAAAAATAAGCCCGTCATTCTGGGTTAGAAACGCATATCCCGTTTCTCCAATTTTCACTTCGTTCGTAATCTTGTTCAAGTTAGCAACCGGAAATAATGTCCCTAGTAATCCAATGGTTTTCCCTTCCTTGTTTTGAATACTGGAAGCCACCATAATACATAATTTCCCTGTTGTTTTAATCTCAATTGGATCAGAGATCACATAGGATTCTCCATGCATAATCCGCTTAAAATAATCACGGTCGGCTATATTGGCTTTAACATTTTCTGTTGAAACTGTATCTCCTTTGGCATCTGCCACTAACAGCATGGAATACTCGGGATATTGGATTAACTTTTTCTTTAAGTAAGCCATCTGAGTAGCCGGATTCATACCTGTTATCTCTGAGCCTGTTGCAATGTTTGCTAAACGTTCCTCATGCATCTGTAAGCTATCATTTAACTTGGTTGTTAACAATTCCAGTTCAACCATCGATTTTTCACGAAAGTTTTGCTCAAGGAAGTCTTGAGCCCTACTATTGTTTAACCAACCAGCCCCGATCATGGCAAAACACAAAATCGGAATAATAACTGACAATAACTTCGTTTTGATACTTTTCATTTTTGCCTCTCCCTTACTCTACTCCCAATATTATACTTGGTATATTTATCTATCAAATTAATGATAAAGAATAATGTGACAACCAGCAAGAATGAATAGTACAAACGTACCTTGTCTAAATGGTGAACACCAGTTTTTTACAATCTAATCAAGTAGGGAGACTACAGAGAAAATAGTTTACAAAAAAAGATTACACCCTTCTTCTCATGATTTAGAAGAAAGGAGTAATCCTTTTATTCGTTCGTTTTCTCTTTTCGTAAAATGCGGAAAATCTCTAACACGATATTTAAACTAAGCCAAACCCCACTGAAAACATAGTTGGCAGCTACTTAATTTTGAACTGGTTGATCACATGTTGTAATTCATCACCCAGATCAGCCAAACTGTTCGCATCGCTGGAAATCTGGTTGGCCCCTGCCGACTGTTGTTGGCTGGCTGCACTTACTTCTTCCGCCCCTGCAGATGCTTCCTGTGTCACCGCTGAAATCTGTTCCATGTTCTCTCCAACTGCTTTTCCTAGACTCTCTAAATTTTTAATTGCCGCATATATTTCGGTGTTTTTGCTCAGTACATTCTCAATGTGAGTAGAGATCTCCTCAAATGCTTTTCCAGCCTGTTGTACAGTCTTCGCTCCTTCTTCCGCTACACGCGTACCCGTTTGAGAAGACTCCACCGCTCGTTGACTTTCCTTTTGTGTTTCCTTGATGAGTGCAGCAATCTGTGATGCCGACTCACTTGTTTCATTTGCTAGCTTTCGCACTTCTTCTGCTACAACGGCAAACCCTCTTCCATGTTCACCTGCTCGAGCCGCCTCAATCGAAGCATTTAACGCTAGTAAATTAGTCTGATCGGCTATACTTGTAATCATTCCTACGATGTTTCCAATCGCTTTAGATCGTTCGTCCAATTTTTCGATAATATCCGATGTTTTCTTTACATTGTCGTGCACCTCGGCCATTTTTTGAATGGACTCATCTGCGAATCCAACTCCGTTTTGAGCAGATTCTTTACTCTGATTTGATGCAAAAATGACTTCATCTGTATGATTGGCAATCTGATTGACGGTATGAATCATGTCATTGACTCTATGGGTAGCATTCGTAACAGATGAGGCAATTTCCACAGTCCCGGACGCCAGTTCAGAGATCGTAACCGCTACTTGTTCAGCAGACATTTTCGTCTCTTGGCTGGATACTGCCAATGTATCAGATGAAGATTTGATATGGATAGAAACATTGTCAATCTGCCCCAATAGCTCCTGTATCTTCGCAATCATTTGATTGAAGTTATCCCCTAACCTGCCTACTTCATCATTTGCCCCGTGTTCTACTTTAATCGTCAAATCTCCATTCGCCACGAGTGAAGTTAACTCACTCATTCTTGCTATTGGACGAATCAGACGAGACGAGAATATGAAAATCACGATACCCGCAAGAATAATCGCGATTAAGCCTGTGACAAAAGAAATTTTCTTCAGAGATGACAATTGTGACGAAGCTTCAACAACTGGTGCTGTCAGCATAACATTCCATCCTGTAATCGGAAGTTGCTGATAAAATGTATACTTGTCTACACCTTCAAAAATATACCGTGTACTCCCTTTTTCTCCGCGCTGAGAAGCTTCATGTGCTTCCTTCAGTTTAGGTACATTTAGCTGAGTGATATTGCGCTTCATTATTAAATCTTGATTCGGATGGCTAATAATAAGTCCGTCCTTCTGGGTTAAAAACGCATAGCCGGTTTGTCCAATTTTTACCTCTTCCGTAATCTTATTCAGGTCAGATATCGGAAATGATGTTCCTACCAGTCCAATGGTTTTCCCTGCATTGTTTTTGATCGGTGTAGCAACCATAATACTCAATTTTCCTGTTGTTTTACTTTGAACTGGATCAGAGATCTGGTAGGATTCCCCCTCCATAATCTTCTTAAAATAAACACGTTCTGAAATATTGGCCGTTTTATCTTCCGTTGTATGTGTATCACCTTTGTCGTTAGCAACAAAGAGCATCGTATACTCAGGATACTGAATTAATTTTTTCTTTAAATAGGCGATCTGAGCTTCAGGTTTCATACCTGTCATCTCCGCCCCAGTTGCGATATTGGATAGACGTTCTACATGCATTTGTAGACTATCATTTAACTTTGTTGTTAAGTAATCCAAATCAACCATCGACTTTTCACGAAAGTTTTGCTCTAGGAAATCTTGAGCCTTGCTATTATTTAACCAAACCACCCCTATCAGGGCCAAACACATAATCGGAATAATAACTGATAATAACTTCGTTTTAATACTCCTCATTCTTGCCTCTCCTTTACACTTCTTCCAATATTATACTTACCATAAATATGTACCTCATTCATAATAAGTAATCGAGAGACAAACAGCAACAATTAATAGTACAAATGCACCTTGTATAGTTGGTGAACACTACTTTTTTACTGTGGGATCAACAAGGCTCATAAAGGAAAGAAAAATAGTTGACAAAAAAAGAAATCCACCTTTCTTCGGTTGATCAAGAAAAAGGGTGGATTTCTTTCAAACGTTCGTTTTCTCTTTTCGTAAAATCCGGAAAATCTCTAACAACACGATATTTAAACTAAGCCAAACCCCACTGAAAACATAGCCAGCAACAACATCACTTGGAAACTGCGCCCCAAAATAAATACGGCTCAAACCCACAAATAGTGAAACAACGATCACGAGCAAAGGAGCTGCCACGTGAATGACCGAATTCGTGAGATGTCGTACGAACAAGAAGGCACAAAACCCAAGAACCGACAGTGTGATAAATGTTTGTTCGCTAGGAAACGTGTTCATTACAATCTCTCTTAAAGGTAAAATGCCGACTCGATGAAACAAACGTCGTAATATCTCGTCCCAGAATTCTCCGCCTACTACTACAAGTATTAAAAAGGATGCTTCGAGTATACGATCCTTTCCCCTTCTCATAATCAGCCAGAATGTCAGGGCAATTACTGGGATCAAGAACAGATAAGAAGAAAAGAACGAGACACCGCTCATAAAGGATGACCATCTCGGGCCAAAGATCCCGTGTACCAGGAACGTAACAACTGTATCAAACTCCGTCAGTTGGTTAGATAAGAAATCATGAATTAAATCAATCATCCAGATCGTAAGTAATAAAAATGCGGTGAACGTTATAGCGACCAAAATTTTCACTCGGCGCAAGGAATGGAAAATCATTACCCCTTTTTTCAACGTGAATGTAATGAATTCAATGATCTGGGTTTTATACTTTTTATAAAGAAAAGACAATATAAACAACGCTACAATGATAATGGTTGTGATCGATAGATATTTTTTGATCGCTTCATGATAATGTGTCCACTCTGGCCCAAAAATTTTTCCTAAAGTAACAAATATTAAAGCCCATAGAAAAGCCCCCGTATAGGCATAAAGCATGTAAGCTCGAAATGGGATTCGTGTAATGCCGGCAAAATAACCGGTAATATGCCGGACACCCGTGATGAAATAGTTAATGACGATGACCTTGTTACCGTACCTTTGAAACCATTGTGAAGTCTTCTGTAATCGTTCCGGACCCATATGAATGCGGGAGCCGTATTTTTCGAAAAAAGGTGTACCTAGCTTAAATCCGATCCAATAGGCCAAGGTCATTCCAATGGAACTTCCCGCCGCAGCCATTAGAATACTAAGCATCCAATTCAACTTCCCTTGAAATACAAGAAAACCGCCGTACCCCATAACAAATTCCGCGGAAACCGGTAGAAATATAAGTTCCAGCATCGGAATTATAAATAATACGAGATATCCGTGCTGATCGATCCAGTGCATGATTAAATCTAGCATAATTCCCCTGCTTTCAACCCCATGATTTCACTTTCAAGTATATCCTTGAACCTTTCCAACAATCCAATAGAATGAATGAATCTTCTTCTATCTTAAAAGACTTAAGACAAACCAATTTTGTTCAGACGTTATAAAAAAATGACCAAAATAAAAAACCTGAGACCTAGGAGAATCCCCTAGACTCAGGTTATGAACGTTACTTCTTATTTGATATCAGATTTATAAGGAGTCAAAGCGCTATGGCGAGCTTCAAGCTTTTGCTCAGGTGTCAACTTGTTGTTGAAGTTGTACAATGCGCTTTCCCAATCGCCGTACATTGGGTTTGGCAATACGATGAAGTATTTGCCGAATTTGTCTTTCATTTCATCTACCGCTTTATTACGCTCAGCAACTGGTTTCGCTTCAAATACGCTAGCGAAGTCCACAAGGTTGTCGCCCATCAAAAGCGCAATGTGATGGTCTTTCGCCACTTGTTGACGGCGTTCTTCTTTGGAGCTTACTTTATCTTTGAACAGCATATGGCTTTCTTCAGCTTGTGGGAAACCAGCTGCTTTCAGGTTTTTGATGGTTGCTTGAATTTGATCAACGGAACGGTTAGAGATGTAGTAAACATCTGCGCCGCTTTTCACAGCTTTGTTCAAGAATTCTACAGAACCTGGTACAGCTTTCGCTTCAGCGAGGTTAACCCACTCATTCCAAGTAACCGGATTGAATTCTTTACCTTGTTGGAGCATCAAAACGTTGTGCGGACTGTTATCGAGGATTGTTTCGTCAATATCAACAATAACGGCTCTTTTTTGTGTAATGGATTTGTCAGCCAAATCTTTATCCAGCATCATGTCAGCGAGTGTGAACGCTTGATAGTAAAGCGCGCGCGCCTCACCAGCAGTTTGGTACCAAGCATCCGCCATAACAAACTCTTTAGTCAATTCGGAAGGTTGCGATTTAACTTCAGCTGGAACCACTGTTGCTGCAGGTGTCGCTGGTTTTGCAGGAATTGCAGGAGTTGCTTTTTTCACAGGTGCAACTGTTTTTGCAGGCACGACAGCTTTCGCCGGAGCTTTCACTGGTGCGGTAGATTTAACAGGAGCCACTGGAGTTGCTGGTTTCGCAGGTGCTGTTGCCGCGAAAATGGAGCTTGGAGCAAGCAAGGAAATACCTACGAGTAGTGCAGTAGTACGTTTTAGCATCGATTATTCCCCAATTCTTAGTAATTTTTTCTCTTTTGCTTTCTCATCATAATTCGACAAAATGACCTTGTCAACGATTGGTATTAATAAAATCTTAACATTCTTAACAAGAAATCAGAAGATAAACGAAGAAAAAGAGCGAACAAATGAGTTTCGCTCTACATAAACAAATTTCTCTATTGTTAAAAAATTGAGTGAAATGGGTTCATATGCTTGGCTAGGCTGCTGTACGTTTCATTATCCTCCCCCCTGGCAGAACCTTTTACAACTGGAAATGAGACTGGAGAAAAATAAATTGCACCGAGACCTGCCACCTACTACGGTCTGGGGTTATGAAGTGGGAGGAAAAAGTTTGTCCATGTCCAAATGGCTTACTCCTTCTACAACAACATCAGCTTTCACCAAACTCTCCTTTTGACCGATCCCTACAACAAACATTCCTAAAGCTTTTGCGGCATCAATTCCTGCTTGTGAATCCTCAAAAACAACACACTTCTCATGAGCGACACCAAGGGATTTGGCCCCCAGCATGAACACTTCAGGATCGGGTTTGGCATGTAAGACCTTGTTTCCATCAATCACGGCTTCAAACAAATCTTCAAGCTGCATTCGCTTTAAAATAAGCGGAGCGTTTTTGCTAGCTGAACACAAGGCAATTTTCACTCCCCTCTCTTTAAGCTTGACCAGGTATTCTCGTACTCCGGGAAGAATTTCAGACGAATTCATTTGTTCAATAGATTCCACGTACCATCGATTTTTCTTCTCGGCTAAAGCTGTTTTGGACGATGCATCCAAATTCAGACGACCTAATTGAAGCAGAATCTTCAACGACTCCATTCTGCTAACACCTTTTAATCTTTCATTTTCCACCTGTGTGAAGTGAATCCCTAGTTCTTCGGCAAGTTTCTTCCAAGATAGATAATGGTACTTGGCTGTGTCCACTATGACTCCATCCAGATCAAATAACGCAGCCGAATATTTTTTGTCTTTCTTCATCATGTGTTTTCTCTCCCTGCACCTTGTTCCTAAAGCTTCGCGTCCCAATATCCACAATACGGATCTACAGGGCTGATCCCCTTAAACTCGGATTTGCCCAACAACTTTTCCACAATGGCCTCAATGACATATTCGTTGCCGGATGAATACCCATTAATAAATGTTGGAATCCTCGGAACATCTTGTAAATGATAAGGATTGGCGACAGAAATAAACATCGTTGGAATCTCTCCAGTAAACCAGGGCATATCATAACCGAACGGATTTTCCCATTCGACCCTAACGACGGTTTGATTGCTGTAGGTTTCTAGATTAGAGAAATAGATGGCCACGTCGTACTTTTGTTTCAATTCTTCAATTGGCTCCATCCAATATTCGTTAATTTCATCAATATTTTTTTTGTTATGAAAAAGTGTTACGTTGAACCCTTCCTTTTCCAAAGCCGCAATGAACTTCTGGCTGACCGGCTCTTTATGTCCAATTACGCCTTCAGAGTTATCGCCTTTTACGAACAACAGAATATTCTTCTGTTTTTCTGGCGAGAGAGGCAATAAGTTTTGCTTATCCTTCACCAGTGTGATGGATTTGTCGGCGCATTCTTTTGCCCACGCTTGATGCTCCTCGCACTTTAAAACGCTTAATGCGGACTCGGGTGGAACCAACTTACCCTCTTCTTTTTGCTGATGCAGTTTCAAGGACGCTTTGGTCGCCAAAATTCTTCTCACGGCTTCATCTAATCTATGAAGAGAAATAATCCCTTTCTCTACGCCTCTCATCATATACTCATAGTCTTCCTTAAGATTTTTGACGAAGAGGAACATATCGCATCCAGCAGCTATTGCGCCTGGAACAGTATCTTTGCGTTTGCCTGCCATCATCATTCCACCCATAATGGAAGCATCTGTGACAACCATCCCGTTAAACCCTAATTGGTTTCTCAATAGATTCATCATTAATTCGGGAGCGAGCGAAGCCGGCAGGAGTTCTTCATTTTTTAAACCTGGGTTAAACTTTCTCGAATAGGCAGGCAGCAGAATGTGAGCTGCCATAAGGGTTTGCGCGCCCGCTTCGATCATTCCCTTGTACACTTTGCCGAATGTTTCATCCCACTCTTCGCAAGACAATGAATTGATCGTCGGGTGAAGGTGCTGATCTCTCGCATCAATGCCATCTCCTGGCCAATGTTTGATGGAAACAGCCAAACCTGCTTCGTGAATTCCTTTCATATAGGCTTTTGCCATTCGAAGTACGCGATCCGGATCAGAGCCGAAAGTCCGGGTGTTGGTAATCGGGTTATGATAATTCACATCGATATCGATGACGGGTGCAAATGCCCAGTTACAACCGACTGCTCTTCCTTCTCTTCCAGCGACCAACCCCAATTTATAGGCCATGTCTTCGTCGTCAGTAGCCGCGATTTGCATTTGTTTTCCAAAATAGGTGCCTTCTTGCGAAATTCCATTTCCACCTGCTTCTAAATTGGCTGCGATCAACAGAGGGATCGTGGAATGCTTCTGAAGAAAGCGATGGTTTTTTTGATACTGAGCGGCTGGTCCAGGTCTGTACATCACTCCGCCAGGTTGGAATTCTTCCAGAATCAAACGCAAATCTTCTTCCTTATTCGTCTCCCCTTCTAGACAAAAGAGCTGACCTACCTTTTCTTCGAGTTTCATGCCCGCTACTGTCTGTTCAACCCAATCAATATCTTCATCACTTAAGTAAAACGGATTACTTTTATAATGAATCAACTGTGTATCATTCATTTTTACAGTCCCCCTGCACGTTTCCATCTGTTATACAATCTAAATATTCTGGCATTTTTATCGTTAATTTTTGATAAGAAAGCCCTTCGTATTCGCCTTCCTAATTTCTTGATTTCAGTTCCACCATCATTTGGTTATACTTCTCCTCACTGAGGTTGTAGAACATAATCGCGATGAATGAAAGCATGGTGAGAATAGCCGGCAATAATGTCATCATATATCGGATTCCTTCTAGAGTCTGCTCGGACTGCTGAGCATCCGCGACATACCCTGTTGTGGCCAAAATTGCTGCGCCGACCGTACTTCCAATGGCCATCGCCACTTTTTGCACAAAGCTAAATGCTGCGTAGATGACACCTTCCGGACGAACTCCGTGCTTCCATTCTGCATATTCAACGGTATCTGCGCACATCCCCCAACCTATCGCTGTTGGAATCATGGAGAATATGCTTGCGATAATGTTGGTGATAAACACGAGCTCAACACTGGATGGCCCCCCAAAGTATGAAATACCAGAAGCAATAGCCGATATAACTCCACCGAAGATCGAGGCGTTTCGCTTGCCCATTTTTTTGGAGAGGTAAGGAGCAAAAAACGGTCCGATAATGGCTGCCACACTGCATAGCGTAAAGAATGGAGTAACGAGGTCTTCGTTGCCAATATAGTACTTGAAATAATAAATGACCGCCGCCATCTGGATGCTTAATGCCCCAAGTGCAAACATAAAGGAAAGGGATACCGATAAAAATGGCTTATTTTTAAAAATTGCGCGAAAGATATCTTTTAACCCGTATTTTTCAGTTTTCAAAACAACTCTTTCTTTGGTGGAAAGAAAACATAGGAAATATAAAATGCCGCCAACAAGAGAAAAAATGACCATGGTCCATTGCCAGCCTTTGGTGGGACTTCCTGCTCCAAGCCAATCGACTAAAGGCATCGTAAGTGCGGATACAATTAACCCCCCCAACATAGCAAACATCATCCGAACAGAAGAAAGCACTGATCTTTCTTGGAAGTCCTGTGTCATCCTTGCCGTAAGTGTTGAATACGGGATGTTAACCAATGAATACGCCATTCCTAAGATAAAATAAGTAATATACGCATAGACAATTTTTCCGGTTTCGTTTAGATCAGGAGTTGAAAAGCATAAAATACCTGAGATGATAAACGCGGGTGTTCCGTACAAAAGGTAGGGCCGGGCTTTTCCAAATCTGCTTTTCGTTTTGTCGATCAGTGCGCCAAGCACCAAATCAAAAACGGCGTCCCAGATTTTTGTGACAAAAAACAGCGTTGCCACTATTCCTGGTCCAATACCATACACATCGGTATAAAAAAACATCAAAAAGTTCGAAATCATCTGGAAAATCAGGTTGGATGACAAATCGCCGAAGCCATAACCGATCCGTTCAAACCATGATAATTTTTGTACGGCTAATTGTGTTTTTGAAACTTCTTTTACTTGTATTTCCATCGTTCCACCTCTTTCTACGTTTTGTACTTCAATTGCCTTATTCATGCTGGTTATTTTGCCACTATCTGCGAGTCCCCCTTCGCTAGATTGTAAACGCTTCCAAATTTATTTTATTGGAAATGAGAGTCAATATCATTGACCTATATTGCTGAATTTCATTGGTATTATTTGCGGATTTTTCTGATCGTCCGGTCATAAGAAAATAAGCCTCGGTTCAGTTCCGAAGCTCGTTAGGGGGTTTTGAAGTGAAACACTTATAGGACTTTTTCCAAAATGATCAGTTCAACACCATGCACGGGAAGTTGAGCAGTCACCTCATATTCAGTCACCTCAAACAAATAGGACACTTCTAACTTAGGAAAGGCTTTTGCTTTCAAATAAGAAACATCCTCTCCTGTTAAGTCCATTGGGGCTCCCATGTTTACCCACGCGTCAAAGGAGGAGCCGTCTTCCCGGTTCAAGACATAGTTCGTCCTTCTATAATTCCCATGTAGACCCTTCAGGTGGATTCTGATGTTCTTGTAAGGTTTTTCTTCATAAACCGAATATCTTTCAATTTGATTCAATCCGGTAATATCGCCGTTGCGAAATAAGTAGTCAAAGTAAACATAATGATACAGAAGAATCTGAATATGACCGTCGCGTTTCGTTACGATATAGTCTTCGCCTTGTTCGATCAATTCATCGCCCAATTTGGATAAGAAGGTATAAGCGAAATACGAAGACTTTTTGATTCCATGATGATTGATTAACCCAAATCCTCCATGAAACGGGGTAAGACCCGCTTTAAACTCTTCAAAAAGATCCGTAAAAGCCCAATAGCCTAGTGAATCGACAGTACCCCTGGTTTTCAAAACGCTATCGATGATAAACGGTGCCATAAATGCCGTATCCTGGATCAAATTTCTGCTGGAATGTGAAATATTCCATTCTGTTACATGGATCTCTATTTTTTGTGTGGACAAGCTTTCGATGGTTTCTTTCATCCGCTTTGCTTGTTCACCTGTATAATCACTTCCGCAATAGTAAGACCCATAGGGATTACCCATCGTCTCGTAAAATGTTCCTGAGTCTTCCCCTTGACTTGATTCGATATGATCATCTTCGCAGTATATATGGTAAGAAATAAAATCCAATGGTACTTGATTCGCATGACAAAAGTCCAAAAACTTCTTGATCCACGCTTGGTTTAGTGGAAAAGCAAGTCCGGGGCCGCCAACCTGAAATCGGTTTGAAATCTCATAAATTGCCGTTGCTGTTTCCTTGTAAAACTCAAAAAACTCTTCCTTGCTTCCGTCCCAAAATACACCTTCGTAATCGGGTTCATTCCAAACCTCAAAATACCAGTTCTGTACCTCTTTCATCCCGTATCGATTCACACAATGCTTAATCAGAGCCGTTACCATTTGAGTCCATTGCATAATATCGTTCGGGGGTGAAATGTTACCTTTCCACCAAAAGACCGTTTCATCTGTCTTTTTAAGCTCCGATGGCATGAAGCTAAGCTCCAAAAATGGCTTGATTCCGATTTCCAGCAAGAAATCGAATAGTTGATCGACGTATGTCCAGTTGTATATGATCTCCCCTAGAGTATTGCGATTACAGAGCATCATTTCATCGTTAAATATCCCATGAAATCGAATATACTCAAAACCGATCTCCTTCTGCATTTCTCTCAGTTGCCTACGCCAATCCTCCCTTAATCCTTCAATCGCCCTGCCAAAGGTGGCCAGCTTTCTCCAGTAGTGTGGAAAAGATGTGCCTTCCTGATCTGCTCGGATTACATGAAATCTTTCTTCCGGTGGCACGGATTCCTGTATCGTTTTATTATCAAGCTGCTGGTAGGCGAACAAATTTTCAAAAATAGCGGTATGCTCGATATCCAAATATCCTTTATGAGAGAGATTATCACCGTTTACGTTAGACTCCCTTAACCTGATCTGTTGTTTATATTCGAGTGGCTTGCACTTATATTTCTTTTTGAAGTGTTTATAAAATAGCTTGATATCGGAAAACCCACAACTAGCTGCGATATCAGTAATGGTTTGGTCACTATGTAACAGAAGATCAACCGATGTCTCCAATCGTTTCTGGATCACATACTCCTGAAAGGGTACCCCTACATGATCTTTAAAAAAATGAGACAAGTAATAAACACTTAAATACTCTTGATTGGATATTTGCTGCAAGGAGATTTTTTGTGCGTAATTTTCATCTACATATTTAATGATTCGATCAAGACGTTCCAGATTTTTCTTATGATTTTTCACCTTTACATCATCTACAATGATTGGGTTAAAATACTTGATTAAGTGAAGGAGCAAGGAGTTGACGATGATTACCAGTTGAAACAGGTATCCCTCGCCTTTTTTATTCATTACCCACATCAATTGTGCTAGATAGTGTCTGATCTTATCAAATCTTTCTTGATGCATTTCGTCGAAAAGGAAGGATTTAACGTCAAAAGTCAATTTACCGAGATCAGGATAATAGGAATGAGAAAACTTCGGATTGATTTGGAAGGCCAATAAAATATTGTCTTCCCCTGTTTTATATGTGCTGTGTACTTCATTCCGATTAATTAAAATAAGGTCCTTTTCTTTTAACAAGTAATGGTTTGGTCCAACCATGATACTGAGTGAACCTTTTAGAACAAAAATGACTTCAATTTCATTATGCCAATGCAATTCTACCTCATGAACACGATGCACAAATATATTAATGGGAAGACCAGACTGATATTCAATGATTTCATAGTTGTACTTCATTCAATCACTCCAGGAAATTAAAAATCATCCATTTTATATAGATTAGATTTGTATTTTCATTCTCCTTTAACTATTCATAATTTTCAAGCATTTATGTGTAATAAAGCTTCTCTGGGGCTGTACAGATTTCACTATTTGTGAAAATATAGAATTTATACAGTCTGTTTATTCATTAGAGGGAGGAATAATATGAGGGAAATGATTCGCATCCAAGGAACTCAAGGTATTTTTCATAATCGCATCGTGGGAGTTGTCCTCCACCAAGGTCATGTATTGCTGCATCGCAATATACACGATGATTTCTGGGCTCTTCCAGGAGGCAGAGGCGAAGTTATGGAACCGTCTGAGATCACGATCCAGCGTGAATTCCAAGAAGAACTTGGTGTAACGGTTTCCGTTGAACGATTGCTATGGCTGGTGGAAAACTTTTTTAGCCATGAGAACCTACCTTATCATGAACTGGCTATGTATTATCTGTTATCCATACAAGACAATTCTCTTCCTAGGAATATGCAAGAGGAGTTTACAGGAATAGAACACGATGTCCAGCTGATCTTCCGGTGGTTTCCGCTTGAAGAATTGGAGCATCTCCCGCTTTATCCGTCATTTTTACGAACGGCTTTACAAGAATTGCCCACCACTATTCAACACATTCGGCATTATGATGAACCTGAAGAATAAGAGAGAGTGCCCCGGTTCGGAGGCACTCTTCTTTTATCAGTTTATTTTGCTAGATGGAGTTAACTTATGCTTTTTGAAAGTTTGGATCTTCGTACGGTTGTGCTACCCAGCCATCTTTTTCAATAAACAGACGGACCGCCACCACTTGGCGATTCTCCATCAGGGTAAAGAAATGCGGATTATGTTCAGGCACGGAGATAACGTCGCCCGCCTCCAATTCAACATCGAAATACCCTACTTCTTCAGGTCCTTTGATAATGAAAATCCCCCGGCCTGACACGATCGCACGAATCTCGTCTTCTGTGTGAGTGTGAATGGCCTCAAATTTTTTCAGTAATTCCTCAAGGTTCGGTGTCGCATCTGACAAAGAGATGACATCCCAGATCAAATAGCCTCTACGTTCAGCCAAATCGCGAATCTCTGAATCGTAGGTCGCAAGAATTTGTTGTTTCTCCTCATCGGATAGGGTAAATTTATCCTTTAGTTCTGTGGGGAGCTTACTGGTGTCCCACTGTTCAAACAAAATCCCGTGTTTTTCCAGAAAAGCGAGAACATTTTCTTTACCACTGATTCGTTCATTGGTGTTACGGATTCTGATTTCAGCCATGCTTCATTCCTCTTTTCTTTTTTCATGTATTCATGTCAGTCTTGCCAAACTTCAGAAGATTGGCTCAGTTTCTGGCGTATGAGTATTTCCTTCCATCGTATGACTCATGAAGCAGGAAAAACAAAAAAACTTCTCCGATAAGAAGAAGTTTCACCTACCTCACTCTTATCTGCCAGAACAAAATGTCCTGCTGGAATTAGCACCTTCTACTACGTAGTGGTTGCTGGGCATCATCGGGCCAGTCCCTTCGCCTCTCTTGATAAGAATATTTTGTTAAATTAATCCTACTATAAAACTTGGATTTATGCAATGGAATCTTGCGTCTTCCTTACTGGAAATTGTGAACATCGTTTATTGATCGACTGATATAGTGATGCGCGTTCGTAACGCTTCTTTGGGCTGGACATATAGCAGTTCTTTTTTGAGATTCATCTCATTTGTTTTGGCCATCCAAGGTTCTACACACATGAACGGGGATCCAAGCTCTGTCCAGATCACCATATAACGGAAAAGCTTGTCGTACGTGATCATGACGTTGCGATTGATTTCTGGAAGAGCAAAGCTGACTTGCGGCTCTTGTGTGTCAAGCAGAACGACAGATTCACTCCGCTCGCTTAAATTAAAGGAGCCCTCATACCCCTTAATCCCCCCGTCATTGTAATCAAGATACTGGGTTGCATCGGTTTTGATGTGAATCGTTTTGTGGTCTGTCGCAAAATAAGGATGAAAACCGCTGTACATAGGCATCGGGATTTCTGAGTGATTCCAATATTCCTGATGGATAATGAGCGCATGATCCTGCAGCTCGTAACGGAAAATCAATTCAAAATCAAAAGGGAAAGATCGTTTGGTCTCTTCATTACTCCTCATACCGAGTGTGATTGAGAGCTCATTTTCCTCTTGTATTTGGAGCACTTGCCACGGGTGATTTCGTGCTACCCCATGATTCTTCATTGGGAAAGTCTGGCCGTGAAGTTCATATTCTCCGTGTTCAAGTTGCCCGCAAATTGGGAAAAGAATCGGGATTCCCCCGCGAATATTGGAATCTGGATTATGAAGCGTTTCCTCGTTCAGAAATAATAGTTCATCTCCCAGAAGCTTAAGGCTAATGACGATCCCCCCGCGTTCTGGAACAACTTGAAAAGAAGATTTCGTCTGATGATTCACAAGCTCATAAATGGTTAAGTTGCCTTCCTTGCGAACAGCTGCTTGATTCATTATTACTTCATCCTTTGTCTCATGGCTTATCTCTGTTGTCATTTTTCGATTTTCTTGACCCAAGTGAATCTTTCTTGTGTCCCTCTCCCTGAAATTATAATATGAAACGATGCCATGTCCAAATAACTTCTCTGCGTAGCATAGTCAGAATGCGCTGTCCCCAATACTGGATTTCCCTGACACATAAAAATGGACCCTCTTTTGCGAGGTGTCCATTTTTATGTGTCGAATCAGTTTACATAACAAATGTTATGTAATTTATGTTGTAACCGCTTACATCTTTTTGCCATAAATAACGGAGAACTTATTTGTGTTCACAGGTTTTAACACGCTAAATAAAAAGATCACAACATACATCGGAAGAACATTGTAAAACACTAGCGGAATGTAAAACATCCATTCCCCACTCTCTCCCCATTGGGCCACCATTAACCCTAATAGAGTCACCAAAACCATCGTATTGAGACCAGCTGCAATACCGATCCGTTGTGGAATCTTCGATGACAGAAGCAAAAAGTTGGTGATCATCACGACTGCAAGAAGAGTAAATGTCAACATACAATCCCCTCCAGTATTTTCCTTCCTACCCTTATTATATCAGGAAAAACTGAAAATAGTTCACAATTTTGTAACATTTTACAGGTTTATACCCTTTTTATTTTCTAAATAGAGCAATCCTTGAATGGTGCTGTGATTGTTGTGTTAAGCGGTATTGTTTCGTTAGCGGTTCAAACCGTATCTTTCCATGTTTTCTGTTACTCGATTGTCAAGCTCTACAACGTATGTCTCCGATTTAATCTCGATAACCGTTCCGTTTCCTATGTACATGCCTCGCTCAGTGAACGGTACGCTATCTCCGATTTTTAACTCTTTCTCGATTGATGATTTGGCAATCTCAATATTCACGATGAATATCCCTCTTTCTGTTCTTTCACCTGTTTAAGGCTTGATGATTTGTTCATTAGTTTATCACACCAGGTAATATAAAGTCGCTCATATTCAATTCCAAATTCCACAACCGAAATACTAGAGGCGATCGGGTCGTGAGTGTTGGATGGATCAAGCATGTCCGTTAACTCCTTCACTTTCTCCAAATAGGCAGCTAGCTTCTCTTCATGTTGTTGTTTGACGATCTCAATTTGTCCCTTCATCTGCTCCGGATCAATTAGCCAGGAGTTATAGGTCTTCAAAAGGAAATCATCCCGTGTATGTTCGACTTCGCCTGGTTCCATCGTCCATTGTATGACTTCTTCCTGACCTGCCTCTGTAATCTCATACAACTTTTTGGTCGGACGGAAGCCGTGCTGCTCAATTCCTTGTAGCCTAACCAGACCCTCGGTTTCCATCTTGGCTAGCTCTGGATAGACCTGATTGCTCCCCGCCTTCCAAAAAGGTCCCAAGCGATTGTTCATATGCTTCTTAATATCATAGCCACTGAGAGGCTCTCGTGCTAATAAAGATAAAAGCGCATTACGGATAGAGCTCATTCAACCACCTCTTCTATTCTTTCAGCCAATTCTACATAGGTTCATTTTAACTCATATTAATGAATTATCAACTGATAAAAGATAAGTCAATTTTAACCTATGTTATCATTGACTTAATTAAACCAATGGGTTATTTTGGTTTTAGGTTCAATTTAACCTATGCGCAGATTAACCTAAGAATGAACTTAATCATCTGAGGAGGAAATATGTATGAAAGTAATCTTTGAAGATCAGACCTTTTCGTTTGAACTTTTACGAACATTAAGTTACGCACCGTTTGGAGGAGCAGATATTGGGGAATGTCTCTCTACCGCCTACCGGATTGAAGAAGGCGATTTTGAGAGCTGGTATTCGGAATGGTATAAAACCGCGAGTCGTGTATATTCTCAGGCAGTTGAGTATTTGGAACGTGGCCAGCGAGTCAGCGCAAGGGAAAGTTTTTTACGAGCGCACAATTACTATCGTACTGCGGAATTCTTCTTGCACGGAAATCCGGACGATCCTCGGATTCTTGATACTTGGGGAAAAAGCAGAAGTTCATTTCAACAAGCGATTCCATTAATGGATACACCTGTTGAAGTATTGAAGATTCCTTATGAAAAAACCTATTTGCCGGCCTATTTCTTCCGTGTGGATGACGCGATGAAACCACGACCTACCCTGCTCATTCACGGAGGTTTCGACTCCACGGTCGAAGAGCTTTATCTGGAGGTTGTAGCATCTGCGTTGCAGCGTGGATACAACTGCCTCACCTTCGAAGGTCCAGGTCAAGGTGCTGTCATTCGTGAGCAAAAAATCCCGTTCCGTCATGATTGGGAAAAGGTGGTTACTCCGATGGTCGATTATTTGGAATCGCGACAGGAAGTAGATCGGAATCGAATCGCCTTGATGGGCATTAGTCTTGGCGGATATTTAGCTCCTCGCGCTGCCGCTTTTGAACATCGATTGGCAGCATGTGTTGCCAATGACGGGATGTTTTCCAATCAGTTCGGTGCCATTAGTCGCAAGTTTTACCCAGGGAACCCAGAAGATTTAGAAAACCCAGTATTATTGGATAGTTTCTTGCAGAAGTTGATGAAGCAGAGTATCGGTGTTCGTTGGGCCGTCGAAAATGGAATGTTTACCTATCAAGCGCAATCCATGCAAGAACTGATCGAAAAAACAGAGCCTGTCACGTTAGAAGGCGTCGCCGATAAAATCAAATGCCCTACTCTGGTATGTGAAGCTGAAAACGATCATTTCTTCGCTGAACAACCCCAAATGTTGTTTGATGCCCTAAATTGCCCAAAGACCTTCATGCGTTTTACCACAGAAGACAGTGCGGAAGAACATTGTCAATTCGGAGCTTTGATTTATTTTAACCAACGTCTATTTGAATGGCTGGATGAGACGTTGGGTTCTCAAAGTAATTCTTGACAGTTAATATATTCAGGAGTAATATCCAAACAGTAAATGAATAAGTCCTCGTTAGGTGAGGCTCCTATACAAACATAGGCCACTGCCCAGAAATATCGAAAGATGCCAATGGGTAGAACAGGAATTGCCGGATTAAGGCTCTTCTTAAGGTGGCTAAGGGAAACCCTTTACGTTGTATAGTGCCAAAGCTGTACTAGGGGGAAACGGCCTATTTAGTGATGACCTTTAGCCCCCTGGGACCAACCCAAGGGGCTTTTCATATTGATGTGTGTAAAGGGGGAATACTGGAAATGGATAGTAGCAGTCGATTATGTGGCATCTTGAATCTTTCATATTTTTTCTCAGGCAGGAAGAATGCTATTCCTTGTATACAGGATAGGTCTGTCTATTTTCAGTCTGTCTTCTCATCAATAACTGACTGAACAAGAATGGGCCCTAATCCACATATGTTGAAGGAATGTTGCACTCTCCCAGTTTGAAGCTGTGGAGAGTTTTTTATTTTGGAGAATTGGGGCTGTTTGTTTATGAAACGAAGTGTATTCAATAATGTTAATCAGCAAAATAAATTCGGTTGGGCAGATGTCCTGGTCATTTTCTTATTATTATCCATACTTTATGCGGCGGCGAAGCTTGGGTCGGGTATGGAGGTTCCGTTTTCGCCAACTCAGCAACCCACCTTGAGCCTTGATCCGCTCTGGCTCCCCTACTACGCGGGTCGTTCGTTGCTTCGTATGTTTATTGCGTTTGCCGCTTCAATGCTTTTTACCTTCATCTATGGTCGCATCGCCGCGTATAACCGGACGGCGGAAAAATTTATGATACCGGCCATTGATATTCTTCAATCTGTTCCCGTCCTTGGATTTTTATCGGCGACAGTGCTTGCGTTTATGGCGTTGTTTAAAGGGAGCTTGCTCGGCGTGGAATGCGCTTCGATCTTTGCTATTTTTACGGGGCAGGTTTGGAATATGACGTTTAGTTTCTATCATTCCGTCAAGACGATTCCTCGCGATTTGCTTGAAGCGGCAAAAATGAATCGGTTGGGCGGATGGCACCGCTTTAGCAAACTGGAAGTGCCGTATTCCATGATCGGCTTGGTTTGGAACAGCATGATGTCATTTGGCGGGGGTTGGTTCTTTCTTGCGGCCAGTGAATCCATCACCGTTCTGAATCAAGACATCCGCCTGCCAGGAATAGGTTCTTACATGGCTTTGGCTACAGATGAGGGCAATATCCCTGCAATTATCTATGCAATCCTGACCATGGTGATTATGATTGTGGTCGTCGATCAGTTATTCTGGCGTCCGATCATCGCCTGGAGTCAAAAGTTCAAAAATGAACAGACGGAAGCAAGCGTCGTTCCTACCTCTTGGGTATTTGACATTCTGAAACGGGCTAGGTTCGTTCGTTTTATGAAACAAAATATCCGGATCTTGTTTCATGATTGGTTCCTTGTGTTTATCAAACAAAATTCACAAGAGACTGTCCCCCAGTCACAGGCTCATATCAAGCGTCTGTTGAAATGGTTGCTGGCTGGTCTGGCAATTGTGCTTGCCTTTAGGTATGTGTACGAAGGACTTCTTGAGATAGCTAGTCTTAGCATGAGTGAGGTCTTCCATGTCATCTTCCTAGGATTGCTGACAGCCCTGCGTGTGTTCGTTTCGACACTTCTAGCAGTTATGTGGACACTTCCTGTAGGGGTTTTTATCGGAACAAATGTGCGACTATCACGCGTTGTGCAGCCAATTGTACAGATTTTAGCTTCTTTTCCGGCAAATATGGCGTTCCCGATCTTCATCATTTTGTATGTGAAGTTGGGTATTTCGATGGAAATTGGCTCCATCCCTCTGATGATGCTCGGGACTCAATGGTACGTGTTATTTAACGTGATTGCTGGAGCAATGGCGATTCCGTCCGATCTAAAAGAAGCTTCGGTGATTTTACAACTAACACGATGGCAGAAATGGAAAACGCTCATACTTCCCTCTGTCTTTCCATTCCTCGTGACCGGTTGTATAACGGCTAGCGGAGGCGCCTGGAACGCCAGTATTGTTTCGGAAATCGTCTCCTGGAAAGGCACCGATCTCCAGGCATCCGGGTTAGGCTCGTACATCGCGCAAGCGACGACAAAAGGAAACTGGCCGGAAATCATCTGGGGCATTATCGTAATGTGCTTGCTGGTTGTGATCATTAATCGCTTCGTATGGCGTAAGCTTTATGCGCTGGCTGAGATGAAATACCACGTGGAATAAGGGGTGTCGAATATGAAAAAAACACTGATTGAGTTGCGGCAAATCAGCAAACGGTATGATTTGCAAAAAGAAACAAACGCGACGATTTTGGAGGATATCAATCTCACGATCAGAGAAGGCGAGTTGGTTTCTATTTTGGGGCCATCAGGTTCAGGAAAATCCACCTTGCTTCGCATCATTGCCGGTCTCGTCTCCCCTACGGAAGGTGCTGTTCTGTATAACGGTGAACCCATTGTCGGTACGAATCCGGGCGTTGGCATGGTGTTTCAATCGTTCGCGTTATTTCCTTGGCTGACGGTTCTTGAAAATGTAAAGCTAGGACTTGAGAATAAACCGTTACGGGAAGCGGAAAAAATGCGAAAAGCCCTCTCCGTCATCGACATGATCGGGCTTGACGGATTTGAAGGGGCATACCCAAAAGAATTGTCGGGTGGGATGCGGCAACGGGTTGGCATCGGAAGGGCTTTAGTCATGGAACCAGACATACTGCTTATGGATGAACCCTTCTCCGCGCTTGACGTGTTAACAGCAGAGAACCTGAAGCGTGATTTGCTGGAGTTGTGGACAGAAAGAAAGATTCCAACCAAAAGCATTATTATTGTGACGCATAGTATCGAAGAAGCCGTCTATATGTCTGATCGCGCGATCGTTCTGTCCAGAGACCCTGCTCGTGTGATTTCTGATATATCTATCAGCATGCCTCATTGGCGGGATAAACTGAAACCTCAATTTACCGCGCTTGTCGATCGTATCTACTCTATTCTCACGAAGCGTGAAGTCAAGCCAGTTGATCTGCCAGGAGAACCGAAAAAGCGAATGGAAAAAGTACAGGAGGTTCCGGCAGGCGCTCTCACTGGATTCGTAGAGCTCATCGATGATCTTGGAAAAAAGGTGGATCTATACAAGCTCGCTGATCAATTAAGCTTGGACTTGGAAGACTTCTTGCCGATTGTCGAGGCAGCTCAATTACTTCAGTTTGCTGCCATTCATCAGGGCGATATCGAATTAACGGATATTGGCTATCAATTGGCTGACGCAAGTGTTCTTGAACGCAAGGAGATCTTCAAGAAACAAATCCTGCAGCATGTTCCCATGT
The DNA here is from genome assembly GCF_050113715.1 of Brevibacillus ginsengisoli. Lineage (NCBI taxonomy): Bacteria > Bacillati > Bacillota > Bacilli > Caryophanales > Paenibacillaceae > Brevibacillus > Brevibacillus ginsengisoli. The sequence continues at coordinate 529,530 of NZ_JBNJQR010000002.1, forward strand.
TGGAGAAAATGATCTGGATTCTGCAATCTAAATCAAACAATAAAATGGAACGAGAATTTTTTATGGAAATTTTCGAGAAGCATTTTGGTGCAGAAGAGGCTGCTCACCAATTGGATATCTTAATCGATTGGGGTAGATACGCCGAATTAATTGCATATGATGAGAAGGCGGAGGTTCTATATTTGGAACATGAATCTGCTCCTGCAATGGATTGATTAACGCAAGAAGCCGGTAATCCTCAAGTTTAGGATTCCGGCTTTTTCAGTATAATTTAGAGTGGATGAATCACAGCGACGACTTGTTTCCCGCTTACTTGAATTCCTTTCTCTTGTTTACCGCAGTGCTTAAGATCCCTCACAAGCTCTTCTATTAACTGCTTTGCTTGCTGGGTCTCTTTTTTATCCAGCTTGACTGTCAACTCTACCCCATCACCGGCTGTAAGAATACGCTCCGCTTGTCGCTTCTTCGTATCATAGTCGTGCTCTTCTATAAAAGCACTCAGGCGGATTTCTTTGAGCTTAAGCCCTTTTTCCGCTTTTCGTTCCTTTTGGCGTTCCTTCACCTGTTGTTCTTTAAAACTTGATTGACTAATAAGCTGACAAGCTGGCGGACTTGTGGCGAGTGATAAACAAACAAGATCTACCTTTAGCTCTTTGGCCAACTTGAGCGCTTCTTTTGTGGAGACGATTCCTAGGTCTTCCCCGTTGATCCCGGTCAACTCAATTTCGGATGCTTTGATTTTTTCGTTCATAATCATTGGATAACGTCACCTTTCTTGCTCGGTATGAGCCTACTTTACCAGCTTCACTATTAAGCGTAAAGGGATGGGAACAGGGTATTTGCATATGGTTAATAATAGGATAGAAGTTTAGAGCTGGGACAAAAGTGTGGGCAAAACCTCTTTTTATATTTCGCTTGAATTCGGTATAATGAAAGGATACGACTTTCATCGGAGGAATCGTCTACATGTTGCAAAAACAGTTATCACGTGAACAAGTCACCCACTTGGGCGAACAACTCCTTAAATTTATGGAAGACCACATTATCGAAGCAGGCTATCAATACTTCTCCAAAGGGATGGTCTTCAATATTCATGTTATAAATGATGGAAGTTTGATTACCAGTGATGTTCAGGGAACGCGAACGTACCACGTCGAGATCGACCTAGAAACTTTTGTCAACAGCAACTGCGCGTGCTCGTACTCGCGATTTTGCAAACATATTGCGGCTACTTTTTTTCAGATATACAGTGTGTTTGATAACCCGAAAAATTATTTGCAGCTTGTTCAACAACCGCGCAAGATTGAATTCTCGCCTGCCATGCTCTACCCGATTCCGTTACGTCCTGTGAGCGTCAACAGACCTGACGAGCAACTTCCTGATGCCAATCCGGTTCCCCTGACAGAAGTGAGCGATGTAGAGGCTTGGTGGGGCTATTTTGAGAGTATGAACATTGGATTGCCAGGACACGATGAAGCGGCTCAAGTACCGGTTACCATACGCAATAGCTATCAGCGCTTGATCGCCCTTGCCTGTGACTGGAAAAAGGAACGCTCACAGCTTTTCGCGGTTCATGCCGTTCTCTTTTACTTGCAGAGATTTGAAGCTTATGTAGCCGAATTCAGCACCCAAACGACTTGTTTCTGGTTTCGGGGATTGTCTCAAACCGTCGAATTGTTAATGGAGCAATTAGAAGGGACTTTGTTTCAACTCAACAAGAACGTTCTTCGTGAACAGTATGGGGAATTGCTGGAACAGACCCTTTCCCTTGTGAAACAATTGAAATCTCGGCCTGCACATACGGTTGAATGGACGAAGATTTACCGGATCCTTTGGTGGTACCTCCTAGTTGAATTTTCTTGGATTCAGGCAGAAGTTGAAGAACTTCAACAACGAACAGACGACGAAGAAGTCAGTCGCGCAGAAATCCGGCGCACCAATCTCTTGCTTGCCCACTTCGCTGTAATGAATGGAGAAGACGAAGTCGCCTTGCAAATATGGCACGAAAATGACAAGCTACCTCTCTCCTTTTATCTCTTCTATTTAAAGGCTTTCTCTGCTAGAAGCGAATGGCAACGCCTACTCACCTGGTATGATTGGTTGGAGCAGTTAATGGCTGATACACAAGGAGAGGAATTACGTCTTGTGACGGCGATTTGGCGATTAGCATTTGAACAAACTGACAGATCGGATGAGTGGGGATTGATACTTCGTAGACTTCTTCCGGGGAGCTACTACGAATACGTATCGTACTTATTTGAGAAGGAAAGGTACCGCGAATGGCTGGATGTCCAGATGTCGTATGGCGTATCTTATTCTCATATCAATGGCGTCTATTTAAAGAATGTCGAAGAGGTCGAGCCAACGTTGGTCTTCTCCTTTTACATTCGGGAAGTAAACCGATTGATTGAAGAAAGGACACGGCCTTCTTATAAAGAAGCGATTAAGTTGCTCAAAAGATTGCACACGCTCTATCTTCAAGCGAACCAGAATGAACGCTGGGAACCGCTGTTACAACATTTGTCTACTACCTATAGCCGCTTACGCGCATTCCAAGAAGAATTAAGGAGAGGAAATCTGATTTCATGAGTTCAGAATTACAGCTTGCCGCACAGCTTTTGGAAGATGGTTTTTTCTTAATTGCCGGTACTCAAATTGACGGTTCGCCCGTTCATCCGCGAGAACTTGCCGGAATACTGTTTGCTTGGGATGAGCCTTCCTACTATGGAACTTTCATCAGCAAAACCGAGCAAGCCATTCAATTGCAACCAAGGCAAGCTCTCGATCTGTTCACCTCTCCATCCTGGCTTGAGCATATGACTTATTCTCCGGAAGAGTCATTCCTCGAGTTCCAGCAGGTGGCCCAGATGGTGAATAAGGCCTTGCTTGAAGGCAGCTTTGTTCCTAGCCTGTATGATTGGAAAAAGGGCTTCATTGGCTGGAGGATTCTCCCGACAGAGGATCAGCTAATTCCTGAATATGCCCACAGTTGGCTTACGCATATATTAAATGACATGCTGGATGAAGAGACGAAACTAGATCATGCCTGGAGAGAGGTTAATCGACAGTTTCCCACCCTCTTGCTGATGGGCAAACAAATATCGGCACAAGTCGACGAACAAGAATGGTTACAATCGATTGGGCTGTTGCCTGATCAAACACCGTTTCGAACTTGTTTGCAAGTAGTTGAATCCGTGAGCAACGATCAGGAATGGCGTTTACAGGTATTACTTCAGGATCGCGGGCAGCCGGAGCTAACCTACGAGATGTCGACCCATTCGCTTACAATCGATGATGAGCTGCCGCTAGATTGGCAAAATCATTGGAATCGTTACCTTCGTGACGTACAGAAATTCGCTGAGGTCATCCCTTGGTTAGTTGACGACTCTGAAGGACTTCCGATTCGAACTCGATTGACTAATGAGGAAGCGTGGAGGTTTTTAACCGAAACCAGTTTACAGCTGATTCAGGCTGGGATTCACGTTCTTCTCCCCGCTTGGTGGGAACAAGTGCGTCGGACGAAACCGCGTCTAAAAGCAAAGGTTAAATCCTCAACCACTGCCGCCCAGCAGTCTTTCTTCGGAATCTCACAGGTGATGGACTTTGAATGGAAGCTCGCAATTGGGAATATCGAGTTAAGCGAGGAAGAGTTTGATCAGTTGTTACAGCAAAAGCAACGGCTCGTCAGGGTAAAAGGTGAATGGATTCAGCTTACACCGGCTCTGTTGAAACAGCTTCAACAAACCTTGAAGAAAAATCGCGAAAATCAGCAGCTTACCTTTCGTGAAGTGATGAGACTTCATCTGTTGCAGCCAAGAGAAGATGAAGTATGGGAAGATGACCCAGATGATTTTTCGGTGCCAGTTGAAGTCGAGTTGAACCAACCGCTGCAAAAACTCTTCTCCCAATTACAAGAAACGAAACGTCTTCCGATGGTGGAGCAACCAGCCAGCTTTCTTGGGACACTTCGCCAGTATCAGTTGGAAGGTAGCTCATGGTTGCTCTTTTTACGCAGGTTCGGCTTAGGAGCATGTCTTGCTGATGACATGGGATTGGGCAAGACCATTCAGTTTATCACGTACCTTCTCCAGCTGAAGGATGCTTCCGAATCAATGGGACCTTCCTTGTTAATTTGTCCGACGTCTGTCATCGGCAATTGGCAGAAAGAATTGGAACGCTTCGCCCCTTCTTTGAAGGTACATGTGCACTACGGAAATAAGCGGTTAAAAGATGAAGAGTTCATTTCGACAGTTCAAAAACATGACGTTGTGATCACCACCTATGCGCTTAGTCATTTGGACTTACATGAGCTCTCCTCTATTTCGTGGGACACGATCTGTCTCGATGAGGCCCAGCACATCAAGAATTCCTATACCAAGCAAGCATCAGCCATACGTGGGTTAACGGGCTACCATCGGATCGCGATGACTGGAACACCGATTGAGAACCGATTGACAGAGCTTTGGTCAATCTTTGAATTTCTCAATGCCGGATATCTGGGAAGCTTGCATGAATTCTCACAGCGCTATGTATTTCCGATCGAACGCGATCATCGTCAGGATCTCGTCACGCAGGTGCAACGATTCATTCAGCCATTTCTTCTGAGACGGGTCAAAACCGATCCGGTAATTCAACTTGATTTACCCGAGAAGAATGAAGCGAAAGAATATGTGCCGTTAACGGTCGAACAAGGAGCCCTTTATGAGTCAACGATACGGGACATGTTTAACCGTCTGGATGATACTACACCAATGGAACGTCGCGGATTGATCTTAACAACGTTGACCCGTCTCAAACAAATCTGTGACCACCCAGATCTGATACTTGGACAGTCGCTCCCGCTCGTGGACGTGTCACGTTCTCACAAAATTACTCGCCTGTTGGAGCTGGTTGAGGACATCCGCAGTAAAAAAGAACGCTGCCTCGTCTTCACTCAATACGTCAAAATGGGTGAATTGCTTCAGCGGATTCTCGTTCAGGAGGGGTTCGGACCTGTTAACTTCTTGTATGGCGGAACACCAAAAGAAAAACGAGACCAAATGATCTCCCAGTTCCAAAATGCTTCTCTTCCTGACACCGAACGCCCAGGGGTCCTTATCTTGTCGCTTCGAGCAGGAGGAACCGGGTTGAACCTGACGGAAGCCAACCACGTCTTTCATCTGGATCGCTGGTGGAATCCGGCGGTCGAGAACCAGGCGACAGACCGCGCGTATCGTATCGGTCAAGAGCGCGCCGTTCAGGTGTATAAATTCATCACCTTGGGCACGATTGAAGAAAGAATCGATGAGATGATGGAGAGGAAACTAACGTTAAGTGAACAAATTGTCGGTTCCAGCGATAATTGGATTACAGAGATGTCGACACAAGAGCTGCAAGAGCTTTTTATGCTTCGTCATGAATGGATGGATTCGAAAGGATAAATGATGGATGCAGAAATCAACAGTTCAAACCAAGAGTCAACCTGTTCGTGTGCCAAACGAAAACAAATTGGATCGCGCCGAACTACCAGAAGTCTGGCTCAAATTCTACGATCAAGTGCTCCAGATCCGATTAGCCCAGATAAAAAAGTGATGGAAACCGAAAAAGCAGCCCACTCAAGAAGAGCGGGCTGCGTTTACCTTAGTCGTTTCGTTGTCTGCGGAATTGCATTACCTCATTCTCTGCCCACTCACGGAAACGGTCTTCTACCACGTCTTCTGGAGCGCTTAAGCAGTACATACCCAGCGTTTCATTCAGATAAGGAGCATGTTTCCCTAGTAAATACTCTTGTTCGATCTGATCGTCAAACTGGTTGAAGAACACGTCCCACATCGGATTATTTTTTCGCTTGATCGCAACTGCCTCTACATAAGGGATATATGGAGTTAAAAAGTTATCAATTTTCTTTTGTACGGAGAAATCATATTGTGTTTCATCAAAGTAAACTGTGTTTGTCGCCATGCTTTATTCCTCCCTGCTTCCTTGATGACTTCATGATAACTCCGAATGGTAAGTTATGTAGTGAAAAAAATCACAATGTATATCGTCCAAATTCTTGTAGCCTTATAGCTTCTCAATAAACTTTGGATGTTTTCCGCGAACGAATTTCCACCTATTTCCTTATCCTCCTGCATAGAATCATACAAAGAACCCTAGCGTTGATCATGATGATCTTGGCTAGGGTCTACCCGAATGAGGAGGGAACAATGAGTCTCCTACATCGATTTAGAAAAGAGGCAGGTTGTCAAGGTTGTTGGATTGGTCGTTATCAGGTATACTACGAAGATGAAGTCCTCCATCTTTACCCTTTAACACCTCTACATGATCAATTCGTCCTTCAGCGGCTAACCGTTGCGCCACGAGATAATCTACCTCGTTCCCATCTGATAATTTGAGACGAATGATGTCTCCATCACCATTTTTACGTACGGCTACTACATGAGGAATGCTTTCGTTTGTCACTTCTTTTTCCTCCTTTCTCTTTACTTGAATAGGTTTTCCAACAAAAGGGTTATAATACCTATAATTCACGCTTTGATGGAGGTGTTTGTTTGTACTACTCAAAGAAGAACCAAGAGCCAATAGTTGAACAACAAACGGATATCTGGACGTGCAGCAAAGACAATTGTTCCTGCTGGATGCGTGAAGATCTATCGTTTGATAAGGAACCTACATGTCCAATGTGCGGCTCAGACATGTTAAAAGACACCAAAATGTTGCCACCACTCTTCGGAGGCAATTTCAAAACATCTGTGTAGAGAGTACAAAACAAATAATCCCTAGGAATTCGCGTTGCTATCCTAGAACCTTCACAAAATGTAGGGATACAAATGAAAAGAAGAGTGAGACACCCATCGTGTCCACTCTTCTTTGCTTTAAGCTAGCGTTAGTCATCCGGATTGGATTAAACCCCGGTACGTCTGCGTTGATTGTTCGGTTTCTTGGTTTGCTGGCTTTTCATCATTTGGTTACCAGCTTTTTGATTGTTCATAGAATTATGGTTCGATTGTGCTTGTTTTTTCTCAGCGAGCTTTCGTTTCATCGCCTCTTGCAAACTGATTTTGCCCGGTGTGGCGGTTGCCGCCTCTTTGTCGTTGAGGTTTTGTTCCGTCAAGCGAATGCACTCCTATCATTCTTTACACTTTCATGTGATTAAATCTAATCATATTACATTCTGATCGGTTTTACTATGGTCTTATAAGGTTACTCTACACCTTATTGCTTCGTTTTCTTCAATAATCGCAAACTGTTCAAGATAACCAGCATCGCGGCTCCCGTATCACTCAGGACAGCCATCCACAGTGTCAGCCAATTCGGAATGATGAGCAAGAGAGCGATCGATTTAATCAGAAGGGAGAACCAGATATTTTGTTGAATAATCACGCGTGCTTGGCGGCTCAACTGTTGGATGAGCGGCAACTTCTCCAGATCGTCCCCCATGAGAACAATGTCAGCTGCCTCCATGGCGGTGTCCGTTCCAACTGCCCCCATCGCGATTCCAAGATCAGCTGCCGCCAGTGCTGGAGCGTCGTTAATTCCGTCTCCTATCATGGCAACCTGACCGTTCTTCCGCAATTGTTGAATGACTTGTAGCTTTTGCTCCGGAAGCAGTTCGGCTCGATATTGTTCAATGCCTACCTGGCTCGCTATATGCTCGGCCGTCCCCTCATTATCGCCTGTAAGCATCACCGGAGTAATTCCGCTTTCTTTAAGTTGCTTGATCGTTGCCTGACTTGAGCTTCTCAGCCGATCCGCTACAGACAGCACACCGATTACTCGATTCGGCTCGCCAACGACGACGATGGTCTTGCCAGCATTTTGCCAACTGCTAAGCTCTGGGAATTTCTCGTTAACCTGTAAGCCCTGTTCTTCAAAAAGCGCAATACTGCCCACCAGATAAGTTCTTCCGTGTACCTCAGATTGTACTCCTTTACCTGGTATGGCTTGATGCTGGGGGCTTGGTTCGAAGCTGATTCCTTGATCTTGGGCATAAGTCACAATGGCTTGCGCGATCGGATGAGTTGAATTCTGTTCAACACAAGCCGCTATCTGGAGCAGGTGTTCTACTTCCTTCTGGTCATGAACCACCACATCTACAACTTGTGGACGACCCTCTGTGAGTGTCCCTGTTTTGTCAAATACGATATGGGTAAATCGGCTGGCAGCCTCTAAAGCCGCTCCACCTTTGATCAACACTCCGCTTTTTGCGGCGCTGCCAATCGCGGAAACAACGGCAACTGGAGTCGAGATCACCAATGCACACGGACAAGCAATGACGAGAAGCTCTAACCCCCGATAAAACCAGCTTGCCCAGTCTCCAGTGAAGAACGGCGGCACTACCATGATCAAGAATGCGATTCCGATTACAATAGGCGTGTAAATCCGGGCAAATTTGTCAAGATACTGCTCTGTCGGCGCTTTTTTCTCCTGAGCCTCTTCCACCAAGTGAATGATTCGAGCAATTGTAGAGTCTCCTAAACGCTTGGTGGCGCGAATCTCTAACGCTCCATTCTCGTTAATAGACCCCGCGAAAACTGAATCACCAGCTTGTTTCTCGACAGGTAAGGACTCCCCTGTAATTGGAGCCTGATTCACACCAGAGGCTCCCGATAGAATAACGCCATCCAATGGAATACGTTCTCCTGGCCTTACAAGGAATACCTCGCCGACTTGCAGTTCTTCTACCGCTGCAACGACCCATTGCCCATTTTTCTGGACAGTAACCTCCGGTGGCGTCAGGTTCATCAAGGAACGGATGGACTGTCTGGTTTTGGCGATAGACATGGATTGCAAGACATTGCCCACTCCGAACAAGAAGACAACCGAAGCGCCCTCAAGCCATTCACCGATGAATGCGGCGCCAATAGCCGCGATGGTCATCAGCACATTCATGTCCATTGAATAGCTTTTTAGCGAGTACCACGCGCTTTTCGCAGGTTTCCATCCCGCGCTGATCATGGCAAAAGCGTACAGAATGACCGATACGCTTTGCATCTGCCAGTGGGAAGCGATCCAGCCAAAAGCAATTAGGATTCCGGAAAGCCCCGTGCTCAAAACGCCTTTATCCTGCCACCATTCTAAGGGCGATTCTGCTAGCGGGCGATGCTGTTCGATCAATTGGCCTTTATAACCAGCTTCTTCAATCGCCTGAATGACACGCCCAGGTTCCGTTGTAAAAGGAAGCTTCATCTTCGCTGTACTGAAATTTACGCGAACGTCATTGGTTCCAAGCGAGTGAGCCACATGCTTTTGCAAGCTGGCAGCACATGAACCGCAGTCCATTCCTTCAATGGCAAATTCCATGTATGCTGTACCGCTTCCTTCTTGATTCCCTTGTTTCAGGTATGAGGTGGTACGTTCATGGGTATCGTTATGTGTATGGTCATGGTGATGTTCATCGTTATGATCGTGGTTATGGTCATGAGTATGATCATGGTTGGTATTATCATGTTGAGAGTTGAGTAACTTCTCCTTGTCCGTACATGTACCGCCTTGGCAACATGATTGTTTGTTGGTCATCCTGCATCACATCCTAACAAAACGTATATGAATAGCATACCACATGTGCTTCGAACATTAAAATACCCATTTGAATATTTAAATGTGTACATTTCTTTTATTTCACTGTGTACATGTTCAGGTTATAATAAAAGCATGCTTGAAGTAAAAAGGTGGATGTCTATGTCAAATCACGAGCAGGATTTCTGTGAAATTCAATGCTTTGATGAAGATAAAGTAAACCGTTTGAAGCCGCAGACGGTTGAGGCGGAAGGATCGGCCCAAATTTTTAAAGCCTTGGCGGATGATACCCGCGCTAAAATTATTTATATCCTCTCGTTGGAAAATGAATTATGTGTCTGTGATGTTGCTGCTATTATTGGCACCACGATCGCGAATGCTTCCCATCATTTGCGGTTGCTCCGGAATATGGGGCTGGCTAAATATCGAAAGGAAGGCAAACTTGTCTTCTATTCGCTTGACGATGACCACGTCCGTCATCTCATCACGGCTGGTGTTGAGCATGCCAAAGAGACCAAGCAGAAAAACCAATAATAAACGATAACAGCCTTAGCCCACGTGATTGTGAGCTAAGGCTGTATTATTTAGGAATGACTGGACGATATCCCTGCTGAAGAGAAAGTTGCCATTTCACGGATCATGCGTGTCGATGACTCTACGATTGGGAAGGCAACTGCTGCTCCGCTGCCTTCTCCTAATCGAAGCTGTAAGTCTAGTAAAGGAGTTTGGCCCAGCTCCTCCAAAATCGCTTCATGACCTTGTTCCACAGAGCGATGACTGATGATGAGGTACTCTTTTACCGCTGGACAGAGTCGAACTGCGAGATGTGCTGCTATCGAGGAGATGAATCCATCAACCAACACCGGAACACGTGAAGCCGCCGCACCCAAGATGGCGCCGGCCATGGCCCCGATCTCTAACCCGCCCACCTTGTCCAACACATCGATCGGATCAAGTGGATTCGGCTTTCTCGATTCAAGGGATTCTTTCACGATCCGAATTTTATGATTCCAGGACTGATCAGAGATGCCCGTTCCTTTTCCAACCAATTTCTCGGCTTCGATTCCTGTCAAAGCTGACAATATCGCGCTGCTCGCCGTCGTATTCCCGATCCCCATCTCTCCGATGATAATCAATTTAGCTCCATCCGTAAGCATTTTCTCGCATGCTTCGATCCCAACCAGTATGGATTGCTCGGCTTCTTCTCTGGTCATCGCATCCTGTATGTAAAAGTTGTTTGTTCCCTTTTTCACCTTCTTGTTCCAAACCTGCGGGATATCCAAATCGCTGGCTACTCCCACATCAACCACCTGTAAATGCGCCCCGATTTGACGCCCAAACACATTGATGGCTGCTCCTCCGTTCACGAAGTTGTAGATCATTTGAACCGTCACTTCTTTGGGAAAAGCAGAAACCCCTTCATCTACCACTCCATGATCGCCCGCAAAGACGATGATTCCCGGAGGGGTCACGACCGGGAATGGTTCACCTGTGATACCCGCTAGCTGAATCGCCAGTTCTTCCAATCGTCCAAGACTTCCGGGAGGCTTGGTCAGTTGGTCAATGTGTGCTTTGGCTTGCTCTGCCGCTTCTTGGTTAAACGGTTGAATTTCTGCAATTCTTTGTTGAATGGATGAGTTCATTTGATTGGCGCCTCCTGTGTTTTTAAAGCGAATTCTTTCATCTTTTCTTTAATGCGTTCGATTTGAACATGAATACCCACCTGCTCCGCCAGATAGTTAAAACCGTCTTCACGTATCTTCAAGAAGGAAGGGCGTTCAGGCAACGGCTCAAGTCCCTTGCTTGCACGGATGGTTTCCAATAAGAAATGACGGAACGAATCATTATGAAAAAGGTCATGAAAATAGGAGCCGACAAGCTTGTTCGCTCGATCGAAGTAACCGTCTACTTTCCCTTCCATTTGGATAAACGGATGCGGGTTTCCGTCTGGATAGAAGGTTTGCCCCATATGAATCTCGTAACCAGTTAAATCAAGCTGCTTTCCTTCCACTTCCATATGTCCTTGGGAAAGAACTGTTGTTTTAGTTTGTTCCAATGTCGTTATGGCTGGAATCAATCCCAAGCCTTCTATACGAAGTTGAGGGGATTCCACCTGATGCGGATCGAGAACCGCTTGACCCAACATCTGATAGCCGCCGCATAAGCCGATGATCGTTGTGCTTCCCGCGGTATGTAGCCGTACAATTGCCTGTTCTAATCCCTGCTGACGCAGGAACAAGAGATCCTCCAAGGTATTCTTGCTTCCTGGAAGAATGAGAACATCAGGTGTTCCCAACTCTTCTCCTCTCGTCACATAACGGATCTGGCAGTCTGGTTCCACGAGAAACGGATCCACATCCGTAAAGTTGGAAATGCGTGGATACTTGATGACGGCAATATCGATTGCTTTTTCAATGGAGATTTGACGTTCGTATTTATGCAGGACGAGCGAATCTTCAGCATCGATCCACAAATCTGGCAAGAAAGGAATGACGCCTAAAACAGGCACACCCGTATACGATTCAAACCATTCCAGTCCGGGGATCAACAAACTAAGATCACCACGGAATCGATTAATAACAACACCGATTACCCGCTTGCGATCTGACTCATCAAACAATTGCAGGGTACCGACGAGACTGGCGAAGACCCCGCCTCGCTCGATATCAGCGATTAGAATGACAGGAGCGTCAGTCAAACGAGCCACACGCATGTTCACCAGCTCTCGATCGTTCAGGTTGATCTCAGCCGGACTGCCCGCCCCCTCGATAACAACGATCTCATACGTGCTGGCTAATCGCTGATAAGCTTCGGTGATTACCTGCAATCCCGTGTCAAAAAAGTCGGAACGATAGGCTTTCGCTTGCATGCTTTGATAAGGGACACCATGCACGACGATTTGCGCTTCATGATCGCGTGACGGTTTGATCAGGATCGGATTCATATCCGTGGTCGCCATAATCCCACTGGCCTCCGCTTGAACGCCCTGTGCTCTGCCTATCTCTTTGCCATCCGGGGTGACGTACGAGTTATTGGCCATGTTTTGTGACTTGAACGGCGCCGTCCGATAACCCTCCTGCGCAAAGATCCGGCAAAGTGCCGTGACAAAAACACTTTTTCCAGCGTCCGAGCTCGTTCCTTGCACCATGATCGGCAACGCCTTTTTTCCAGGATAAACGCTCGTTTTATCTACCTCATTGTCCACGCGCCACTCCTCCTTTAAGGCACGCTTGAATCCATCTTTCGACTAATTCCGGACACGAGGCAAAATGCAGATGCGTATAGCCTGCCACCAGATTGTCTTGCACAAATCCTTCCGTTTTGGTACCACGCAATCCTTTCGTCTGGTAGGCTGGCGTGATCTCATCTGATGAGGCGAACGTAGAATAATGGAACTCATGACCTTTGGCTATGGTATCTTCACCGAATAAGAAATTCCCTGGCTGACCCGTAACTTCCCGATAGCCAAGAGCAGCCAGTCGTTTCTGCATCGCAACCGTGCCAGGAATCAGCCCGACCATGGGATAGGATTGTCCGTCGGTTGTCGTAATCGCTTCGGTCAAATACATAAAGCCCCCACACTCCGCCAAGGTTGGGATGCCGGAACGGATTGATTGCCGAAAAGATTCCAGGACAGTTGTGTCTTGTGAGAGCTGCTGGGCGAATTCCTCTGGAAAGCCTCCGCCGATATACAAGCCATCCGCTTCAAGGGGTACTGTTTCACCTGCCAACGGAGAGAAAAACAGCAACTCTGCCCCATATGCCTCCAATAGCTCAAAATTCTCTGGATAGTAAAAGTGAAACGCGGCATCCTTGGCTACGGCAATTTTAACGGTGGAGACTGATTGTTTACATGTAAACAATCCAGAATTGACTGTCAGCTCTGGAGCTTCCGCTATTTCCATCAAGCGATCAAGATCAATCGTGCTGGTGATCAATTCACCCAGACGTTGAAACAAAGCATCCAGTTCACCGCGTTCGACCGACGGTACTAGTCCTAGATGACGCTCAGGGATCTCAATATCGGACTCCCGTAGCAGGTAGCCCAGAACCGGAATGTTGCACTCTTGTTCGATTGCGGCTTTGACAATTTGGTAATGTCCGACGCTTCCCACTTTGTTGGCGAGAACGGCTGCGATCCGCACATCGGGGTTAAATAGCTGGAAGCCTTTGACCACGGCAGCCGCACTGCGGGCCATGCTTTGACAATTGACCACCAACAGAACAGGTGTACGGGTGAGGATGCTAATTTCGGCAGTGCTACCACGATCACTGGTCGCTTCCTTGCCATCAAAAAGCCCCATGACCCCTTCGATGATGGAGATATCGGCGTCTGTACTGCCTTTTGCCAAGATTTCACGAACGACTTCGTGTGAAAGCATCCAACTGTCGAGGTTGCGCGACACTCTCCCCGTGACGGCTGTATGATATGTTGGATCAATATAATCGGGTCCGCATTTGAACCCTTGGACCGTGAGACCTCGTTGTTGCAAGGCAGCCATTAAGCCAATCGTCACGGTGGTTTTGCCCACCCCACTGCCTGCACCTGCCACAATCAATCGTTTGTTAGCCAATCGATGCCCCTCCTAACGGATCAAATGTGAGGAGACCAACCGAGATGGTGACATTGCCTGATTTCTTCTTGGTTAATAGGAGCTTGTCGGTCTTAGCGTATCGCTTGGCGGCAGGCTCACTGACGGCATAAGCGCCTGTATAGCGGTAAACCGTTTCGGAAGGCTCTTCAATGTTCATTTCATTCAATTGATCCGCTGTATAAGTAATGAACTCCCACTTGTACTGCTGGCAGACTTGTAGTAGACCTGCTTCGTCCTTCTTCAAATCAATAGAGCAAACCGCTTTGACACTTCGAATCGAGAGCCCCAGCTCGGACAACGTTTCCTTGATCACAGTTTCAATCTCTTCATATGAAGTTCCTCGATTGCATCCCATTCCTAGTACGAGCACCTTCGGACGATACAGGACACCGTTGGCGAGAATAGGTTCTTCCTCAGGGGTCAACTGCCGATGGGTGATGATGAGGGCGCCTTGCACTTGAGCTTCCAACGCATTCATCACGGTGTCATATAATTCGATATTGGCTGGCATCGGCGTATCGTGCATCCACCAATTGGGCTCGCCTGACTCTTGAATGAAAGCGACTCGCTCACCGTTCACCACAGAGGCGCTAACGGGTGTCAACTTGTCGTCCGACTCCCATACCCAGCCAAACCGTCTGCCTAATAAATCAACAGGAATGGTCTTTTGCACGTCCGATGCCGTCGTGACTATCGGTCGTGCGCCTATGTCAGCCGCAATCTGTCTGGCAAGCTCATTGGCTCCTCCCAAATGACCGGAGAGCACACTGATCACGTTCTCACCCAGATCATCGAGTACGACCACACCTGGGTCTGTTTTTTTATCGCGAAGCAAGGGGGCAATCATGCGGATCAACGCCCCCAGAGACACGACACAAACTATTCCCTGGTAGACAGGCCACAAAGCTGGGAACAACAGACGAACACTGCCGGTAAAAAGCTGGATCGACCGCTCCTCCTCGTCCCCCTGAGCGAACTTGCTCATATAATAGATATCCGTGTTGGGCATCAGCTTCTGAATTCTTCGCGCCAGCTCCACTCCGTGCTTCGTGATGGCGATGACAGCAAGTTCATTTCGCTGTTGGATTTGTGGAAATTGTCCTTCCTGCAGCTCGATGATCATGGCGTGCTCACACCCTTGCGGAATCCGTGGGTGAAGGTTTTGTCATACAGCTTGGAGCGGTATTCTTCCTTGGTGTGAATTTCAGGATCAAGCGCCCAGCCCGCAAGAATCATCGCATGGGAGCGAATTCCATTGGCCGCTATATCTTGATCAAGATGCTCGATAGTGGTACGAACGATTTTTTGATCCGGCCAACTCGCTCGCTGAACCACAACCACAGGAGTGTCTTCACGCCAGCCAGCTTCGATTAGCTCCTTAACGACTTTTTTCGTCAGAGTGGCACTTAAGAACAGCGCGATGGTGCAATGATGAGAAGCTAGCTCGCGCAGTTTCTCCCGGTCGGGAACAGGAGTGCGACCTTCTGCTCTCGTCAGGATAAGCGTCTGGGTCAAATCCGGAATCGTTAACTCGGCTCCAACAGCAGCTGCCGCAGCAAATACGGAGCTTACTCCTGGAACAATTTCGACCTCAATTCCTTCGTGTTTCAATAAGGCGATTTGCTCCATGATGGCGCCGTATACGGATGGATCACCTGTATGCAGGCGGACAACTTTCTTCCCCTGCTTGATTCGCTCACTCATGAACTGTACCAATTCCTCCAGCGCCATCCCTGAGCTTTGAACCACTTGTGCACCTTCCTTGGCTTTTGCCGCCAACTCGTCATTTACCAGTGAATCTGTGTAAAGCACTACGTCCGCTTCCTGTAGCAAGCGCAATCCTTTTACGGTGATTAAATCCGGGTCGCCTGGGCCCGCTCCGACAATATACAGCTTCATTTTCTCACCACCATTAACGTTAGGTATCCCGGGTCTGCACCCTTCAGCTCATCCACATTGTGCCAAATCATTTCTTCTTCGGATGTAACTTTGCTCACGACGGAGGCTTTATCCGTCAGATTCAGCTCATGCAAGAGATCGATAATGAAGTCCAACACCTTGGCAATCTTGAGAAATACAACACAATCATGGGTAAGCAAGGCTTGGCGCATCGCTTCTCGATCATCTGTCGCCGGAATAATCCCGATTTGCTCGTCTCCGTCCGCCAGTGGAATGCCCAATCGGGAGGCTGCACCAAGGAACGAGGACACTCCCGGAATCGTCTTAACTTCGGCTTCAGGGTGTTTCTCTGTAATGATTCGCATCATATGAATGAAGGTACTGTAGAACATCGGGTCCCCTTCAGTTACGAAAGCCACGTCTTTACCTTCTTGAAGCTTCTCCCAAACCTGTGTCACTGCACTTTGCCATTCGCGCTCCAGGATGTCCTTGTCCTTGGTCATTGGGAAGACGAGACCGAGCATTTCTTTTTCCTGCGGGCGAACATATAGCTCCACAATGCGCTGGGCATAGCTCATGCTTCCCATGCGTTTCTTAGGGTAGGCGATAACTGGTGATTCGCTTAGGATTCGAAAGGTCTTGACGGTGATCAGCTCCGGATCTCCAGGTCCTACACCTAATCCGTACAGGGTGCCAATCTTACTCATGAGTTAGTTCCTCCTCTGGTCGTTTTGCGGTGATGATATAGATCGGGTTGAGAGCCTCAAAGCGGTTCATCCCTAAAATCGGTTTGCTTCTCGAAAGCTGTGCCAACGTAATAGAGGTTTCAAAGCCAGCCTCCGCAAAGCTTTGACAAGCCTCGTACAAATTCTCAATCGTTGCGGCATTCAAAACAATTCGTCCATCAGGTTTCAAGCGCTCACAACAAAGGCGGATCAACTCACGGATTTCGCCGCCAGTACCGCCGAAAAAGACAGCATCGGGGTCGGGAAAATTCTCCAAGCCTTCCGGTGCCTTGGCGTGTATGGCCGTGATATCCGCCCGAAACTTACGGATATTGGTCAAGCAATTGGCGAGATCATCGGCGTTCTTCTCGACCGCGTAGACTTCACCTTCACGCGCGATGCGGGCGGCCTCAATCGCCACCGAACCAGTGCAGGTGCCGATGTCCCAGACAATACTTTTAGCATGAAGCTGAAGATTCGCGAGACTAAGAATGCGAACTTCTCGCTTCGTAATGAGTCCCTTGTCTGGTTTGCGTTGGGCAAACGCTTCGTCAGGAATACCCAACAACCAGCTTGGGCCATGCGTTTCTTGGCGCAAGATCACCACATTCAGCTCGGAAAACGTACCCGCGGCCATCTCCTCTAAGGTATACCAGCCAGACTTCTCATCTAAACTTCCCAGATTCTCGGCGACAAACGCGCGATACTCTGTCATCCCAAACGACAAGAGATATTCCGCTACTCGCTGTGGGCTATTCTCCAGGTCTGTAAGCATAGCAACCTTGGGTTTGCCGTCGATGCGTTGCGCCAACCCCTTGATGCTTCGGCCATGCACACTGGTCAAATACGCATCCTGCCAAGACTCTCCCATGCGGGCAAACGCCAGTTGTATCGAACTGAAGTGCGGATAAATCTCCACCTCAAGCTTGGAATTAAGGTAACCGCCAATCCCGTAAAAGAGCGGATCACCCGATGCCAGGATGACTGTCGACTTAGGTTCACGTTGAAGCCGCTCGATGATAGGGCTAAGCCCGCCTTTCATGACGACTCGTTCCCCTGTATATTCAGGAAAAAAAGAAAAATGACGCTCTCCACCCACCAACCGTTCGCTCTCGAGTATCCACGAACGATATTGCGGAAGGATTCCTTCTGCACCGTCATCCCCAATCCCGATGACTTTAATCCGCTCTGTCATGCACGCTCATCCTTCCTAACAAAACTCCTTTGAGCGTAATTAAATACGTCTCAATCTCTATTCCGCCTTGCACAGCCTTCAAACCTACATGACAGCAATATTCGCACAGCTTCTCGTAAAATTGAGGATACTGCTCCATGTAGTCGCCCACCTGCGATGCGGTGTTGCATTCCAAAATGTGTGCGATCATCTCTTCAGTGGCTCCAGCTTCTCTTGCAATCTGCGCCAAAAAATTGAAGTCGACAGCATTTCCCTTAGAGTGCACCATCATATGACCTTGAGCAAACTTGGAGAATTTACCCATCATTCCGACAAGTGTGACCCGTTCGATCTTTTTGCGCTTGCATTGTTTCAATGAGAAACCGACAAAATCCCCCATCTCGATGAACGCCTCTTCCGGTAATTCCGGATACTGCTCCATGGCAAACTTCTCGCTTCGACCTCCTGTGGAAAGCACAAGATGTCGACATCCCGACTCATAGGCGACATCGATCCCGCGGGCAATGCTCGCCATATAGGCGCTCGTGGAGAACGGAACTACGATACCTCTGGTGCCAAGGATAGAAATGCCCCCAAGAATCCCCAACCGACTATTCAAGGTTTTCTTGGCGATCTCTTCTCCATTTGGCACGGAGATGATGACCTCAAGGCCGCGATCCAGCTCAAACTGTCCGAGCAGGCTCTCGACTTCTTGCAGAATCATCTGACGAGGTACAGGATTAATAGCGGCTTCACCAACAGGAACAGGTAGCCCCGGCTTCGTGACACGTCCAACTCCGATACCACCATCCAGCTTTATCCCAGGTTCATCGCGCCAAGTGACCTTGCTCAAAATTAACGCTCCGTGCGTAGCATCCGGGTCATCTCCGCCGTCTTTGATGACGCCAGCTTCCGCCATTTCTTCGGTATATTCGCACTGAACAATCGTAAACGTCACATCCGTTCCAATCGGGATGCGAATGCACGACGATTCCTGATACTCCTGTAAAATAAGCGCCGTTAGAGCTGCCTTGGTTGCTGCCGCAGCACATGCTCCGGTCGTATAGCCGTGACGTAATTCCCGTTTATTCTCAGGTACTGGCTGCATGGCTTATCACAGCTTTTCTGCCAGAAGAGAGAGTGCATTTACAGTAGAAACCGCGACTGGACTTCCACCTTTTCGTCCAATATTGGTGATAAACGGAATATCCAGTTTGGCCAGTTCTTCTTTGGATTCAGCGGCCGAGACGAATCCCACGGGAACCCCGATGATGAGTCCTGGCTTGGCTTCGCCCTCTTTTACCAGACGAATCAGTTCCAACAAAGCTGTCGGAGCGTTCCCTATGGCAAAAATTCCACCCTCGGCTTCCTTGATCGCCTTGCGCATGGAGACAATCGCACGTGTAATGCCAAGCTGTTTGGCTTCCTTGATCACGTCTTCGTCCGAAATATAGACGCGAACATCTCCTCCGAATTTATCGATGCGCGGCTTGTTGATGCCTGCCTGCACCATCTGAACGTCCGCGACAATCAGCTTCCCTGCTCGTATCGCTTCAACGCCTGCGCGAATGGCATCTGGGTGAAACACGAGACTTCTTCCCAGCTCAAAGTCAGCCGAAGTATGAATGGCTCGCAGGACAACGGGGAGCTGTTCATCTGTAAAAGGATGCTCACCTAGCTCTTCCTTGATCATCTCAAAGCTTTTGGCCTCGATTTCTTGCGGTTGGATGGTTAACGGTTGAAATTCTGTACGAAAATCCATGGTTAGTTTCCTCCTCTTAAGAACTTGTTTAATTGTTGGATGACTCCGGTATATTCTGAAAATTGACTGCCATATTCAATCGTTGGTCGGTCAATGACGATTACTTCGATACCCATTTCCAGAGCGGCTTCCACCTTTTCATCGAACGCTCCCGCTTTGCCCGTTTCCTTGGTTACCATCACGGTTACTTCGTACTGGGCGTACAAAGCTTTATTCAGTTCCTTGGAAAAGGGGCCTTGAATAGCCACGATCTGTTTTTGCGGTACGCCGAGCTCTTCGCATTTTTGCAAGTTATCCACACGTGGAAGCATGCGGATGATCATCGTGGTGTCAGGCTGTCCGAGAAGTCTCTCGGCAAAAATTTTCAATGTTTTGCTGCCTGTCGTAAGCATGATGACGCCCTTTTTCTCGGCCGCAAGCTCGGCCGCCTCCTTATAGCCTTCCACCACGGTAATGAGATTGTGATCGGGGAATTTAGCGTTCTCCCGTTCATATCGAATGTACGGAATTCCCGTAGCCTTAGCGGCAGACAACGCATTCTTGTGCGCTTCCTCGGCAAAGGGATGGCTGGCGTCCACTATCGCCTGAAAGCCTTCTTCCTGAATCAGCTCGATCAGGTCAGCTTCCGTCAAACGACCGATTCGGACAGGGAGACCTGTCTCTTCCATGCTGTTGGCGGCACTCTCGGTAACCACTGTTGTAAGCAACGAGTAGCCTGCTTTCTTGACTTGAAGTGCCAATTCTCTCGCATCGCTCGTCCCTGCCAAGAAGAGAATCATCGGGTTCCCCCCTGCGGCACCTTCACGTTCGGTTGATGGGTGTGGTCATGTGCGTGACTGTGACCGTGACGATGATCATGGTCGTGATGATGCGCATGTCCATTTTCTTGGTCATGAAGGTGCCCGTGATCGTGGTGATGATCGTGTTCATGTTCGTGAGCATGCCCGTGATGGTGATCGTGGTCGTGGTCGTGATCATGGTGGTGATGATGATGGTGGTGGTGCTCCATTGCCTCGATCCGGTAGACGCACAAATCGCAGCTCATTTTGACCTCACCGTCGAACGCTTCCTTCACTCGTTCCAACACAACCTGTTGCAAATAGCGATGAGCACCAAAATAATGTCCGAGTACAAAACCAATCTCAGAGTATTGTTGCCCTAAACGTTGGGTGAAGGTCTGCAAGCGTTTCATCAACACACCTGTAAAGAGGAGATAAGGCAGAATCACCACTTGTTTCGCACCCAATCGGATACAACGGTCAATTCCTTCCTCAACCGTTGGAGAAGTTACTCCCATAAACGCTGTCTCGACGATTGTGGACTTGTGCTTTTCCCAGAAGAGTCGTGACATTTTGTAAATATCACTGTTAGCATCAATATCACTGCTTCCCCTGCCGACAAGCAGAACGGCCGTTTGTTGATCAACATGAAGCGCATCATGTTTTCCACTATGTACAGCCTCCTGAAATCTTTCACCCAACAGCTCAACCATATTGGGATGAATACCCACTGGCTTCCCGTAAGTGAACGTAACGTGAGGGTAAAGCTCCTTCATCTCGTCAATCTCATGCGGGATATGCAGTTTGGCGTGGCCAGCGGCAAAGAGCATTAACGGAATGACGACGATGCGAGTAGCCCCTTTTTGAATGCAGGTCTGAAGCCCTTGCGTGACTGTCGGCTGTTCAAACTCCAAGAAACACGTCTCAATAATCGGAACATCGATTTGTGGCGCTAACGTATCAATGAACTGAATGACTTCCTGATTGCCCTCTGGGTCTTTACTTCCATGACCGACAAATAGTATCGCTTCCATCTGTTCGCCTCCTTATTTAGTCTCCGCAAGCCGCTTCCTCGAGGAGTACTTTTTGCTCTTGATAGACGTAACCTTCTACATTCCCTTTACGTTTGAAATATTTGTGGAATCGCTCATTCGGGAACGCTTCTTGTTTAAAGCGGGACACGATCCGTTCAACCACTGAGACGATTTGATCTGGATCAATTCCTTCCTCCACCATCGTGCCAGCGTATGCGTTGCGCCCAACGTTTTTGGCTCCGAGGAAAAGATCAAATTTGCCTCTTCGAAATACAAGCCCAATATCTTCGTTGACCGCGTTATAACAAGTCATCCCGCAGCCGTTTATGCCGATTCTTAATTCTTTGGGAACCTCTAGTCCACCGACCACCCTGTGAAGCTCTTCGGCGTAAGGCATTCCTTCTGTCTTCTCTCCGTTGCAGAAGTCGCAGGCTTTGATTGTCACTACATCACCGATTGGCATCGTGATAAGTCCTGCTTCATTCATTCGAGTGACAATCGCTTGCGGTTCAGTTGTCGGCACGCGAAGAACGATTGTATGGTGCGGCGTATATTCGATTTCTCCCTTTTCCCCGGCTACATCAGCAATGGCGAGCAGTTGTGCGGTGGTGAACTTCTTATTCACCACACCCGGACTGATCGCGAACTCAAAAATGGCCTCCATCGGATAAGGGGATTGAAAACGGTTTGTTGAAGCTGATTTGGCGCCCACTTGTGTCGTCGGCGAAACCATCTGCAAGGCTTGCACGGCCCAATCGTAAGGAGACAGTGTGTTGCGTTCTTCCCCTTCACTTTCATCCAATGCACCTTCAGTCGCCGCCAAGGACCAAGGCTCATTTTCCTTTCGCAAGCGCTGGTGAAGAAGCAACGGTTGCTCGTCAGCGGATAATGTGTACTTTCGTTTGTAGCCACGAGGGGTAATCATTTTCCCGTCATAGACAAAGGTGGAAGTGTTGCCCACGATGACGGTTGAGAGCATTCCGATCTCGCAATCCAGCATGTGTTCCAATGTAGTCAACTCCACCTTTTGTCTGTCGCGATAGGCGCTTTTGACAATACCGACAGGCGTATCGGGTGAGCGGTACTTGCTGATTAGTTTCTGAGCTTCTTCGATTTGTCTGGTTCGACGTCCACTTTTGGGATTGTAAAGGGCTATGACGAAATCGGATTGGGCCGCTGCATCAATCCGATTGGCAATCAGCTCCCAAGGGGTCAAATGGTCGCTTAAACTGATCGTGCAGGCGTCATGCATCGTAGGCGCGCCGAGTAAAGCGGCGCAAGAATTAATCGCCGAGATTCCTGGAACGACTTCAACCTCGACGCCATCCTCTGATCTCCAGCCCTTTTCCACGAGAACCTCATAAATTAATCCCGCCATGCCGTAGACACCTGCGTCACCACTAGAGATGACAGCTACCTTATGACCTAATTCCGCTTGTTTCACGGCTTCTCTCGCGCGCGTCACTTCCTCTGTCATGCCCGTACTGACGATTTGCTGATGGGTTACCAGCTCCTGAATCAATTCCACATAGGTTGTGTATCCAATAATCATGTCGCTTTCTTGGATCGCTTCACGAGCGCGTTTGGTGATATGTTCATCACTGCCTGGACCAAACCCGATAACCAACAATTTTCCTCTCATATGTCTCCACCTTTCTGATTAAACCCCTTGGATAATCGTAATTCCTAAAACCACACTGTACGCTCCCGTGATACAGCCAAGGAGCAAATAAGCCCATTGTCGAGCTTTCAGGTTAATAAAGCCCCATGATGCCACATAGGTCACCATGAAGGTTGCGACCAACAAACCAACGGTAAAGAACATCAACTGCATACAAGCCGTCCCAAAATTGTTCAGTCCGACGCTAGAGGAAATCAACATGACCTGCGTTGGTGTTTCTGCCCCGATTCCGTGAAGAATTCCGATACAGAAAGCACCGATGACTCCCCATTTCTGGAGGTTGGGCTTCATTTCAGATTTAGTAAACATGCGGCTGATTAATCGATATCCCATCTCGAAACGACTTTGATGCTGGTAGTCTTTGCGTTGGCGAATCAAGGTGAACAGCATGAATCCACCGAGAACCACCAAACTAATTCCAACTAACCGCTCCAAGACTACCAGCACCGATTCTGGAAGATGTGAACCGAAGAAAATAGCCAGCAACCCGATCACCATCACGATGGAACCATGTCCAAGCGCGTACGTGATTCCCATGCGCAGTTGTTTCTTGCGCTGCTGTTCTGCTCCCACCATGTCAACAATTGCGGCAATATGATCGGAATCCATCCCATGACGAAATCCCATTAACACGGCATAAATCGTTACTGAAAGTACATCAATAAACATGAGAGTCCTCCTCGAAAGAAATAAAAAAAGGGCAATTCCAACCGATTCAGTGTGGTTAGAATTGCCCCAAACTTCCCGTCTAAGCGTATGGAAGAATTGCGCAAACGTTCTAACACCCCCCTATATCCTCGTAGGTTGTCATGTGTTATGGACGTAGGCAGGTCTCCTGGCTTATGGGATCCATCAGAACACCTTCCCAGGGATTTACCCCAGTGGCTCTATCGTTCCAATATTGCTTGCGTCATCAGCAAGCTCCCATCACAGTGGCGGGACCGCGCCGGATTTGCACCGGACTTCCCTTTTAAGCTGTGGAATCATTCGATTCTTTCAGCACCTAATTCCGTGTTTTATGAAGTTGTCAAAAGTTGAATCTCTCGTTTATTTATCCATAACTCGACGAATCCGGCATTATGTAGAATTCCTGCATCCTGGCCGAACATTCTCGACAGACGCTTGATGATGCTGCCATGGGTTACGATCAGAATGTGTCCATCCAGATTCGTTTGATTGGATGTCTCTAGAATCCGTTGCAGTCCTCTGGTAATGCGAAGACTGATTTCATCGATGGATTCGAATGGAGGGCGGCTAAGCTCGCTCCTTTGTTGGATGTTCGTTTGTTGACGCTCAATCTGAAAGCTATGAAGGATTTCTTCGAAGTCGTCGATCTGGTACAGCTGTTGAATCTCGTGGACTGTCATTCCTTCCAAGCTCCCAAATGACCGCTCTCGCCAATCAGCACCCTCGATCAACGGGACGTGCAAAAGCTCCTGGCAAATCAAGGCTGATTCCTTTGCCCTCCTCAGCGGACTCGTAATAATTTGCGAGATGGAATAGGGAGCTGCATCAATGAATTTTTGTGCCGTTTCCCTTACCTGGACTCTTCCCAGATCATTCAGAGGGATATCCTGCGTTCCTTGTACTCGCTTCTCTTTGTTCCAATCGGTCTCTCCGTGCCTCATGAGGATTACGCGAATCATCTGGTCATCTCGTCTGTTCACCAGCCATCCATCCTTTGTTCATACATTCCCTCATTTTGAGTTGATACGGCTTCATAAACGGATTGATAAACGAGCCGACCAATCGCATTGCCTAGTGTTGTCGCGGTTCCCGCAAAAGCGTGCTGCCCTGAATAGAGTTCACTTTGACTAGCCGCCAAGACGATCGCATCACTGGTTGTCCCTGTAGCAATCCCTCCATAGCGGTCCGCAATCTGCAACTCTTGTAAAGCCGCGCATTTGGCTTCCGTTGCCGTCATCAATCCATTCAGCATGGCGGAGGGTGTCAAGTTCCCGTCAATCATCACAAAAATATTAATCGTTCCCATCTGATAAGCCGGAAATGTTGGTCTCATTTGACCTGCGCGAGCACTGTTCCCTGTTCCCGCTGTCGCACAAGTCAAGATGCGAAACTGATCCCCTATTTCAGCAAAAAATGCTGCATGTGTCAGCTTCGCCGCAGTTAACAAGCCAACCGAGCTCTCCACTGGATAGCCCCACTTGATGATTTGGCGGCTCATCATTTCTTCAGGAGCTTCACAGTGATAATCCAGTGGAACACTGCCATTGATGAAGTGGGTAGCGTACTCTGTTCCTCCACGCCAGAGAGCGCTGCTTACCGTGAGAAGCGGCTGTTTACTGTAAAGCAACAGATGATCGCCCTTGTAACTGCAAACAAGCTCTGGCCAAATCTCTTGCTGAAAGGATGTTTGTAAGTCTCGAAAAGGCTGCGTCATGCTTCACATCCCCCTTCCTGCCTAAAAGCACGCTGGGCTCATCAGAATTCAATCCCCCGAACGGCAGGAATGCCTTCATCGTAATAATGCTTAATTGGTTTCATCTCCGTTACCAGATCCGCTAACTCAATCACTGCTGGATGTGCGCTGCGACCTGTTATCACCAGATGCAGATTTTTGGGGCGTGTGCGAATCATCTCCACCACATCGTCAAGCGGAAGCACGTCACTTATCGGAAATCGTTCAATAGCCAGCGCGTTATTCAACTCGTCCAGAATGATCACGTCGTATTCACCGCTGGACACCTTTTCACGCGTAAGCTTCCACGCTTGTTGGAGCGCATCCCGATGCTCCTGCGGTGTTTTTGTCCAGGTAAACCCTACGCCAGTCTGGATCATTTCAACACCGAGTCGTTCCAGAGTGTTTTTCTCACCATAGGATCGTTCCGGCGATTTAATGAACTGGATCATTAACACCCGCAGCCCTTGCCCAACCGCCCGCAAGACCAATCCCAAGGAAGCTGTGGTTTTTCCTTTTCCATCACCCGTATACACAAGGCACAAGCCCGGTTGGTTGCGTACCATCGTCTCACTCCTTTTCTTAAACGAGTCCTCTTGAAAATTTCATCGAATAAAAAAACGCTTTGTCCCCCAGTCGGAAACAAAGCGTTAGCAGTACAATTGTTCGGTTACCGCTGACCCTTTCCTTTGACCCGAAGGAAATCTAGTCGTTAACAAACAGGCAGGTCTCCTGGCTCAAGGATCTTTGTTTGACTTCTCCTTCCCGTCAAGAACTGACAGTGGATGGCAGAATGCAGTGAAGACAAACTCCCCTTATACAGTGGCGGGACCGCGTTGGTTTTGCACCAATCTTCCCTTTTAACCTCACCCTTTAGAAGTGAGGACCCGATTGCGTTGGATATAGAGTTGTGGTGTAATAAACCTTGTCTTAATAATAACAGAGAATGGTAAGGATTCAAGCAGAATTGATCATTTAGTCATTTTGGACCAGATTTATCTTTTCACACGTTGCTATTGTTCCTTAAGCATCCTCGTTACGTCTTCGATCCACTTCCCCGCCTCATCAGCCATCAGAGTTTTCCACCCGAGCTGAGCGGCTTGCCGCAAATTCATCTTCTGATCATCAACGAATAAGACGAAATGACGACCATTTAGTCGTTTTTGTGCTTGCGCATAGATAGCAGAATGCGGCTTGAAGTATCCAACCTCACTGGATACCGTGAAACTTTTCACATACTTTGCTATTGGCTTTAATGCTGGAGTAATCCATTCGATCCGGTGGTTGCTTAGAATGTGAATGTCTGATCGTTCACTCCAGTCTGGCAGACGTTCCATGGCTGGTAAAGGTTTCAGCTGTTTGTGCAATAAAGAGCGCGCGTGTTCACGATCAATGGAAGGAAAATGGCGGCAAAGCCAAATCCAGAATTCCTTTTCCGTGACGCTGCCCGACCATAATGCCTTACTCATCTCTTGCTTGTATCTTGATCGTAGTTGCTCATATGGAACATTGGCATGTATCGCAAGCTCCTCCCAGAATGGAGAAAGATTGGTAAGCAGTACCCCGCCAACATCGAGGATTAATTGTGGTCGATCCATCGATTCGTCTCCTCCTCTATGTGAATCCACTTCTTATACTTATCGCTGCTTCAACTCGATTACCCTATCATACTACCACACTTCTTGACCTTGGCGTCCAAACCAAAAACGAGTGATCGTCTGACCGATCACTCGTCTGTAGCTCATTCTCTATCCATTCAATACGCGTCTAGCAGTCACGAAGTGGTCACTCCACCAGCCGCTACCCATGTTGCTAAATCTTACTCCACCCTTCCCAAAAGTATGGAGAACGACATTATTTCCGGCATAGATTCCAACATGTCCAATACGTTTAATCGAGTTAGCTGGATACTTCATCGTAGCTGGGGTAGAGAAGAACACAAGGTCCCCTACTTGCAAATTATCGCGTGAAACATAGGTGCCTTTTGCCGCTTGAGAGCGAGCGCCACCTTTTCCAATATTAACTCCTGCTCCTTCTAAGAAGGCCCAATACGTAAACTCAGAACAGTCCATTGTACTCTTATCCGCACGTGATGAAGCATATTGGTACGGGGTTCCGAGATATTTTTCTCCGGCTTGGATGACTTGTGCGCCTACACCGCTGGTTGATTGAATAGGAGCAGTAGCCGCGGAGCTAGTTGTTGCCGCATAAGCTTGACCACCTATTAATAATGTTGAACACATGATAGCCGCCATAGCGGACTTTACCTTCCACAAGTTCTTGTTCATATTCTTTCATCTCCTCGCTGTGTAGTTCGGTTGTTTGTTCCTCACAAGCAACATGATAGAGATGAAATCTGAGAGACTCCGAAAGGTTTTATAAGAAGTTGATGAGAAAACCGTAATAGTTCTGTGATACTAAAGAAAAGACTTCGTCACTTTTCGTTCTGTGGAAGTTCGCAGAGAAGATAGTGAAGTCCGTTCTTTCACTTGGTATCACTTCCAAGGAGACTGTGTTTCGCCCCCCCGATGAGAGGGGGCAAGCCGACAAAATCTTTTCTTGATGGGCTTACGCGTATGGAAGGAATGTTTATTTGCTTTACTCTATTAAAACAATTAAACATTCCGCTAATAAGAAAAAACCGTACAACTCCTCTGCACGGTTCTTCAAGACTAATCCTGTCATTATACAAGTAACGGAAAAGTGAGAATCATACTGGTTCCCTTTCCCTCGTGGCTTTTAGCGGAGATTGTGCCATGGTAGCTTGTTACCAAGCGTTGGGCAATCGACAGGCCCAGTCCAATCCCGCTCGAATCGCGATTCCGAGCTTTATTCGCCCGAAAAAACCTTTGAAAAATAAACGGCAACTCTTTTGGAGGAATCCCTTGACCATAATCTTTAATGATCATGACCAGATGGTTCCCTCGTCTTTCGCTCTTCATGTCGATTGTTTTGCTTTGGCCCGAATATTTAATCGCATTGTCAAGTAAAATCAGCAGAATTTGTTCCAGATGATTGGGTTTGATTCGAATGAGTAGACCTTCACTATCCTTTAAATCTTTCGTAATCGTGAACTCCGGATGCAAGAGACTCATGTTCAAGACTAATTTTTCGATAATTGGTGTTGGGTTCACTGGCTGTGCGTCGCTGAAGGTTGTTGGTTTCTCGGAACGGCTAAGTTCCAAAAGCTCCAAAACAATCAGTTTAAGCCTCTTGGTCTCTTCCAGCGCCATAGTCAAGGATTCACTCAAGATTACTGGATCTTCTTTTCCCCACCGGTTTAAAAGTGACAAATGCCCTTCAATGATGGCAATCGGTGTGCGTAGTTCGTGGGAAGCGTCTTCGACAAACTGCTTTTGCTGTTGAAAGGAATGTTCCAAACGATCCATCATCTCGTTGAATATCGAGGCAAGTTCACTAATTTCATCTCGATTTGCAAAAAAATTGACCCGAAGCGCCAAACCCTCATCTCGTTTGTTGCGAATTTCACGCATGGTTTCCGTCATCATTTTGATTGGTCTTAACAGCTGCCGAGAAATCACGTAACCGCCCACTCCACTGATCAAGACAGAACCAATGCCTGCAACCAGCAACAAATACATGATGATCCGGTTCAACTCATCAAACTCTTCCATACTGCGTGAAATCTCTACCGTACCCCTAAACCTGCCGACAGCGATGGGATTGCGAACCACCAGAAGATGCTGCGAATCATAGTGGAAACTACCTGTTTCCAAATGTGTGACGGCTCGAGGCTTGACTACTTCCGGTTCTATCAGATTTGAAATCTGAACCAGTGCAGCTCCATTTTCATCTAATATGCGGACCATCTGATGCTTATGGTTAAGGGTTGTGAGAAAATCCTTGCTTTTGGCAAGCTCTGTTAAAAATGGTTGATCGGTGTCCTTAAAATACGCCTTCACCTCATTGCTCGTCTGAACCACACGATTGACCTCTTGATTGTATAACCATCCATTAATCACAACGTACTGAAGCGTGTTGTAGCCGATGAAACAGAACAACAGAAACGCGGACGACCAAATCGTCAACTTCCAAGAGATTGGGAGTCTCTCAAGGGACGGTATATACTGTGGCGTAGAATATCGTTTCATTCCCTCATCACATAGCCAATTCCGCGAACGGTCTGAATGTGTCCGTCTTCTACTGGAGACTTTAGTTTATTGCGCAAGTAACGGATGTAGACGTCCACAATGTTGGTTTCGACTGTCGTATCATATCCCCACACTTGCTCCAGCAGCACCTCTCGCGACAACACCCGATTCACATTATTCATCAAAGCGTACAACAACTCATACTCCGTTTTGGTCAACTCAACTGGTTCGTCATCCACTGTTACGATACGTGATTCCGGATCCAGGACCACATTTTTAAACTTCATGAGCTGGGCAACTGATTGCTCCTCAAGATTTTCCGTTCTTCTCAGGATCGAACGTATACGCGCCAGTAGCTCTTCAATGGCAAAAGGCTTGGGGATATAATCATCTGCGCCACTATCCAGTCCTGACACCCGGTCAATGACGCTGTCTCGCGCCGTTAAAATGATGATCGGCGTTTGTTTCACACTCCGAATCCGGCGGCATATCTCAAAGCCGTTGAGGTTAGGCAACATGACGTCAAGGATGATTAGTTCCCACTCTTCTTGCAAAGCCTTCTCCAATCCATCCCGACCCTCAGGCACGGTCGTGACCTGGAACCCATCATGCTGAAGTTCAAGCTCAATGAATCGCGCTAAATTTTTTTCATCTTCAATTAACAATATGGACTTCATTTCACGACCAACTCTTTTGTGTAATTTAGCGTTCACAACCCTTGATAGTTGTAACTTTTCCCATTAGACAAAAAGAAATACTTCCCAACTTCAGGCAGTCAGAAAGTAAGCTGATCATTTATCTTAGTATGGTTGATTTTCTTTTCCAGTCGTTCCAATCGTTTGCGGTATTCGGCAAGCTCATTATTTGCTTTTTTCCGAAGCAATTGTCCTTTTTTCTTGACGAGTTCCATACCCTTTAACGTGTAAGCTAGGGCCTTTTCATAATCCTTTAGTTGATGTTCATAGATTTTGGCCGCTTCGATATAAATCACATCGGGTAACTGGTGATTCTCCTCTATCGCTTCTTCCCAAAGACGCAAGGCTTCACGCCATTGATTCTGTTTTTTGTATAGAAGTCCCAAGGCTAGCTTGGCTTTGCCTCTCAGGAAATGATCGGTTCGGGCAACCCTATGGTATTTGTCCATGGCGATAGCTTCAGCGCCTACCGCTTCGAACCATCTCGCCAACTCAAAGCTCTCTATTACAGAAACCTCCTCATTTCCCTTACCGAGTAGCATATGAGAGATGTGAATATAAAGGGAAATCAGCGAAAGAACGTCCACCTCATTATGAATCAGTACCCCTTCTATAATGGACGGATCTTGATTGGCCAGAAAGTCAAAGTACAAAATAGGCGCCATATAACCCGGCACATCATGATCACGTACAATGCCCAGCTTAGCTTGCTCAATCAAGGAAAGACGGCAAGATTCCAGTTCACCCTTCCATAACCGTCTCGCTCCATGCAACAAATCGTAATGACCAAACGCAGGGAGTTCAGGAACGGAATGGCGAACCAAGGTATGCCTAGTTTTGACTTGTGGCCAGTCGAATGATTTCCCGTTAAAGGTAACTAAATCCTTACTGACCCGCACATCGTCAAGAAACGATTGATACAATACAGCCTCCGCATGCGGTTGGGCAAGGAAATGTTGACGGACAATCACTTCATTCTGTTCAAAGCGACTATACCCTAAGAGAAATATCGTATTTCCCGCTCCACCGTGTAATCCCGTCGTCTCCGTATCGAAGAATAACAGATTAGTCGCCTTCTTACCTGCTGTGGACAGTGGGTGTTCCAAGCCTGCCTTGTCCCAAGCATCGATTACCTCGCCCAGTTGCTCAAACGCATAACGTCCATGTCTAGTTGTGATCGGATAGCGAACCTCTCGCACCATGACATATTCGTCAGATGAACCATACGGAGTCGCATTCAGTTTGGACCATTCTTCAAGAAAAGGAATTTCTTGAACCGACGTCTCAGTTGTCTCTGCTGTCTCAGTCTCGTCCGCTTGATCGAACTGCCGCATATTCTCCAGGCTCATATGTCCCTTCATTCGTTGCAGCTTGTTTTTAAGAGACATAAGCTCCTCCACCTTGGGCAACCCGAAGTAAAGATAACGTCAATTCTTTCCCGTCCTCTTCAATCGTTCCTACACAAGAAGGACAACCCGAACCACAAGGGCATGAACAGATCAAATTCTCGGCTTGATTCAGAATCGTGTTCATTTCCTGATACACTTGTTCGCTCAGTCCGATCCCGCCAGGATAACGGTCATAGAAGAAGATCGTCGGCTGACCCGAATGAACGGCCTTCCGCTGGGCGATGACATGCAGATCGGCAGGGTCACACATAACGAACAACGGAGCTACGTGCTGCAAGACATGCGCAAGGCCGATGAGACCACGCTCAACCTCTTCTTTTCCCATCGATTGAAGCGAGCTCTCGGCAAAATGAATCCAGGCCGCATTCGTGTGCAATTCCTCCTCAGGTAGGTGGATGGGGCCAGAGCCAATGTTTTCGTGCGTTTCGAATTTTATCTTTTTAAAAATCGTCGCCATGGCATGTACCGAGACTTCTCCATAGGCAAATTCCGTCCCCTGAACGGCTTTGGATTGATCCTCTTCCAGCACCTTCAGCTGAACGGCAAGGTTCGCGTCCGTGTAATAATCGACCTGAACCTCTCGTACATACGCTTTTTTCTCTTCATAATCCAGCTTTTCCACCTGGAATTGAGTTCCTTGGTGCAAATAAATGGCTTCCTCATGCAACAAGGTAAGTGAACTGAATCGATCCATCTCGCCAATCACGCGCTCGTTTCCACGCTCCGTAATGTCGATAATCACAACATTTTCCTGAGACGCGGAGCGCAAGCTGATGTTATGAGCAGGGAATGAATCGTTCATCCAGAACCACTTGCCCTTGGAATAATGAAGAACCTGCTCTTCCGTTAAGAATTCCAGGATTTCCGTGATCTCCACTTGCCCGAATTGATCCCCCTTCGCAAAGGGCAATTCATACGCCGCACACTTCAAATGATCCACAAGAATAATCAGATTATCCTGGTTGATGCGCGCCGATTCCGGGCTGCGGTTAAAGAAATACTCGGGATGTGAAATCACATACTGATCAATCGGGGTAGAGCTGCCGACCAATACGACCGCAGACTCCCCATGCCGTCTTCCAGCCCGTCCCGCTTGCTGCCAGGTACTCGCCACCGACCCAGGATACCCCGTAATAACACAAGCCTGTAGCTGTCCGATATCTACACCTAATTCAAGCGCATTCGTACTGACTACGCCCATAATGTCGCCCTGACGCAACCCCCGCTCAATTTCTCTGCGTTGACTTGGCAGATACCCCCCTCGGTACCCTTGAATCGTTTTGGGTCCAAGTTTGTGCCGTATCAATTCTTGCAAGTACTTCAGCAATATCTCCACCCGCACCCTGCTACGAGCAAAAAGAATCGTCTGAATGCCGTTCGCGAGAAACTTCTCCGTAATATCGCGGGCTTCCAGTGTAGCACTCCGCCGAATATTCAATTGCTGATTAACTACCGGAGGGTTATAAAACAAGAAGTGTTTCTTGCCGGATGGAGCCCCGTTGTTATCGACCAGCTCCATCGGTTCCTCGGTAAGCTTTTGA
Organism: Brevibacillus ginsengisoli; assembly: GCF_050113715.1. Taxonomy (NCBI): domain Bacteria; kingdom Bacillati; phylum Bacillota; class Bacilli; order Caryophanales; family Paenibacillaceae; genus Brevibacillus; species Brevibacillus ginsengisoli. Next base: position 562,853 of record NZ_JBNJQR010000002.1, read on the forward strand.
GCAAGCTCCTTGGGGTTGGCAATGGTTGCGGACGTGCAGATAAACTGTGGGTTGGTGCCATAATAGTTGCAAATACGTTTTAACCTGCGAATGACATTGGCGACATGGCTACCAAACACTCCGCGATATGTATGAAGCTCATCAATGACGATAAATTGCAGATGTTCAAAAAAAGATACCCACTTCGTATGGTGCGGCAAAATAGCTGAATGGAGCATATCCGGATTGGTAATGACGATATTGCCCGCCTTGCGAACCATTTGACGAATATTGGCTGGCGTGTCCCCATCATAGGTTTCGGATTTGATCGACAATCCCATTTCATTCACCAATTCGTGCAATTCGCTCTTCTGATCCTGCGCCAATGCTTTGGTCGGAAACAAATAGAGCGCGCGAGCTTGCGGATTCTCCGTCAAAGTTTGTAGGATCGGCAAGTGGTAGCACATGCTTTTACCAGATGCGGTTGGGGTTACGGCTACGATATTCTTGCCTTCACGGATCAATCGATATGCCGTTTCCTGATGGGTATATAAAGAAGGAATCCCCCTGTTGGCTAGAGTCTTGCGAATCCGTTCGTCCATCTGCTGTGGAAACGGAACCGATTGCGCCTCTCGAGGGGGAATGGTCATCCAATGGCTAATATTCTTCATAAAGCGCTTGTCTTCGCGCAGTTGTTCCAGTATTTCTCCAAGTGATTGTTTCAATTGCATGCGATCACCCTCTCCCTTCTATTGTACGAATGGGCGTTCGCTTTGTAAATGTGTTTGTGTTTCGGCTTACCACCTGTTTCTCGTATCATTAAGCGGAACTGTTGCTAAACTAATGAAACCAATAAGATGTGGGGTGACGATAATGATTAAGTTGAGCTTCTTCACCATAACTTTCGTGCTATTCCATTTTTTAGCTTCATCCGGTCTAGTGGTGTTTGCCGAAGCACGAGATAAAACAGTGACAGCAGAAGTAGAATTTCGGGTCATAGGGGCACAAGAAAATCAGATAGGTGCGATGGTTCCCAATGCACGAATATTAATTGTAGACAACAAAGGAAATTTACTACGTTCTGGGTTAACAAATAAGGATGGAATATGGCGAGTGCTGATCACTACTGAGATTGACCCTCGATTTACAATGGTAGAGAAAATGAGTACGGTAACAGCCATAACGATTGCGAATGGTTTTAATGAAGCCATTATTTTCGATGTCCCTGTAAAAAGTGATGCTGTTCAAGTGATCGTATTAAGCCCTCTAAAAAGGAACTCTCGAAATGAACCAACTTATTCACTGGGCATGCTCCATCGGCTGACTGTAATTCCTTTGATTGATACCTACGCGAAACAGGCTGGGCTTATTAGAGTGAATTCAATTGAAGGAGATCCAGATTCGCCGCATTGGAGTCCTACCTTTGGAAAACCATAATTGGTTTTATTTATCCCCCCGATTTTTATGATAAATCAAGAAGTCCGTCCATTTATCATTTTCATAGCTAAACGCTTTTCTTTCGCATTCAAAGTTGAATCCAGCTTTTTCAGCAAGTAGAATCGAGGGATGATTGTCGGTATTAATATGCAATTCAATCCTGTGGAAATTAAAATCAGTGAAGAAACCTTCCGTTGCGGCAACTACGCTCTCTCTTCCATAACCCTTTCTCCAAAACTGGTTGTGAATCGAGTACCCCATCATGCCCCAATGGTAATCCATCCTGAGTATCGTAAAAACCTCAATCTTCCCGACGTTCACTCCATCGTCTTGGCGGAATATTCCAAGGTTATACATTTTATCTTCTTTTGCCGATTGGTTGTAACCATTGATCCGGTTGGTAAACCATTCTTCCGTATAGGTGAACATATTGGAAGGACGACCATCATCGTATTTATGCTGTGATGGCAATCGATGATCAAACTGTTGATACCAGTTGGGATAGTCCTCGTGGTTATAGGGGCGTAGGATTAATCGGTCAGTCTTTATCTCAAAGTTGATAAAGTCCAACTTGATCTCCCCCCAATTAAAGTAGTTTGTAACGATCGTATTGAGATGTTACCACACAGGTAAGCTATAACTAAAGAGAGACTCGGTTTTAAATAACCAAGCCTCTTTAGGTTCATGATTTTGGCATGAGCTCTCTGGTGGCTGTCCTTTTCTTCTCGGTATTTCTACCTTACGAGTTCGCCTGTTAGAGCATCAACAAAATAGAGCGGTTCATCATGATAATAGATGTGATAAACCAGACGAGGCTCAGCTTTTTCGGAACCAGGCCTTTGTTTGTAGATGTATGCAAGCTGAAGTGGTCTGCTCGCAAGATATCGGGCGATCGCTTTATCTACCGACATAGCCTTGCTTCGATCCGGTAAAGCTTGCGCTACCTCCCGTGTTAGAGTGGAATTCAACCCTACGAGCTTCTTCTTCTTAACATCGAAATGTACCGCGTAACTGTGATCAATCACCGGAAGTCCCTGATAGGATTTATAAAACACATAGGTCTCTACATCCCCCGCTCTCTTCACTGTTCCAAGCAGTAACTCGGACGTATCAGGGGTTATATATGCTTGAAGTTGTCTTGCTACTTCTTTTACCTGTTCCTGATCAGGCCTGGACACCACATCTTCTTTCCCAGTGTATTGTCCGTTTTCATAATCAAGAACCTCACCTGTATCCTCCCTCACAGTCAACCGAACCGAATTCTGGTTGCCATTCTCCAGCACAAACTCGCGAACACCATCCCCCGCATGAACCCTGATTGGTGCATCGATGGATACACCCCATTCTTGTAATAAGGTCTTCGCTTCATCCTCAGTCCGAACGGTTAGCTTCTTCCCACCGGGTGTGACAGGAATCGGCGACATGTTAGCCAGGCTCCAATCTGGATGGTATCGGTAGGTTTTCCACACCTGTCCGTTTTCGGCATCGATATCGCCTGAAATAGGAAAAACGTATTGAAGTCGCCCTTCCCCCTCCGAATACACCAGCTGCGCATTCTGCCCAAAGATTTGGACTGCCTTGTTCTTCGGTATGGCTTTGGACGGATGCAGAAATGTCAAACCCGTCAGATCATTTGTCTGCACAGTACTTCGCTGCGGTTTCCCCGATTTGTCCAACGTTACCGAATAGCTGTCTGTAAGAATGGGGATATTGTTTACCATTCTATTCATCACGACGTAATCATTTTCGAGATTGGATAGCATTCGATTCACCTGATAATGAGTAGCATCTTCTCCTGCTACCTCCTGCAGATAAGTCATCGCCTGAGTGAATACAGGATAATCAGATGGTTGTACTTTTGATGAGACAATGACCGTTCGAGTGGAAGGTACTGACTTCTCAGTAGGTTTGCTGATCGCTTCTTCCGTAGTTTGACGCTCCTCTTTCTGTACAGAAGGCAACATTGGTTTCACGGGTTTCGTCTGCTCCAAACTTGGAACAGTCGGTTTTGGCAGTTGCTCCTGACTATTTGACAGTGGAATATGATAAGAAGATAACGGTGTCTTAGCTGGAGCAGGTTGTTCTTTTTGTATCTGACCTGCCATCATATACAAGCCAAAAGCAGAGGCCAACATTGCAGTTACCACACCTGTTTTCAAAGAGAAGGTGAGCAGTCTCTTGGATTTGCCTATTTGATTGGTCTCCTGATCCAGCACGTTTCGTAATCGCTCGACAAACTCCTCGCGCGGTGGCGAACTTTTTTGCAGTTTTCTCAGTCTGTTCAGAAGTTCATGTTCACTTTGCCAATCCACTATACAGCTCCCCCCTCACTGTTTTTGATAATTTCGTATGTAATAGCTTTAGCGCCCGATGCATGGTCGTTTTCACATTGGCCTCGGAACACCCCAGACTTTCTGCTGTTTCCCTTACGCTATACTCCTTGATTCCACGCAGGATGACAACCATCCGGTACCGAGGAGGAAGCGTCTGAATGGCAGCGATTAACTCCTGCTCCACTTCCTTGCTCTCGGCTTCCTTTTCCGGGTTCCCTTCAGTAGCCGTCATCATGAAGGATATCCAGTTACCAGAAAGAATTTGCTGCCATTTTCTTTTTCGATAATGATTCATCGCCGCATTCTTGGCGATGGCAAACAGCCAGGTTTTCACGTCGGACCGCGCTTCAAACCGATCCAGAGAGTGTATGACACGCACAAAAACCTCCTGCGTCAAATCTTCGGCGTCATTCTGGTTTCCGGTAAAATATAAAAGAAACTGGTACACGTCGTGGTGATGTCTCTCGTACATCCACATGACCTGCTGTTTTTGGTCGCCGTACACAGAGGCTCCTCCCCCTCCCTTGATGTCATTCGTGTGTCCGTCTATTTTTCTCTGGATATTATCACTTGGGCGATCTCACCGTTACCTGTGATTAGAATGATGATTTCTCCTTTATGGTCGGGGTATGAAAAGAAGACGCCCTTCAACCTTCCATTGTTCCAATCGTCCATTCGATTCACCTTGTAGTCTTTTGCCTTCTCACCTAACCATCCGTTCAGGAAATCGGTTGCCCTCTGTTTCGCCAATGCTTCGGTCGGTCCGGAGTTGCTCCTGATCTTGTAGATGAATTCGCTCATCTCACCCGTCTTCGCATCCAATTCTAGTTCCGCAGTCCCGTCAGCGAACCGTTCTTGCCCTTCCTTTTCCTTCCAATAAATTGTAAAGGTGTCATCCACATCGTTGTAAACCCTTTGTTCGATTGGCAGGCTTTTCAGGCTTGGGACTAACTCCAGCATCTTTTTGTAGGTAACTGCTGCTGACGTAGGAATCTCGTCGTTCGGCATCACTCTTTTATCCAGATCAGCAGCAAACCATTTGTCGAACACAACCGGCTTTGTAACGATTTCATAGCGATCAATTTCTCCGTGCGTGCCAAAGATAACCGTGGCATAGCGAGCCGTTTTTCCGTCACTTGCGATTGGTGCCCTAAAGTTTACTTTCGGTCCTAATTTTTTCCCTGGCTCATTCGGCTTTTCCTCTCTCCACACAGATACGCTCTCGTAGGAATTGGCATTCGCACCGTACAAGCTGTCAATGAGCTGCTTTGCCCTTTTTTTCGCCTGTTCGTCAGAAATCTCCTTGTCAGGTCCTTTTGGCAAAGCGTACATTTGGTCCCCCTCCGAGTCCTTGCCAATCGGCTCCCAGAAGGTAAAATCGCGCAGGTCGCCTGGATCCTTATTGAGGTTCATCCGTAAAACGGGAGTACCAGGTCCATTTATGCTCAATTCCACGGTAACGATGTTTTTGCGCACACCCTGCTCCACTTTTTTATGCTTGTACTGCTTTACTTTTGGAAAAAGAACAGCAATGTGCTGAGCGTACTGATCCGCTTTTTGGTTGATCGTTGTTTGGGACAAAAATTGCGGTTGTGCTGCCGCTGCCTTGGCGGTTGGCATGACCCCCGAGGTAGATGCAAAAAGTACAGCCACAGCTGTTGTAATCGCTCTCCATCTAGTTATTGTCTTTTGGGTATTCATCTCTCGCTCCTCCTATAACATTCCGGTTTACTGTACAATACCGTTTTCTTGAGTTACCCACATGGAGTAAAAAACTCCCTTGTCTGTCATCATTCCATGTAAAGTGGGGCTACCTTTCTTGGAAAAGACAAAGTAGTTCGGCGTTTGCATAACTCCCCGCTGCATGTCATAGCCTTTTAGGTCAATGTCAAGCATCTTTTTGGCTAATGGGGCTGCCACTGCGATTACTTTTTCCTTGGTATATCCACGGAACATCTCATCCTTGATTTCCGTTAAGCTTTTGAACTGGGAGATGAACTTCTGTTCTTCCTCACCATTTCTAAATCGAACAACCTTTCCCGTTTCCGCTCCGATTTCAATCGTACTGGTGTATTTTCCGCTTCCCAAAAACTCTAACTTCCACACATTCTTTTTCATGTTATCAATGTCACTGTAAACTCGATGTACATCTTTTAGCTGTGTTCCGATCTTCAAAGATTTACTGGCAATGTTTGAGGCAGCAACGATTTTGGGATCTACCTGCGAAACCGCCGTATTCATAACCGCGTGAATAAGCTGGTCGCCTTGAAACCATACTGAGCCGTCCGCTCCTTCTAATATGGTCATAACCTTTCCTTTATTCGGGCCATCTCCACGTAGATTTCTTACAGCGGTATCAAATGTAAGTGTACGAGCCGGGGCTAACATTTTTACAGCTTCCATCCCTTTGCTTTTCCATTTTGGTTCAAGCTCGTTATAGGGAAATTTGATTAGCGCTTTGTTCACGATTCCTGTGGCTTTTTCCACTTCAAACTGACTTTTCTCGTCCACGGACTTGATATACCACATATTCTCTGTTTCTCGCACCGCGCCTAACTCAATCTTGCTGTTAGGAGCTAGTTCCTGGATCTTGTGCTGGATCGCCACCGTAATCTTATTGTCCAACCCGATTAGTGTTGTTTTTTGTTGCAGATTCACAACTGTTGCAACCGGCTCCTGAGCCATACAGACTGGAGTTGCTACCAGAACGGTTAATACACCAAGCGTTGCTGCCCATTTATATATATTTTCATTTCGTTTCATATCGATTTCCTCCCAATCATTTTACATCATTTGGCTCATGAACCGTCTATTAGTAACTTGAGGAGGAAAAAGGTTACAAAAGTTTTTTAGAAAATGTACTAGAAAACAAAAAAGGACTTCAATCTTGAAATCCTTTGACTAAGAATATTGATTAAATCCATTTGGCAAACCAAGCGACATAGTCCCCAGCTAATTATTACCCAAACCACATCTTCCACCTAGCCAAAATTGCCCAGCGTCGCTCCGTTCGTTTTTTATAGGCCGGTAGTCCGCGGTATACGTCTACAGCCTCTGCGTAGGTTCGTTTTGCTTGTTCCTTTTGCTGCAATTGCTGATAGATCACGCCCATTTTGTATACCACCTCAACCGAAGACGAATGAAGCGAACGGCATTCCTCCAGATAGGCTAAAGCCTTTGTTTTATTGGCATGAATAAATGCTTCACTAAGATGTAGATAAGGTTCTCCATACTTAACGCGCGGATTTTTAGCCAAGGCTTCCTTAATCAGGGCTTCACCCGCTTCGATCTTCCCTGTCTTGATCAAGCTGATGCCATAGTCACTCAAGAATTCCGTAGAATCCTGCATCACTCCCTTGATCTCCTCTAAGTATTTAAGCGCCTCTTGATACCGACGCTTCTCCATGTAAATTCTGGCTACTTCGAGCTTGGCCGCGGTATCGTGTGGATTCAAACGCAATTCCTGCTTGAGTTTGGTCAGACGTCGATTCAGCTGGAATGGTTTAAACAGATTGGGCAACAAGCGGACAAAGCGTAAATCGAGCAAATATAAAAGAAAGAGCAGCACTAAAATGGCCGCAATTGGACTACCAGTGATCCACCAAAGGATTGAAAACAACAAAAACTTACTCAAAAACAAGCACCCTCTCTATACCATTCATCATCTTTTGTATTCTACCATTTCTTCTAAATATTTCAATTTAGAACCAGAAAAAATTCTCCTTCGCCTGAACTTTTCGGGATAAACCCTAGTCCTTTCATATGACTACATGAATTAAAGGAGAATTTTCGTGAATATGGATTGGACACTCTTTCAGATGATTAACCATCTTTCAGGACACTCTGTCTTTTTGGATCATTTTATGATTATGTACACCAAATACGGCCCGTTGCTTTTTGGAGTGATCTTGCTTTGTCTGTGGTTTGCAAGAAGCAACAACCAAATGAAAAACCGTCAAACCGTTTTACTTTCGGTTGCAGCCACTGGTGTTGCTTTGGGAATCAACCAGATCATTAGTATGATGTACTTTCGGCCAAGACCTTTTACTTCGCATGTCGTGAACCTTTTAATTGATAAATCAATCGATCCTTCTTTTCCAAGCGATCATTCGGCAGGTGCATTCGCTCTGGCTTTGAGTATTTCACTAGCGAATCGCAAACTCGGGTATGGTATGGTTATACTAGCATTGTTACTCGCCATTTCCAGAGTGTATGTCGGAGTACACTACCCTTTCGACGTAATCGGCGGTGCGTTCACTGGATTAATGGGAACTTTACTCGTCAAATGGCTGAAACCTCGTTTAATGCCTATCATCAATTGGTTCCTTGATACATTTCAAAAAGCCGAAAATACATTTCTACACAAAGAGGTGTAGTTTTTTCTAGGGGTTGAACCTGTGTGGATCAGGAGTTCTTTCAAATCATTGCTGACGCAAAGCGTGGAAACATCGACGCATTTACCCAGTTAATGAAACGATGCAAAACACAAGTGTTTCAACAAGCATTTGCCATGCTGAATGATCGGGAAGAAGCGAAGGATGTGACCCAAGAAGCTTTTATCAGAACGTATCAGTCACTGAAAAAGCTAGAGAGTGAATACGCCTTCTCTTCTTGGTTGACCCGCATCGTTTCTAACTTGTGCTATGATCGCCTTCAAAAAAGAAAGAAAGAAAACGTGGTGGTCACCAGTGACAGGATTGAAGAGACGACGACCCTTTCTGACACGACAGACTCCATGCAAATGCGAATCACTATTCAAGAAGCCATGCAAAAACTTTCCTTTGAGCATCGGGAAGTGATTATCCTTCGAGAAATAAAGGGATTTACTTATGATGAAATCTCGGAGATTTTAAAGATTCCAGTTGGGACTGTCAAATCTCGTATCTATTCCGCGCGAATGGCGTTACGAGATGAGCTTTCAATGTAGGGGGAATGCAACATGGACAATCATGTGCAAGAATTACTTTCTTCTTATCTTGATAATGAACTGTCACATGAAGAGCGTATTTGGGTGGAATCCCATTTGAAGACATGTGAAGAATGCCAAGTTTTCCTCTATGAATTATCAAGTATGAGAAATTACATCATCTCGACCTATCAAGAGATTGAGATACCGGAGGATCTAGAGCTGCAAGTGATGGCTCATCTGAACAAAGCGACGTCATCTCCAATCGGTTTAGTCGCGATTGCTTCACTAGCGTCCCTGTCACTTTTGGTTTTGCTTCCTATCCTTCTTATTGGAATGGGTGTCTTTTCTTCCGTCGTCACGATATTTGGCAGTCTTTTGCATCTTGCAACGGTTATTATTTCATCCATTCCGACTGTGATTACCGCCATTTCCGCTTTTTCCGTTGTTCTTGTGGTCTTCTCGATTTGGTCGTTAAGACGACTTTTACTATTGAAGGAAATTACCTAGGAGGATACGATGAGATACGTCAGACATTTATTTGTCTTATTTCTTGCTTGCTTGATTCTTGTTCCGATTGCGCCTGCCTACGCGGCAGAGCAAACCATTATTCAACATCGAGATACAGTTGTCTCCACTCATCAGGTAGTCGAGAACTTAGTCGAGTTCGGCGGGAATGCGACTGTAGCTGGTACTGTCCGGGACTCTGTTATTGTGATGAACGGGAATTTGGACATCCAAGATTCCGCTCACATCATGGGTCTTGTGCTGGTCATTGGTGGAAACATCACACAAGCACCTGGCGCGCAAGTAACCGACAACATCCTACATATCGCGGTGAATGACGCGACCCTGAACAGTCTGTTGCTCGGTGGGGTTCTTGTTGTTGGAGTCTGGTTTGTGCAACTAGCCTTTAGTATCCTGCTATTGATTTTACCAGTAATGACTTCGACCATCGCCAAAAACAGACTAGATTCACTCTCTATGATCCTTCGTCGTTCACCTGGAAGATTAATGGCAATCGGGTTTCTCATTAGTTTGCTGATTGTGGCCTTGACCCTTCTCTTATGCATTACCGTGATTGGGATTCCTGTTGCCCTACTTCTTGTGCTTGGAGTAGCTTTGGTTGTGATCGTTGGTTTAACGGTGCTCAGTCAGATCATTGGGGACTATCTGCCTGGAAGCTTTGAACGTCCTTCGTGGATTAATGTCCTGGGCGGCGCAGCTCTGATTACGGGTGGAATCAATTTCCCTTTTCTCGGAGGGTTATTGCTAGTCGGAATCGTTTGGGCCTCACTCGGTATGATCACCATTAGGTTATGGGAGACACAGAAACATTCACGTTCTTGAACTTATTGAACGCAATCTCAGTCATTTAATGGAGTGGATATAAGGAGGAGATCATGAAAGACTTTGTTTTAGGGGTTTTAACTTACCTCGGTAGTTTTGGATATGCTGGAATCATGCTTGGACTTATGGTAGAGGTTATTCCAAGCGAGATCGTTTTATCCTACGGCGGCTTTATGGTTTCACAAGGAACGATCACCTTTGCAGGCGCCGTGGTTGCAGGGGCGATTGGCGGAACGATTGCTCAACTATTTTTGTATTGGATTGGTTATTTCGGCGGGAGACCTTTCCTTGAAAAGTATGGAAAATACCTGTTCATTCGAAAACATCACATCGACCTTGCGCAAAGATGGTTCGAAAAATATGGGACAGTCGTCATTTTTACAGCTCGCTTTGTTCCTGTAGTAAGGCATGCGATCTCTATTCCTGCCGGGATTTCCAAAATGTCCTTTATGAAGTTTACGATTTACACGTTGCTTGCCACGATCCCATGGTCTATTCTTTTCATCTACCTGGGAACTCAGCTCGGAAAGAATTGGGACAAAATCAATGAAGCGGCAGCTCCTTACAGCAACATCATTGTGATTGTTGCAGTTGCGATTTTGCTTGGGTATTTGTGCATTTCGTACCTGAAGAAAAGAAGACAAGGTGCATAGAGGAAATGAAATTCTTTCGAGTGAATTCCATTATTTTTATCATAGGTTTAGTCAGTTTTTTCACGGATCTATCTAGTCAAATGATTGTACCTATTCTCCCCTTGTATCTGACAACCGTGCTGCATGTGCAGGTTTCTACTGTTGGCATCATTGAGGGAATCGCAGAAAGTACAGCCAGTGTCTTAAAGCTATTTTCCGGTTGGATTTCTGATCAAACGGGGAAACGCAAACCTTTAATGATCGCTGGATATGGATTATCTAACCTAATCAAACCTTTCTTCGCTCTGAGTTCCACTGCTGGACAGATTCTGACGATACGTTTTGCGGACCGTTTCGGCAAAGGGATTCGTACTGCTCCTCGGGATGCTCTTTTGGCGGACGTAACAACCAAAGAGGAACGAGGAAAAGCTTTTGGTTTTCGGCGTTCCATGGATACGTTGGGTGCAGCCCTTGGTCCACTTGTAGCCTATTGGATTCTCTCATCTCTTCAAGGCAGTTATCAAACCGTGTTCTGGGCATCCGCCATTCCAGGTGCGATCGCTATTCTTCTTCTCTTTTTCTTTGTAAAAGAAAAACGAGAAGAATCACCGGTGGAAAACAAAAAAACACTTCCAAAGATTAGCTTTAAAAATCTGAATCGGCGGTTTATATGGTTTACACTTGTCTCCACAGTGTTTGCGATCGCTAATTTTTCGGATGCGTTTTTAATTTTACGAGCACAAAATATCGGGATGGAAACAGCCCTCATTCCGCTTGCGTATCTCATGTTCAACCTGGTTGCCAGTATTTTTTCCGTACCTACTGGAATACTGTCAGATCGCATCGGCCGCAAACCAGTCATTGTTGCTGGCTATTTGATATTCGCTGCTATCTATTTTGGATTTGGCTTTATAAACAATATCCTTTCGATTTGGGTGTTGTTTGTCCTTTACGGATTTTATTACGCAGCCACTGAAGGAATTCAAAAAGCATACATTGCTGATATTATACCTGAAGGACAAAGAGGAACGGCCATGGGAACGTATAATGCCTTTACCGGACTGGCTGCATTACCAGCAAGTATATTAGCTGGTTTTCTCTGGCAAGCTTTTGGTCCTACTGTCGCGTTTAGTGTCAGTGGTGTTTTAGCAATAATCGCTGCCCTCTTCATGATCGGGCTTTAAACATAATTTGAGGTGACTACATGAATTTCAAACTGCAACTAACTCGAGCATTTATCCTAAGTTTGCTTTGCGCGATTGCTTTTGGATTGATTGCCTACCTAATCAGTGCTCATCGAATAGCTCAATTCGACAGTACGATTAGTTCGTTTATCCAATCTTTTGAAACTCCCACGCTGACCAGTGTCATGGAGATGTTCTCTTTTATTGGTTCTGGACTAATGGTGGTCTTGCTTTCCCTTTTTGTTCTCTTTTATCAATACAAGTTTTTGAAACACCGTTCTGAGCTTGTGTTATTCATTGCCGTCGTTGCCGGCTCAGGAATTATGAATCAAGTGCTGAAAAGCCTTTTTCACCGCAATCGACCAAGCCTTCATCAGCTTGTGGAGGCTGGAGGCTTTAGCTTTCCAAGCGGACACTCCATGGAGGCGGCGGCGTTCTACGGAATTCTGACGTATTTGTTATGGCGGCATATCGATTCACATGCGGAGCGCGGAATTCTCGTTTTCCTAAGCACAGCGATGATTATCCTAATCGGAGTCAGCCGCATTTATCTGGGTGTGCACTACCCGAGCGATGTTCTGGGGGGATATATTGCGAGCGGATTCTGGCTTTTTGCTGCGATCTGGGTTCATCAGATGTATAAAGAATCGCAATCTGAGAGGAGTAAGAACGAATGAGGAGTCTCTTTCTTGAACACATTAACCGTGTCAAGGAGGTGACAAATCATGGAGGAACGCGGTAAACAAGGCGGAAAACCCTATGATAAGCAGGTAAAAGTCAATACCAATTCATCGTTAGACGAAGAAGAAATTGAGCGTCGCCATCAGTTTCAGATGCTTCCGACGCCCGATGAAAAACATGCTTCCGAAGTCATTACCAAAGTTCAGGTTTAGCACAGTATAAGTTGTACCTCCACTTCATTGTTGTGGAGGTTTTTTATTTTCTTCTCCATTTTATTTATCCGTTGTATCATAGGTGGTATCCGTTCGCGTCGTAAGGGGGCAAATATGAAATATCCCACGTTAGAAACAGAGCGTCTTGAGCTCCAACCGATTTTGTTAGAGCATGCGCCAGCGCTTTTTGAAATCTTTTCAGACGAAGAAACCATTCAATACGTTCCCATCCCCAAACATCACGCCATAGCGGATACTACTGCCTATCTGGAGAAACTTATGGCGAATAACGAAGCCGAAAAAGCATCCGTTTGGTCTGTCTATAGCAAAGAAGAGAACCGCGTTTTTGGCAACCTGGGTCTCTATGCTGAAGATCCTGCGAATCATTCGGCTTCACTCGGCGTGATTATCCATAAAGACTTTTGGCGCAAAGGGTATGTCGTGGAAGCGCTGCAGAAGGTTATCGATTATAGTTTTTCGACCAAAGACTTGGTTCGGATTGAGGCCCGAGTAGATAGTAACAACCCAGCTTCCTATAAAATGCTGGAGAAGCTCGGCATGGTCTATGAAGGAACGTTAAGAAAAGATTGCTTTCTAAAAGGCTCACAGCGAAGCACTAAGATCTACTCCATTTTAAAAGAAGAATGGATGTCTAGGCTTGTGAAGTGAGCGGATGTTTGAAATGTTCTGGGAAGTGGAACGCTCCTTGGTGCTTCACAAAGAGTACGTTGTCATTTCCCTTGTAAGTCGCTCTTATCAACGGTAATGACTGGTCATCAGGTGTAAAGTGAAAGATCACCTCAGTGGTCTCTTTCGTCATGAGTTCGTTGATGATCCGATTCAAATCCACAAGTGTCCTTGAAATCACGTCATACAGATGGAGTTCGTGGCTATCGTGTTTACAAATGACGATGACATCATCATGCTCCAGATAGTAGATATCTTGTGGAAAAACATACGTCACATAGAACATCAGAAGCTCCGCAGCGTCAATAGTTCCAAACATGCGCGAAACCGACACTCTTTGCCCTGCTCTGTCATAGATAAAACGCAGATCATCCGGTTTCTGAACATCAAGTTTTCGTATGCTTTTCTCCCGATTCCCTTCCCCATTCACTTTCATGCTGAATTGTGTCTCATCCATGCTGTAAAATCCAAATTTCGGATAAAACTCCAATACAGATCGATTGGCAAACAAATACATCAGATCGTATTTTCCCTCATAATCCTCAAGCACTTGATTCATCAGTCTGGCAGAAAGTCCCTGAATCCGGTAGTCTGGATGCGTCATGACTGTGCCGATTTGAATCGTTGCTTTTCGCTCATGATTTACCACAAGATTTAGCTTATTTACCGATACATTCGCAATAATCTGGTCGTTCAACACAAACGAATAGGGCACATACTTGTCTGTCCAGTAGCCTTGTTGGTACCACTGTTCAAAGTTAAGGCCAAAAATCCCTTCTGCCAACTCATTAAAGCTTTTTCGTAATGGTTCATTCTTTTGAAATCCCTTGATTAACTGTAACGACCACTCCATGTTTCTCCTCCAGCTTGTGGATGTTAAAGCCCTGCTCGTATTATTGTAAACCATTTCCTAAAAAACAGAAAACTGAAAAGTGAGGTTACAGTTAATCAAAGAGGTATTTATAAAGTTTGACCACTATCTACCGTTATAATCTGTCCCGTCATCGCTTCTTGTTCCAAAGCTGCACAGATTAATTGAGCAATATCCTCGGGCGTGGAAATACGTTGCAGCAAAAGATTGGGAGCTAGTCGTTTCATTTGTTCTTCCCTACCAGCCCACCATCTTGTCTCTACCGCACCCGGTACGACGCAGTTTACCCTGATGTACGGCGCCAAAGCACGAGCCAATGATTTCGTAAGAGCATGTACCGCCGCTTTGGATACTGCGTATGGAAGCGAGGAACCTAATCCCGTTTGTCCCGCGATGCTGCCGAGATTGACGATTGCGCCTTGTTTATTCTTTTTCATGTACGGAGCGACGGCCCGAGCCGTATAAAACATCCCTTTGACATTCACATCAAACAATTCGTCCCAAATCTCCTCCGTTGCACCTTCCAGATCATCCATCGGGATATGATGCGTGATGCTGGCGTTATTCACGAGCAAATCAATGGTTCCGAATGACTCCGTTATTTGTTCCACCATCGCCCGGACTTCCTTGTCTTGCGAAACATCCGCTTGAATCGCGATAGCGCGTCCCCCAGCGTTATGAATGAGCTGCACTGTTTCTTGTGCATCGAGTTTCGACCGTGAGTAGTTTACTGCTACGACTACCCCTCTTTCGGCAAGTGCTAGACATGTTGCCCTGCCTATTCCCGTACCGCCGCCTGTAACCAGAGCTACTTTGTTCAACAATTCCATAAGATCCTCTCCCATTTAGAATTATGGTTTGATTGTAAATCTTTCTAGAGTATTTGTATAATTGAATTAAACGAACTTCAAGTTCAATAATTATGAATACAGGAATAGAGGTTCTACTATGGATACCAAAACATTAAAAACCTTTCATTGGATCGTCAAATACGGGAGCTTTATCCGAGCTGCAGAAGAAATGAATTATGCGCAATCCACTGTCACCATGCAAATTCAAAAACTTGAATCTGACCTGGGTGTTCAACTGCTCGAACGAGGCAAACAAGTTCGGTTAACGGAAGCTGGAAGAGTCTTTTATGAGCAAAGCTTGGAAATCGTCAAAAGAATGGATCAAATGGAAAGAAACCTCTCGGATATGCAAAATGGAGAATCGGGACATGTCCGTCTGGGGGTGACAGAGCCGGCCGCAAGTTTTCGTTTGCCGCAATTGTTAAAAAGTTTTGTGAGTGATTACCCAAGAATTCAGCTTTCTGTGGAGATTGCAAACACGCATACATTAAGCGAACGTCTTCTGAATGGAAACCTTGATTTGGCTTTGTGCTCGGCCCCGGATTTAGATTCAGAGCTTTATTTTGAGCCACTCTTTAAGGAAGAGTTTGTTGTATTAATGCCAGAGGATCACCCTCTTACCAATAAGGCGGTGATTGACCCCGATGATTTCGACGGACACCGTCTGCTTATTACTTCAACCACGTGTCCCTATCGAAAAAAACTTGAGATGCTCATACAGGAATCGGGGAAAATCCAAGTGCATACGATGGAGATTGGGAGTATGACAGCGTTAAAATACTATGTCGAATGCGGATTGGGGATCGCTCTAGTACCGAGAATTGTTTTGAATCCATCGGTTACGGGCACAACCGTCCGGCCGATGAGCGGCAGTCTTGTCGACATGACACTCGGACTACTCTGTAAAGCATCGGAATATCCATTAAAACTAGCTAGTTCGAAGCTGTACCACTATCTCAATCAAGAACTTGGTCAGCATCCATAAAACTGCTAAATTGGGAGGTAATGTATGAGTGAGCTGAATGTTTTATTTCGTACCCGAATCGGGATTTCAGAAAACGAAAAGATTACATTTGAGACGTTGGACCATGTTCTTGAAAAAACAGCACTAGCCATCCCCTTTGAAAATTTAGGGATTATTCAAAATAAAACACAAGAAATTTCCAAAGAACATTTACTAAACAAACTACTTCTCAATAACGAAGGTGGACTTTGTTACGAATTAAATTCGATGCTCTATTTCTTTTTAGTTGAAAATGGCTTTGACGCAGTTCTAGCAAGCGGGGTTGTTTACGATCATGCCGCTCAAACGTACCAAAACACGGGAAGAACTCATGTAACCATACTTGTCACCCACCAGGAACAAACGTACTTGGTCGATACGGGCTTTGGAGGAAATTTGCCATTAAAGCCTGTACCGCTTACAGGAGAAACCGTCACCTCTTGGAATGGAGAATTTCGGATCGGAAAAGTGGATTGTGAATATGGGGATTACGCACTTGAAATCAAATTAAAACACAAGGATACAGACTGGAGAACTGGATATGCCTTTTACACGAAGAAACCCACAATGAATATTACGGAATTGAATGAGATTCAGACCATTATCACTAGCCACGATAGTTCGCCATTCAACAAGCATCCACTCATCACCAAGCTAACAACTAAGGGAAATAGTACCTTAACCAATGCCTCATTCACGCAATGGGATAACGGAATCGTTACAAAAGAAGAAATTGACGACACCAGATTTATAGACCTATTGAGACAGCATTTTGGGTTAACGTCTTTCCCCTGATTACACAAATAATGTTGTGTAATATTTCCTTCATAACGTTTTCTTCTGAGACAAACCATATCTATGGGTCAAAATGAAAAATTAGGAGGACCCACATTAGTTCCACCCCCACTTCATATGCAGACCCCTGAGCTCGTTAACGCATAACATTGTCAACAAGAAAATCTATTACTTTTCCTAGCCCCCTCTAAGTCCCACTTCCTTAGAGGTTTTTTTTCTTCGGTTTGTGCTAATATCAGATAAAACATTGGCATATTTTTTTATTACGCTTAAACCTTCTCGTTTATCAAATCGTGTGCGGAGTAAAAACTCCCAAAGAAAGGGTTGCTGACTTTGACCAAAATTATTGAAACAAATAGGTTAATTTTTAGGCGCTATACAGAAGACGACATTGATAGTCTATTCCGAATTCTGTCTGACCCTATCACCATGGGTTTCTGGCCATCCCCTTTTAGCTACGAACTGGTTTCTAGTTGGATCAAAAGAAACTTATCAAACTATCAGGAGCTTGGTTTTGGCCGATGGGCAGTTATACTGAAGGAAAGCGGTGAATTAATTGGTGATTGCGGAATCACGCGATCTGATCTCAACGGCACAATGGAAAATGATTTAGGATATATCATTGATCAT
This sequence comes from Brevibacillus ginsengisoli, assembly GCF_050113715.1. Classification (NCBI taxonomy): domain Bacteria; kingdom Bacillati; phylum Bacillota; class Bacilli; order Caryophanales; family Paenibacillaceae; genus Brevibacillus; species Brevibacillus ginsengisoli. The sequence continues at coordinate 580,404 of NZ_JBNJQR010000002.1, forward strand.
AACTATTGGAACCGTGGATATGCTTTCGAAGCCGCTAACGCTTGTAAGAATTATGCTTTTGAACAATTAAAGTTAGAACGCCTTTGTGCTAACATGCCAATTAATCATTCCAGATCAAAAAATGTTGCACTAAAAATTGGCATGAATCTAGAAAAGGTATTTATCAATCATAGAAACCGAGACATACAGACATATCTTTTATCAATTGAAGTGTAAATAGAATCACCACTGGTTCAACAAAAAAAATAGGCTTTCACCTAGGGCATTTTCATCTCCACAAAAGTACACTGTATTAAAAACTTTTTGAAGAGATAATTTCGATGGCTAAAGATCCACTTTGCAAGCAATTTGGTGACATCCTTGGGATTCCACCACAGGTGATTAATGGTGTATGCACCTTAATGACCGTTAGAAATATTCCTGTAACAATTTTTGGACGTCATTCTCGTTCAGCGCTAACTACCGCACTTCACAATCACTGGCTTTTTAACAACCCTGGTATCATGTATATACACTTTGAATCAATCGACGATCCGATCCAATTTGCTCAGAAGGTTCGTCACGCCATCTCAGTACTAAAACATTAAACTTTCGCCACTTTATGTGGTGTTTTTTAATAAGCAAATTTATGAATCGGGCTTTGTTAACTTTTCATATTCGTTTAGCTTTATTTCGTATGGGTTTTCCTCCTCAACTATTAAAGTAAATAGTTGCCTTCTGTACTATTCACCAATTTTTCCATTCCTTTACTATTGGATTAACACCATGCTGTAGTTGGAGTTATCCATGAGCTTAACGTTAGTACCCACGAATTACTAATCAAACTTGATGAGGCAACCACTACCATAGGTGAAGCACTTGTAAAAATTGGGTTTTGTTCTCCGATGGATGGAATAGTACTGAGATGTAGTGAAAAAGGTAACTATAGGCATAATCCTCCCCCTTTCCCTAAACTGAGAAAAATAAAAAGCCGCTCGTGGGAGCGACTTCACCGTATTATTTTCTTTAATTCTTATTCATCTACGACAATTTGAATAGTAGATTCCCCTAACTTTTTATCAACTAGGTAAATAGCATAACTGATCTGATAGACTCCAGTTTTTTTAGCCTTGAATACTGCAGCTTCGTATATGTAGTTGTTGTCAAATGGCATATTACCATAAAGCGCCTGTACATTGTTTGACCAACCAGAGCTCAATCCGAAGTCAGCTTTTTGTTTAGGGAATCTTGCAATTAGATATGCATTACCACCATCTTTTAATCTTATATGATAATTAGCAGGTAAAATCTCCACATCAATCTTTTTTGGTATTTCTGGTATTTCTGGTGCAATCACTTCAATCTCTTGTTCTAATAGTCCACGGTATTGGAGTACCCCTTTAGAATCTTTCATCAGTATTTGATAAGAAAATTTAATTATTCCAGGCTTACTAGTGTCCAGTTTAGCATTGGAATAATAATAATCCCCTATTAACTGTGTCTTTTCTTTTGTAGCTGCCCCTGACCATTTGTCTTTAGCAAAAAATGTACACCTCTGAGTTATGGCTTGTAATGTCACCTTATCGCCAACATTTAGTTTTAAAGATTTTGGAAGACCAATTAAATTTACTTGAATAGGTTTTGGTTCAGGGTTTTCTGCAAAAGAATGTCCATTTAAGGAGAAAATCAACAATAACATAAGAATAAATTGAGTATATTTTTTCAACTAATATCCTCCTAGATAACCAAATTGTCTCAAATTATCTTACCACAAGATGGATAGGATTTGACTACAATATGTAGAGTCAATGCACGTTATTTGAAGTTAATTGATACTGAACTAAAATTCTGATTCCTCTTTACTCAAAAATAAAAGGGAGCTGTCTCAAAAGGCAATTTTTTCTGTTTACCATCCCCCCTTCGTATTTGTCTTGAAACTAGTTTCTCTATATTTCGTATAGCTAATTAGTATTTACTATTCATTTCAGCGGAGGACTACATAGATGGAACTAGGAAAGATTGGATTATCTATTATCTGTTTTATTTTCGGAGGTATTTACATATTTTTCCCAAAGTACGTACGTTTACGGAACCTATGGGAACAAGGTAATAACGATGCAAATTCCACCCCTAGAAGTGTTTTGATTTTCAGAAGGATTAAAGGATGCTGTTTGATAGTAATTAGTATTTTAATACTTTTCGGGATGCATTATTAAACTACTCCTTAACACAGTAGGCTACCTATTTTTTAGGTGGTAGCCTAAGTTGTATAGTTGATTGAACAGGTCTGAACAAAAATAATCGTCAATAATAAGAGCCTACACTAGGATGTGCAGGCTCTTTTCCTCAAGAACAATTATTCAAGGATTAATGAGCAACCATTTTCATTATTCTGCTGTAATCATTACATGAATCAGTGCCCTGGGAATAAATTAATTCAATGTAGTTAAACGACAACAGAAAGAAGTATAATAGTTTACATGGTAATAATAACCACAACATGAGTGTCGTACGTTTTTATCAATCCGAGTGGGAAGACGATATATGCGGTTGTCACCTTACATCCTATTTAAAACGAATGAGCAGCTCAAGAAAGAGAGAACGATATGAAGAAAAGTCTCCTGATCGCAATAAGCCTGTTGGTCATGATGAGTGTATTGACGGGTTTCCAATCTATATCACCCAACACGTTACAACAGTCATTGAAATCTAACCTTGTTCCTGTTTCAAAAATGGTACTTCCTTCGAAAACCATCATCGGATTTGGAGAAGCTACACATGGTAACAAGCAATTCGCAATGCTAAAGTCAGATATTTTTAAGTATTTGGTGGAGAAACAAGGATATCGCGTATTTGCCATCGAAGGCGATTTCGGCGGCGGTCAAAAGGTCAATGAATACATTTTAGGAGGCAGTGGAACTGCGCAGGATGCCGCTAAAGCAATCGGATTTGCGATTTATAATACGCAAGAAATGGCTGCCCTACTCTCTTGGATGCGCTCCTTTAATGAGCAGCGGGATGCGAAAGATAAAATCCATTTTTATGGTTTTGACATGCAACGCTATGACAATAACAAAAGCGGGCTATTCTCCTATTTAAAGAAGGTTGATCCGACACTGGCCTCCACGTATGGGATTGCGCTTACAAATCTGAATGATAAAACGGTCTATGATCAGAAGCAGGCTACCGTAGCAGATGGGCTCACCCATATTAAAAAATTGATGGAGCGGATGAAAGATAACAAATCCGTATATACCGCAAAAAGCTCTGAGAAAGAATATGAGTTGGCTCTAGCCTATGCCGAGGCTATCATGCAAAACGCTACACTGCGCGGTACCAATGCGAACTATAACAATACCCGTGATTACTTTATGGCTGAAAAAGTGAAGTGGATTTTATCCTATGAAAAGAAATATTCCGGTCGCAAAAACATATTCATAACAGGACATAATGGACACATTGAAAAAACTTCTACATCCATGGGAATGACAACCTGCATGGGAGCGTATCTTGCAAAAACCTTCGGTGACCAATATTTCGCGATAGGAAGTGAATTCTATGAAAGTACCTTCATTGCGAATGACGCCACTACCAACGAGCGAAAAGAGTTTTATGTAAAAAATAGCGGGAACGATCGGTTAGCGGTTCTGTTTGCACAAACAAACATGAAGGATGGATTTCTAGACTTTGCAAAGGCAAGACATGATCAAAATTTCACCGCATATCTGAATAGCGTTCAGCCCATCAGCGCAATAGGCGCAGTCTTTAGTGGATGGTATGGAAAAATTGAAAAGATGTATACTTTACAGATGATTCCAGCGAAAGCTTTTGATGCTATTATTTTAGTGCGTACGGCTACTCCTTCGATCATGATAACGGATTAACCGAGTGCGAATTGTCGGGGTGACGGGCTGATGGATCACACAATAAGAGAATGTCCTTCCGATGTTGCGGAAAGGCATTCTCTTTCCTTTTAAGTTAAGAAAACGTCAACAAGTTAAACCGGTTGCAACACCTGCATAAACCTTCCCATCCGCTCCAGCGCCTTCTCCAAATCAACGAGGGAGGTTGCATATGAGCAGCGAATAAAGCCCTCTCCACCCGATCCGAATACATGTCCCGGCACGACTGCTACCTTCGCTTCCTCCAGCAGCCGAAGTGCGAACTGCTCAGATGACAGGCCCGTAGAAGCAATTGAAGGGAAGGCATAGAAAGCCCCTTCTGGCTCGTGACAGGCCAGCCCGATTGCATTCAAGCCGGCTACAAACAGCTTACGGCGTTCATTGTAGCTTGCCATCATTTCATCTTTGGCTGCCAAGCCATGACGCAATGATTCGAGTGCGGCGATCTGTGCGATGGTAGGGGCGCACATGGCTGTGTACTGGTGGATTTTCAGCATGCCGGCTATCAACTCGCGCGGGCCGCAAGCGTAGCCTACCCGCCAGCCAGTCATCGCAAACGCTTTGGAAAAGCCACTGATAACAATCGTACGCTCCTTCATGCCCGGCAAGGAGGCGATACTGACATGCTTTCTCCCATAAGTTAGCTCGGCATAAACTTCATCCGAAATGACAACCAAATTATGTTTGATAATGATCTCTAAAATCGGCAACCAGTCCTGCTCTGTCATAACTGTTCCGGTCGGATTACTCGGATAATTAATCATCAAAACCTTTGAACGAGGCGTAATCACCGCTTGCAACGCTTGCGGAGTCAGCTTGAACTGCTCCTCTGCTGTAGCCGACACCTCCACGACTTTACCACCATGTAGTTGGGTAATCGGTTCATAGGCAATATAGCTTGGCGCCGGAATCAACACCTCATCACCCGGATTGATCACTGCTCGCAGCGCCAGGTCGACGGCTTCACTGCTCCCCACCGTCACGATGATTTCCTGCTCGGGGTCGTAGGAAAGATCAAAGCTACTGGAAAAATAAGTCGAAAGCTCCTCCCGCAGCTCCATCAAGCCGGCATTTGAGGTATATTTCGTTCGCCCCTCACGCAATGCCTGGGTGCATGCTTCTCGTACCTTTTCCGGTGTAACGAAATCTGGCTCTCCGACTCCAAGGGCAATTGTATCTTTGCCTGCTGTATTCAGATCAAAAAAAGCTCGAATTCCTGATGGCACAATATTCCGAACACGCGAGGATAAAAACTGACCTGTGCCCTCTTGACTAAACATTTTGCACCATCCCCCATTCCTGTTTCCGCTCATGGATTGAGGTAGTAATAATACGGTCCAGTAGCTGTGTAAAGCTCATACCTGCTGCAGCTGCGCTCTTCGGAAGCAGGCTGTTGGTCGTCATTCCTGGTAAGGTGTTTACTTCCAGCACGTAAGGTACATCCTGACACAATATCATATCGACCCTTGCATAGACCTTGCACTGCAACAGCCGGTAGCTGGCAAGCGCCGCCTTGCGCACACGCTGCAGGGTAACGGGTGGAAGCTGGATCACCTTCTCCTCGGCGCCACCGGTCTCATATTTCGCTTTGTAGTCGAACCACTCCGAATGCACAGAGCGAATCCCGATAATCGGTAATACCTCTCCATCCACAATCGAGCAGGTAAGCTCCGTCCCTTTTAGATAGGTTTCAATCAAGATCGCCTGATCCAAATTGAAAGCCTCCTGAACAGCCGGTAGCAGCTCCGTCTCATTATGCACTAGCTGGATGCCGATGCTGGATCCCCCCATATTCGGCTTCACAATAACTGGATAACCCAGCTGCTCCACCGCCTGCGGATCATAATCGTCCATTCCCTGCCAGCAGAGGCCTGCAGGTGTTTGCACGCCCCCTGCCTTCACAAGCAACTTGGACAGCTGCTTATTCATGCAAAGACTGCTCGCCAAGACACCGCTGCCTGTATAGGGAATGCCCAGTGTCTCCAGCGTTCCCTGCACCGTTCCATCCTCTCCATATTGACCATGCAGCGCCAATAGAGCGACATCGATGCCTGCCTGCTGGACCTGTGGGATTAAATCCGTTCGTTGCTCGATCACAATTGGAACCACCTCATAGCGACTGCGATCCAAATGATTGATCATCTCTTGACCTGTCTTGAGCGAAACCTCACGCTCAGAGGAAATACCACCCATTACTACGCCAATCTTCATCATGACACCTCATTTTTCTTACAAATTGTTGTGTGTTTACGGATTGTTATCCCTCAAGAAAGCTACGCGCCTGTTTGCCGATTATCTGAATCCCTCGCTCGATATTTTCATCTGTTACTCGTGAAAAACCGAGCCGCAATGTATTCGTCCCTTCGCCTTCTTGAGTAAAGAACTTGTCTCCCGGTGTAAAAATTACACCCTGCTCTACGCAAGCTTCTAGCAGTTGGCTTGTATTTACGCCTGACGGGAAAGTAAGAAACAAATGCAAGCCCCCGTCGCCAGACAGGTTCGCCTCAGGCAGATATTCTTCACACATTGCCTTCGTCAGCTCATATTTGCGCTTATATTCCACACGCGCTTTTTTTACATATTTATCGAAATTTCCATTGAGCAAATATTGATATAATATCGATTGATCGATTGTTGATGTATGAATGGTGCGAGCACGCTTAATGCTTTCCAGATTGTCGATCAGCGCCCGGTCTCCAAGCACCCAGCCCACTCGCAAGCCTGGGAACAGCACCTTGGAGAAGCTGCCAATATAGATTACACCGTTCCCTTGCCCTGCTGTCGCGATTAATGGCGCAATATGCGCTCCCGAGTAACGCAGCTCCTCATTGAATCCATCCTCGATCACCGGAATCTGATAGCGCGTCATTAATTTCATAACGGCGCTGCGCTTCGCCGGCGACATGACAATGCCTGTAGGATTATGATAGGAAGGTGTCAAATAGGCCAGGTCGAAGCTGTTTGTCTGCTTCTGTAATACCGCTTCAAGCTGATCCACATCAATACCGTCACGCTCCATCGGAATGCCGGTAATCTCAAATCCATGCAGCTTCAAATTTTTGATCGCTGTATGATGGGTCGGATTTTCACAAATTGCCGCTCCGCGTTGCGCAGAAGGGCGTAGTGCAGACAGCACAATGTCAAAGCCTTCTGTAAACCCGCTTGTAATCAATATATCCTTGCCGCTTATATCGACGCCCTTATTCTCCATGTAACGCATCAGGTAATTGATCAACGGCTTGTAGCCTTTAGCGTAGCCGTAGTTGAGAAGTACCTGTCCTTCGATTGCCATCCGGTCCATAAAGGCTCGCCTTACATCCCCCAGATCAAACAGCTGTTCATCAGGAGCGATGCTCGTGAATGAGATGGTTCCTTTTTTGGCGCGAATGCCCTGCTTCATCATATCCAACTCTACAGCCGAGACAGCATACTCGTTCATTCTTGACTTCCAGTCGATCTGCCAGACGGCGGATCCGTCAACTTCTCCGTTATTTGCAGCCAAACGGCCCACCATAGCGGCCACATAGCTGCCTTTCCCAGGAATCGCATACGTATATCCGTCATCCTCCAGGCCTTCATAGGCTGCAATGATTGTATTGCGGCTCACCTTTAAGAGACCGCTCATTTCTCGTGTGGAGGGCAGCTTCTGATCCGCCTGAAGCGCCCCTTTTATGATTAAACGTTTGACGTATTCTTTCACTTGTATCGCGACCGGCCGATCACCGACGTGCTTGAAATCCTGAAACACCCTTCATCGCCCCCATCTATAATGATGGCATGGAAGACGAGAGAAAAAAAGAACCACCGCACTGGATTTTTCATCCTTCGGTGGTTCCGTTCGTGTTCTAATTCGTCTTGAATGATTGTACGATGGATTTTAGCGCTTCCGTATCGGGAATCCAATAATAGAGTTGCGCTTTCACCAAGGGGTCCATAGCAAAACTTCCCTTTCCAGGAAGCTGATCATAGCGTATGCCTTCACCGGTTAACCCTTTGAACAGGAGGGACAAGCTTAAGAGGTCAGTGTCTGTGAAATTAGTATCAATCATATCTTGCTTCACTTTTTGGTACAGCTCAGGAATTTGGGGAATATTATTCGGCTCAAGTACCTTCGTTAGGATTGATTTGAGAATAAGCGACTGACTCACTTGTCGATCCATATCGCCTCTCGGCAGAGAATGCCTTTCGCGTGCAACCTCAAGTGCCTGAGTACCGTTTAAATGATTAACTCCTGAAGGAAAGGCTTTGATTTGATAAGGGAGATTGACATCAACCCCACCGATTTGATCGACAAAATGTTCAAAACTACGAAAGCTGACCTTGACGTAATAATTTACTGGTAGATCTAACAACTCCGTAACGGATTGGATCGCCGCCGTTGTTCCAGCGTGGTTGCCTCCGTGAAGGTTTCCGAGTACGTGTGCATGATTAATTTTGGTATACCCCACCCCATCAATCTTGACTTTGGTATCACGAGGAATGGAAAGCAAGGAAACCTTTTTAGTCACTGGATCAACATGGGCAAACATGATCACATCCGTACGGGCAATGCTTGCTTCTGCTTCATCGATCCCAAGGATCAATACGTTAAAAGAAGGATCAGGCTTCGATTGAGCTGGTTTCTGCGAAGTTTCTTGTGGTGTAGAGGATGTAGCTTGTGGAGAAGATGCGGCTTCTTGTAGCGGCTTCGTTTGTTCATTTTGAAAAGAATGTGGCTCTCCAAGTACAGGATGCGGATTTCTTGAGAAGTAACGCGTGGGTTCGAGGTACCAGTAAAGACTGACAGATCCAATCAACACGAATAGGAGTAAAAGCAAGACTCCACCTATCGTGTATTTCAACCAGCGACGCTTCATCACAATCACCTCTTGAGAGGTTTAGCCTGTATGGATGACAGATGGATACTCATGGCTTGGTCATTGAATAAGCATGAGTTCTCGTCCAATTGGACCCATTTTTTCAGAACTTTTGGCTTAATCTTATGTCCTATTTTAAAAATTTATGACTTTTTCGTAAGTGACGACAAGATAATGACTTCGTTCCAATCTAGCGCAATAAATGCGCGCCAAAAGAAAAAACCCGGATAGCCGGGTTTCAAATAAGCAATGTTAAAATGTTCTTTTCCTACTTCTTCATATGCTTTGCAATTAACGCACCGTGATGTCTTCCATTTTCAATAAAAATAGAGTTGGCACGATTCCCAGCCGCAATTACTCCCGCGATGAAAAGATTGTGTACGTTCGTCTCCATCGTCTCAGGGTCATAGAGTGGCGCTCCCGTCGTATCGTCGGTTTCTACACCGAGTCCATTCAACATCGTTCGATCTGGTCGATAGCCGATTAAAGTAAAAACGTAATCATTCTCCAAGGTCAATATACCCCCTGGCGTATTTACTTGTATAGAGGCTTGGTTGATTTCGGTTACTTGCGATGATGTATAGAATGTGATTCGACCTTTGTTCACCATACTTTCGAAGAGTGGCCTTGTCCACGCTTTAACATGTGAAGAGAGCTCAGGTCCACGGTAGATTACCGTCACTTCGGCTCCCGCTCGCTCTAAATCAAGCGCCGAATCGACCGCAGAGTTATTCCCGCCAACGATGGCTACCTTCTGACCACTGAAAGGATGAGCTTCCTTATAATATGAAAAGACTTTCGGCAAATCCTCCCCTGGAATCTGCAATCGATTGGGATGATCGAAGTACCCTGTTGCCATCACCAGATGCTTACACTCCAATGTGTGTCTCTTCCCATGGCGATCTGTTGTCATCACCTGAAAAAACTCGTGATCAGTCTGACCGACAAGTTCGTTTCCATGAGACTGAACTCCTACGATTTGGTTAACTTCAACCACCTGTTCATATTGACGAATTCGAAGCTCATTTCGAGTCGCGACTGTCCGGTAATAGGTAAGGGCTTCGAGTCTGGTCGGTTTTTCATTCGGCGTGTTAAAAGGTATCTCACCAATCTCTAACAATTCCGGTGTGGAGTGAAATATCATATACGTTGGGTACTGATAGATAGAATTGACGATCGGTCCCTTTTCAAGCAGCAACGGATCAAACCCAGCCTTGCGTAACTCAATCCCGGCAGACAACCCACATGGTCCTGCGCCAATAATGATTACATCTTCCACTTTTCTTCTTCTCCTTTGGTCACTATCCAATATTTCTCTACTTACTTATACGGTATTATTGTATCAGGTTCGCGACAAATATGAATCTTTTCGCATAACCGATTTCACTTGATTTTCAGCAAAATCTAACTCATTACGCATGTTGGGACCCTATTTTTTTCGTTTTCCATTCAGGAAAAACCAGAGGAATGGCGAATATGTACAATAGGGAATAGTTCTCAATAAAACAAATGATTACCGGCTCCGAATTAGAACATGGATGTGCTTAAAATGCCGACCGTTTTTTTGTTTACATAATATTTATTATGTATTCTTTCGGTTGCTTTGAACACACAAAGACAAACTCTAGTAAAAAGATCATCTATTCTATTCGTAATCAGGAGGCTCCCTATGAAATGTCCTTGGTGTGATCAACCAATTTCACAAACCGATACATTTTGTCCTTCATGCGATAACGCTCTGATCGATTTTGAAAAGGAGCTACCAGAATCCTCTGATCAACCTTCAGGGCTTCAGGACGTCATCGTCAAGAAACTAGACTGTCCCTATTGCCAGCAAGAAATGCTATTCCTTGGTGAGCAAGAACTCCAACGCTCCTCCGCTTTCAGCAATCTATTCCTGGGAGAATTAGGGGATCTCATCAAAGGAACGCTTCGATTAAACATGTATGTATGCAAAACCTGTGGTAAAGCCGAGTTTACTGTTACAGATGATACCCTGCGACGTATACAAGAGTTTGGTCAATTAGATTAGAAGGGACAGCTTCGCTTTGATTCGAGTCAGGACCTCCCAATAATAGTGCTGCTGATGAGGAACGAAATCTGTAAGAGTGAGCACCGTTTTAACCTCAAGTGCTTCATTCCCAATGATTTCGATTCCCTCCGCATCTACTTGGTCCCTCTTATCTTCCAGTAATTCGAATAGCCGCTCCAACGAAACGAGATATATCCCCGAAACCTCCTCCTCTTGGAGCTTAAAATCACTTAGCTTATGCTCACTCTGATACAGGTAAACATGACTGAATTCCCTGTCGATAAAATCAGCAGTGATAATCTCATTGGCTATCACCCCAAGTGAAATGAGCTGATCCCATTCCACTTCCACTCCTAATTCCTCTTGGATTTCTCTAATCCCATCGACTGGGGCTTCATTCTCCATCAAGTGACCTGCTGCTGTGATGTCAAATTTCTCAGGAAACGTATCCTTCCCTTTTTGTCTTTTTTGAATATAGAGATAAATCTCATCTTGAATGATTTGGGCAAACCAGCAATGAAACGTTTGATGCCAGCAACCTTTTTCGTGTACTTGAGCACGTTCCATAGCTCCAATCTTGATCCTATCTACATTAAAGATATCGAGTCTCTCCATCACTGATCTCCTTCTCGCCTGATAACAATTCCACGTCGTTCATACTCCATTCTTACTTCTACGGCCGAAGCTACTGTTGGTCCATAAAACCGTTCCACGATCCACAGACCTAAATCCACACCCGCAGTCACACCTCTCGCGGTGATGATAGACCCTTCATCTACAATGCGAGCTCCTGCCATCTCGGCGCCGTAATCTTTAAGTTCATCGGCTGCGAGGTGATGCATCGCGATTTTCTTGCCTTTTAAGATCCCTGCTTCTGCCAGTAACATTCCGCCTGTACATACACCGGCTACAATCGTTCCTATTAGATGAACTCTGCCAATGTATCGTGGAATGTCACCCTTCTCCGCTTCTTTTCTTGCTCCTTTTATAGCTCTATGGTTCCAGCCGCCACCTGGTACAATCAAGAGATCAGGTCGATTCTCCTCCAAAAGCAATTCATCCGCCCTTATCTTCACCCCGTATGCTGTCCCCACATCTAAGGTTCCGTTTGCCGAAATAAGCTTAATGTCAAAATCAGCCCCAACTTCATTGGCTCTTTTCAATACTTCAAATGGAGCGAGAGAAACCATCTCCCCGAAGCCGTCAAATAGTAAGAGATGAACGTTCATATTGTACTACGCCTCCCAGTCTCGGTCGTCCATTTTGCATTCCTTTCATTGGATTGAATTTGTCTCTAATCGTACTGGGCATCTTCTTTTCTCGTTATCCCTTCTATAATCAAGTCCAATTCGGTCTCAAAGTTCAGATACAACTCCGATGGCAGTTGCGACACGACTTCATCAATCTCAGGCAGAGACAACGCATCCTCCAACGTATTTGGCTTCACTTTCATTCCTTCGATCCATTGACGAAGCCGTTCAATCAACTCGTAGAAAGAATCCTCGAACAGATTGGCATCCTCTTCCGCTTGCTCTTCGCTGCTCCTCTTCATTTGATCCCAGTTCTTGATCATCTTACGTAGTGTTAATTGAATGTCATCTGGCAAGATCCCAACACTCCTTCCTTCTGGTGCCCATTGTAGCTTCTATTTCCTCAACTCTTTTTATCGTAAATTTTTTCACCTTTTTCTAGCATCGCGATATACTGTTCAATTCGTTTCGTTCTGGTTTCTTGTTTTTTTGCGTTATGTATTCTAAATAGGATTGCATATTTATTCTGCCTATCTAAAGTATCATAAAATGCCTTCGCCTTGGCATTACGCTCCAATTCGATTGCGAAGTCCTCAGGCAAAGAGGCACTACTTTGCGATTCGTAAGCCTTATCCCATTGTCCACTCTGTTTGGCAGCTTCAATCGCCTTGAATCCGGATGGTTTCATTCTTCCTTTTGAGATGAGAAACTCCGCTTTTTCTCTATTCACTTTCGACCAAATGCTCTTAGTCCCACGTGGCGTAAATCGTTGAAGCCATGTTTTGTCATCAAACTTTTCCTTCTGACTGTCGATCCATCCATAACATAACGAGCTTTCAAGCGCTTCTTCATAGGAAACAGAAACAACGCCGGAATCTTTCTTAGCGATCTGCAACCGGATTCCTGGAGAAGAATCATAATTATTTTCAAGCCAATTCTCAAAAGATTGTTGGTCAATAAAGAACAGAATCGGTAATTCACTCGAATTCTTTTTCACTTGATTCGCCTCCTGATTAAAGTGTACATAAATATCTTGGCAAAATACAGTAAGTGGCGCTGTCATAAATGAAGAAATCCCCAAGCTCGATGTAAAGAAAGAGCCAGGGGATTTCAATTAGGTCTTAAGCCAGAATCATCTTGTCCTCTACGAACGATTCTCCGCCTCTTGCCGTTTCAAATGCTTTCAGCAAGTCTTGGGTTGTCATTTGACGTTTCTGTTCTTCCGGAATGTCCAAGATGATTTGCCCATTATGGAGCATCAGGAGACGATTCCCCATGTGCAGTGCTTGCTCCATGTTATGCGTCACCATCAGGGTGGTTAGTTTGTTCATCTCAATTACTTTTTTCGTCAGTTCGACAATCAGCTGAGCGCGCTTTGGATCAAGCGCAGCGGTGTGTTCATCAAGTAACAGGATTTTCGGATTCGTGAACGTTGCCATTAACAAACTTAAGGCTTGACGCTGGCCTCCTGACAAGAAGCCTACCTTTGTTTTCAAGCGATTTTCGAGCCCTTGATCCAATAATTCCAGCTTCTCTTGAAACAACCTCCGCTTTTCCTTGCTGACACCTAATGATAGCGTGTAACGTTTGCCTCTTGAATACGCGATTGCGAGATTTTCTTCAATCGTCATATTCGGCGCAGTCCCCGCCATCGGATCCTGAAATACCCGTCCGATAAAAGCAGCCCTCTGGTGTTCGCGAAGCTTGGTGACGTCCTTACCATCAATGGTAATCTGTCCACGATCCGGTAAAATTCCACCAGAAATCATATTCATCAAAGTAGATTTACCAGCTCCATTGCTCCCGATCACCGTAACAAAATCTCCGGGAGCCAACCGCAAATTAATTTCTTTCAAAGCAACTTTCTCGTTAATGGTACCCTCATTAAATACTTTGCCAACCTGGGAGATATTAAGCATGAGTTTTTCCCCCCTTGATTCCACTGTTCGTTTTGCGCCATACACCCTTCACCATATTCGGAAGCGTCAATGCGAAAATGACCAGTACGGCAGTAATGAGCTTCATGTCGGATGGAGAAAGTCCTGCACGGAGCGCCAAGGCAATGACCAAACGATAAACTACGGAGCCTAGTATGACGGCAAGTGTCGCTCGGAACAACGATTGGTGACCAAAAATCACTTCACCTACAATGACCGAAGCAAGACCAATGACGATCATTCCGATCCCCATGCCTACATCCGCAAACCCTTGATATTGCGCAATTAAAGCACCGGATAGCGCGACCAATGCGTTAGACAGGCTAAGTCCGATGATGGTGGTCGAATCCGTATTAATCCCGAAGCTCCGAATCATTGCCGGATTATCCCCAGTCGCACGCAGTCCTAACCCAATCTGGGTATGCATGAACCAGTCAATCAAACCCTTCACAATCGCCACAAATACCAAGAAGATAAGGGCAACACCCGTAAGAATCGTGATCCCTCCAACATCCAGGCCGAGTATATGCAATTCAGGAATACGAAGGTCTGGTATATGCAAGTTTTGAGCATAGGTGTATAAGGTATCTTCCCGCAATAAAGGCAAATTGGCACGATCCATAATTCGCAGGTTAACGGAATACAATGCGATCATGGTCAAGATTCCGGCGAGGAGTCCATTAATCTTCCCCTTCGTCGTTAATATTCCTGTAATAGCGCCAGCAAGAGCTCCAGCCAGCATAGCAATCACCGTTGCTATCAGCGGGTTATATCCAGCAATAATCAATTTGGCACCGATGGCCCCACCTAAGGCAAAGCTGCCATCAACGGTCAAATCTGGAAAATTTAGAATTCGAAAAGTTAAATAGACTCCGAGGGCCATGATGGCAAATAACAGCCCTTGTTCAACGGCGCCGTTTAAAGCGAGATTCATTGTATCCTCCTAGTTGTCTTGATTTCATTGGGTTATTTGATGACTTCATCCGCACGATCTAGCATCGCTTTTGGCAAGGTTACACCCATTTTAGCTGCTGCCGCCGGATTGACGGTCAATTTCATTTTACTTTGTTTTTCAACGGCCATATCAGCTGGCTTTGCTTCACCTTTCAATACTTTCACAGCCATATCTGCCGTTTGTTCCCCTAGCTTCGTGTAGTCAATTCCATAGGTTGCGATGGCTCCGCTTTTCACAGAGTTTTCTTCGCCAGCGATGACTGGCAATTTTTGTTCTTCGGCTATCTTCAATATAGCGGCGAGAGACGAAACTACCATGTTATCCGTTGGTACATAGAACGCGTCTACTTTTCCAATCATCGATTCGGCTGCTTGCTTCACTTCAGTCGGATTGGTGATGGCGGCTTCCTGAATCGTAATACCCAGTTTGCCAGAAACGGCCTTCGCCATGTCAATCTGTACCTTGGAATTCACTTCACCAGAATTGTAGATAATTCCGATCGATTTGGTTTCAGGCTTTATCTCTTTTATCAGCGAAAGTTGTTCTTCCACTGGGTTCATATCCGTTGTTCCTGTCAGGTTTCCGCCCGGTTTATCCATGGATTTGACGAGCCCTGCAGCAACTGGGTCGGTGACCGCTGTAAAGAGAACGGGAATATCCTTCGTAGTTTGAGCGGCTGCTTGTGCTGTTGGCGTGGCAATCGCTAAGATCAGATCTACTTTGTCTCCGGAGAACTTCTGTGCAATCGATGTTGCAGTATCCATGTTTCCTTGTGCGGATTGCAGATCATAGGTAACATCCTTGTCTTTGGCATAACCCTGCTTGGCCATTTCGGAGATAAAACCATCTCTAGCCGCGTCCAATGCCTGGTGTTCTACGATTTGGACTACTCCGATTTTGATTGGCTTCTTGCTTCCAGAAGCGTCTGGAGTTGGTGACGTCGTAGGTGCGCTTCCACCCTGCTGACCACAGGCTGACAATAATAACATGGAAGCAGACAACAACAAAGAGGCTACCATTGCTTTTTTGGATTTTCCTGCAAACGATTTTTTCACATTCATGTCCCCCTAGCTTTTCATACTTTTTATTATATATTCCAGCTAGTCAGAATTTTATCACAAAACCTTTCTACTTTAAACCCCTAAAGTTTAATGCCTAAAAGTATAAAAGCGTTAAAGGGTTTTATTAGGAGAGCCGTTACGCTCTCCTTGTTCATCTATGTTATTTAAAAATTTCCTTTGCTTGTTTACGCAATTGATCCGGCACGGTTAATCCGAATTTAGCAGCAGCTGTTTCGTTGATGTACAGGTTGGTTTCTTTGCAAACTTCAACTGGCGTATTGGACACTTTTTGGCCTTTCAGGATTTTCGCAACCATATGACCAGTTTGCTTACCCATTTGATAGTAGTCGATACCGTAAGTAGCAACGGCTCCTCGTTTCACAGTGTCTGTATCGGAAGCGAATACTGGCTTTTTCGCTTTTTCAGCAACCATCAAGACTCCATCAAAAGCGGAAACCACTGTATTATCGATTGGAATCAAAATCGCATCAACCTGATCCACCAAGGATTGTGTCGCTAATTGCACTTCAGATTGGCTGCTGATTCCGGTTTTGACCAATTGAATGCCTTTGGCTTTTGCCGCTTTTTCCAGCTCATCAACTTGAACACCGGAATTTACTTCGGAAGTCGTATACAATACGCCTAGTTTTTTAATCGATGGCATCATTTGTTGAATCACTTCTAATTGCTTCTCCATAGGCACTTTGTCAGAGGTTCCTGTAATGTTGCCTTCTGGTTTGTCCATAGATTGTACGAGTTGTGCAGATACTGGGTCAGTTACCGTGCTAAAAATAACGGGGGTATTGGTTACCGCTTTGGCAGCAGCTTGAGCGGATGGTGTCGTAATGGCTACAACCGCATCGTCTTGATCACTGGCAAATTTTTGCGCAATGGTCACCGTATTGTTCATGTCGCCGTTCGCGTTTTGGAAATCAATCTGGAGGTTGTCTTGATCCTTAAAGCCATCTTCGGCTAAACCGTCCACAATCCCTTTGTGAACAGAATCAAGTGCGGGATGCTGTACGAATTGGGTAAGACCTAACTTCACTTTGTGTGCTTGTGAAGTTGGCGCGGTAGTCGTTTGCGAGGAATTCTGTACATTGGCGGAACCACATCCACCTAGTACAAATGCGGTCAAAAGGGTACAAACAAATAAACTCATGCTCTTTCTCATCTTATCTCGTCTCCTTCTCTTCTCTCACTCAACTAAAAATCTCTCAACTAGTTATGGATTATAGCACACATTATTTGAAGTGCAAATCATTTTTTGAATCATCATAACCGATCAAGCCGGTCAAAATCTTTCCAAGAATCGCTCTTGGCGTAAGGTTCAACTGGTTCCGTCATTTCTGTTGCTGCAGAGTGATCACTGTGATCTCCGGGCGACTAAAGAAACGGACGGGAAGAATGGTAGTTCCAATGCCTCTCGTCGTATAGATGGTCATATTATGCAGCTTGTATTCCCCGGCGTTGTAGTTTTTTCCCAATCTGGAGGTCAATACGGGCCCACCAAAAGGTATACGTACCTGCCCCCCGTGACTATGCCCCGACAATTGAAGATCAATGGGGAACTTGCTACTTATGGCTGCGTAATCAGGTTCATGTACCAAAAGAATCGTCGGCGCTTGTTCGGATACCCCTTGTAGGGCTTTTGCCAAATCGGGATTCCCGTTTATAGCATCATCAACTCCAACGATATTCAACCGTCCACCGTTATGGACCATCGAGTCTGATTGGTTGACGAGCAGCTTGAATCCTCCCAGCTGAAGATGCTTGGCAATCTGGTCTGCGTCTGTACGGTAATCATGATTGCCAAGTACGGCAAATTTCCCGAGAGGAGCCTGAAGTCGCGCCAATTCGCGACTTGCTTCTTGGATCATCGGCAATGCATCCCGTGAATCCAGCAAATCTCCCGTAAAACAGATGACGTCTGGCTTTTGTTCATTGATCTGATCAACCAGCTTACGCAAATGATGATTCTCGTAATAAAAGCCTACATGTACGTCGCTGAATAGCACAATTCGCAAACCAGCCATTGAGGCAGGAAGCTTGGCGATGGCAATCCCCACAGGGCGAACCTCGACCCAAAAGCGTTCGATGAGCGTAACGTACACAAGCGATCCCAAGATGATAATCAGCCCGATCAGCCAAGTGAGCGGGATGGATAGGATTTTTTCCATAACGTTCTCCTCTGTTTTTTCTTTACCCTGATAGGTTACGTGAACGTGATCTTCCAATTTTACCAAATTGCACCGTATAGATGGAATCCTCTTTAACAAATGATATAAAAAAAGCCCGATATCTTGGGCTAAAACTGAGGAAGATTGTCCAGATTATTTTCTTTGATGCCGTCCGGCTCGCTGCGAAGGATGTCTCTGCCGTATTTGTGAAACACATCGACGTGAGACAGCTTCCCTGCCTTGGCCTCCGCTAACGCAGTCAGGTAATCCAGCTCCCGTCCTGAGCTTGTTTTGAACGCGATGAGATCGCCATCGTCGTTTTTACGGACAGCTACAATCTGTTCTTGCCCGCCTTGCGCATACTCTTGATTCTCCATCGTTTCATTTTGAGTCATTTGTCCTTGGCTAGCAGGCATTGGACGGTTAGTGATTGTGAATTGCTCATTGGTTTGAGTCAACTGTCCCATCGTAGGATTCGTTTGCGAGACTTGTGGAGCATTCTCCTGAATCGCCTGCTGTTCCCCTCGCATTTTGTATAAAGCGTAAATCTCTTCAAAATCCTGATTGGTGCTCATAGGAACCTCCCTACTTCGTACATCATGACGAATTAGCTTCAAGTTGCTGGTAAGGTTAGGTTTCCAATGGATTGGAACAACTATGCACTTGCCTTTTTTCCGCTTGCTTTACCAGGTTTCAATATGAGCTGTTTCAACCCGTCCAGATTAACGAAGACGATTACAGCCCCATGCGGTACGATCCCGTTAATCGTATATTACTGCACATAAAATAGAGCTTCGCATCGGAAGCTCTTTTTCTCGTTTCAAGAGTAGTATTTAAGCGGCTTTGGCCGTGACGACCTGTTTTTGTCTCATGGAGCTGAAGGTAAAGACAAACAGCGAGCACCAAATAAATCCAAAAGCAATCAAATCCGGTGTCGTAAATTTCTCATGAAAGATGAAGATGGCGAGCAGCAGACTCGTGCTCGGCGCCAAATACTGAATGAAGCCAACCGTTGTAAATGGCAGGATTTTGGTTGCTTGAGCAAACCAATAGAGCGGCAGTGCTGTTGCCGCACCGGACAGCAATAAAAGCAGGATAGAATACCAGGGGAGAGTAAAAGCAGTAGCTTCCCCCTTGACCTGAACAAACATCAGATAAAGCAAAGCCAGCGGTGAAACCAGAATCGTCTCCCAAGCAAGACCCAGCATGGAGTCTATCTTGATCATTTTTTTCGCAAGACCATACAACGAGAATGAGAGAGCGAGAGAGATCGCAATCCAAGGAACCTGGCCGTACTGGAATGTAATAATTGCGACCCCAATGGCGGCGAATCCAATCGAAATCCATTTTCCGATCTGAAGTTTCTCCTTCAGAAGGAACACCCCAAACAAGACATTCAGTAACGGATTGATATAATAACCGAGACTGGTCTCGATCACGTGTCCCGCATTAACCGCCCAGATGAAGATCAGCCAGTTTGAACTAATCAGCAAAGAACAACAAAGGATGGCCAGCTTCTGTTTCCGCTCAGAGACTGCCTGCTTAAGCTGACTCCAACGCTTATTAATCGTCAACAGCGCCCCTACGAACACAAACGACCAGAGGATTCGGTGCGCGAGAATCTCCCAGGCCGGCATCGTTTGAAACAACTTCCAATAAAGCGGCAATAGTCCCCATAAAAGATAGGCGGCCACTGCGTAAAGTACCCCTTTTTTCATGATTCTCTACCCTCTTTTCCTGTAGCAAGCATTGACGATCTGTTTTTTCTCCACAACAACCATTTCTTCAATAACGGCGGCACAAATAACATAATAAAGAACATCCGAAACAGCTGATAACTACTGACCATCGAGAGATCCGCGTGAACGATGCTAGCCGTTACACCCATCTCCGCAATCCCACCTGGCGCCGTACTCAAAAACGAAGTGGAAGCCGAAGCCCCCGTCAAGTAGGCAAGCACCTGGCTGATCGCCAAAGCGGCACCGACCAGCAAAATACTGCTGGTTACGGTAAAACCGCCAATTTTCTTGAAAATACCGAAGTCACTCACCTTCATGGTTAACCCGATATACGCTCCAAAAATAAGCTGAGAGACAATCAATAATGGACCAGGTAATGGCGGTGCTTGAATACCGGTCACGATGGCGATGATCGCGGTAAAGAGCAGCGGACCTGTGATGATGGCAGCAGGTAAGCGGATTAGCTTACCGCCCCAAGCCCCCGTTATGGCTACAGGTATGTACAACAAATACGTCCACCACGGAAATAAACTGACGGAAGTCGCATTGCTGGTGACAGCCGAACCGGCAGAGGATATGGCCCCCTTGGATAGTCCGTGTACGGTCAGAAACGGAATGATAAAAATAACAGCCAACAAGCGAATCGTCTGCATGAACGAGACAATCGAAACGTTGGCTTCCTCAATCTCCTCACTAATGACAAGCATCTGGGATAATCCCCCTGGAACACTTCCGAATATACCGCTCGCCACGCTGATCCCGCTCTTCTTGGCAACCAAATACCCCATAGCCAGACTGAACAAAACCAGACTAATCGTGGTAACCGCCATATAAGGAAGCTGACGTCCGATATCCCAGGCAGTCTCCCGGGTAAACGAAGTACCCAGCATGTAGCCGAACAGGACAGAAGCAACCTGTCGAAAAGAAAATGGACAATCTAACTCCCTTTTCACGCCAAGATGCCAGATCATGACTCCAGTGATGGACCCAAGCATCCAAGCCAACGGTATATGCAGCAAGGAGAATACAACGGCTCCGATGATCGCAACGATAAATGTTTCCACAATTTTCATGACATTTCTCCCATTATAAACCCAACCCATTCCGTGCTTCGATGATTTAGGAAATTTAACAGATTCCCACTATGGTGTCAATACAACATGAGCGTTATAAACTATTGACAGTTCCCTGCTTTTCCCTTTCAATTAATGATAAATAAACTAATATCCGCGGATTGCAATCGATATTCGCGCAGGTGTAAGGAGTAGGGTTATGACAATGCATAAAGCGTTAACCATTGCTGGATCTGACACAAGCGGCGGTGCTGGAATTCAAGCCGATCTGAAAACATTCCAAGAGCTTGGCGTGTTTGGGATGAATGCCTTGACCGTAATCGTTGCTCAGGATCCCCACAAAAATTGGTTCCATGCCGTATTTCCAATTGACGTAGCGACATTGGAAGCCCAAATTGAAACTGTCATGGCTGGAATTGGAATCGATGCTGCCAAAACAGGTATGCTAGGTTCTCCAGAAGTAATTGAACTCGCTGCACGAAAATTCAAACAATATCAAGTGAAAAATATCGTAGTTGACCCTGTAATGGTCTGCAAGGGCGCGGATGAAGAATTACATCCTGAATCCACAGTCGCTTTGCGCGACGTTCTCGTGCCATTGGCAACGGTTGTCACGCCTAACCTGTTTGAAGCAGCCAAACTAAGCGGGATGGCTCCTATCACCACTGTAGAGCAAATGAAGGAAGCCGCAGAGAAAATTCACGCGCTTGGCGCCAAATACGTGCTAGTAAAAGGTGGCGGCAAACTCCAGCACGAAAAAGCGGTAGACGTGCTCTACGATGGTCAAACATTTGAAATCCTTGAATCTGACCGAATTGAGACAACCTACACCCACGGAGCTGGTTGTACCTACTCCGCTGCTATTACGGCTGAATTAGCAAAAGGCAAGTCTGTTCGCGATGCGGTTCACACCGCCAAAGCCTTTATTACCGAAGCAATTCGCCATTCTTTCCCGCTTAACCAATACGTAGGCCCAACCAACCACGGAGCTTATCGCAACAGCTTGGTATCCAAGTAAGCATCATTAAAAACTTCCTGATGCAATCTGGGTAGAAAAAAACCATTGAGACGAGTTCTTGTCAACTCGATTCTCAATGGTTTTTTCATTTACGCAATCTTAACTACGGTAATGTGATCATCTACTACATCCACTCTGATTTCTGTTACGTTTTCTTCCTCAATAATCAGATCGGCAATACCATCCTCCACGTATTCCTGAATCGCTCGACGCAATGGTCGTGCTCCGAAGGCTGGGTTTACTCCAAGCTCCACCAGTTTGTTCATCGCTTCTTTCGTTACCGTAATGGTTTTTCCTTGTTCCTTCATGGTTGTTACCACATCTTCTAACATCAGCTCGACGATTTGAATCAAGTCATCGTTATTCAGCTGAATAAACGGGATAATCGCATCAAAACGATTCAAAAACTCTGGTCGGAAGTAATCGCCCAAGTTGTCGATCAAAGGAATCATTTCGACTTCCGCTTCCTCTTCTCCCTTAAATCCGAGTGACTTCCTATTCTGCTGTGTCGCACCAGCATTACTTGTCGCGATAATGACCGTATCCTTGAAGCTTACCGTACGTCCCTGACTGTCGGTCAAACGACCATCCTCAAGAATCTGCAGGAACATATGCATGACATCTGGATGCGCTTTCTCCACCTCATCCAATAAGATGATGCTATAGGGGTTACGACGGACTTTTTCGGTTAACTGTCCAGCCTCTTCATGGCCTACGTAGCCTGGAGGAGAACCAATCAGCTTGGAAACGGAGTGTTTTTCCATGTATTCGCTCATATCGAGACGAATCATCGCTTCCTTCGAACCGAAGAGCTGCTCCGCAAGCCTTTTGGTCAACTCGGTTTTCCCTACACCGGTAGGTCCAACAAACAAGAAGGAAGCAATCGGTCTTGTTTTGGAGGTAAACCCCGCACGGCTGCGGCGAATCGCTTTGGCTACCTTCTTCACCGCTTCTTCCTGCCCAATCACTTGAGCTGCCAGTTGTTCCTCCAGATTTTTCATCTTGGTTTGTTCCGCTTGTTGAAGTTTTTGCACAGGAATTCCTGTTTTCTTTTCAATTATTTCTTGAATGTCCTCTACACGCACTTCCCCAGTAACGGCGGAGTTTTCTACTTGGTTCAAACGACTCTCCAGTTCCAGCTCTTCTTTTCTGATTGAAGCGGCACGTTCGTAGTTTTCCTCTTGCGTTGCCTTCTCCTTCGCTTGGCGAACCTGCTCCAGTTTGGCCAAGAGGTCAGATTCGTCACTTGCTGAGTGGCGCAAATTTACTTTGGAACCCGCTTCATCCATCAAGTCAATGGCTTTATCCGGTAGATAGCGATCTGCAATATAGCGCTGGGATAGCTGGACACAAGCCTTCAAAACCTCATCTGTATAAGCTACCTGGTGGTACGCTTCGTATTTCGGACGCAACCCTTTCAGAATTTCAAACGCTTCCTCACTGGATGGCTCCTTCACGATAACCGGTTGGAAACGACGCTCCAGCGCGGCATCCTTTTCAATCGTGCGGTACTCTTTCAGGGTCGTCGCGCCAATTACCTGCAATTCACCGCGCGCCAAGGCAGGCTTGAGGATGTTTCCTGCGTCCATGGAGCCTTGTGCGGAACCTGCTCCTACCAACAAGTGAATCTCGTCAATGAAGAGGAGAATGTTTTTGCGTTTTTTCAACTCTGCGATGATTTCTTGCATTTTTTCTTCAAATTGGCCACGGATTCCAGTACCGGCAACTAATGAGGATACGTCAAGCGTATACACTTCTTTATTTGCTAATTTGGCTGGAACCTTACCCTCGAGAATGCGCAGGGCCAAACCTTCAGCAATCGCAGTTTTACCAACCCCAGGTTCACCGATCAGCACCGGGTTGTTTTTGTTTCTACGGTTAAGAATCTCGATGACGCGATCTACTTCAACATCACGACCGATGACAGGGTCAATTAAGCCAAGTTTTGCCGCTTGATTCAAGTTGCGGCAAACCTCATCCAGTATGCCTTGAGATGGATAGTTCTCCACAACCGCTTCTCCACTTTTCTTTCGAGGAGGTGTCATGGAAGAAGAAAAGAGTGAAGAAAACATCTGATCAAAAGGACTCTTACCAGACAAGGAACCAAATGGCTGCGGGACGTTCATGCCTTTGGCTACTTTTTGGTAGCATTCATGACACAGGTTAAGGCTCTGCGCCTTGTTATTGATGACCATATTCAGTTTAACGTTCGCTTGATTTTCTTTGCAGTGTTGGCAAATCATACAGCTTCCCTCCTAATAGATTCTTAACGAAGAATCTTAATCTGATTTTGCAAGGTTTTTGACTTTGACTAACCTTGACCTTTATGACCTTATTATACTTTGACCTTTCTTGACCTTCAAGTGGAAAATTTTATTTTATAACGAAACTTTTCCCAGAGCTCATTCGTAGACATCTTAACTACCTACTATAAGGAATGATTGCTTTGTTCATAACGCTAGTCTTGACAAGCACAATCGCAGTTCTTATACTTATTGCTTTCGGAATGGCGCTCTACAAGTTTTTTTCTAAGAAAAAGATTGTGGAGCATTATTACACTCCCCTCGATTACGTCTTCGGGCAAACCCAAGTGGAACATCACGAACAAAAGGTTGAAAAGAAAGAGACAGATGAGGATGAAGAAGACGATCCCCCTTCCCGATGATGTTCCAGTTTTTGAAATGGTTTTTCGTGACCATACCATCTTTTTGGGTTACACTAGAAGGTAGGTTTTACGTCTACCTACACTATCCATTTCATCGAGGTGTCATCGTGAAAAAGTTATTAACCCTTTCGCTTATTCTCTCACTGATATTTGTATTAACCGCATGCGGGAACCAAAGAAATAATGCTGAAAACTCCCCGAACGTAGGCGGTGGTATATCTGCCGAAGTCATGAAGATCATTTCGAATAAGTCGGCGGATTCGGCCAAGCTTGGACAAAGCGTTCAAGAGTTTGAGAAAAGACTGGGGCAACATACTACCCCTGAAGTGTATCAGTCAAAAGAGTTGGTCTCTTTTCAAACCCAGGCAAATCGCCCACTCACTGTTGTTTATGATCAGTCAGGGGATCACAAGGTGACTCACATTTCGACGACCAAGGATTTTCAAAGCAACACGTTCTTACTGGACAGCAAATCGCAGGCACAAGGCTATGAGGATGAACTCTTAGCGCTCGCAAGCCTTACCGCCTTCATCCCAAGTGATGCCAACGTCCAATCTCAGACGATTAAAAAGATCGGTGAGCGTCAGGAAATGCATGTGATTACGTTAACCTCACAAACTGTCCCAAACCTTGTTCTTTATACGATCGAAAAGGATAACAAATCCTTCGAGGCCATGCTGACTTCCGAAGACCCGACAAAATAAAGCGAAAAGAACCCTTACTGTCTCTCATTAGGAGAAAGTAAGGGTTCTTCTATTGTGCTTTAGGCCGCATGCTCTTCTTGCTTCGTCTTTTTTTCCAGTTTAGTAAACAGGATCATGAATAAGACAACTGAAACAACCCCAGATAAAAAGAACAGGCTGCCCATGGTATATGAGTGCAAAAACGAACCGATCGTAACGGCTAAAGATCCCAAAACCATATTGAACCTGTGAGACGTCCCGAATACAGCCATGTATGTGCTTCGCTTATCGTCTGGAATCATCTTTGGTACAGTACTCTGCATAACAGGCACCCAAACCAATTCACCAATCGTAGCTACTGCGGCAAATAAGAGCAATAACCAAGGTTGATTAGTAAACGAGACAATCCCATACCCTGCCGCGTAAATCAAAATCCCAGTAACTAGAGCAAACCTCTTTGAAAGCTTTCTGATGAAGTGAACAGCAACTAATCCAAGCAAAACGACGATGAAGGTGTTGGTCGCTGTCAATAACCCAAACATTCTCACTCCATCAGCCTGCAAGCTGTACCCGCCGATTGTGAAAAGCGTTTGCTGCTTGAACTCCTGAATCAACCGTACGCTGGTATATTGTCCTGCCATGTTCTCAATAGAACCATTGAGAACCCCTGCTAATAAAAACAGCATAAACAGTTTATCCGTAACCACTGACTTATAGGAGTGAATAATGGATAAGATCGGGTTTTGCTTCGGTTGCTTATCTTCTTTAGGTGTGTACGTCTCTTTAATGAAAAAGTAGATGAGTATAATAGAGAACAAAGAGGCACCCGTCGCTCCCAAGAAGATCTCAAATCGATGGGATTGGAAGAAGAACCCGCCAACCAAGCTACCTACCAACACGGATACATTCCAAGCCCAATATCCGAACCCATAGATAAGCGGTCGATTCGCTTCTGTGGAACAGTCAATTAGCATCGCTTCCTGTGCTGGTGAAGAAATACCCCAGAAGATACTCATCAACATGGCCATCGCATACGTCACCCACGTCGAATCAAACCATGGAGAGTTCGCCAAAGCCGTGATGCCAAACGCCGCAAATCGCAGGAACTCAGAGAATAGAATAACCTTTCTCCGCCCGATTTTGTCAGCCAAAGTCCCCCCATAAAATTCGGCAACAACTCCGACAAGTACATTCACCATCAAAAGGATACCGGTAAGCGCCGCTCCCATCCGTTGGGCAAAATAAATCGTCATAAATGGAAAGATCATATTTCCAAGAATATTCGCGACAAACATCTCAAGAAAACGCACTTTAATATTTGGATGTAAATCCCTATATCTCATTAATTGGCTCCTTTGCGTTTTTTTGGTTAAGAACCAATATATGATAAATAAGAATAATTTTCAATCAATAAATAATTTTCTAACAGTATTTCTTCTAAACGTTCTAAACATATTCCATCAACCAGCAATCATGCCACACCCCTTCGTGCCATTCATGTTGCTGAAGAACTCCCCTTTTGCAAAAGCCGCATTTCTCATAACAACGGATAGCCCGGAGGTTACTCACTCTTGGATCAACAATGATTCGCTTTACTTTCAGCTCCTCTGATAAGTACCCGATCATACTGTCCATGACCATCTTGCCAATCCCCTGATTCCAATAGTCCGGCTCCCCGATAAACTGATCCATTCCATAGGCAGCTTCCGAAGTTGGCAATTGATATCTCTGCAACATCTCGACCGAGAGCGGATAAAATTGCAAATACCCAATGGGAGAACCCTCATATTCCACAAGGCAGCGGTTTATGTTCGGGACCTCTTCAGGATGGTTTGGGTAGAACTTCTTCCTGACTTTCTCTTCATTGTAGACCCGATCCCGCCCCTCATAATACTGCAAGACTCGTGGATCGGATAACCATTTCACCAACCAAGGAATATCCTTTTCGTTCAGACTTCTAACACATAGCGAAGAATCATCTGTAAAATAGCAAGAATTTGGCTTCAACACATTCCACTCCTATTTGAAGTTGATTCCACAAGAAAGAGTCGTTATGTTTGGAATATACCATTTTTTTGAAGTGGAGGAAATTGAATATGACGCATATCACTCTTCAACTAAAGCGGAATATCCCCGGTTTACAAAAAATTTGGCACAGTGCGAATGAAACCTGTCGACTGATTGAAGGTTATTTAAGCCCGGGAGATGAGATTGGACCACATACTCATCCCTTAGGAGAGGACTGTGCAATCGTCTTATCTGGACGATTAACCTACTATCTTAGCAACACTCGTACAATGGAAGTCGGACCTGGGGAGGTCGTCTTCGGATTTCAAAATGTGATTCACGGGTATGCCAATTTATACAAGGAACCTGTTCATTTATTGATCTTCGCAACACCGAAGGACACCGGGTTAGCCTATCCATCTGAAAATGATCCAGCTGTGATCCACCTTCCAGATCATGCTCGAGTTCTCTCACCCGCTAGCAAGCCAGCTTCAACAAGGGAGTCTGCGTACTCATCTTTTTCTTTTGTTGACGTTGAGGAAGTGTATGAATTACCTCATGAAGAAGGAATGACGAATGTGTTTGTTGATTTCGAACAAAAACAAGTGCATATCTTTGACAATCTGCCGGTTTCACTTCATGTAGATTTTGGCGCCGAAAAGAAGTTCTTAAGATACCAGGTACGTAGTTGAGTTTCATGAGCTCTTTTGGTAGGTGTCAAGGCCAGGAGGATTTCATGTCTTTCAGGGAACAAATCGAAAATCACCTCGTCAAATCAGTAAGATTGAAATTGGGGTGAGACGGAATGTGGATGAATAAAATGGCCGTGCTGTTTAACATTCTTCTAGGCATTAGCGGATTTTATGTAATGGCATTCGTGCTGATTACCGGAGGCTTCCTCGATGTTAGACCTACACCTAGTATAATGGGATACATCGTTTTACTTGCCTATCTTATGGCTTGTATCCTGACGAATCTGTTATTTGCGCGTAGGTCTTCTCATGTCATGAAGTACAGCGTGACCGCCTTGCTCATTATGCTTGCTGCATTTGGTGGCACAGTTCTTCTGAATCGATTTTGGGTGACCTTATTTTCGAGTTAAAGAATGATCCAAACCATGAACACCTCATTTTTATTCCGAGTACGGAAAATGCCTTGGTGGGATCTTGATGAGTTGAAAAAATAATGGATAGAGAAGTCAGTCATTTACACCTGACTCCCTATCCATTTCTTTTGTGTATCTTGTAAATAGCTCCATCATCCACGGTTAAATCGACTCGTGCGTTTCGTTTCAATATTCTGAATTACACACCTAATAAATATGGCAGTACCAGTCAATAGACTTTACTCCCTATATCACATTATTTCAAATTGATTTCATGATTCATTATATAATTCTTTTTCAAAAACTCAGGACAATCCCATTCGCAAACAAGGCCTTTAGCCAAGGAAACGACCCAGTCCTTTGTAATATGATACCTTTCTTCATCTACTGTAATAAACACTTCACCGTCGGTCACATAGAAAACCTCTTGCTCCTCTACATGCCAAGTACCTTTATTGGGTTCACCTACCCATGGTTCCCAAGTGTCAACTCCTAGTTGTTGTGCTTCTTCAACTGTAAGTTTTTTTGCAAAGAACACCCATATCCTCTCACTTTCTAGTATTTCACTTTGAATAAATAGCTTCTATACGCGTGCTGTCGCAACACTCGTATTTTTTAAGAGTTTAAACTCTTTTCTAATAAAGTAGATAGCAATTAGTACGCCTGGAATTTCTGCCGCAGGACCTGAGTACCATATGCCATCCACTCCCCAAAATATTGGGAAAATAAACATAAACGGGAACGAAAACAACACCATTTTGCTTACATTAATAAATGTTGCCGTCCAGTTTCTCTCTTGCGCTTCGAAATAGCCGGCAATAAGCAAGCTCACGGCATTTAATGTAAACAGGCAATTAAACACCATTGTCGTCCAGATGCCCAGTTTCTGTAATTCAGGATCACCGCCAGAGAAAAATGACATAATTGGATCTGCAAAAACGATTAATAATGCAGTCAATATCACGAATAAGAAAACCGTGAAGATAATTCCCATTTTAATGGCTTGTTTCACGCGATCAAAGTTACCCGCACCGTAATTGTAACTAATGATCGGTTGGAGTCCTGTCATCCCGCCGAGCGCTATTAACGCAAGCAGATTCGTGGTATAACCGTTTTGAATGGTGAAAGCGGCAACATGCAGCCCACCACCATAGCTTTGCAGTAAATTGTTGAAGAAAATAATGGCGAAAAACATCATGAACTGACTGGAGAAAGATGCAAACCCGGTCCAGGTCACTTCACCAATTGTTTTTAGTTTAAATTTCATGTCTTTCCACTTTGGCTTCAGATTGGTTTTCCCAAACCAGAAATAAAACATGAGCAAAACAGGGATCGATTGGGCTACCGTATTCGCCCAAGAAGAAGCCATCATCCCTATGTCAAACTTCGTAACTAAAATCCATTCCAGAATCGCCCCAAAAATTGAAGCGACGATCCAACTGCTCATAGATAATCCAGGTTTTTCATCGATATTCGCTAAAATACTTAAGACAACAGCTAAAATCGTTATCGGCAGAGAAATCCACAACAACCGGCTGTATTCCACCGCGTAGGGAAGCGATTCATCACTTGCTCCGAACCAGGTCATCACTTGATTTTCAAAGACCAATCCAATAACAGCTATCAAAACTGAGACAAAAAGTGTAAACCATAAAGTTTGACCCATGATGCTTCTTGCTTCAGTAATTTTGCCTTTACCAAGCCGAAGCGAAATAACCGCTCCGGCTCCCACGCCAAAAAGAACACCAAGCATACGGGTAATTACCATGACCGTAAATCCAATCCCGATCCCTTCGACTTCTAGCACCTGAAAGCCACTGACGAAATAACCATCGACAATGGATGATATACCCAAACCTACATTCGCCATAATTCCTGCCAAAGCAAAGCGGAGATATAATAACGGAATACTTTTGGTTCCTAGCACGGAATCATAGGCTAACTTATCCGATGCTTCTTCTGATTCAATCTCCAAAGGCGGAGGATTGTATACTTGTTCCATCTGCATCTCCCCTTATCAATAAATGATCCAATTAGTTAAGCCCAATTAATTGGCGTACCAACCTACCCTCTTGGCATGTTGATGGATATTGATTTGCTTCGTTTCCATAAAATGCTCCAGCCCAACAGCTCCTAACGCTCTGCCGATTCCACTTTGCTTGTATCCACCCCATGGACTATCAACATACGCGATGTGATAACAATTTACCCATGTAATTCCCGCACGCAATTTAGTAATCACACGCTTTGCTCGCTCCATATCTTCCGTAAATACAGCACCGGCTAATCCATAAATGCAATCATTCGCTTTTTGGATAGCATCTTCCTCATCTGTAAACTTCTGAACAACAAGGACTGGACCAAAAATCTCTTCCTTTACAATGCGCATATCTCCGTTTACATCAGCAAAGATTGTTGGCGCAATAAAAAATCCGTTATCCAGCCCATTTTCTGTTAGTCTGTTGCCACCGCATACCAGCCTTGCGCCTTCTTCAAGTCCACTCTTGATGTACTGTAAAACTTCATTCATATGAGACTCACTTGTTAGAGGTCCCATCTCCATGATGTCGCTTTCACCATTACCAACCACAATTTGGTTTGCACGCTCGGCCAGTCTTTCCACAAACTTATCGTAAATCGACTCTTGCACAAGCAAACGTGAAGCAGCTGAACAAACTTGACCGGCATTATGGAAAATACCAAACATCGCATTATCAACCGCCACTTCAAAATCAACATCATCGAACACAATAAGCGGGGATTTGCCGCCCAATTCAAGCGTAATTTTTTTCATATTGCCTGCGGCAGCGCGCATAATGCTTTGGCCTGTTTTGGTTCCGCCCGTAAAGGCAACCTTGTCAACATCATGGCTTTCGGCAAGCTCATTCCCAACTTTTGATCCAGGTCCCAGTACTAGGTTTGCCACTCCAGATGGAAGTCCGACTTCTTCCATGATTTCGAATAGTTTGAATACAGTGACTGGAGTGATCTCAGCAGGCTTAAGCACGATCGTATTCCCAGCGGCGAGTGCAGGAGCAATTTGCCAAACCGCTAACATCAGCGGGAAGTTCCAAGGTACGATAAGTCCACAAACTCCAACCGGTTCATGAATAATCTTGGTTTCCGATGAATCATCGCGAGTGAACGATTCCTTTTTCATGTCTTTGATCAAGTCAGCATAATAGCGGAAGCATTGGATCGATACTGGAATATCAGCATAGGTTGTGGCTCGAATCACCTTACCGTTATTGGCAGTTTCCAGCCGCGCAAATTCAGCTGCCCTCTCTTCAAGACGGTCTGCAATCTTATAGAGATAGTCCGCTCTTTCATCAGCAGATAGATTCGACCAGATTCCACTGTCAAAAGCTTTACGCGCCGCCTTGATTGCCAACTTCGCATCCTCTACTGATCCAACAGCAGATGTCGCGATCACCTCACCGGTTGCGGGATTAAGAATGTTGGTTCTAGCACCGGATAACGCTTCTACCCATTTCCCGTCAATGAACATATTAATCTTCATAAACACCTCTCCTTTATCCAATCATATCAAGTAATTTGAAACCAAAATGCGCGAGGTTCACTAGCATCGTCTTCTGATTATAGAAGGGGAATGCTTTGATGGGCTCCCTTTCAAAGCGATACCCGCCCGCATTACCCGTAACGATCCATTGTGCCAACAGCTTGCCTAACAATGTCGAGTAAGCTGCTCCGTGCCCTGTATAACCCGTAGCAAAATAGGCGCCTTCTTGAGATCTGCCGATAATCGGAAATTTATCTACTGTAACGCCGATGAATCCACCCCAACGGTAATCGATTTTGCTTCCGACTAGTTTCGGCATAATCTTAACCATTGAGTTGTACACTCCTTGATAAGCTGCGTCGCCTAAGTTGGGTCGAATATCTCCACCGCCAAAAACGATCCGATTATCGGGTGTACGACGGAAATAGTAAAGGAAATTACTTGTATCAAAAACCATGCGATCTTTTGGAATGACCGTATTCAGCAATGATTCTGGAAGCTGCTCAGTAGCAATAATACGCGCCGAAATGGGCAGTACGCCTTTGTTCAGTTCTTTCATGATTTTTCCTGAGTAACCATCTGTCGCCACAATAATGTCTTTTGCGGTAACAGCGCCTTTTTCTGTTGTAACCTTCACACGGTTCTGGCCGTATTCAATCGATAAAGCTTTAGAATGCTCGAAGATTCTTGCGCCAATCGATTTCGCAGCTTCCCCTAAACCAATCGCATAATTCAGTGGATGGAACGAGTAACTGGAGTTGTCGACTAAGACGCCATGATAAAGTGGGGAATCGATCTCTTCATGAATTTGACTGCGATCAAGCACGTTTGATTCGTACCCGAAATTTTTGTTTAAGTACTCGCTCTCCAGTTTCAATCCTTCCAAATGCTTGGCTTTGTAAGCCGCCACAATGTGACCTGTATTTCGAAAGTCACAGTTGATTTGATGCTCTTCAATCATTTGTTTCACCAGTTCGATGCTATACAGAGATAGATCGTTCAACTGTTTAGCCTCTTCGGTCCCATACTTTTTGGCAAGGTCCAGCATCGTATCCTTATAGCCTGGCAATACCATTCCACCGTTACGACCGCTGGCGCCATATCCGATTGTTTCTTGCTCCAAAACGATGACATTCTTCCCTAATTTCTGCAAATGATACGCAGAAGAAAGACCTGTGAACCCTGCTCCAATAATGACAACGTCCGCCTCTTCATTTCCTACCAGAGGCTTTCCTTCTTCATAGCTGTTTGCAGTCGCAGTCCACAGGGAGAGAGTATCCATTCGATCCATTCTTTCCATAGGCTCTTCTTCTCCTTGTGTGACAAGTATGTTACAATAATGTTAAAATTATTTGAATTTTGAGTATATATTATGAAATGGAGTATTCTCCCCGTCAACACCCTTTTGAATACGTTTTCATAAAAGAAAATGGAGTTACTCCACTTTTTTTTCGGAGGTATTTATGAAAATTGGTGCATTTGCAAAGCTTTTTCATGTTACGACCGATACCGTCCGCTTTTACATTGAACAAGGATTATTAATCCCAGACAAAAAACAGACCCAGTATCAAATGAATCAATTGTGTCACGACGACATGGTTTTTATTACGGAACTAAAGAAATTTCAGTTTTCTTTGCAAGAAATCAAACAAATTTTGGCGTATCGGCGTGTTACCAACTTCTCGGATCATGAGGATATCGACTATTATAACAACTTGCTGATCGATAAAAAGAACAAGCTGAACAAAGAAAAAGAGCACATATCAAAAGCTATCCAATTGATTGAAAAGGCCGTTCAAACCAGCTTGCCTTTAACCAAAGAAGAGAATTTCACGGGAATCCCACTCTCCTTTGTGCATCTGCTTTATTGTCCGAAGTGCCACATTCCACTTGAAATTAAAGATGTGATGATAAAAGAAGTTTACATACAAACGGGGGGCTTAATTTGCGACTGTGGATACGAGGCATCAATCGAGGAAGGCATTATTATAACGGCGAACTTATATGAGACTTCTCCTTACCCGTCCTATTTTTACGATAAAGAAACGATTAAAGAGATCAATCCCAGTATGATTAACATATTTGAAAAAGGTAATTTATGGTTCAAAAAGATTCTGCAAACGATCGATTTGAAAAACAAACTAATCGTGGAAACTAACGTTGATGCTGTCGTGTCACTTCCCAAATATATCGATGTGCTTGATACTAGCGCATATTATGTATTCAGCGGTTATTCGCTTGCAATGCTCAAAAAGATTAAAAAAAGAATCGAGCATAAAAACAAAAACCTGAACGTTCTATACATTTTAAATTCCGATCTTAACCTCCCACTAAAGCCGCAAAGCATTGATGTTTGGATGGATAGTTTTACTACAAACGATTTTTCATTGCTTAATCCAGAGTTTCCTATTCATGTCCTCAAAAACCATTTCCATAGCGGTTCAACAATTATCGGCGGATACTCCTATTATGATAGCTCGGCCAAATCTTTGAAATCTGTTTCAGCTTTATACCCAAATTCCCACAAACATACTTTATATTCAAAGTACCTTGAAGAAAATTTATCAGTCAATGGATTTCAAATCACCCAAAGTGAAAATATTGGTTACTGTACAGATCCGGGAACTTTTTTTGATTATCATGTTGTAAACGAAAAATTCCATAACCTCATGTATGTTGCATGTATGAAAAACGGATAGAGACGTCAGTATTTTCCCTGACTCCCTATCCGTCATGTCTCGCGAAATTCTCATAGATTAATTGAACGAATGAAGCACACTTTGCCCTGTTTCTAGCAGATTGAAACGTTTGCGATAGCCGCATTTACGGCAAAGCTCCTCAACCGCTTCCCTTCTAGAAAAACCCTCAATGAGGTTGCTTGCTCTCTCCCCGGCCATAATCTCGGAAAAAGGCGTTTGGTGAACATTCCCCAAATTGATAACACCTTCTCCATCTAAACAACAAGGGACGACTGTGCCATCAACCAGAATAGCGGCATGGGTTCGAAGCGCATAACAAAAACCTTTTCCGTTGTCTTCCTCCGCCTGCAAGCTAGGCCACTCAAACTCGAAGTCTTGATTCAAATAGACCCGATCTGTCAGCTTGAGTCCTTTGCCAGGCGAAAGTTTTTCTTCAATCTGATAGGGAAGATTGAACTCCTGCTCGATCATTGCCAAGAGCTCCCGATTCTTCTGCTTCTGTAGATTGGTCAGGTTGTTTGTGTCCAGATTCCACAAGCGATAGGAGATAAAGACATTCGGATTTTGAATCACCTCTCGGGTAAAAGAGAGAATGTTGCTAATATATTCCGGTTTATTCTCTGATCCTTCATGACCATCAAAACTATGCAGCGAGAAGTTCATCTGCCGAAGGGCTGGTTTCCCCAACAGCTTGTCCCTGTTTTTGGCGATGAGTGTACCGTTAGTGGTGATGTTAACCTTGAAGCCCTTCTCGTGACTGATATCGAGCAGCTGGTCAATCTTGGGATGTAGTAGCGGTTCCCCTTTTACATGGAGGTAAATGAAGTCCGTGTACGGTTTGATTTGATCCAGAATCTCGCTGAATTGTTCTACCTTGATAAAATTAGCCGGACGCTCAGTTTGTGGACAAAAGGCACAGGCAAGATTGCAGACGCTTGTGATTTCCATATATATTTTCTTGAGCTTTTTCATGACAGTTTGTTCCAATCTATTTGAGATTTTGAATACTCATAATTCTAGGCAGATATTCAGTATATCATAGATAAACGGGAGTGTTCTCTTCAAGATGATGGTAGACTTACCGAAGTACCTCACTTTAAGATAGGGTAATTCCATTTTTTCCAGTTAAAATACACCATCCAACGCATAACCGCCAGATGGTGTTGGGTTCTCTCTTCCATTTCCGCTTTAACCGTTCGTCACATTGTGATGCTCTTCTATATGCGTAATCAGGTTTTTCTCATCGACGAATACCACACGCGGTACCAGTAAATCCACTTCCGATTCCTCAAACATTCCCATGCTTAAAATGATCACCATATCCCCAGGTTGAAACAAATGAGCGGGTGGTCCGTTTAAACAAATTTTACCGGACCCTTCTGGTGCTGGTAGCGCATATGTTTTCCATCTCGTCGCATTTCGCAAGCTGGTGATCTGAACGATTTCGTATGGTTTAATGTTAGCTCCCTTCATGAGAAGCGAGTCTATTGTAATACTACCCACGTAGTGCAATTCCGCCTCGGTCACAGTGGCTCGGTGAATTTTGCCTTTGCACATATAACGTTGCATATGCCCATCTCCAACTCCTTTCCAATCAGCCCAAAAGTGTGCTCGCACTATCAATAGCCTATGTGAATGGAGCTATCCTTGAGACTACTTTTAATAAATTTCATCCAAAATGAACCTGATACCTTTTCCCCAGCTCCGTCAGTTCATCGATGATTGGCTCGGCGACAGGGATTCCCTGCTTTCTGCGGGCCAGGCTCTCACGATGTTCAAGCTCACCAGGAAGATAAATTTCCTCGATCCCTTCTGCGCGCTTAACCGCTTTGATCTGCCGGACGTAATCAGCCATTTGGTCAAGAAAAAGATCCAGTGAAATAAAGTGTTCAATGTGTATAGCAACGAAGACGTGGCCAATGTTCTGTGGATAATCGTCATTATCGTACAAGCTATAGACGGTTTTTCCGAAACCAGCTCCTGTCAAAATTCCCGTTAGCACATCGATAAACATTGCAATACCATACCCCTTAGGCCCACCTACAGGGAGAATCGAGCCGCTCAAGGCTTTGGATGGTTCATCGGTTGGGTTTCCTTGATCATCAATCGCCCAGCCTAGCGGGATTTTCTCTCCTTTTTTCTCGGCCAAAGCGATTTTGCCACGCGCGACCACTGTTGTTGCCATATCAAGCAAAAAGGGAGGATCTGTACGTGTTGGAATTCCGATAGCTAGCGGGTTAGATCCAAAAAATGGCTGTGTGCCTCCAATCGGCGCCATGGTTTCTGGAGCATTCGTGAACACGAGCAGGATGATCCCTGCTTCGATCGCTTTTTGCGCATAAAAAGAGCATGCACCAAAATGATTGGAATGCCTTACCCCAGTCATCGCGATTCCCGTTTGCTTACTCCGTTCGAGACAAAGCTCCAAGGCTTGCAATCCGATGACGGCCCCAAATTGGTTCTGTCCGTTTAGTAAAATCGTTGCCCCTTCATCCGTGATGATCTGCCCGCTTTTCTTGGGATCAACTAAGCCCTTCTCCATTCGCTCCATGTAGATTGGCAATCGGGAAATTCCGTGTGACTCAATTCCTCTCAAGTCGGCGTGAATGAGTGACTGAGCAACCGTTTCCGCAAAATGGGAGGGAACACCTGAGCGAATCAATACGGCTTCACAAAAGTTCTGCAGGTACATCCAATCAAATCGCTTGGCACGACTCAAAACGAACCATCCTCTCTTATTTTAAGGTAGGTCCATACCGTAATGTCTCTTCGATTAGGTTAGTGACCCGCTTAGCCGGATTTCTGTTGTTTCTTTTTACGTCTGCTGGCTTTGTACGCCTGAGCCAAGCTTCGTATGCGATAGTAGGCTTTTTTATCAGGGAGTTTCGCAAAAAGAGAATGGGAGGGAAAATCGAAGTTCACTTCAATAATTCGGATGTTTCCTTTCGAATCAACTCCGTAGTCAACTCCAATTTGTGAGGATCGCTTGTAGCGATTGAAGTAGTTCGCTATTTGGTAACTAAGCGAAATGAGTCGCTTTTGAATCTCATTGACTCGTTGCCCATGAAACAAACCTGTCCGATGAAGCGCTTGTTCTACTTTAAGCACATAGCCCTTTCCCCTTGCCACATTGGTGACAATACTATTGGTTCCAGCCACTTTGGACACCATTCCCGCATATTGCCAGCTGCCCTTGGCATTTCGCATCATCATCACGCGTATGTCAAATACCCTTCCCCTTACCTTAGTCAAAGGAATAGCTTGTTGCACAATATATCGTTGGTTAAGACTTCTCCTCCTGATTTTTCGATAGACATCTTGAATGGTTTGCGAATGACTCACTTGTCCTTTTTCATGAACAAGCTTATAGATTTTCCCGTTCTTCCATACCTTCACGATCCCTTTCCCTCGATGCTCACGATCTGGCTTCACATAAATCGTGTGATATTTGCCCAGAAAATCTTTTAATGTTACGAACCGAAAAATTGCCGTTGCCGGAAGATGCTTGCGTATGGTTGAGTGTTTGCTATAAAACTTGTGGAGGCTCCATTTGGAAGAAGGAATGGGCATCAATCTTACCTCCTATCGATAAGTTATCCATGACAATATATCCACGGACAAATAAATTGACACGACGTTCACCCAGCAAAGAGAGAATTTGTTCGCACATGATTCATCTGAATCGTTCATAAATTTGGAAATTGTAAGGATACTTGACTTCATAAGGGAGGATTGCGTAATGTGAGTACACCCAACCACCAAGAGTCCCGATTGGTCCGTAATCTGTCCATTTGGGATACCATCGTCATGTCAGCGGCTTTCATGGGGCCTGCCGTCTCGATGTATTACAACACACCCTACGCCACTAGCTTCGCGGGAGCTGCCATGCCTTTTGCTTTTCTGCTATCGCTTTGCGCCTGTTTGCTTTTGGCCAACACGATTGGGGAATTCAGTCGTCTCGCACCAAGTGCCGGAGCTTTTTACACCTTCTCCGTTAAAGGCTTTGGTCCTAAGACGGGTTTTCTGACAGGTTGGTTGATGTTTCTCGGATACAGCGTGTTGGAACCTGCTGAGCTCGCTTTGCTGGGAATTACGGTAAGCGATTTATTGCGATCTTATCTTCATCTGGAAGTTTCTTGGGTGATCATCTCACTCATTGCTTGGGCTGTTGTGTTGTGGCTTTCATGGATCGGGGCGAAACAGTCGTTGAAATTAAGTCTGCTCCTATTTTTGGCGGAGATTGGGGTCTTGTTTATTTTATGTATCGTCGTATTAACCAAAGGTGGGTTTGACGGTATTCACTTCGAGGTTTTTCATCCATCGTTAAGTCCTAATGGATTTTCGGGGATCGCGCTTGGAATGATCTATGGGATTCTCTCATTCGTCGGATTCGAAGCAGCTACGACTCTGGCAGAAGAGGTACGGGATCCTAGGCGTAATGTGTACCGAGCTTTAATGGGCTCTACGCTGTTGGTTGGATTTCTCTATTTATTGTCCACATTTACCGTGGTGAACGGGTTTGGAATCCAGAATACTCAGGCGCTCGCAGACGATGTCTCGCCGTTTGTCACTTTGGCGACGAACTATGGCGGGCCAACCTTCGTGCTGTTAATTGCACTGGCTGGTGTAAGCAGTATTCTGGCTGTTTCCATTAATGTGCACAATGCCATCGCGCGCGTCATTTATGTCATGGGCCGTGAAGGGATCATTTCACAAACACTGGGTAAGATTCATCCCACCCACCACACGCCGAGCAATGCCATTCTTTTGCAATCTTTTGTCAGTATTGTCTTATTGCTTGGGATGGGGTTATGGGTCGGTCCGTCCAACACGTATGGTTATCTGGGGGCACTTCTGACGCTTGGAATCATCCCCGTTTACATGCTTGCTTCGTTCGGGTACGTCCGCTATCAAAAGCTTCAAGGTAACCTACGCTCCCACCCATTCAAGAATGGCGTGGTTCCGATCATAGCGGCTCTGCTCATGCTGGTGCCACTCTCCGGTTCCTTCTACCCAATTCCTCCTGCTCCTTACAGCTATCTCCCCTATATTGTTCTGACTTACGTTATCATTGGGTACTTCGTCATTTTACGGTTAAGTAAAGATCCCACTCGTTTGGAACAGGTAGGGAAGATACTCTCAGATTCCGAGCAGTAATGGTAAATGCCTCCGTTTAAATGAGATCGGAGGCTTTTGTGTTTTCTGTGTATGCAAATGGAGGCGTGACTCACTGTCGATCCAGTAAGTCATGAACGGCGACTTCGACAGCCTCATCAAGTGAATAGCGCGTATTGAAGCCTAAACTACGTATCTTGCTGTCGTCCCAAATACGATTCACGGTGAAGGTTTTGTGAGCGAAACGATTGAGGTGATAAGCAGCCATTTGCTCGTCTGTCAAAGTTGCCGGAATGTCAACTGTCTGCGCAATTCGACCTGAGAAGCGATCAATCTCTCGCTTCAATTGACCCCACGTGGTATCGAATCCCTTGAGCAGGTAGATCCCGTTATCATTCACTGGCTTCTTATATATACCTAACCAGACCATCGCCCTGCCTATATCCCGCGTATCGACGAGAGTAATCTGTGTGTCCCCTTCATCGATCATTGGATACTGATCGCTTGCGTGAGCTAGGAATAAACGCGCAAAGAATGACTTCTTGTCCCTCGTGCCGATCGTACTTGCCGGTCGTAAGATAATGGTCGTCATTCCATGCTTCCTGCCTATTTCCTCCACGATGCGCTCACGAGCGATACCTAGTTCCTGGATCGGAAATTCGGGCTGTGTCACATAGGATTCGTCTATAGGCTCATTGCTCCTAAAATCGTAGACCACAATCGTACTCAATTGAATAAATCGATTGATCCCTTGGGAAGCCGCGGCCTCTATCAGCTTGCGCGTAAGATGGATTTCTACATCAGCTTCCAAAAGAATCGGCGTCCCCAATTTCGCTTCAGCTGTACAATTATACACAACATCCTGACCGATCATCGTTTGACCAATTGCGTCGGGGACAGAATAGTTTATTCGTAAGACCTTCACACCTAGATTCTCTAAGAATTGAGTATTCGATGTTTCTCGAACAACCGCTGTAACCTGATGGCCAGCGAGCTTTAGCTGTTCTACCACATGCCCCCCAATGAATCCACTTCCTCCAAAGACAACTGCTTTCATCTGAATTAC
Organism: Brevibacillus ginsengisoli; assembly: GCF_050113715.1. NCBI lineage: Bacteria > Bacillati > Bacillota > Bacilli > Caryophanales > Paenibacillaceae > Brevibacillus > Brevibacillus ginsengisoli. The sequence goes on from NZ_JBNJQR010000002.1 coordinate 621,246, forward strand.
TCTCCTTCTATTCACGTATGACTTGCTTTCCAAGGGGCCCCTCATGCACTATACTAAATGAAGTGCTATTTAAATCACAGTACGCAAAATTATTATAGTTACTATATTTCATGATAGTAAGGTGAATCGAGATGAAGAAGCTGGAGGCAGCCCACCCGAAAACCGAGCGTGAAAAAAAGTGTCCCATCGAGAAAACCATCAATGTCTTGGGTGGCAAGTGGACGTTTCTAATCCTGAGAGATTTATTCTTGGGGCCAAAACGATATGGGGAGTTACAACGGTCATTGAAAGAAATAAGTCCCCGCACCTTATCACTGCGGCTTAAAGAACTTGAAGATGAAGGGATTGTGAACCGCACCATCTACTCAGAAATCCCACCACATGTTGTTTACTCGTTAACGGAGAAAGGCAGCTCGCTACGCCCCATCTTTGAGGCAATGAAAGCATGGGGAAACCAGTGGGACATTATGCAGAAGAAATGACCTTCGTTGACCAAAACGAATTCTAGTTGGAGTGTCTGTCCTAAATGCAGTACAATAGGAACAAAACAAGTTGAAGGAAGTGCTTTCCATGGACTGTCTCTTTTGTAAAATTATCAATCAGGAGATTCCCTCCAAAAAGGTTTATGAGGACGATTACGTCTATGCCTTCCATGATATTAATCCAATCGCTCCTGTTCATGTCTTAGTCATTCCGAAGAAACACATCGCTTCTGTACTTGATATTCACGCAGAAGACAAGGAACTGATTGGTCACATTCACCTTGCCATCCAGAAGGTTGCCCAAATCATGAACCTTACCGAGAGCGGCTTCCGTGTCATAACCAATACAGGCGTTCACGGTCAACAAACTGTCTTCCACCTTCACTATCACGTGATTGGCGGACGTCAATTGGAATGGAAGGCGTAATTCGCAAATGATAAAAAGGTTTGAGCGACATGCTCAAACCTTTTTTCATCAACTACTTCTGGATGATCTCCAGAAAATGATGGAGGATTTTGGCCGTAAGACCCCAAATGGTAATCTCGCCGAACTGATAAAAGTAATGCGGGATTTTGGCTTCCCGCCATTTATAATTCTCACCATCTGGGATTAAATGTAAGGGGTAATCTTCCGGAAGCATCGGTTTCATCGATACCTCGTAGCGTGCTGGCTTCATCGTGAGCAAGTCCTCTAAGTCGATCGAGAAGACTCGTTCCACTTCCGCCGGATTGGGGTTGATCGCCATCGGATCAGTTAATCTACCAACATACGCATGGATCGTGATTTGAGCGTGAGAGAAGACGGTATCCAGACTGCCCATGTATTCAATCGACTCTAGCGGAATTTGCAATTCTTCACTGGTTTCTCTTTTGGCGGTATCCCAAAAAGAATCATCTCCGGATTCCCATCGGCCGCCCGGAAAGCATATCTCGCCTGCTTGACTTCTCAGGGTATGGGCTCGTTCTTCAAACAAAACCGCAAGCTTGTTGTCCTCTGTTTGGATGAGTGGAATCATTACGCTATAAGTTCGGGAAAGTTGATCGCCAAGAATCCCAGGTTGATAGCTTTTCATTTTTTCGGCAATCTGTTGGAGATCGTATCGTGATGGATTCATATCGTGTGAGATGGCGCTCGTCCCCTCCTTTTCCTGTCCGCTCATTTCGCCTCGTGTTCTTTTAAGCGATCATCGTAATAGGTACGTTTCTCTTTTGCTGTAGACAATACCTTCTCTAACAATCTGATTTGTTCTTCCAGCTTCTCAATATGGGTGTCAAGTATCCCAATTCGATTACATAACGTCTCTTGGATGTCTATCTCCTGTTCATTTATGGTCAAAAGGCAACCATCTTTCATAAACAAGGCAATATCCTCCAGCTTCATACCCGTTTGCTTCAGTCCATGAATGAAACGGATTAAGCGAAGATCCTCCTCATGATATCGTCGTATTCCATATTTATTTCCATCCTGCGAATGAGGTTTTGTCAAAAGTCCGATTTTTTCATAGTATCGAAGTGTAGACGCAGGGATTCCAGTCAAATTCGATGCTTCTCCGATTAAGTATGTAATCCTGCTCATCTCCTTTCATCAGCTAAAAGTACGACTTTACCGACAGATATAGACTTTTCCAGCAATTCTTGTGCTCGAGCTGCTTCCCGCAACGGTATACGGTGTGATAGTAACGGTTTGATCTTTCCTTCAGCTAATAGAGTGAAGAGGAATTTTGCGTCTTCTTGGAACCAGTCGAGCCTTTCCTTTTTGAGATTCGTTATGCTGTAAAGATGGATGGGATTTCCTTTGTCTGTTGTTTTTCTTGCGGCTAGACTCGTCCAGTTGTTTACCCACTCATTTTCGTCTTCCTGTTGAAAAATCGATGTGTAACCATAGCCTACGAAACGCCCTTCCTCTCCTAATGTTTGAAGTGAGCGCTCCCAGTTGTCGCCACCAATTGGATCAAAAACGGCATCCATGCCAGCGGGTGCATGAAGTCTTAGGAATTCTACAAAATCTTCACTCCGATAGTCGATAGGTGTCGCGCCATATTGCAGAACGGTTTGGTGTTTCGTTGAAGAAGCTGTTCCGAACATTCGCAACTTCGCAAGTTTCCCAAGCTCAAGAAGCGCTGTCCCTACCCCACCGCTTGCACCATGAATAAGAATCTGCTCTCCCTCGGAAACACACGCAATCCTGTGGAGCATTTGGTAAGCGGTCACATAATTCAACAAAACGGCTACTGCGAGGTCTGAATCAACTTGATTTGGAACGGCAACCACCTCATCGACCGTGGCATACACGTACGCCGCATAACCTCCCGTACCATTAAAAAAGACGGCTACCTTTTGCCCTATGGAAAATAGTTGCACGTCTTCTCCCAACTCGTCAACAATTCCTACCGCATCGTACCCGGGTGTAAAAGGAGGGGTTGGTGATAAAGGATAAAGCCCCTCTCTTCTCATGACATCTGCAAGAGCAACTCCTGCGCTTTCAACCTTTACGCGAATCTCGTTAGGTTGAGGCTTCCGCAGGGGTTCCTTGACCACTTGAAGTACTTCTGGCCCTCCGTATTGGCTAACAATCACACGAGTATTGAACATTATACATCTCTCCTCAACTAACTTGAATAAGATGACTGCATTGTAATGGTTAAAGTTAAGTCGAAGTCAAGCCTGAATTGTTGATGGTTAAAACAAAAAACGAGCAACACCAACGAAGTGGCATTACTCGTATTTACCTGTCAGGAGAATTCGATTTCCCTGCTCTTCCACCCATCGCACCTGATCGCAGATTTGTTCCAGCGCGCTTTCCAGGTCTTGCTCATGGGCGAGTTCCACTTTAAAAGTAAATCCTAGCATTAACTCATTTGGCTCTGCCTCAAAGTGTGTAAGTCGATACTGGTGGGATTCTTGTATGACTTGTTTGCGTTTCTCCATCGTGATCGGTAGGCTAAATAAACCGTCCCATTTATCAAACAGGTATCTGGATGTGACCTGAACATGTAGCTGATTAGCCGAAGATCCACGGCCAAATGTAACGAGATCTTCAGGAAAAAAAAGAATACCTGAAGGAAGACATCCGTCCAATTGAAACCAAAGGTCTAAAGGCAGATCGTCTACCCGAAGTCCTATAACATATCGCCCAGGCAAAAAATAGCTGCCTTCCGCATGACGAATAAGCTTCTCCCCGTACACGATCACTTCTTCCGGGGGTTGCTCACCCTGGATGACTTGCACATACATGATCGCTCACCTCCTGATTTGAAGTATGAACCTGTTGTACCCGAAACAAACAGGAGAATATTTTTTGATCGACAAGTTAAACTTAATGATATAATTTACGTATTTTCTAAATATTTCATTCATAAACAAGTTGGGCAAAATTTCAGAAGGAAAGGGAGATAAACATGACTCATCATCCAATCGTGACGGACATTAGGTTTCTTCAACCAGAAGATACAGAACAATACCTCCAGCTTCGAATGGAGGGTTTACAAGTCAATCCGGAATCATTTGGAACCACGTATGAAGAAACATTTCAGATGGATGACCTGGTCGAGTCGTGGAAAAAGCGTCTTATGCCTTCTTCTGAAGTGTTTACAATGGGCGCCTTTCAAGAAGACCGGTTAATCAGTGTAGCTACGTTTGTTCGTGAAAGCAAATTCAAGTTCCAACACAAAGGGACGATTTTTGGCGTTTATACAACTCCAACCCACCGGGGACAAGGGGTAGCCAAGAAACTTATGCAATCGTTGCTGGACAAAATCAGTCAAAGCGAAGGATTGGAGCAAGTTAATTTGACCGTCAATGCTCAGAATGTAATCGCAATTGCCCTATACCGTTCACTCGGATTCGAAGTATTTGGGACAGAGAAAAACGCCATGAAGTATGAAGGTAAGTATTGGGACGAGAATTTTATGAAGCTATTTATAGGTGAAAAATGATGAACCGGTTAGAGGAAAGAAAAATGATACGACCATTTATACTTGAGGATATCCACTATGTAATCGCTTCACATATGGACATTTATGGGACAGAATATGGTTTTGATTTATCGTTTCGGGATTACATCGAGGAAACCACTCGGCATTTTGTCCAAACATTTGATCCTGCAAAAGAAAACCTCTGGATTGCCGAAGTAAACGAACAATCAGTAGGCACTATTGCCATCGTGAATATTGATTCTACCACGGCACAGCTACGTTGGTTTCTCTTGGAACCACAGTTCCGTGGGATTGGCTTAGGACGACAACTCCTTGAGACTGCCATTACGTTTGCAAGGGAATGCGGTTACCGCACATTACGCTTATGGACCTCCAACCTTCTCGAAACAGCTCGTTACCTTTATTTACGATATGGGTTCGCCATTGTGGAACAAACAGAACAAATCCTCTCCGGCATCACTTTAATCGAGGAAATCTGGGAGTTAAACCTAGAGTCACTTGATAATACCGTTTAACTGTCTATAGATCTCTACCATATCTGGCATCGGTATTCTCACCAAACCGCTCGATGATGGAGCCACAAAATCAATGACACCCTCGACGATGGGCTCTGCCTGTGCCCCCCATCTAACTGATTTGCGTTTGCTGTACTCCTCGTAAACGCCTTTCCCCACAAAACAGACGAGCTTCGGACGAAACTGTTCAATTTTCCTTCGAAGCTCAAGCCTGCCTTGCGCATATTCTTCTCGGGTGATCTCGGCCGCTTCTTTGGTAGGACGAGAGACAATATTCGTGAACCCAAACCCTATCTCAAGCAGGTCCTGATCTTCTTCTGGACGATAAAGCCGGCTCGTCAATCCTGCCTGAAACAATATTCTCCAAAAACGGTTATTCGGATTCGCATAATGGTGCCCTACTTCACCTGACTTCAAACTGGGATTAAATCCAACAAACAAGACGGCAAGGCCTTTCCTCAAATGATCTTCAATTGGTTTCATATATGAATGCTCCTTTATTTTATACGTAATCATCTGCCTCCACCACAGTTCACTCCACCTGAAAAAAGTCCTCGATTGCGGCACATCACAATTGTAAACTGTTTTTTATCAAAAACAAAACTCCCCGCACAATCATCAAAAAAGATTGACAAATCAATAAAATCCACTATAGTAAGTAGTACACTAACGACTAACGGAGGAGCTATGGAAGAAGTCTATCAAGCGCTTCAGAAACTTGGTTTTTCACAGTATGAGTGCAAAGCTTATATTGGATTACTAAAGAACTCTCCGATTACAGGTTATGAGATCAGTAAACGGACGGGAGTTCCTCGATCGATGATCTATGAAGTATTAGGCAAGTTATTGGACAAGGGTGCCGTCTTCACCGTACCTTCTGATCCAGTAAAATACGCTCCGCTTCCGGCCAAAGAGCTGATTGGACGCTTGCGAAAAGAGTTTGATCAGTCCTTCAATTATCTGGAGAACAGCCTGACTTCATTGGAGCAAGAACAAGAAGCCAATGTCATCTGGCGGATTCACGGGGACGAGCATGTGATTGCCGAAATGGTCGAGATGATTCATCAAGCGAAGCATGAGCTGTGGATGTCCGTCTGGGAAGCTCAGGTTCCGCATATCAAAGAGGCTGTCGATCAAAAAATGAACGAAGGTGTCCATGCTTTCTCTGTTCTATTCGGCAACGCTAACGTGGAATTGGGCTTAACCTATCACCATAACTACATGGCCCTTGATATCGCGAATGAGCGTATGGGTGGTCATCTGACACTGGTTGCACGCGATAATGAGGAAGTGTTAATCGCCAATTTTTCCTCGAAAAATGCAAGCTGGGCGGTAAAAACAAAGGACCCCGCTCTCGTGTTAGTCGCGACCGAATACATTCGTCATGACATTATGTACGGTGCGCTTGCGAAAGAATTTGGCGCAGAGAAAGTGGAAAACATTTGGAGAAATAATCCTGATCTAACCCATATCGTGACTGGAAAACGGTTCAAATAATCATTGAACCGTCCTTTTACGGGCGATTGATAGTCGTTATCTCACTAACGTCTTAGGTTTCATTGATTTTTCATCCCGCATAAGAAAGGTGCCAGACAAACATGAGCAATCAAACACAAGGATTAGCACGTAATTTGCAATCGCGTCATATCATGATGATCGCCCTTGGCGGATCAATCGGTTCTGGAATTTTTAAAGGAAGCAGCGACTCGATCAGTCTGGCTGGGCCGGGAGTTCTCGTTTCCTATGTGATCGGCGGACTTCTCCTGTTAGCTGTGATGCAAGGATTAGCCGAGATGGTAGTTAATACTCGCGGTGCCAGAACCTATCTAGACCTTATTGATCGTTCTGTGGGGAGTTTCGCAGGCTACTCCGTTGGCTGGATGTCATGGTTTATGTACGTCGTGGTCATGGCCGCGGAAATCGCCGCAGCCTCCTCCTTCCTGCAATATTGGTTTAGTACGACACCGCTTTGGGTGCTCTCTTTATTCGTCTCGTTGGCGATTACTGCGTTAAATCTGTTCAAAGTAAATATTTATGGAGAAGTCGAATACTTTTTGACAGGAATTAAAGTAAGTGTGCTCGTCCTCTTCATTCTCCTTGGGGGCTACATGCTTTTCTTCGGGATTGAAGGACATCCTGCTGTGGGATTCGGGAATCTCACCCAAGAAGGAGGGTTTCTCCCTCATGGTTTAACAGGAGTTGCAGCATCCATGCTCGTCGTCATGTTCTCTTTTGGTGGCGCTGAAATGATTGGAACGACACTTGCCGAAACCGAACACCCTGAAAAAGTGATACCCCGTGCCGCACGAGGTATCATCATGCGAATCTTGCTGTTTTACGCTTTGCCGATTCTCGTGATTGTTAGCTTGATTCCCTGGAACCAGATTTCTGCTTCGACCAGTCCTTTTATCACGGTATTCGAAACGATGGGAATCCCTTATGTTGCTGATTTGATGAATTTCGTCATGCTGATAGCCGTATTCTCGGCTGCGAATTCCAGTATGTACGCCTCTTCGCGAATGCTTTTTGCCAAAGCGCAGGATGGACATGCTCCGAAGTTTATTGCCGGGCTGTCCAATCAACAAAGTCCAGTTCGGGCGATTTTGATCTGTGCCGCATTTTTATATATTGGCGTGATTTTCGCGTTCTTTGCGGAAAGTCAGACATTCTCTTATCTGATGATCATTCCAGCTTATACGGTCATGACGGTTTGGATTATGCTGTTGGTTGCTCATCTGAGAAGCGGTAAGTTGGGGCGAACTGCGGGAGGCTACCGAGCAAAAGGCTATCCGTTCACCTCTTGGGTTTCCTTGATTTGTTTACTGATCATCTTCATTGCTGTGGTCGTCACTTCTCCTGTACAAGGAACTGCTTGTTTCGCTATCTTGCTGCTTTGCATTCTCGGCAGCTATCTGCTAAATCAACGGAAATCAGCGAAACAATAACCCTTGCTGAAAACTATATAAAAGCAAAAAGACAACAGGACGATAATCTGTTGTCTTTTTGCTTTCGGTGTTCTTATGTGTACCGTACCACTTCAAAGCGATACATCGTTACATTCTGATCGTCTTGTGCAATGCCCGCTTTCTCCCTGGTAATCGCAATCTGTTGCGTCACGGTGTCTACTCCCTCCAGATTCGGCAGCAAAAGCCCGCTGGATTGCCCATTTGTGATAATTAAACCGAAACGTTTAGGATCTAACTGGGATAAATCGGTCACATGTTCTTCTGGTGCGAGAATGTCTACTGAATATATGAGATCTGCAAGCTCTTCTTCCTCTACGGGATAAAAGCGTTCATCTTCTGTCCCGGCGGCAATGGCATTTTGAATGATTTCTTCTGAGATGGATGAATGAACTGGCTTGATGGTACCAATGCACCCTCTCAAGCGCTCCGCCTGCTTGATGGAGACGAAACAGCCCGCCTGCTTCTTCATCTCCTCCGGCAATAATTCTGGTACATCAAGAATTCTTCCCTCACGTACATAGGTTTCCAAGGCTTCTCTCGCCAAACGAACAAAGGCAGACTCTTTTAGCCTAATATTCTCAAGCTGTTGAAGTCTATATTGCTTCAACTCCTTGTACAAGGAAACAGTCTCTGATGAAGTGGGTTCAAAGGAAGCGACTGTATATCCGACACCGAACGGTCCCTCATATGATAAGAGATGCCCGCTTACCTTCACTTGATCAAACACGCCTAGAAGGATTGCAAAAGGTGCCAGCGTATCCTCTGCCGCCTTCTCCAAGAAGTCCTGATCCAGCGCGTATAAGGCCATCCAATCGGAAGTTTGGATACTTTGCCGCAACCGCAGGTCAAAGACTTGTCCCTCTTCGCGATATCCTGAGGGCGCGTCAGCCTTCAGGGCATGCGAATTATCTCCGCTTGCGATGATGACGGAGCTTCGTCCTAATGCTTCAATCGCTTTTCTTACACTCGATCCTGCCTGTAGCAATATCTCGTGGGAAACAAACCCTGGGGATAAAAGGACAACGTTTCCATCAAATCCAGCCTCCTGCAAGTAATGAAGCGGAAGGATGGCGGCATAGTCTAATTCTTGTGGGATATGGTAGCGTTTCTTGATCGTGTCATTTACCAAGAATACCGGGAGTCCTGCCGTTTGAGCCTGTCGTATTATTTCATGCGTCAACTCTTGATCACTCTTTACCTGATAGGAGCCTGATACTCCAAAGTCAGACAAATCTCCACGCAACAACTTACCGTCCATTACCGAGACAGCGTCTTCGAACATCGGTCCATGTGGCGAGATAATGACAATGACTTCCGGTTCCAAACGAACGATTTGCTTCGTAAGCTCCCTCATGGCTGATTGCGTATTTTTCACATGAGAAATCTCTTCTTTCCCAATTGAAGGAATCAGCAATGGAGGATGCGGCATCAGAGCGCCGAGCAGGATGGTTTGTTTCAACTTGATCCTCTCCTTCCCTAAACTAATTGTATCCATTTACCAAGATGTTGGTTAGTATATCCAAACTTCGGTACACAATAATAGGAGAATACGATTCGAAGGTCCTCACCTCAATGATCAAAGGAGCATCTAGTATGTCCGAAATCATGATGAATCCACAACTTCGCCAACAAACTGATGAAATTATCCGCGGCTTAACTTTCACCAAAAATTTCCGCTCTGCCACCGCCGAAGAATGGTATGTATTCCTCCCCGGGTTTCAGGACCCTCAGACACAGGGAGCCGCTGGCAAAGTGATTATTCATTATGATTTATTCGGAAATCGGGACGTTTTTATCAACACCACAGTCATATTTGATGATCCAGCTTTGTTCGATCCCCAGGTTCATCCCATGGTTTATTCTATCGTCGATGAACTGGTCAATCGTTTAGTGGGTTATGCCAATACCTTATTAAGTGTTCATGCGGGTGAGAATTCTTACCAGGCGGAATATATCAGCTGATGGATAAGTCTGATAACATGTTATCAGGCTTCTTTACATATTTTGATAATAGGATAAGCGCTGATCTCACTCGGCTATTATTTGAATTTTCCAAAATTATTTTGCAGGAAGGATGGGGGATTTCTTATGGCACGCACATCCTTATTCCAACAGTTGCAACAATCACTTGCCGTCGCGCGCGAGGCATGGAAGCGGAACGTTCCGGTTGAACAAGTGATTGAGGAGCATGCCCAGAAGGCTTTTAGCAGACGGGAATTTTTGCACCAAGCCGCGATGCTTACGGCAGCCGTGGCGGTTCCCAGCTTCTTGTGGAATCTCAATCCTCAAGAAGCCCATGCCGCAACCGCTCCCAAAATCGCCGTTATTGGAGCCGGACTCGCCGGGCTAACCTGTGCCTATCGGTTAAAGCAGGCTGGATTAACTGCGCAGGTGTATGAAGCCTCCTCACGGGTGGGCGGTCGTTGTTGGTCGCGTAGAGGTGATTTTGAGGATGGACAAATTGCAGAACATGGCGGCGAATTGATTGACCAGGATCATAAAGCGATTCGTCATTTGGCTCAGGAACTCGGACTAACCCTGGATAATCTGGTATCTGCCGAGAAAAACGGAACACAACCCCTCTATTATTTTGACAATGAACCCTATACCTATACGCAGGCGACACGAGATATCAAAGATATTTGGCAGAAGCTTCATCGAGATGTCATTGCGGCAGGCTTTCCCACTCTGTACAACAGCTATACGGATAGAGGGTATGCATTAGACCATATGTCCATCGTTGACTGGATTGAAGAGAGCGTGCAGAACGGGATGAACTCCAAACTGGGCAAGTTGCTCGATGTTGCCTACAACATTGAATTTGGAGGAGAATCCAGTGATCAAAGCTCGCTGAACTTACTTTATCTATTAGGCTATCTCGGTCAGGGACAGTTACGGATGTTTGGGGCATCCAATGAGAAATATCACGTTCGGGGAGGCAATGATCGAATCGCCACTAGTCTCGCAAATTATCTGGACGGTCAAATCCACACAGGAGAAGAATTAACAGCGATCCGCAAAAATAGCGACGATACCTATTCTCTCACATTCGGCTCACGGGACATCCAAGCGGATATTGTGGTCATGACAATCCCCTTCTCCATTCTTCGCTCTTCTGTTGACTACAGCGATGCTGATTTTCGCAAGTTGAAAAAGACGGCGATTGAAGAATATGGATTTGGTACCAACTCCAAGCTGTTTGTTCAATTCACGGACCGCCACTGGGAAGGACTGAACTGTAACGGAGATACCATTTCAGACACCGGTTATCAAAATACGTGGGAAGTTTCACGGGGACAGGGCGGCCGCAGTGGTATCTTGGTGAACTATACAGGGGGCCTCATCGGGGAAAGTTTCAACACAGGATCTCCTACTTCCCGAGCCCAGCAATTTCTCCAGCAGATTGAACCCGTATTGCCAGGCATCCGAGATAAGTGGAACGGTCGGGCCGAAATTGACTATTGGACAGGGTACCGTTGGACGAAAGGCTCCTACGCCTATTATCGTGTCGGACAATATACCAAATTTGCCGGAATTGAGCGTGAAGCGGAAGGCAATTGCTACTTCGCTGGGGAGCATACCTCCATTGACTATCAGGGATACCTGAACGGTGCGGTTGATTCAGGCGAGCAAGCTGCTAAAGCGATTGTTGCTAGCAGTAAATCGGTGAAGAAGGTGAAACGCAAGTAATGATCAAAAAGGGCTGCTACAGAGCAGCCCTTTTAATATGGAACCATTTGAATGTGCCTATTATCTAACTTTGTATTTTTCTTCAAGTTTTCCTCTATTTTTACTATAATGGTATAAACTACACGAATACAAAGGACGATTTGGTCATGCCTTTTTTTATTGGAACTGCGTTTTGGTTATTGTCTATTGCCTATAGCTTCTATCGATGGAATACGATCAGGCCTGAAAGCTTTTTATCCGAATACAACTACATAGGTGCTACATTATACGGTGAAATTGGAACTCTCCTGTATCTTCTCTATTTACTCCTTGTGTTTTGGTACAAAGAGAAATGGAAAAATGCATTAATCACATTGGGAGTCCTCATCATTTGTTTTTGTATTTTAAGGACTTACGGTTCATTACATCTATTTGGAGTTTAACCATGAAATTCCCTATTACAAATTATTTTTACTAGGAGAAAACCACGATGATGAAGAAGGTTTTAAAATCATGGACTTTTTGGTTAACACTTATTGCTACCCTTATTTGCCTGAATGATGCGCTATATGAAAACAGCAGATTTATGTATCAACAGCATTTGGGATTGGCTTTGGATCCGCTTTATAGCGAATTTGCTTTTAGTGAGCCCTATCGCTCATTATTTTTTGAGGATGCAGGATTTCTAAAAGCACTTCCCCTAGCCTACTATACCAGAATTGGATTGTCACTCATCTACGGCCTTATCATAGACTTCATAGTGATGTTCATTCGAAAGGCAAGAACGAACTAAGCCAAAGGAAAAAACGATCGAAGTTTGTGTGAGGTGGTTAGCCATGAAACATCAGGATGATAGCGTAGCTGTCTTAAAAACGAGGCAAAAACTATTATTTGGAATGTTGATGTGTTTCTTTCTTATGTATTTACTGCCCAATTTATTCAGTAATACTGAGGGAAATCTTTTTTCCGTGACGTTTCTCTCTAAAACTATCCTCCCGACCATCATTCTGTACTTGATCATTCATTATCTGCTTGTCCCCTACTGGTCAAAAATTAAAGCATGGTTTAACAATTAGCTTTTCTGAGGAGCATGCAGCGTCCCGCCGAGTATTGGAGAAGGCCGGAATGAATCTGGATGAAGTTGTGCCTGATTCTACTGAAATCAATGGCAAGATGGTGAATGACTGTTTTTATTCGTTGGAGAAAGTAAATCATTAAAAAACAAAGTCCTTCGGAAAACCCGCAAGGACTTTGTTCAATCTGTTTCCTCCATTTTTACTCCGATTCAATATCTCCAAATGAACCAAAGAACTCATAGTGAATTCGATCCGGTGAAACTCCCCATTGTTTCAGAGCCTTATAGATTGCTTTCATAAACGGAGTAGGTCCACAAAAATAGAAATCCGCATTCTTATCCGAAACAATTTCTTTTAGCCAATCGAGGGTGATGTACCCTTCTTTATCGTAATTTCGCGCTGCTTTATCTTCATCTGTTGGTGATTGATAGACCACGTAAGATTTTACTTGACTATGATCAGCCGTTACCTTTTGGATGTGATCGTTAAAAGCATGCACTTTTCCATTTAACGCGGCGGAAATATACGTGACATTGCGTTCGGGCTGTTCTGCCACCAATGTATTCAGCATACTCATAAGTGGCGTTAAACCAACTCCTCCGCATAGTAATACCACTGGAGATGTTGACTTCAGATCCAAATAAAAATCTCCGGCAGGCGCTGTAATTTGAACGGTGTCGCCTTCTTTTACATGCTTGTGCAGCATGTTTGATACTACTCCCGCAGGATATCCCTCTTCCAACGCATCCTCTCGTTTCACGCTGATTCGATAATAATCCAAACCCGGACGATCTGATAAACTATATTGTCTTAGCTGTGTGTAAGGCTCTGATTCCATTTTAATGGTGATAAATTGGCCGGGTGTAAAACTAGCGATTTTTCCATCGGCAGGTTTTAAATAGAATGACGTGATAACCTCGCTTTCTTTCACTTTACGATCTACGATAAATGGTTTATAACCTGCCCAGCCCCCCGGTTGTGTTTCGGCTGTTTGGTACTTGAGATCTTCTAGCCGAATGAATACATCGGCGATGACAGCGTAAGCGTCTGCCCAAGCGTCGATAATCTCATCTGTGGCGGCGTCCCCTAGCACTTCTTTAATCGCTTGCAATAAATTTTGGCCAACAATGGGGTAATGCTCTGGTTTGACCTGAAGACTTCGATGTTTCTCGGCGATACGTTCCAAGACCGGCATGATTTTACTCATGTCTTCAATGTTAGCCGCTGCTCCATATACCGCGTCGGCTAGAGCTTTGGGTTGATGTCCGGTGATTTGATGTGTCATGTTGAAAATATTTTTTAATTCAGGATGAGATTCAAACATCCGACGATAAAATTGTTTCGTAATCGCCTCACCATGCTCCGCAACTACAGGTAATGTGGCTTTGATGACCGCTAATTTCTTTGGATCCAGTTTTTTTACTGTTTGCAGGACGTCTTGGTAAGCGTTAGTTGATTGGGTTGTCTGTGCGTTAGTCATGATGGACACCTCGTTATTTCGTATTCGTCAGGATTCAAGTATTTCCAATTGGTTATTTTTCTATGTTTTGGTTGAGTTAAAGCAAAGAACCTTGCTCTCATACAGCGGAGCAAGGTTTTCCTGTTAACCCAAGACTCATTCATAACAAAACACAAGCCTAAGACGTAAGTACAACAGCCTGATTACTTTCCCAGCTTAAAAACACGTCTTCCCCCGGTTGAAAAACGCTGCTTGAAGCGGCTGATTGCACAACGACTACCTCTGAACCTCTTGAGAGTTTTACTATCATTTTGTACGCCGCTCCGACGAACACCAGCTCAGAAACCCTGCCTTGCAATCCGGCTTTTCCTTCTGCCATCGTCTTACCTACGGAGATCAGTTCCGGTCGAATGGAGAGTACGATTTCCTTGTTATTCCCCTCTTCCTTGATCTCTTGCGGAATATGAAACAGAATCCCTTCAATCTCCACTTGGCTGCCAGACTCCCTGCTTGACTTAATGGTACCCTTGAGCAGGTTGGTTTCACCGATAAAATCCGCTACGAATCTAGTTTGTGGTCGATTGTAAATCTCGGTAGGCGGGGCAATTTGTTCGATGAAGCCGTTGTTCATGACCGCTACCCGATCTGACATCGTGAGTGCTTCCTCTTGATCATGCGTGACATAAATAAAGGTAATGCCAAGTCTTTGCTGCAGATGCTTTAGCTCAAGCTGCATTTGCTTGCGCAGCTTCAAATCAAGCGCGCCCAAAGGTTCGTCGAGCAACAGAACCTTCGGATTATTCACAATCGCTCTTGCGACGGCGATCCGTTGCTGTTGTCCGCCTGATAGCTCGCGAGGTTTACGGCTTGCGTAAGCTTCCATTTGCACGATACGAAGCGCATCTTGGACCCGCTCGTTGATTTCAGATTTAGATACGCCTTTCATCTTGAGTCCATACCCGATATTCTCCTTTAATGTCATATGAGGAAAAAGAGCATAGTTTTGAAACACGGTATTAATATCCCGTTTGTTCGGTGGCAGGTTGGCTACATTTTTCCCATCCAACAGGATCTCCCCTGATGTCGGATGCTCGAAACCGGCAATCATGCGTAAAGTCGTGGTTTTGCCGCAGCCGCTCGGTCCTAACAAGGTGAGAAATTCGCCTTGATAGATGTCCACATCCAGTCCCTTCACAATCTGCTGTTCACCAAATTGCTTTTTCACTCCCACTAAACGAACCGCTACCTCTTTCATAGTGTTCTTCCTCCTATTCCTCTCGACGTGTCAGTTTGGTTGAGATGACGATGAGAATGATCGAACTGACGAACACCAGTGTTGAGATGGCGTTCACTTCCGGAGTTATTCCGTTGCGAGTCATTCCCCAAATCTGAATCGGCAAAGTGCTGTAGACTCCGTTTAAGAAAAAGGTCACAGGAATCTCATCCAATGACAACGTAAAAGCGAGAAGCGCCGATCCGATCAGTGCTGTCCGAATATTGGGCAGAATCACATGCCAGAATGTCTGAATCCTGGATGCTCCCAGATCAAGAGATGCTTCTTCAATGGAACGGTCCAACCGTTTTAACCTGGCTAGAACCTGTGTCATGACAATTGCCACAAGGAAGGTCGAGTGTCCAATCACGACAGCGAGCATCGACTGCTTGATCCCCACTTCCTGAAAAAAGCTAAGCATGGCCACACCCGTAAGAATTCCTGGCAGGATTAACGGCAAGAGTACGATCCTCTCAAAAATCTTTTTACCGATAAATTGAAATCGATCCAACGCGAACGCTCCAGGTACCCCCAATAGGATAGCGACACAGGTACTAATAGAGGCGACAGTCAAGGAATGCTCTAATGATTCGATCAACGCCTTGTTCTGTGCCATGACGTGATACCATTTGAATGAGAATCCAGTAATCGGAAAGCTGTTCACGCTATCAGCATTGAAGGAGTAAAGAACCACTACAAACAAGGGCAAATAAATAAACCCGAGCACCAGGACGGAGAAGAGCCACAGCAGCTTCGTGATCCAATCCCAACCGCGAATTGCCATCCTTCTCACCTACCTTTTCCCAGTGAAGTATCCAAAGCGGCAAATCTTTTTTCAGAGCGACCCGTTATTTCCAGAATCGCGAGAACCAAAAGGAGAATTATGATGCCGATCGCTGAACCATACGGCCAGTTATTGGAGGTGCCAAACTGCTGCTGCACCACATTAGCGATCATGGTACTGCTTCCGGGGCCACCCAGCAAAGACGGAGCTAAAAAGTCTCCCATGGAGAGCACAAACGCAAATGTTGATCCTGCGATTACCCCGGGAAGTGATAAAGGAAAGACAATGTGTCGGAAGGTTCGCATGCGATTGGCGCCCAAATCTCTGGAAGCCTCCATCAGGTTGCGAGGAATTTGTTCAAGGGATGTATAAATCGGCATCAGGACAAATGGCGCGTAGATGTGAACCATTCCAATGATGACCGAGATTTTACTGTATAGAAAAATTTCCAGAGGTTTGTCCGTCAGACCAAGAAAGATTAACGCGGAATTCAGTAAACCGTTCGTGCCCAGTACGATTTTCCATGCGTATGCCCTTACAATATAACTGACCCAAAGCGGGATGATCACCAGCATATAGATCGTTTGCTTCAGGTTTTTTACTTTGAAATTGATGTAATAAGCCAGTGGATAGCTGATCAACACCGTCATAATCGTGACAATCAAAGCCAATTGCAGCGTGTCAATCAAGACTGAATAAGGCGCATTCCCCCCGGTGGTAGCCGTGAAAAATTTCAAGTAGTTATTCAGATTAAACTCCTTGACCACCTCGATAAAAGGACCTGGCTTCCAAAAGCTGTAGGTAAACAGATTGAGATAAGGCATGAACAAAAAAGCAAAAAGCCAGGTTGCCGGCGGTAGCAGCAACGGAAACAAAAATTTGCGTTTGGCTAAAAAATTCATTGCTGTCTACTCTCTCCTCTCGTCATCCACAGTTTGAATTTCAAGAACATGTATTCATCCAAGATATGGAGAGGGATGAGCGTCCAGATTCTCATCCCCAACCTTCACTTGCGAATCTGATTTAAAAATAGGGCAATGACCTCTTCGTTGCCGGTTAACGCTTAGTTGGTTTTAACTTCCGTCCAAATCTCGTTGTAACGAGACCGATCTTTGACATATTGCCAGAAGTTGAGCCGCGTGAACATCTTATCCATGTCCTTGATGTAGGTGATCTCCTGGAGAGCTGGGCTCATGAATTCTGCGGATTTAGGGTTGGCTACACTGTAATTGGTCACTTCAGCGACAAGCGCCTGTTGTTTGGGCTGACTGATGTAATCGAGGTACAAATCCGCCAGTTCACGATGCTGTGTTCCTTTGACAATCATCAAACGGTCAATCCAGCCGGTTGCCCCTTCTTCCGGGATTGTCCATTTTAGGTGCCGGCCTTTGTCGTTCACCTCTTTAACGGTTAATGGCCAACCTACAGCAACTACGACTTCTTTATTGGCAAACAAGTCGTTTAATTCTCCACCAGTCGCCCAGTATTTGCGGATTTGCGGTTTGAGTTCAATCAGCTTTTGTTTAGCGTTCTGCAGTTGTTCCTCGGTCATGTTGTATATCCCTGACTGATCGGTTTTGTCCAAGCCCTCCATTTGCCCAATGAGATAAATGTTGGAGATGTCATCCCAGATTGATACCTTCCCTTTGTACTGCGGTTCCCAAAATACCTTCCATGATTTCGGTTCTTCCTTGATCACATCGGAATCATAAATCAGGTAGTCGGGTCCCCAGGTAAACGGCAATCCATACAGTTTGCCATCCTTCTGCACATCGGAGAGACTGCGCAGTTTTTCGTTTAGATCGTTAAATACGGAAATCTTGGTCGGATCAATCGGCTCGATCATGTCGGATTGAATCAGCATCCAGGCAACATCGGAGGATGGTGAGATGATGTCGTACGTATTCCCTCCGCCTGCCTTCAGCTTCGCAACCAACTCGTCACTGGATCCAAAATAGGTGGGATTTACTTTTATCCCGTACTTCTCTTCAAAGCCCTTGGTAAACTTGGGATCAGCGTACCCTTCCCAGGTGAGGAGATTTAAGGTTTGTCCGCTGAATTTTGCCTTCAGATCGGCATCAGATGGTTGTGTTGACTGCGTATTGGAAGGTGTAGACGATGAGGTTGGCGCAACTTGTTGGCCTCCTCCGCCGCAAGCGGTTGCAAGAATTGCCGTCACTGCCAGACTGGACAGGATGCTAAGCCATTTTCTTGCTTGTTTCATGAAATCTTCCCCCTTTGTTTTAGTCGTTGTCATACCAGCCCCATAGCGCTTCGTACTTCTCCTTCACCGGCCTCCACTCATTCTCCAGCGAAATACATCTTCCATACGTGATTGGTTTGTGTGTTCAAGCGAATAGTCCCCCTTAAAACTGAATTAGGCTTGTTCCTCAGGTAATCAAGCCTCTGCCAACCGCTTGTGGATCGAGCTTAATTCTTACCCGTGAGAAACCTTGCTATCATGTATATTCAGCCGTATCTTTTCTCATTTCACATATTTCACGAAAATTCAGACTATGTTTTGGTTTTGAAGCGACAAAAGTGAGAATAGACTGAATACCAACAATCCTAATTTGGTGAACAAAAACATGAATGAGATTATCAGTCTGAACAACGGAGGTGGAGGATGAGCGTATTGCAAGGGATTCAGGATACTGTCCAACAAGTTGCCGAGGCGATCTCAGCCGCGTTGCAAATCGAATGCGAGATTGTCGATGATACGATGACAATTATTGCTGGCACTGGCGCTTACAAGGAACGGATCAATACGAAAGAAGAGAATGGACAAGTCGATGCCGGTTATTTATACGGTCGCGTCATCAGCAATAATCAAGCCTATTTCATCGAGGACGCAAGAAGCGATCCATCCTATGATCCATCCGTGCTAGTCGGTCAGACAGAAGAACTGGCGGAATTGTGCGCACCGATTAATTATGAGGGAAAAGTGATTGGAGTCATTGGGCTTATCGCTTTTGACGAGGTTCAGCATCAATTCTTGCTCAAAAACAAGCTCCCCTTGTTCACCTTTTTACAGCGGATGAGCGATTTAATGACCGAGAAATTAACGGCAGCGGATGCCTTTCATAATTGGAAGCGCTCGATGCGACAGCTAGAAGTACTGATTGAATCCATTCATGAGGGAATCATTGCCATCGATGAGCAGGGGGTCATCACGACTTGCAATCAGGCAGCCCAAGAGCTGATTCAACAAGATAAATCGGAGTTAATCGGGAAAAAAATGAAGGACGTCTGGCCCAACTCCCCTATGCTGAATGTTCTTCATTCTCACCAAGGGTATCTCGAACAAGAAGAGATTTACACAGTCGGCGGACATCAGATGCACTTGATGATTACAGCGCGCCCTATTCTCATTGACAAGAAGACAGCTGGAGTCGTCGCGACATTTCGTCGAATGGCTGATATGCGCCGACTCGCTTATTCGATAACAGGTGAAACCAAGGACTTGTTGTTTACAGAGTTAAAAGGAAACAGCCGCTCCTTGTCGCTTGTTCTTAAACAAGCCCAGCAAGTTGCCAGAGGTACTTCTAATATTCTTATCACGGGAGAAAGCGGAACAGGCAAAGGCATGATGGCCGCCGCCATTCATTCCGCCAGTAATCGACGGGATGGGCCGTTTATCATCGTCAATTGTGGGGCGATTCCTGAAACATTGTTGGAGAGTGAGCTTTTCGGGTATGCGGGAGGGGCTTTTACCGGGGCCAAAAAAGAAGGCAAAGCAGGCAAATTTGAATTAGCGGACGGCGGAACGATCTTCCTCGATGAGATTGGAGACCTTCCGTTGCACCTCCAAGTGAAGCTGTTGCATGTTCTGCAATCCAAGCAGGTAGAACGAGTCGGATCGAATCAGCTGATCTCCGTGAATGTTCGCGTCATCTCTGCTACGAATAAAAGTTTGGAAGAGATGGTTGAAATGAAGGAATTTCGCGCTGATTTATACTTCCGTCTGAACGTTATTCCACTCCATATGCCTCCATTGCGCGAACGAGCTGAGGACATCCTCCTGTTGATGGATTACTTCTTGGCGAAATACAAGGAGAATACCAACCCGCAAATCAGTTGCTTCACGCATGAAGTCAAACAGCTTTTCCTTCACTATGAGTGGCCAGGCAATGTACGGGAGCTTGAGAACGCGATCGAGTACGCGGTTAATATGGAGACTTCCTCCATCATCGGACTTGATGCGATTCCTTTGCGAATCAAACAATACCTTCACTCCTCTTCAGTTAGCACCTCAAACGAGAAAGGATCGATCCTTGAGCTCTCTTTAAAAGATCAACTTAAACAGCAAGAAGTGCAGATCATTCTGCGCATGCTGGAACGATATGGGACCACACTTGAAGCTAAGCGCACCATTGCGGAGAAACTGGAAATTGGTCTTGCTACCCTTTATCGCAAGCTGGAATCCTACAGTATTTCTTAGTGAGAAATAATTTTAAGGAGGAGGTTTTAATGACATTGCCTATGGTAGAGTTAAACAACATTTTTAAAACATTCAACCAACATACAGTCGTTCAAAATCTTTCATTGCAGATTCAGCCAGGAGAATTTATCACGCTGCTTGGGCCCAGTGGCTGCGGGAAAACCACCACTTTGCGAATGATTGCTGGGTTCGAGCAACCTACCTCGGGAGAAATCGTCCTGAATGGGACGCGTGTGGATGGTCAACCAGCCTATGAGCGTAATGTCAACACGGTGTTCCAAAGCTACGCGTTATTCCCCCATTTAACGGCCTATGAGAATATTGCCTTTGGCTTGCGGCTGAAAAAAGTAGCCAAAGCGGAGGTCGATCGCCGCGTTCGGGAAGCGCTTCGACTCGTCCAGCTGGAATCCTATGCTTCACGGAAGCCGGATCAGCTAAGCGGTGGTCAGAAGCAACGCATTGCCATTGCGCGAGCACTTGTAAATAACCCGAAAGTTCTTTTGCTTGACGAACCACTAGGCGCACTCGACCAAAAATTGCGCAAACAGATGCAGGTAGAATTGAAGCACTTGCAGCGTCAACTGGGAATTACGTTTATTTTTGTCACGCATGATCAGGAAGAGGCATTGACGATGTCTGATCGGATCGCCGTGATGAATCAGGGCTTTTTGGAACAGGTAGGAACTCCAGACGAAATCTATGATCAGCCGCACACTACGTTCGTGGCCGAATTTATTGGCGAAATGAACTTTTTACCAGGTACGATTGAGTCTGTCGAAGCCACTTCTTATCACATCAACTGCAATAGCACTTCCTTGCGTTCAGCCAAACAAAGAGCCTTTACCATCGGAGACTCTGTTACGGTAGCTATTCGTCCGGAGCGAACCACTCTCTCCACGGAACCGCTCGCTGATGCGGATAACCATCTCGCCGTCCGTCTGATCGAGCGCATTTACTGTGGGCTGATGACCAAAACCATCCTGCAGACCCAATCAGGTCACTCCATTACCACACACGAGAAAACAGACCGAATTGTTCAAGCGAATCCCTCCGATCAATTGTTCATCAACTGGAACGCCTCACATTCGGTGGTGTTGCAGCCATGAAACCGCCTGATACACTTCCTTCCACCAAGCGGATTCGTCGAGATTTTGGGGTCTATTGGACAGTATCGCCTGTGGTCATCTGGATGGTCGTGCTTTTCCTGATTCCTCTCGCATTCGTGTTTCTGGTCAGCTTTTTTACCCGGAGCACCTTTGGCGGGATCATTTATACGTTTACCGTGGAGAATTATACCCGCTTCGTCGACCCGCTTTATTTACGAATCTTCTGGATATCCTGCTTAATCGCTCTGGTCACGACACTCCTCTGTCTGATTGTTGGCTATCCATTCGCTTACATCATCGCCAAATCACCGGAGCGCATGCGCAATATCCTGTTAATGCTGGTCATTGTTCCATTTTGGACGAACTCGCTGATTCGGACGTACGCCTGGATTGTCCTCTTGCGAACGGAAGGTGTCATCAACACGTTCTTGCTAAACTTGGGACTGATACGGCAGCCTCTTGAGCTTATGTATAACGAATTTGCTGTATTGATCGGGCTTGTTTACACCATGCTACCGTTTATGATTCTCCCGCTCTATGCCTCTATCGAAAAACTGGAACGTACCCACCTGGAAGCGGCAGCGGATCTAGGCGCCAAGCCTTGGCAAACCTTTCTCAAAGTATCACTGCCCCTTACTACACCCGGGATCGTAGCAGGCTCTCTACTTGTATTCATCCCATCGCTTGGCTTATTCTTCATTCCTGATCTAATGGGGGGAAGCAAGACGGTTCTCATTGGCAATCTCATCAAGAATCAATTCCTGACGGCCCGGGATTGGCCCTTTGGCTCCGCTACTTCGATCATCTTGATGGGTGTGACTATGCTGTTTATTCTATTGTATCTTCGTTTCTCAGGGGATAGAGCCGGAAAGGAGCTGGTCTAGTTGAATCTCTCCTTCGGCAAAAAGACAGCGGCACTCTATGCTTCGCTTATCTATTTGTTTCTCTATGTTCCCATCGCTATTCTCATGATCTACTCGTTCAATCAGTCGAAGCTGAATGCGGTTTGGACGGGGTTTACACTGGATTGGTATGTAAAGCTCATGCATAACCAAGAGGTACTCGAAGCGATGTACACAAGCCTAATGGTCGCTCTGATCAGCACGATCGCCTCGACGATGATTGGAACCTTGGCTGCTGTGGGGATGTACCGCTATCATTTTCGGGGGAAGACAGCATTGGACGCTTTGCTGTACCTTCCGATCGTTATCCCCGAGATTGTCATGGGAATCTCGCTGCTCATCCTGTTTACACAATTGCATGTTTCACTTGGTCTGTTTACGTTAATCGCAGCCCATATCACGTTCTCCGTCCCCTTTGTTGTGGTGGTCGTCAAGGCACGACTGGAGGGATTTGATCGAAGCATGGAGGAAGCCGCAATGGATTTAGGCGCTACCCCTTGGCAAACCTTTCTCAAAGTGACGCTTCCTATCATTGCTCCTGGAGTCGTGGCCAGCGCGCTCTTGGCCTTTACGCTTTCCATTGATGATGTGATTATCAGCTTTTTCGTTGCGGGGCCTGGAAGCGCGACACTACCGTTAAAGATATTTTCCATGGTCAAATTTGGGGTAACTCCTGAAATTAATGCCCTCTCGACTCTGATGCTGCTCGTTACCCTGTTCATAGTCGTCATCGCCGAACGTATGCGGTTGAAAAGCAAGTAACGAACTAAAGGAGGTTTTCATATGAATCCCAAGTGGCGCAAGGTAGCTTCTCTCTTAAGTATCACCGCACTCTCCAGTTCTCTTCTGTTGGCTGGCTGCAGCTCGCAGCCGTCTTCTACACCCGGAACAGATGCGCAGACAGGCTCTGGACTCGACAAGGAATTGAATGTCTTCAACTGGTCCGAGTACCTTCCAGATTCCGTCATCCAGAAGTTTGAGCAAAAATACGGCGTCAAAGTGAATTACAGCACCTTCTCGTCGAATGAAGAAATGCTCGCCAAGGTCTCGGCCGGCGGCGGCATCTATGATCTGACTGTTGCCAGTGATTACATCGTTCAGCCGATGGTACAGCAAGGCTTGATCGAGCCGCTTGATTTGAACAACGTGCCGAACTTCAAGAACTTGTCTTCTGATTTCATCAACAAGGAATTTGACCCTGGAAATAAATACTGCATCCCGTACATGGGAAATACACAATCGCTTGGCATTAATCCGGATAAGGTAAAAGTAGAAATCAACAGCTATGAGGATTTATGGAAGCCTGAATTGAAGGGACAGATCGTGCTTTTGGATGACCAGCGTTTCGTTCTCGGAATGGTGTTGAAGACACTAGGTTACTCCGGCAATGACACGGATCCTGCCCATCTGGAAGAAGCCAAACAAAAAATGCTAAAACTGATGCCCAATGTCAAAGCGTTCGACAGTGATAGTCCCAAAACCCTCTTGATTAACGGTGAAGTCTCGATCGCTCTCTCTTGGGGTCCTGAAATCGCTTTGGCTCAACGGGAAAAACCACAGATCAAAACCATTCTACCCAAAGAAGGATTATTGATCGCTTTCGACAACTTTGTCATTCCCAAGGGCGCCAAGCATAAAAAGACTGCCGAAGCCTTCATCAACTTCCTGCTTGAACCAGAAATCAGCGCGGAAATCTCCAAAACCTTCCCGTACATTAACCCGAACTCTGAAGCGCGCAAACTGATCGACAAAGCGACTTTGGACAATATCGCCATTTATCCGCCACCAGAAGAAATGAAGCGCACGGAAGGGATCAAGGACATTGGCGATTCCGTGAAGCTTTACGACCGCATCTGGTCCGAGGTAAAAAGCTCCCAGTAAATCATAAAACCACTTGAATCATTCCTTTCTCCATTCTCTTGACGTTTCACTTACTTCAAGAAGAATGAAAGGAGGCTCAAGTGGTTTTTTTCATCTCAAGTTTCACATAAATTACAGCTAACTATCATTTACCAATTCATGATCATAGAGTATTCTTGTTCATAGCTCATCCTCAAAAGATTTGAACACCGAAGATTACAAGGATTTCGAAAGGTTTAACAAGTTTTACGCAATGCTTTTGTTGTAAAGGAGAGAAAGTCGTGAAAATCGTAAAAATTGCCTTACTAGCCCTGTTTTTCTGTTTGAGTAGCGTATCGGGATATTCGATGCCAATTGCACACGCTTCAACTAACAGTGCAACTATCCTGCTTGACGGATACCCCCTTACCTTCCCCACACCGCCCGTCATCATTAACGGTTATACGATGGTTCCCTTTCGAGCCATCTCTGAAGCGATGGGAGTAAGTGTTCAGTGGGTTCCAGAAACTGAAACGATACTCGCTCACAAAACAACCGCGAATGGTGAAATAAATGTCCAACTTCAGCTTGGCAATCCGTCAATCACAGTCAACGGTCAGATATCCAGTCTGCCTGTCGCACCAGTGGAAAAGAACGGACACACCTTAATTCCCTTAAGCTTCTTCAGTAAGCAGTTTGGCGCTAGCGTCAGCTGGAATGCCCAGACCAGAACCGTATCCATTACCTCACCGAGGGAGCATCTCTATACAACGGCATTTTACGCCATCTCATCTTTTGGACAGAAGCAACTGATCCACTCTTTTGATTCTGTCGCTTTCGGCTGGAGTCGGATTGATGGCAATGGAAATGTGACGCTTGCGGGAAAAGACTTCTACTGGCCGCAAGCCGCCGGTGATATTACGCCTGAATCGATCATCGACGATTCCAAAGCTTCTGGCACTTCACCCTATTTGATGGTTTTTGCCGGAGATGCCAAAGGTGAATTAACGAAACTGTTGGACAATCAACAACTGCGTGACAAAGCCGTTGATCAAATCCTCTCTATCGCGCGCGATAAGCACTTTGAAGGAATCGTTCTTGATTTTGAAGGGCTCGGGTTACAGGGTGATCCTAGCAATAGCAAAGCGAAATACAATCAGTT
Source organism: Brevibacillus ginsengisoli (assembly GCF_050113715.1). Classification (NCBI taxonomy): domain Bacteria; kingdom Bacillati; phylum Bacillota; class Bacilli; order Caryophanales; family Paenibacillaceae; genus Brevibacillus; species Brevibacillus ginsengisoli. The sequence continues at coordinate 646,855 of NZ_JBNJQR010000002.1, forward strand.
CGTAAGTCAACTCGCCAAAAAAGCTCATGAACAAAACACAAAGCTCACGTTGGTGCTGCACCCTCTAAATGGGGCTTACCAAGGATATGATTATGCCATTCTCAAGACACTTGCCGATGATCTGATTATCATGGCCTATGGATACGAATCGGAAAAATCTCCCGAACCGCTCAATAAAGTAAACGAAGCAATTCAACTAGCGCTCAAGCAAGTGCCGAAAGATCAACTGATTCTGGGTATTTCAATGGGCAGTGAAAATGAACAGAGTATCAACGCCAAAATCGGCTTGGCCAAACGGTATGGATTGAAGGGAATCGCGTTATGGAGACTCGGATTAATTAATCAGGCTACTATGGCGCAAATGAACCAGACAATCGAGCTAAAATAAACGGCTTTTCACAGAGAGCACCTAATAACCGGCCGTGAAGTATGGCCGGTTTCACTTATGAATGGGATGGTGCTGCATTAAATTGTCTTCATGAGTGTCACTAACTACCATGGGAATGATCTGTTAGGTTCGATAGACTCGAAGTCTTTTGATTGGTTAGATAGTACGCTGTTTTTTGGCAAATCTGATCACAGTATGCCTTTTGCTCCGGGGATGGTCTGCCCCCCACTCGTTTGGTAATGGTTGAACAATCGTGCGAACCGAATGTTTCCATGAACCATTTTTGGAAATCCGCCGTTTTTTTATCTGCCTGATCCATTGTCCCAAGTACCAGTGTCCCTCCAGCCAACGCCGAGCAGACCTGCCCACATACTCCCCCCTTCCAAGTAGCAGTCATCTCTACAAGCGTAGGCATATCGGGAATAATTTGGGCATCCATCATAGCCTTGAGAACAGACTGAGCCCCATTCAAACCTGACTGATGATGCTTTTGGGCTCTTTCTTCAGCCCATTCGGGTAGGGACTTGTCAACTACATCCTGCAATGATCTCATGCTTCCAACACCTCATCTGTACAATTTGTTTTATTAGGTTTCTTTCATCCCATTACACCAAGCAAAACAATTTAACTAAATTAGACATAAATAAATATAACTAATTATAACTAAGTATAATTAAACAACAAACGCTATAGAGCTAATTTTCATCAAAACTTAACAACATTTTGTAAGTTCCAGGAACTTATACATGCTAAATCATGGTTTTCCCTGCTCAAATTCGTTAGACTGATCCTGCTTTGCGACAAGTTGTATGATCATTCAAATTCATACGAAAAGGACACCGAAATAGGTGTCCCTTTGTTTTCATGTACTTCGTTTAGACTCTTACTTTCATTTCCTTCGACAATTGAATGATGCCCTCTTCAATACAAGCTAGCACGTAATCCAATTGTTCATAAGAAATGATCGCTGGAGGCTCCAGTCGAATGACAGTAGCGTTATTTAATGTTCCTCCAACCAGAATCTTTTTGCCAAATAATTGCTTCGCCAAGGTATACCCTAAATGATTGCTGGCGAACTCCATCCCGATTAACAATCCTCTCCCGCGAACTTCGGTCAAAATCTGTGGAAAACGACTTTGGATTTCTCGCAGGTTGGAAAGAATGTAGTCACCTTTTTCCTTTGCCATTTGGGGAATATTCTCTTCCAAGATCGTATGAATTCCAGCGATTGCGCCAGCGCAGCATAGCGGATTTCCACCAAAGGTCGAGGAGCCTAGCAAGAACGGGTTCTCCTCCATCTTGCTCCACCACTTACGCTTCGCAACCATGGCGGCAATCGGCATCACTCCACCTCCAAAAGCCTTGCCCAACGTCATAATATCAGGAACTACATTCCAGTGATCGACGCCAAACAATGTGCCTGTTCTGCCCATTCCCGTCTGCACTTCATCTACAATCAACAAACACTCATATTGATCGCAAATTTGACGAAGGCGAGGCAGATAGTCATCGGGGGGAATATTGACGCCACCCTCCCCTTGAATTGGTTCGACAATAACCCCTGCGACCGTCTCTCCAGTGCTGATGAGCATTCGAATAGCTTCCTCCACGGCATCCGCATTTCCATAAGGGACATGCTGAAAGCCTGGGACAAGCGGCAGATACGGTTCACGGAATAACGCTTTTCCAGACGCGGAGAGAGAACCAAGGGTTTTGCCATGAAAGCCTTTTTCCATTGTAATGAAATATTTCTTTCCAGTAGCGAGACGAGCCAGTTTGAGCGCCATTTCATTCGCTTCTGTCCCACAGTTGACGAGATAGGAATGCTGCAGATCCCCTGGTGTAATATAGGCGACCAGTTTGGACAAATAGCCACGTAGCGGGTCTATCATCTCCTGGCTGTGCAGCGCATACCGTTTGATCTGCGACTCCACCGCTTTCACAACCTTAGGGTGGCGATGCCCCAGCAGGTAGACCCCATATCCGCCCAAACAATCGATATATTCATCTCCCATGGTATCCCTAAAAACCGCTCCCTCATCTTCCCACTCCACAACCGAGTAATCCGTGGAAACCGATTTCCGATGGCTAAGAATCGCTTTGGTCACATAATTGCTGAAGTTATCAACGGAATCATTGACAATTTGCTTTTTCTGTTCGACACTGAGCGTCTCGCACTCGATGAACCCGAGGATCTCTTTTGCTAATTGCAAGGATTCCTCTCTTGTTTTGCGTTTCATAAGACTCACCCTTCCTTCTCGTTTTTGACAATAAAATGAATAAGCAAGGATGATGCCAACGAGAAAAATAGGCGTAAACCTGTTACACGCTTCCAAAAGTTCTCAGAAATAAGAATCTCAAGCTACCCCAGACCTCATCTATTCTGTTGTCAGGAGCTTGCGTGTAGTAGATCTTAACAGCCTTTACGAGAACCCTTCTATAACAAAAAAAAATGAGAAGAATTTCTTGCAAATGAGAATAAAAAACACACTAATTATATACTTTTGGGCAAACCAGCAGCCTCTCATTTGCGTTTTAAGCCATTTTGACTATCGAGGTTGTAAAAGATATAGTTGTGGAAATAGGTAGACATCATTTTTTTAAGGGGGAACAATATGGAAGTTTTCGCAAAATATTTATCAGGTATCGATAACCCCGACCACCGCGACCGAACAAAGGAAATTTTAGCGTGGGTTGCTACTGAATTCCCAAATTTGGAACCACAAATCAAGTGGAATACGCCAATGTTTTCCGATCACGGCACATTTATCATCGGCTTTTCCATAGCGAAACATCATTTGAGCGTTTCACCCGAAGAAGCAGGCATTGCGCACTTTGCCGATGAAATTGCACAAGCTGGCTACACCGCTACCAAAGGCTTGTTTCGAATTCCGTGGAATGAGCCGGTACATTACGGATTGCTTGAGAAAATGATTGAATTTAATATTTTGGAGAAGGTAGACTGTACAACTTTTTGGCGGAAATAAAAAAAGGCTAACCTTTAGTAAGCCTGTGTAGGCTTCTTAATGCTTAGCCAAGAACATCATTCTCATACTGATCTGGAAAATGGACCAATTACAAAGCCTAGTTTAGCTTGTGATATAGACTCCTACTGGTGAGAGTGCCACAATCTTCATACTCACACTGCCTAAATTGTGTTCCCGGTGCCCGAGCATGATCGTATCGTAATGATTCTGATTGGCCTCTTCTATAATCGTGACAGCAGGTGACCCTATTCTGACAATCCCTTCAGCATGAAGACCTTCCGCTTCGAATTGTGCACATACTTGTTTGATTTCATTCTCAGCTTTAGTAAAGAGCCGAGCCTGCCATTCGGCATAAGAGGGAACTTGTTCAAGAATAGATTTATCTGAATCAGGAATAACTGTGATAATGCCAATTTGCAGCTGAGAGATTTGCTTTCCCAGTTCAAGCAATTGGTGGACAGCCGCCTCTGCGCTTTCTGAGCCATCATATGCTAGCAGTACCTTTTTCATGATTCAATTCCCCCTCGTACGCCTTCAATTCCTTTTTTTAGTATACCAAATCCTTCATTCAGATTTATTTGCAATTGTGTCAATTCTCTCAATCATTGAAGTATGCCGAGATCACCCAACAAACCACACGCGGGTAATCCGTCCGTCTTCTACCTCATACATGGCGAGCGCTTCAAAAGGCTCACGATTCACCCGTCCAGATAAATACTCCAAATCAACAACAAACTTCCCAAATACCGTCCGATTGAGAACTTCCGCATGCATGTCCGGATTATCCGTAAAGAGCTTGGTATAGACCTCGCGCAATTCTGCAAGACCATGCATGATTCGATTACCGGAAGGATGCTCAAGGATTTCAACCTGTGGGCTGTATGTATGTAAAAAGGCTTCAATATCTTTCCGGTTATAGGCATCCAATTGCAGCTGCACGACTGCTTCTGGCGATTGATTTACTGTTGTCATAACTTCCCTCTCCTTATTCAGAACACTTTTATTTGAAATTCGTATGGACACCTTAATCCCAATATGCAACCACTTGATTGATTTTTTCCAAAGCCTGGGGAGCAATTTTGAGTGTTGATGTGGTTTCCCCAGAACCACCATAAATAAATGGAAAGCGGTAAAGCCTTCTATCCACAATACAAGGAAGCGAAAGCACTAAAGAAACACTACCTACCGTGTATCCAGTTACTTGTTCGACTTCTTCTGGAGTTGCCATCTTCAATTGACCACATCCCAAGATTTGGGCTACTTCTTCCAAATGAATACGCCCACGGCTGCCAGAAAGGATAATGGCATAATAACCTTTTTCTGACTTGAGGACTAATGTTGGGGCCGTCTGACCAATGTCGATGCCAAAATAATCTGCCCCTTCCTGTGCAGTTCGAATTTGTTTTTCGTGATGTATGAATTCAAATTGAACATGCTTCTCTTGTAACATCGTGATTAAATGCTCCATTCGCCTACACCTCTATTCTGAACTCTCTTTTTGAATAGATAAAATTACGGCAGAAATCCAGCTTGACTGATCAAGACTTGATTCTCGGGAAAAACCTCTAGAAACTGCTGACGAACTCGCTCAAGTGCTTCTGGCTTGTACCACATTTCCAAGTCAGTTTCCTCGTATCGCTGGTAGATCCCCAATCTCGCGGTGCGTTTCCCTCCTGATCCATCCCCTAGTACAAAGTTGTCCAGACAAACCCGTGGCGTACATTTAGCAAGTTTCGCCGCAAACTGATCACTTGCGGGCAAAATCGGAGAGACAGCTGCCTGAACATCCAGACCCGCTTGATAGAGAGCTTGCAAGGCTTGCATGCGAGCAGCAAGTGGAGGGGCCTGTGGCGTGAAGCGTTGGCGAATCTCTTCCCGATCCGTCTCGATGGTGATACTGATTCGAAGACAGTCCTTCATTCGCTTAAACAAATCCAAATCTCGGAGAACCAAAGGGGAACGTGTTTGTACCAGTAGAAAGTCAGGCCGTTCTTCGGCCATGACCTCTACTAAACTTCTGGTGATCTGTTCGCGATATTCCGTTGGTTGATAGGGGTCGGTGGCAGAGCTCATGAATATGGTGACGGGTCCCTTTTTCTTCGCTGATTGTAATTCCTTACGCAGTTTATTAGCCGCATGTTCTTTGATATCCAGCCAGGTTCCCCAGGGTTCATGGCGGAATTTGGCGACGGGACTTTCGCGAACATAACAGTACGAACAGGCAAACTGGCAGCCGACATACGGGTTCAGCGAATGGGAGTAGCCCGTTAGAAATCCGCTTGTTGGTGTAAGAAGTTTACTTGGGATCTTGCGTTTTACTTGCATCACGAGCTCCTTTCTACCTAATCAAAGCCCTAACAACCAATCAGACTTCGTGCTTCTTCGGCGTTGTCACATTATGAAGAAAGTGGGCTGCAAATGCAACCCACTTCAATCTGTTTACCGTGTTGTATGCTCCAAAATCGTATGGATGATCCGGTCCCATTCGGCTACGTGAATTTCATGACCGACTCCTTCAAGGGTAAGTAATACCGCATGAGGAATCTCATCTGCCAGTGCCAAACCGTGTCCATACGGTAGTACCGGGTCTTCAGTTCCGTGGATAATCAAAACCGGAGCTTGGATGTGCTTGAGTTTCTCATCAAAGGCAGCATCACCTTTTAGCAAGGCATGGTTAAACATACTGACGAGATTATTGGCACGTTTGACTTCCTGCGTGGCCAGCCTGTATGCTCTTGGCTCATCAAAAGGATGCTTGGAACCAGAGAGCAATCCCCAGCCTTCCGCCATATAGTGAATGACTGCCTTTTCGTCTGTCCAATCCAAAGTGGCTCCATTGGCATGGTATGCAAGGATCTTTTCATCGATCGGCGGCAATTCACGCGTGCCTGAACCGTACAAGCTCGACATCATGAGGGTCATTGATAGCACGCGTTGCGGGTGTTTGACTGCGATGATTTGGGCTATCATACCGCCTAGAGACATTCCAACTATGTGGGCACGATCAAGGTTGTAGGCATCTAGTACCCCAACCGCGTCATCGGCCATATCTTCAACCGTATAAGTCACGGTTCCCGGATCATAGACATGGGAACGTCCTACATCTCGGTTATCAAATCGAATCACGAATCTTCCGCTGTCCGCCAGTTGTTGGCAGAATTCATCATCCCACCAAACCATAGAAGCCATCGCTCCCATAATCAATAAGACAGCTGGTTGAGTCGGATCTCCAAAGCTCTCCGTGCAAATATCAATTCCATTGATCGATAGGATCTTTTCGTTCATATTGATCTCCTCATTTCATTCACAGTGTTTATTGTAAGAAGACAAACTCAAATAAACCCACCATTTCAAACAAAAAAATGGATGAGCAGGATGAGGTCGTACCTTACATTAACGCAAGCGAATGTATTTGATAATCATGAGATGATCTCCTATCTGTATGGATATGGATTTTACTCCATTTATAATCATACCATATTTTGACTGAACCGTAGCAATTAAACCTGAAAAATCTGGATCAAGTTCCCGCATGTATCATCCAATACAGCTTGTGTAACCGGTCCTGCCTGAGTAGGCTTCATCGTAAATTCAACACCTAGTTTCGTCAATCTCTCATACTCCTGATGAATATCCTCAACAGCAAAAGCCGTGAAAGGTATTCCTTGCTCAAACAAAGCCTTTTGGAAAGTCTTGGCGGCAGGGTTGTTGTTCGGCTCAAGAACTAATTCGGTTCCTTCAGGGCTATCGGGCGAAACGACTGTTAACCATTTGGCTTCTCCCAACGGTATCTCTTTCTTTTTCACAAATCCCAAAACCTCTGTGTAGAATTGAAGTGCTTTGTCTTGATTGTCCACAAAGATACTCGTGAGTTTAATCTTCATCATGTACCTCCCAAATCTATCTATCCCATGTATAACAAGAAGCCTGGCCGAAGCCAAGCTTATTTTTATCGTTTTTGAACTTGAATGTAGGGAACCTTCTTTAACTCGTAGGTATCCGAAAGAATATGCTCTCCAATAATATTCAACTTGATGAGACTCGTCAGTTTCGCAGGATCTACCCTCGAGACCAGACGCCAGATCGAGGGGTCTGGCAAGGCGTTATACACTTTATTGTCATCGTACTCGCGTTTTTCCTGGTAGGTAACCTTCAATTGGTAATCTCCCACATCCAATTTGATTGGCGCTTGAAAATGTCCCAGGAATTCTGCTCGAAGCTCTTCAATTTCATCGTCAATCTGCTTTTTTAACTGTTTTAATTCATAGAAACGAGCAAACTTTTCAACCATGGTAGATCCCTCTCTTTCACAAGAATGTGTATGAAAGATTGGGATTACCTAGAACTTCTAATGTTGATGTGTCCCTTTTAAACCATTGTTCTTTTGGGACTTCGCTTTCACATCTGCTGGTTTTCCTTTGGAGCTTTCTTGTTGGGCATTGATGTTTTTATTTTTCGTCATGATGGATTCTCCTTTTGCTGGAATGGTTCAGAAGTAGTATATCCTGCTTCAAAAATTTCACTCTTTCTGTCAAATCTCTACAAGAATGTCGGACTATCTGCCTAAAATGTTGAAAATTGATAGATTCTTGTCTAGTAATCAGGTAAAATTTACTTGTTGAACTATTCTATCAAGAGGAGATTAGACAGATGAAACGACATATGATTCTCTTCATGACATCCGTAGTACTCGGATTAGGATTTCCTTTAACTACATACGCTTCGTCTCAATCGGTACTTTATACAGTTGCCCAAGGAGATTCGTTGTTCCAGATCTCCAAAAAATACCAAACATCCGTACAATCCATTATGGAAGCCAACCACCTTGCCAATGACAAGCTGCACATTGGTCAACAGTTACAGGTACCTACCACTCATCCTTCGTTAGCAAACGGGTCTACCACTGCACCCGCACCCAATTCAAGCACCGTGAATAAGCCCGTTCAAAATCAATCAGTTAAGCAGCCTATCGGTAATGCCACTGTAGCAGCACAACCATCACCAACAGCTCCTCAGCCTGTCCCAGACGCAAAAGAAACTCATCAAACTACAGCCCTTGAAGCAAATACACAGGCTAAAGTAACCGTACCTGTACTCAATGTACGAGAACAGGCTTCAACGGACAGCGCTATTTTGAGCAAACTCAGCTTAGGTGCGATCGTGAATGTTATAGATTCCGATTCAGATTGGACCAAAATCAACTACAATGGACAGGATGCGTACGTCGCAACTCCTTACATTACTTCTTATGTTCCAGTTGAACTTTCACCAAACGCGGATAATCAGTCATTGCTTGAGATTGTTCAACCTTTATTAAATACACCCTATGTGTTAGGTGGTACGACCCCAGACGGTTTTGACTGCAGCGGATTTACTTCTTATGTGTACAAACAGCTTGGCGTCACTCTCCCCCGCACGTCCGAGGATCAGTTTACGGTTGGACAAGATGTTCCACGAGATCAGTTGCAGCCAGGCGACTTGCTCTTCTATGATTCCCTTAAAAAAGGAAAAATCTCACACGTAGCGATGTACATCGGTGACGGTATGATCATCCATGCAAACGGGGAAATCGTCAAATACGAGAAGGTTGCCAATATGGATAAGATCTATCCTTACTACGGTGCGAAAAGAATGATACAATTTTAGAAAACAGAACATGCTGACCAACAAAAAAGGAAGGGAATATCCCCTTCCTTCCGTTATTTTATTTGATTGTCAGTGAAGGAGAGGAACTCATGAGCCAAAAAGAAGTCGAGCAACAGATCATTCAGCAATACCAACGTGATGAGGGCATGATGATTCTCGTATTTGCTCAATGGTGTGTCAATTACGATTTGGACCCTCTTGAATTGTATAATAGAGCCTACCCTGCTCAACCAGTTAATCAGCAGCTTAAACAAATGCTGGAGGTTACCGTCCCAAAAGAAGAAGCTGGAGACATACCCGATGAAACGTTGCTAAGCGTGCTGTCTCTCTTTGGAAACGAGGACCTGGCATTCGTGGTTACACAGGAGATTGAGAAGCGAAATGCTTAGCTTTCCACCTAGACTCACATCGAATACAAAAATTTTTGCGTGAACGAAATTGCCGATACCATTTTTCTTTCTTGCATCCACGGCATGTACGATAGAGCGGACAACTTTCCCCCTCAAATGTAGGGGGATCATTTATTTCTAAAGGAACTTGATCATAGCAGTGAAGGAACAGCTTGGCCGTATTAACGGAATCATCGAGCGCGCTGTGCAATCTTCCCTCTGGATCAAGGCCCGCAATCTCCATTGCTTTGGCTAACCCCATCTGTTTAACCGGACCAAGCAGCAAAGAGATGGGCGTTTGAATGTTATTGGTGTTTTTCAACCAATCAAATGAAAAAGCAAACCGAACACAATGCTCAATAAAAATCCGCTTGTCATCCGGTCCCCACGCACAGAAATAATAATCGTCTCCCATCCAGCTTTTTAATTGCTCCAACGCCTCTGGAAACGAAATAGCGTTAAACTGATCTTCTTCCTTCATTCCGATGAAGCGCATCGTCCGGCTATCAAATTTTCCCCGAATCTGAGGAAACACATAACATTGGAAACTGTCCGTTATCTGTCTTATTTTTGGGTCAATACGAACGGCCCCGATCTCCACAATCTCAGGAATTTGACCTTTTTTATAGCTATAGGTAGTCTCTAAGTCATAGATGATGATATCCATCTTTCTCATTCCTTCCCCTACCAGCATAGCAAAGCTCCAGGCAAACATCTACTGTTACCCTGCTAAAACTGGTCTGACAAACGCCATTTTACAGGTTTATCTTAGATTTCCCCCCGCAATGGTAATCATGTATCCACTATTAATTACATAACAAATATTATGTTAACTGTATTGGGATAAAATAACCTGTCCGGCAGTCAATCCAGTTTGCCAGACAGGAATCTCCCTTTTAATTAATAAACATTTGGGACCAGTAGTAACCGTAACTCCCACCTTGCGCCATTCCTACTCCGATCTGGCTATATGTGGGGTTTAAAATATTTTGCCGATGCCCGGGACTGTTCATCCAACCATTCATTACCGCTTGGGCGGTAGGTTGTCCAGCGGCAATGTTCTCCCCTGCGGCCTGAAAGGAAACCCCGAATGATTGCAGCATCGTAAACGGAGTTCCATATGTTGGTGACGTATGGTCAAAGTAATTTTTGTCCCGCATATCAATTGATTTGTAGCGCGCTACCCGAGACACTTCCCAGTTAATCGTTAAAGCAGACAGACCACGATTTTGTCTCTCAACGTTGACAAGTCGCACCACTTCTCGTTCAACTTGGCTCATCCCTGTCCGCATGGGTACGGTTACCTTTTGTTGCGGGTATATCAGATCAGGATTGGGAATCTGAGGGTTTGCTTGAATGATTTCCTCCAGACCGATCTGATACTTCATGGCAATTATCCATAAACTGTCCCCTGGCTGTACGATATATGTATCCGTTGTTTGCTGACTCGACGCAGGCGAATGTGCAAAACTAAAAGCAATCGCGATCGCCGCAAAGAACGCAATCAAATGTCGACTCATACTACTCGCTCCCTTGGATGGATTTTGTTTCAATCCTCCATAGGATAAACGAGAAAGCGGCAGGCTATGTGAGTAAGATAACATCCATTAAACTGCCCTCAAGCAAAAGTGTTTTTCTTGTGGCGAGATCCAGACTTGTTGATGCTTTCCTTTTGTTTGACGAGAAGTTGTTCAAACTCACTGCTTGGCAAAGGTTTACTAATGTAATAGCCTTGCAGCTGATCACATCGTTGCTTTTTTAGATACTCAAAGGCTTCCTGACTTTCGACTCCTTCAGCAATCACCTTCAGGTTCATGTTGTGAGCCAAATTAATGACGGTTTTGACAATGGCGGCATCGTCCGCATCTGACATGATCTCTCTGACAAAAGATTGATCAATCTTCAGTGCATTAATGGGAAAACGTTTTAAATAGCTTAGAGAAGAATATCCTGTCCCAAAATCGTCAATGGAGATCGAAATACCAATCTGTTTTAATTTCATCAAGGTTCCAATACACTCTTCTGTGTTTTCCATCATACTATTTTCGGTGATTTCCAATTCCACCAAGGCTGGGTTAATCCCAGTTATCCCAATGATGCGTTTAACCGTTTCAACAAAATTGGTCCGCTGGATTTGTAATGCCGAAACGTTCACGCTGACACACAGCGAAGGATAACCTGCATCAATCCAATCTTTGTTCTGCTGGCAGGCCTTATGTAAGACCCATTCACCCAAGGAAACGATTAATCCGGTCTCTTCTGCTATGGGGATGAATTGTGCCGGAGAAATAAACCCAAAGGTAGGATGTACCCACCGAACCAACGCTTCCATCCCAACCATTAGACCACTGCGAATATCAACTTTAGGCTGATACACAAGGAAAAGTTCCTCGTTCTTAATCGCTTTTCGAAGATCAACCTCTAATTGAAGATGTTCGTTATATTTCTCGTTCATCTCAGGCGTATACAGACTGAAGGTGTTTCTCCCCCGATTCTTGGCGTAATACATGGCTGTATCCGCATTCTTCATCAGGGTTTCACCGTCCTGACCACTCTCCGGATAGATGCTGATGCCAATACTCCCCGTAATAAAGAACTCATGTTCATCCACACAACTAGCTGTATGAAAAACACTGAGAAGTAGCTTGGCGATGTTCATTGCTTCGCTCTTCTCCGACAGATTCCTCAACAGAAAAATAAATTCGTCCCCACCTACACGGTACAGCGAGCACCCTTTAAACTGAAGAATCGCATCCTCCAAGCACTTCGATACGTGTCTCAGCAGATTATCACCAACCGAATGGCCAAGTGAATCATTAATCTGTTTGAATCGATCCAAATCAAGAAACATGATCGCCAGCTTCTCTTGGTTCCTCTCAGCATGTTTAATCGCTTGTGACAAGTCCTCAATAAATTTGTAGCGGTTCATCAGGTCCGTCAACGGATCATGATACGCCATGTGACGAATAATGTTTTCGGCATTGATCAATTCAGTCACATCGCTTGATGAACCAATGATTTCTTGCACCTTGCCATTCATGATGATTGGCGATAAGGTGGTCTGATAATAGCCGTTATTGTACTTAACTGTATAGGTAACACATTCTCCGGAAAAGGCTCGGTCGTGTACCTTCTCCAATTCTTCCGCCAACTCAGCTCCGTAAACCTCCAACGCGGTCTTTTCGTAAGGATCAGAGGTTTTTAGCTCCAGCTGACGCACCAGCTTCCCTTCGAATAACGTATAGACTTTCTTACCATCTTTGGTTTTTTTCATTTTATAGACAAGGCTGTGAAGCGCGTCGACGGTCCTATGAAAATCGTTCTTTAAGGAGTCTCGATATTTCTCCTCAGCTATTTTTCCCTGGGTTATATCCGTACGAAGAGAGATAAACTGATAAGGCTTTCCATCCTCATCCAATATCGGTACAACTGTCGTTTTTACCCAATAATACGAACCATCCTTCGCTTTGTTGCGAATCTCGTCACACCATACCTCACCACGCATAATGGTTTCCCAGAGATTCTGGAAGAATTCCTGATCATGGTAATCGGAATTCAAAATTTTGTGGTTTCTTCCCACCAATTCATCCCTTGAATACTTGGAGACTTCACAGAATTTATCATTCGCATACAGAATTTTTCCAGTTACATCCGTAATGGCCACAATGGTTGACAGATCCATAGCCCACTTCAGGTCTGACAACTCTTGCAATGATTCATACATATCTTTTTCAAGTGTCTCTATATAAGGCTCCGCACTTGGCCAATCTTTGCAAATTTCTCTCAGCTTCCCCAATGAAGCAATGAGTTTGATGTCACTGTAGTTCGCGTTAATCATCTTCACCACTCCAGCCCTGTCTGTTTATCTTCGGAATATAAGTCTTGATTTTCTATATCTGGCTAAATAGGACTTGTACAGACGCGGGCGTACAAACCGATTTATCTATCCAATCGTCAAAAATAGGTCGAGATTCCCCTAACTCTCTTCCTATACCCGATTATATTATAAGCAAAACTTTCCTATTTTGTCTGATCCAGTTTAGAAAAGGAACATTTTGATTTATTTCCTTGTCGTATTTTGGAAGTAACCTACAATATTTGCTATCATATCACTCATCCGTAACATGTGATAGATGTTACACCAAAAGTTCAAAAAAAATACCTCTCTTGCTATCGAGAGGTTTACACCCGCTTCACCGTAGGCGGCAACAATACAATTCTTCCTTCTTCCAATTCGATCCGTAGTCGGTTGCTATCTTCAAGACCAATGGATTGCAAGAATTCTTGGGGGATTTGCAATCGTCCGGCATGATCGAGTACAGCCAATTCCTCGTGAGATTCCTCCTGTGATTCCGCTTGGGAATCTTCCTGCTCCTGACACTGGCTTCGAATAAACTCGCTTGAGGTTTTGCCGTCACGAATGGATACGACACGATTTACTTTTTTGGCAAGCTGCATGTCATGGGTGACGATTACCACAGTAAGTCCCAAAGAGCGATTCAACTCTCGAAACAAATCGAGAATCAATGCGGATGTTTTGGTATCGACGCTGCCTGTTGGTTCATCTGCCAGCAAAACTTGCGGGTGGTTCGCTAACGCAATCGCAATGGCGACGCGTTGCTGCTCCCCGCCAGACAGCTGATCGAGTTGGTTGTGTAAACGGTGCCCCAAACCTACCATTTGGAGCAGTTCCTTCGCCCATGAACGATTTTTCTTTCCCGATAGAAGCATGGGGAGTTCAACATTTTGCAGGGCTGTTAGATACGGAATAAGGTTGCGCGCGTTATTTTGCCAAACGAATCCAACCTTGTTCAGTTTGTATTCAACTAACTGGGCATCGGTTAAGCGAAAGAGATCTTGCCCATCTACGTATAACTTCCCTGCAGATGGACGATCCAAGCCACCCAGCATATTCAAGAGCGTGGATTTGCCGCTTCCGCTATTTCCGATGATCCCCATCAGTTCGCCTTTTTCTACCGTCAGATCCAGCCCTTGGAGCGCGACTACCTCCAGGTCGGCTATCTTAAAGATCTTGACCAGGTTCTCACACTGAATTATTGTCTTGTTCATTCTAGTCCTCCCCTAGCTTGACGGCTTGATGAATGCTGAATCTCGACAGGATGGACATCAGGATCGCGAGCCCAACGACGAGACTAAACCCGACAAAACCATAGACAATCCCTTCATCGGTGGCCAGTGTGATAATCTCAAACGGTGGCACTTGGGCGCTCTTGTTGAAGTACAGGGAAAACAGTGGCAGGAATAACAGATTGCATACTTTTCCGATCATGATTCCCAGGATACAGGCCATTCCAAAGGTCAACAACTGCTCCCAAGCCAGCATCATGACAAGCTGACAAAACGACATGCCTAACGCTCTTAACACCCCGTATTGCAGCTTGCGGGCAAACAACGTCAGAACCCAATACAGAATAAAGCCGATTAGCGTAATTCCCATCGAAATGAGAAAGCCAAGGGTCATTGCGCCGTTTAGCCCGAGCAGAAACGCGCTGTTCTTGACCTGGATCATCTCTTGTCTGGTATCTGTCAATCCCAGCAGAGGAATATGTTGTTCTTTCAGGTTCTGATAGATAGCCTGGCTGGACACATTCGGCTTCATTTTCAACCATACTTCATACGGTTCGAGATTGATCTTTTGCTGAAAGTATTCAAGATTTCCTACGATCAGAAGCGGCTTGTCTGATGATGAAGCTGTTCCGTTTGTTAGCGGGTTCCATGCCGGCCAATAGTTGATGATGGCGTAGATAATACAATCGGCTTTGCGGCCATCCTTCCAGGTAACAGATAGGGTATGTCCTACATCGACGTGCATTTTATCCGCGACCGATTGGGATATCAGGATCGCACTTGGTTCTTTGGCTAACAGATTTAAATATTCGAACCAATGATGTGGCAACAAATTCGGTTTAAACCAAGCCGTTTGCCCAAACTCTTTGGGTTGTATTCCCATCAATTCCGTTTGAATATAATCCTTGCCGTTCGTGCTGACTTCGGCTAAATCCTTGCGAAACACTTTGGCGGCATGCTCGACACCGGGCAAATCCGCATACGGTTCAAATGGGGGCTCCTGATAAGTAACGACGGTTGGCTTGGTCTTCTCCTCGGGTCCTTCCTGGTTTTTGGAGCCGCGTATAACAAGTTGGACTGGCTTGTCGTTTGTCCACTCTACTTGAAGTGTCATATCGGCTCCACTCTCATACCTGCGTTCATCCTCCAAATTCTGATTGTAGGTTCTCGCGGCCCCTGCCGAGAATAAACCAACCGCGATTGTCATGACAATAAACACCATGAGGAATTGGTACTGCACCGAGGATCGCCCAACCTGGATTAACGTCGAATACATCGTAGGCGGCCAAACCGCTCGACCTATCCAGTAGATTAATCGGATCAGATACGGGTAGAACCGCAAGAGAAACAATCCGAGTCCCACAACAAATATGGCTGGGACAAAAAACAATAAGGGATCCATCTCTAATTGCTTGCCCGCTTTACCGACTACTGACACTGCTGTTAGTTTCTGACGATAGGAATACCACCCGTAAACTGAAATCCCAAGCAACAGCACGTCGAAGAAGTAGGTATGCCAAAACACGTTTCTAACTTGGCGAGCTGACGCTTGTTTGAATGTCACAATGTTCTGTCTGGTTGCCTGAATAACAGGCAGCATCACAATGACAATACATGCCAAAACCGCGAGTATCGCATACGTGTACATCTGTGAAGACAAGTAGATTGGCAACGCTTTACGACTAACAAACTGCAAAAACCCATTCGATACGCCCAACATTTTGCTGAGCACTAATCCAAGCGGGGGTCCCACTAGTAACGCAAGTAAACCAAGCAAGCTAGTTTCAAGCAGGTAGATTCTGATCATTTGCGTTCGGGAAGCGCCACGACTACTCAAAACGGCAATCTCAGAGCGCTGTCGATCAATAATAAGACCCGATACCATGATAAGGTACAGCGCAAGCATGACCAATACGGGTACAAACAGAGTCCAAAGGATTTTGTGATACTGCGCCTTCTTTTCCTGATATTGCTCCATTAACGATGAGATTGGAAACGTATAGCTATATTCTGAATCTTTTACACCCTGTTGTTGCACTTTATCCTTTAACGTGGCCTGAATCGCTTTTAACTGATCCACCTGCTGAATTCTGACCGCATGGTAATCGTACGCCGTATAAAATCTGGCCTCTGAAAAGAAGGAACCATCCGATTGAAGAAACTGCTCACGAAACAATCGTTCATCGACGATAAAACAGGACGAATAACTTTCTGGTGTGGCGAACCAGTAAGGATCGGCTCCAGCCTTTGCTTTAAAAATTCCGACTGGCCTGATTAAAAGCTCTTTGCCGCCGTTATTTGCGCTTTGCAGATGAAAGGTTTGACCTAAGACAATTTGTCTTTCCGCCAGTGTTTTCTCCGGGATGATTGTCTCTATAATTCCCTTCTCGATATGAGGATTGGGAAGTCGACCATCCACGATCTCAATGTGCTGTTCCATTTGACTAAAAGAAATCAGTTTGGGTTCGTTGCCCAAGACTCGCTCTCCCACATGACCATTGCGATCATAGGTAATCGCGAACGGAAGTGTATGAAGAATCGTTACTCTGGATAAAACAGGAAGTCCAATTTGAGAGTCTGCTTCATCCACTAAATCACTCTCCAGCGATTGGAAAATAACCAGATTCTCTGGTTTTTGCTTATTAAAATGTAGATCGATATTCAGCCCGCCCACAAGGTTGCCGACATGCTGTTGGTAATCCTCCAAATCCTTGAACAGCATCCGCTGTAGAACTCCTGACGTAAACGCAGGAATACTCGATACGAGGGCAACCGCAATCACGATCCCTGTTAATAGGCTTGCAACCAGCCAACGATTGCGCAGCATTCGGCGTATAATCATGACGAATAATGAAGCCATTCTTACCTCCATCTACTCGAGAATGACGAGATCTCCCTCATGTAACCCCTTAAGAATCTCAACTTCCGTAGGATTCTCGATTCCGACCTCCACATCTACCTCTTTTTTGCTTTTTCCTTGCATGACCTGTACAAATTTACGCCCTGAAAAGTCTTTTAACGCATTTCTTGGAATCACCAAGGTATTGGCGTGTTTCTGGATAATGACTTCAATTTCTACGGAAGTCCCAAGTGCGACTGCGGATGTAAGTCCGTCTGTTCGGATGATGATGCTACGCCGATAATACTCCTGCGCTTCTGAAGTAAGGTTAGGTGGGAGATTTCGAGGGGTTTGCACAACTTTTCCTGTCTGTTGGCTCTGGTTCGTGATCGAGAGCGTGACGGGCATACCTATTTCGACATCTTTGATGGCTTGCGGATCACGCGCCGTGTAGAGAATTTGCAATTGTCCCGTATCTGCGATTGTCATGAGGGATTGATAAGGCTCAAGCTTGTCACCAATCGCTGAATTACTGACAAACACGACTTCACCGTCAATCGGCGAGGTCAACTGAGATTCGATTTTCTTGCGTTGCAGTGTAGCCAAATCAAGTTCTTTCGAGCGAATTTCCAACCTGGCCTTTTCCAGCGCGTATTGTTTCTCTTTATTGTCCTGCAACTCTTGTACCTTAAGACGGGCTTTCTCGACTTCCATGTAGGCTAGCTTGGTTTCGCTCACCTTGGCTTCCAGTTCTGCTTTGGCCAGTTCCACTTTGGCAGCCTGCAGTTGAAAAGTCCGGTTTTGATCCGATTCAAGTTCGTGAACAGCCAGTTGGGCTTTTTTCAGTTCGAGCTGTGCCACTTGAATCTTATGATCTATATCTCCCATATCTAGCTCAGCCATGACCTGACCCTTCTTTACCTTGTCGCCTATTTTGACATGGAATTCCTTTAATCGCTCCTGAGGGTCTTTAAAAGACAACTCGTGCTTGGAGGCTGTGGTGAAACTGGCATTGCCTTTGACGCTGTATGTAATATCTCCTTTTGCCACTTTGGCTAATTCATACGTGATAGCGGTTGGTTCTACAAGCGGCGGCGCCAATACTTCTTCTTCCGCTGGAAAAATTGAACAACCGCTCAAGAACAAACTAAGTGTGAGCATGAATGACCGTGCCGTCTTCCAACGCATATACATCATCTGCTACCTCCATTACTGCTGGATCATGAGTCGTCATCACAATACTGATTGATTCACTTCGAACATACTCACTAAACATGCGGCTAATCGACATCGTCATCTTGCTATCCAGTTCTGCTGTCGGTTCGTCGGCGAGGATAAGCCTTGGCCGGTGAGCAATCGCGCGGGCTATGGCACATCTCTGCTGTTCACCGCCTGACATCTCGAACGGTCGATGGCTTGCTCGTTTATCTAAACCAACGGATTCTAATGCCTCCATCGCTCGGGACTTCCACTCTGACCGAGGAACACCGGCAATCCGCAGGCCAAATTCCACATTCTCCAAGGCTGACATCAGCGGCAACAAACCAAAGGATTGGAAGACGAAGCCCATTCGCTTCCGTCGTATGAGCGTCCGTTCCCGCTCTGTCATTCCACTAATTCGTTGCTCTTCAAAGATCACGTCCCCTTCTGTTGGATAATCCAAAGCCCCCAGCAAGTTAAGCAGAGTTGTTTTTCCCGACCCAGACCTGCCTTTTAGCACGACTAACCGATTCTTCGGTATGGTTAAGGAAACATCTTGTAAAGCGTAAACAGCACTTGTGCCTTTGCCAAAAATTCGCTTAACATTCTTTGCTTCCAAAATATTTTCCATAGGGTTCACCTCTTGTTCATTCCGTTCACTCGATCATTTTCTCATCGCGAAAGCCAGGAGCAGTAGTCTTAATTCTATTATATTTGTTTAATTCTTTATTTTCAGAAATCACATAACACGAATTATATAGGGTTTAAAGAGATTGTCCAATAAAATTTTATAAAGCAAAAAAAATGGCTCTCCATTCGTCAAGAAAACGAATTGGACAGCCTTTATCTTGAATTAGATAGACACCGTTTCTTTTAACAGAACTTCTTTGACCTCTTCATCGTTTTTAATCTTCACATCGAGATCAGGACAGTTGCTTGCCGGATGTTCAACCGTCCAGCCTGCTACCTTGGTACCGACAAAAGCAGCTTCACCAATACTTGCTCCTCTTGCCAAAGAGGCTACTGCGCCAGAGAAGAACGAGTCACCTGCACCGCTAGAATCAATTAGTTGAACTGGGAATACTGTTTGATGACCCTTGTCACCAGTAAGCGAGTCATAATACACCGCTCCATGTGCTCCAAGGGTAACAATCATACGCTGTAACCGTGTCTCATGAACAAGTTCCTGAAGGAGTTGCAATTTTGTTTCAAGTGGCTGATTGCTAAAATCACGACCCAACAGCATATCCACCTCATAGTTATTGCAAATAAAGCAGGCAAGTCCGTTTAAAACGTCACGGTGACGCATAATCACGTCGAGATTACCAGGAATTCCATAGAGAGGAACCTGATATTTGGCGGCTAAATCATGAATTCGTTTGACGATCGGATAATTCATATCAAGCTCTAGCACAAGATTACGAGAATTCTTCACAATCTCTTCGCCATGACGAATGAGGTAATCTTCAAACGCAGACAGTTCTGGCATCTGCGAGATCGATCCAGCCAAATTGCCATGTTCATTTAAGAGTGCTAGCCACCAACCCATCCCTTTTTCTTTTACGTAGGCAATATGGTTGGTCTTGATATGAAGACTCTCTAATTTATCCACTACTTCTTTGCCCATTGCGGATTCATCAATCATCGTGACAAAAGAAGTCGGAACGGATAATCTTGCCAAGTTCTCTACGACGTTGCGTACAACTCCACCGTGAACAAATTGGATAGACCCCAGATTGCGAGTTTGTGCTTGGTAATTTTGATTGGCAAACCCCTTACAATCGACAAACACGACTCCGATGGCAGAAACTAATGGACTATTCAAAGCGTTCACTCCGTTACTCTTCGTTATCATTTTCCTGTCCCTAATAGTATAGAGAGCAGGTTATCTGATGTCTATACGATGTACGGGTTTTTTTTGTGGAAATTACTATTTTATCGCTTTTTGTTCTAAATTGTAAGTTAAGATTTGTAAAGTTTTGCGAAAAGCTTCCAACTCTTCCTTACTCACACTGGATAAGATTTCCTGATAATACTGTTCATGCATCTCTTTTATGAGTTTCCCTATCTCTTTGACTTTCTCGGTTTTATCAATCCAGACCACTCGCCGATCCTCTTGATCCCGCGTTCGCTGCACGTATCCGTTCTTCTCCAGGCGATCGATGATACCAGAGACGGTACTGTAGGATAAGTCCACCGCCTTGCTGATTTGACCGATCGTTTGGGTTTGATCAAGGACTTCACGAATGACTAAGGCTTGAGGACGTGTAATGCCCATTGTGCTTAGTTTTTGTGAGGTCAAGGTATGGAGAAGCTTGGTTAATTTATGTACATCTTCCTGAATGGTTTCTACTACATTCATTTATACGGTCCCTTTCTTCCATGACGCTTATTCAAATTTCTATCTTCATGATATCGATTTTTCGTGAAAATACAAAGAAAACTTGGCGATTCCAAGCTTCTGGCGCAAAGAAAAAACCAACACATGATTCCGTGTTGGTCATTCATTACGTTATTACAATGGATGATTATTGAGTTTGCGTCTCTCTTCTTCGTTTCCATTCCGGCAGCGAAATGGCGAACAGGATAAGGATTACACCTAGCCATTGCATCATGTTGACAGACTCTCCCAAGACAACACTGGACATGAGGACAGCGGTCGGCAGCTCTGCTGAGCCGAGGATCGTCGCCAGGCCCACTCCAATATGCGGAACCCCTAAATTAAGTAGAAGCGTGGAAATCAAAACACCGAAGATCGCTAGTAATATTCCCCAGATCCACAGTCCATCTGTCAATGCTCCACTCCATAAGAAGGTAGGATGATAGGTGACGACTACAATCAAAAGTGAACCAATACTCATGATCGCGCTTCTGCTCCATGTATCAACAGAGGTTGCGACTTTTCCACTGAACAGGATAAACAGCGCATAGGTTAAAGCTGATAGCAATCCAAGAACGATCCCAAGAGGATTAAGAGACTCCATTCCTTTCCCGATGACTCCTGCCGCAAGGAATGTCCCCACCAATAACAATCCAAGCACGATCCATTTGTCCTTGGAAGGCCAACGCCGTTGCAATCCAGCCTCCAATAGAACCCCCATCCAGGTAAATTGAAAAAGAAGCACAATCGCAATAGACGCGTCCATAAACTGTAGGCACGCGTAATACAAAATACCTGTTAGGCCTAATGTACAACCAACACCGATGAGCTTCATCCACTGTTGCATGGAGATGGTTGATTTGCGCATAAAAATCCAAGGAATGAGCATCATGAGCATCCCAAAAAAGTTTTGGGCCCCAACGACGTCACCAGGCTGGAATCCCGCTTGATACGCGAGTTTCACCAAAGTCGATAAGACCCCGTAGCTACAAGCTCCTAAAAAAACATACATAATGTACCGAAACACAGTAATCTCCTATCTTGTTGAACAGCTCAACTTGTTTATTTCATTATTTGTTATTCCCAATATCTGCGTGAGATACAGTGCTCCACCTCATACTTCGAGCCTTTAATCGGGATGATCTCTACTTCTTTCCCAGTGCTAGGAGCATGGATCATTTTACCGTCTCCAAAATAGATTCCGACGTGATGAACTCGTCCCTTGCCTTCTTCAAAAGCAAAAAAGACCAGATCTCCCGGCAGCAAGTCAGCAGGCTCGACAAGTTTGCCAGCCTTGGCTTGATTAGAGGCGTCGCGTGGAATCGTGATCCCATTGGCCAAGTGCATAGAAAAGGCAAATCCAGAACAATCATAGCCAAACGCTGACGTTCCTCCCCACAGATAAGGGAGTCCCAGAAAACGCTGGGCTTCGCGTATAATCGTATCTCCATTACCCTTGGGCACTTCATTCTCAATGAATTTGACATCATCTGCTTTGATCTTGCGAATTCCAAGTGGTGTAATCACTTCCGCGTAATCTGAAGACATACGAATCACGGGAAGCTGTGTATTGTAACTAATTTCGATATCTTCTGTCAGGTCAGCATGGTAGAGAACCGTAATCGGAACGCTTACCACCATGTAATTCGAATGTTTCGTTCCAGCCTCGTACGAACTTAACTGACAGCTTGGTATCCAGCCTGGGTAACCACGATCATTTTTGATGGTTGGCTGATCAGGGACCAATACATACGACCAATCCCCTTCTTCTCGTAAAACTTCCACTACCGAGCCAAATAATACTTGCGTCTGATCCTTATCCTTATCGTGAAGCGCTAACCGATCCTCCACGCTCATGGTTAGCCATTGACGAATATCAACAGGTGATGTAATAGCTGGCAGATCGAGAGCTTCAGGAGATTCGGGTGTCGTCCATAAGGTTGCAACCGCTACATGGACTTGTTTGAGGATTATCTGTTCACTCATGAATCTTCCCCCTATTCTGCAAGAATTCGAGTAATGCCTAATCCAGGTTGGTCTGATAATGTCATCACGCGGCCCTGATACTGAACGCCACCTTCAATCAAATCCCTAACCAGCATTAATGGCGCGTCAAAATCAAAGCGAGTAATATTTTTCTTGCTTGCCGCAAAATGAGCCGCAGCGGTAATGCCCAGTCGTGACTCAATCATGCTGCCGACCATACATTCTACACCACATTCTTCCGCCATGGAATTGATAATCTGCGCTTTGTAAATGCCGCCAGCCTTCATCAGCTTGATGTTGATCAAATCAGCGGCGCGATTCTTCAGGACTTCGAATGCCTGCAACGGACTAAACACACTTTCATCCGCCATGATCGGAGTACCCACTGATTCTGTGACCGACTTCAGACCAACGATGTCGTGAGCCTTCACCGGTTGTTCCACCAATTCGATATCGAGCCCCATATCCTCCATTTTACGAATGGAACGGATCGCTTCCTTGGCTTCCCAGCCTTGGTTGGCATCCAGTCGAATCTTAATCTGATCGCCCACTCGCCTGCGAATTTCCTGGATTCGAACGATGTCCTGGCGAATGTCGTCTTTTCCCACTTTGATTTTCAATACCGTAAAGCCGTCCTGTATATATTGCGCGGCGTCTTCTCCCATTTCCTCCGGGGAATTCACACTCACCGTGTAATCGGTTTCCAACTCGTTACGATATCCTCCTAGGAACTTATAGAGCGGCAATCCCGCATTCTGGGCAATACAGTCGTATAAAGCCATATCAACCGCAGCTTTGGCACTCGGGTTCCCCACCAATACTTTGTGAAGAAGTTGGAATATTTGCTCATAACAGACTAGATTTTTGCCAATCAAGGCTGGTTTTATGGTATGTACGATAGCGGATTCAATGCTCTCTAAACTGTCTCCGGTGATGACGACTGTAGGAGGCGCTTCTCCGTATCCAATGATTCCGTTATCACAGGTGACCCGTACGACGATCAAATACGCTACGTCAACAGTACGCAAGGCTGTTTTGAAAGGCTTCTTTAATGGAATTGCATGACGAGAAACTTCTATATCTTGTATTCGCATGTCTGCCTCCAGTGAAAAATATTTCAGTACTATTCAATTATTTTACTCTACCTCATTTGCGAATAGGATTCTAGGTTTTTTCACCAAAAGATGTATGTAGCCATTTTTTTGGGACATACTTCGAAAGGCAGTAGTTTTGCCCAGATGAACTTCCATTGGAGGAGAATAGCATGAATCAAATACACCAACATCAAACACGCTTGCGTGAATTAGCCCATGCTCATCGCCAACAAGCTGAGTTCCATCAGCGACAAGCTCATTTTCATCACCATCAAGCAATGGCCCATGAACATTATGCGAGCACCCCTCATGTAAACCCACCCGTTTACACTCCAACTACCGCTTACACCGCTTCTAACTGGCATGGAACTGCTGGCGGAACCACTCATGGAAACCAAGGCTCTATATACGCCAACCAAAATGTACAAAGCGCTTGGAATAATCCACGTTATACTGCTGCTAATGATATGGTGTCTCCTACAGCTTTGGTTTTTCACGGTCAGGTTTCGCCAGAAGCGATTCAATCTCTGCAAGAGTTCCAACATCCGTACAATCAGCAAGCCCGTAGCTCACACGTCATCACACATCCAATGTCTGCTCACGCGGTGCACGCGACAGACAACGCACATTCGATTCATCGTACTGGAAGTGCCTACTTTACAACCTAAATCCACCCAAGATCACCCACTCAATAGGAAGCAGGCTCCTGATGAGTGGGTTTTATTATGGATTTCGTTATTTCTGTTCGTTATGACTTCCATCACAATACGGCAGCTTGGCAGATCGGCCACAACCGCAAATCGACACCACTCTCGGTTCCGTCACTTTGACAAGGATTGGTCGCCTCCCCGTCTCCTTGCCCATATGCGAGGCATCACAATAGGGCGGTCCCTCAGTCAAGCCGCAAGCACAGTATTCTTTCAATCCTGGTTCTTCACTTACCACATAGGGTTTATTCTTGTCGTACATGGCCATTTCTTCAACTCTCCTACCTATTTCTGTCTACGGTGAACTCAGTGATGTTCCATGCAAGTATTATACACGAATTAGTTCATTCGTAGGCCACATCACTTACCAGTTGTATCCATCCTCCTAGTTATCATTTGCGAAACCTAGTAAAAAATACTAGTTCTGCTATAATAACTATGAAATGCGTAGCTCAGCTGAGAGAGAAGGTAGGTTTTTTCCGTGCGTAAAGTACATATTTCCTACGCTAAGCCAGGAGACAGAATTGCCAAGACGATTTTTACCGAAAGCGGAAACATCCTTCTAGGCACAGGGATTGAACTTAGTGAACGCTTTATTGAGCGCTTGAAAAATATGGGGATCGATACGATTTATGTAGACGATAAACATACGGATGATATTTTTCCAGAAGACATCATTCGTGATGAGACCCGCAAAAGGGCTGTTGAAAGCGTCTACAAGACCATGACGACACTGATGGATTCCCCGACAGTGAAAGGACGTTCTTCCATACCTGACTTAGGGAAGACTTTTCGCTCTGTTTTCGGTGATATTCTGACTGATATAAGCTCGCGCAAAGAAGTTTTGGTGAATCTCGCCAACCTGCATACATTAGACGGCTATTTGTTTCATCACTCTGTTAATGTCGCGGTTCTCGCCGGGATTATGGGGATCAGCAAAGGTTACAACCGGGATCAGTTAATCGATTTAGGGATTGGAGCCCTGCTTTTTGATATCGGCATGACCAATCTCCCCAAAGAGCTGTGGAATAAAAAGGGACCTCTCACCGACGAAGAACGAAAACGGATTAATAATCACACAGAGGATGGCTATCAAATTCTCCGTTATGAGCACGATATCTCCCTATTATCAGCCCACTGTGCCCTTCAACACCATGAACGGTTTGCTGGAATTGGGTACCCGCGAGAACTTCGCAACGAAGAAATTCATGAGTATGCGCAAATTGTTTCCATCGCGGATGTGTATGACGCTTTAATCTCACCTCGATCCTATCGACAAGGCTATAATCCGAATGAAGCAACGGAATTTCTCATGGCAGCGGGAAATACTCACTTCAATCTGGATTTGGTGAAAATCTTCCTTCGCCACATCTCGGTTTTTCCGGTATCCACCACTGTGCAGTTAAATACAGGTCATGTCGGAATCGTCTCCCAGGTTGATCCAATCGCTGTTCATCGTCCCGTCATTCGAATCCTGCAAGAACCGGATGGAACTCCAACGGCGGCTCCTTATGAATTAGATCTGAAAAAAGAACTTCACTTGATTATTACCAAGACCTTGTAGGGCATTTCCGATTTGACATTTTATTGAAAGTGATGTAAAACAAGAAATAACAAAACGAATTGATTAAATTCATTGACGAGAACGAGTACGCTAATCCCCTTGTCCCCCAGAGAGTTGGCCTTGTGCTGAAAGCCAACGTTCAAGATTTAGCCGAATATCCTCTCCGAGAAGGAAAGCTGAAGCTTGTGAAGTAAGCTAACCCGGGATCCCGCCGTTACAAGGGACGCGTATGATGGTACGTAGATGAGTTGCTGAGAGATCAGATGGAATGATCATCTCGGAACAAGGGTGGTATCGCGAGAGTAAATCTCGTCCCTTAGGGGGCGAGATTTTTTTGTTTTTCTTAGGGTCACTCTCTACAAGTTTGGAGTTGAGAAAGGATGAAAATGATGAGAAAAGTGGATGTGAAAGAAAAAGCAAGGACGCGGGAACTTCGTATCTTACATCACTGGAAACAAAATGATACGTTTCAAAAATCGATTCAGAATCGGGAAGGCAAGCCGAACTTTGTCTTTTACGAAGGACCTCCTACTGCCAATGGGCAGCCTCACATCGGCCATGTACTTGGACGTGTGATTAAAGATTTCATCGGCCGTTATAAAACAATGTCCGGCTGCAGAGTCGTCCGCAAAGCCGGTTGGGACACACACGGTCTTCCTGTTGAGCTTGGCGTTGAAAAACAGTTGGGCATATCAGGTAAACAGGAGATCGAAAATTACGGAGTAGCTAAATTCGTCCAGCAGTGCAAAAACAGCGTGTTTGAATACGAGAAGCAATGGCGTGAACTTACAGAGGGAATTGCGTATTGGACCGACATGGATCACCCCTACGTCACATTGACCAATGACTATATCGAAAGCGTCTGGCACATCCTGTCCGAAATCCATAAAAAAGGATTGTTGTATAAAGGCCATCGCGTCAGCCCCTACTGTCCTGACTGCCAAACAACCTTAAGTTCTCATGAAGTAGCCCAAGGATACGAAGACGTGAAAGATTTGAGCGCTACCGTAAAATTCAGAAGCAAAAACTCTCAGGACATCTTTCTCGCATGGACTACCACCCCTTGGACACTCCCTGCCAATGTGGCATTAGCGATCAACAAAGAGATCGACTACGTGCGAGTAAAACAAAATGATGAAGTCTATGTGGTGGCAAAAAATCTTGTAGAAAAAGCGTTCAAGGAAAATTACGAAATCCTGTCTACTCACAAAGGCTCGGAGTTTGTTGGAACAGCATATGAGCCGCCGTTTGGTTATTTTCATGTAAACAAGGGACATATCGTTGTAGATGCCGAATATGTGAGCGACACAAGCGGTACCGGGATCGTTCATATGGCACCGGCTCACGGGGAAGACGATTATCGCACATGCCGTCAGCACGAATTGGATTTCATTCATGTTGTGAACCAGGCTGGGCGGTACACGGATCAAGTTGTCGATTACGCTGGACGCTTCGTCAAAGATTGTGACGTCGATATCGTTAAGGATTTGTCTCATCGCCATTTATTGTTCTCCAAAGAACGCTATGAACACAGCTATCCTTTTTGCTGGCGTTGCAAGTCTCCCTTACTCTACTATGCTATGGAAAGCTGGTTCATCAAAACGACGGCAATCAAGGATCAGTTGATCGAAAACAACCGCCAAATCGAATGGTACCCTTCTCATTTACAGGAAGGTCGTTTCGGCAAATTCCTGGAAGAACTCGTCGATTGGAATATCAGCCGGAATCGATACTGGGGAACTCCGCTTAACATCTGGATTTGTCAGGATTGTGGCGCCGAGCATGCGCCGGGAAGCTCGAAAGATTTATATGAGAGAACGGTCGAGCCGATTGCTGAAAACCTGGAACTGCATAAACCCTATGTCGATCATGTGAAGCTGCGATGTTCGTGCAAAGGAACGATGGTAAGAACCCCCGAGGTCATCGATGTATGGTTTGACAGCGGTTCGATGCCATTCGCCCAGTACCATCACCCGTATGGCGACGAGAAACAGTTCCAGGAGCAGTATCCGGCTGACATGATTTCCGAAGGCATCGACCAAACAAGAGGCTGGTTCTTCAGCTTGCTTGCAGTATCGACTCTGTATAACGGAAAAGCACCTTACAAAGCGGTTATTTCAACCGGACACGTTCTCGATGAAAACGGTCAAAAGATGTCCAAAAGTAAAGGAAATGGCATTGACCCTTGGGAAGTTATCGAAGAATTCGGGGCAGACGCGTTCCGCTGGGCCTTGCTTTCAGACAGTGCGCCTTGGAACAGCAAGCGTTTTTCGAAGCGGATTGTCGCCGAGGCGAAGTTTAAGGTCATTGATACCATTCAGAACACGCATGCGTTTTATACCTTGTATGCCACGATTGATCAATATCAG
Source organism: Brevibacillus ginsengisoli (assembly GCF_050113715.1). NCBI lineage: Bacteria > Bacillati > Bacillota > Bacilli > Caryophanales > Paenibacillaceae > Brevibacillus > Brevibacillus ginsengisoli. The sequence goes on from NZ_JBNJQR010000002.1 coordinate 675,492, forward strand.
CATGAGAAAGGTACAGCGAAAACATCCGTGAACGAACTAGACCGCTGGATCATCTCTAGGTTGAATTCGACCCTGCACTACGTGATCAAAGGTCTTGAAACATACGACTTCATGAATCCGGCGAAGCATATTGAGACGTTTGTTGACGAACTGAGTAATTGGTACATCCGCCGCTCGCGTGATCGATTCTGGAGCAGTGGAATGACGGATGACAAGGTGTCTGCATATCGCACACTCCACGAGGTTCTCTTGACATTGGCTCGAATGATAGCGCCGTATGCTCCGCTCATTGCGGAAGACATCTATCTTAATCTCAATGGTGGAAATAGCGTTCACCTTACAGATTATCCGACTGTTAACACAGAAGTTATTGATGAGGGACTTGAGCATGACATGGAAACCGCTCGTCAAATCGTCGAGCTGGCGCGTAATATCCGCAACGAAGCAGGAATCAAGACTCGTCAGCCTCTGTCCGAGCTGATTGTCTCCCTGGACCGCCCTTTCAACTTGAATAGATTCGCTGACATCATCAAGGATGAGATCAACGTAAAATGTATTCGTATAGAGCAAAGCGAGAGCAGCTTTGTGAACTACCAATTAAAATTGAACTTCAAAGTTGCCGGAAAAAAATACGGAAAACTTGTCGGTCCGATTCAGAATGCGTTAAAAGAACTGTCATCTTCTGAAGCAAAACAAGCGGTGGACTCTGGATCCCTTGAAATTCCCCGATTAGGCGAAGACGTTCGAATTACACTGGATGAATTGCTTGTGGAGAGGGTTGGCAAGGAAGGCTTTGCTTCCGCATCCGGCTATCAAATGAACGTAGCTCTGAATACGGCAATAACAGAGGAACTGGAACAGGAAGGAATTGTACGGGAAATCGTACGTGTCATTCAGGATACCCGCAAGAAAATGGATTTGCCGATTGACAAACGGATCATTCTGACACTTGATGTTGATTCTCAGCTGAAAGCAGCACTAGAGCGCTATGCTCACGTTTTGCAGGACAGTGTGTTGCTTGCAGAACTTAAGTTTGCTAGTGAACCTGACATGGAATTGGTTTCATTTGGTGAACAGCAATTCCGACTGCGTATTAAGTAGAAAGAAGCCAGTCTACACGAGCTATTCGTCTTGTGTAGCTGGCTCTTTCTTTATTTGGAGAATAGAGGTCTAATGTTTATGTATCAGAAGTAAGCCTTGATCGAGTGGTAGCTCCAAGACATCGAACCCTTCCTCCTGCTTTACGTGCGCGAGAAAATCTCCAAACTCAGAAGCATGGGACAATAGGTTATCCGCGATGACGATCCCTCCTCGCTCAAGTACCCGCTTCAAATCGGCCCACCAGCCTAGATACTCGGTTCGTTCCGAATCCAGAAAGATCAAGGGATAGGATTCGCTAACTGCCTCCTGAAGGTATTCCCCTGCATCTCTTTGATGTAGGTTAATCCAATCGGCTAGTCCGCTTTTTTCGAAGTTCTCGGCGGCCATGTCAGCTTTGGACTGACTTAATTCGACCGTCTCGACCTTTGTTCCAATTGATCGGGCTGCTTCTGCCAACCAAATTGTCGAGTAACCGTTCGATGTACCAATTTCAAGCACTTTCTTTGGGCGTCTCCATTTGATAAGAAAAGCAAGGTATTCCCCTGTCTTGGGCACCACGTTTCTCATCCGATCTTCTCTATTGGACGTCTGACTATCAAATTCTATTCCGAACGTCTCCAGTTCACGCAACACTTGAGCTACTCTTGGATCCACCACAAGGCCCCCTTACGAAATAACTCCCCCATAACAGCGCAAACAAGGGAGTACATGATTCATACTAACGGTATTTTTTTCAGTATACGGAAATGTTCTGCAAATTGTAAAGTTTAGGAAATCACAGATCAAAACAAACGTCATGACACCTTAATCATATCCTCCTCTTGATTCCGGAAGTTTTTTAAATTGTTCCTTTTTTTCCACGATACGCCTGATTAACTGAACGATACGAGTTAAGTCCTGCGCATCCTTTGTTAATCCACAATTTTCTTCTGACCAGGTATACGTTTGAAATCGTCCGTTAAATTGTACACTTAGCTCATAGCTGTTAAAAGGAATTTGACGGCAGTAAGTATTGGAATTCAACTCTTTTTTTAAAAAAATATCTGCCTTTTTTATTTCGTTATATATTTCAATTAATTCATCGTTTTTAAATGTAAAATTGTGTATGGTGATAACCCCATCTTTAATTAAATCTTTCGTTAGGGAATCAGAGAATGTATTGATCTCATTCTTTGCTTCAACACCAAATTTTACTTTGAAATGAAAGTCTTTTGGTACAACAACGGATGGATCATTTGCTTGTTCCATTGGTAACCAAATTTCTGATCTTTCCCCTGTACAGCCTGTTAACATGTATTCTAATCCTACCGTTGAAGATCTTTTTTCGAGCTCCTTGCACACGAAAGTTTTCCTTCCTCTATTGCTTGGGCCGAACTTATCCTTGGAATCATCTAGGATGTACTCAAGACTTTTGCCAGTATACGTCACTTCATGTGTAATAGGGTCACCTTCCGTAGTATAATCCGTTTTTTTCAATTGAACAGGCATACCGGATTCTACCTTTTGAACAAAAGACTTATAGCTATCCACACTCTGAATGTCGCTATTCGGTTGCATAACTGTACCCTTCTCCTCAGTGTTACCACAACCCAAAAGAAAACAACACAAAATGAAAATTAAGCAGGCTTTTCCCATTTCCATTTCCCCCCAGATCAACCTCATTATTTGGACGATGAACGATATAAAAAGTTCCAACCGAAAAACACAAAAAAGAGCACCCACTAAGAGCGCTCTTGGCATTCCTTCCTTATTCAATCGTATTTTCGTGAAATTTGCTTAGAGGATCCGTTTCTCTTATTTCATTTGGCTCCCCAAAACTTACCGGTTTGGTTACTTCAACAACCGGAAAAGTACTTTCTGAGTTCGTTAGATCTTGAATCGGACTCATTTCATCCGGATTTCCCATATCGCGCATGGCAGTTGGGAATAGATTTTCGTTATTTTTTTCATCCATTTTGACTGCACCTCTGTTTAGCTGTTGTCTACATTCCTAGAAGTAGGTTGACCTTGGCAAGTCAATTTATTCACACCTGCCCACGCTCTTGTAATATCGCGTATTCTCGATCGCTAAACACACGGGATCGCGTAAGGAAACGGACGCCTTCCGGGCCTTCTACCGAAAACATGCCACCTCTGCCTGGGACCACATCAATGATGAGCTGTGTATGTTTCCAATACTCATACTGTGCTTTGCTCATATAGAATGGACACTGACCGATTGAACCTAGCAAGACATCATGCTCACCGACCAGAAATTCCCCTTCTGGATAGCACATGGGCGAGCTTCCATCACAGCAACCACCCGATTGATGGAACAAAAGAGGGCCATATTTTTCTTTCAGACGATCAATAAGCTGGAGTGCTTTCTGGGTGGCTAAAACCTTCTGAACCTCTGACATGAAGCCCCTCCCTCTTCTTTTTTACTTAAAAGAAACCAAGCGCATCCTCGCTGTAGCTGACTAAGAGGTTTTTGGTTTGTTGGTAGTGGGAAAGCATCATTTTGTGTGTTTCACGTCCAATGCCAGATACCTTGTATCCTCCGAACGCCGCATGCGCCGGATAGGCGTGATAACAGTTCGTCCAGACACGGCCAGCCTGAATTTCCCGACCGAATCGGTAGGCGGTATTCGTATCGCGAGTCCAAACACCCGCACCCAGTCCGTAAAGGGTATCATTGGCGAGTTCAAGTGCTTCCGCTTGATCTTTGAAGGTAGTGACGGAGACAACCGGACCAAAAATCTCTTCCTGGAAGACTCGCATGTTGTTCGTTCCCTTAAAGACCGTCGGCTTGATGTAATATCCACCAGCGAGATCGCCTTCAAGCTCGTTGCGTTCTCCTCCGATCAGACACTGCGCACCTTCCTGACGACCGATATCAAAATAGGAGAGGATTTTTTCAACCTGTTCTTGTGAAGCTTGGGCGCCAATCATGGTACTCATATCAAGCGGATTGCCTTGATTGATCTGGGCGACTCTAGCAATCGCGCGTTCCATGAATTGGTCATAAATCGATTCCTGAATTAAGGCGCGAGATGGGCACGTGCAGACTTCTCCTTGATTCAAAGCGAACATGACGAAGCCTTCCACCGCTTTATTAAAGAACGCATCATCTTGCTTACATACATCTTCCAAGAAGATATTCGGAGACTTGCCGCCTAGCTCCAAGGTAACCGGAATAATATTTTGCGAGGCGTATTGCATGATGAGTCGTCCAGTGGTTGTTTCGCCGGTGAACGCAATCTTGGCAATTCGGTTACTGGAGGCAAGTGGCTTTCCTGCTTCCAAACCGAAACCGTTTACAATATTCAGAACCCCAGCTGGCAAAAGGTCAGCGATCAGCTCTGTAAGTACCAGGATGGATACGGGAGTTTGTTCCGCTGGCTTCAATACTACGCAGTTGCCAGCAGCCAATGCGGGAGCTAGCTTCCATGTGGCCATGAGGATCGGGAAGTTCCACGGAATGATTTGGCCAACTACTCCAAGTGGTTCTTGGAAGTGATACGCAACGGTGTGCTCATCAATCTGACTAAGCGTACCTTCTTGCGCGCGGATACATCCGGCAAAATAACGGAAATGATCAATTGCAAGCGCAATATCCGCCGCCATGGTTTCACGTACCGGCTTTCCGTTCTCCCATGTTTCGGTAACCGCCAGTAATTCCTTATTCTCTTCCATCCGATCTGCAATTCGATTTAATATCAAGGAACGCTCCCCAACTGATGTGCGTCCCCAGTGATCCTTGGCAGCATGTGCTGCGTCCAAAGCGAGTTCGATATCATCAGCAGTCGACCGGGCCACTTCACAAAATACCTGCCCTGTCACTGGGGTCACGTTGTCGAAGTATTCACCTTTAACTGGCTGCGTCCACTTTCCACCAATAAAGTTGTCATAACGTTTCTTAAAGGTAATAAGTGATCCCGCTTGTCCCGGTTGAGCATAAATCATATAGATATGACCTCCCTTTGAACCTTAATGGTACAGCTAGTAGATCATATTATGAATAAATTAAAAAAAGACCTAACAGCACGAAATGACAACCTAGAATATTCTAACTAAGTCACTTATACTCGAACTCATTAACCATAGAAAACAAAGATATGTCAAAAAGGGCATTTACCATCTGAATATTGTAAATATCTATCATAAACGGTTAAAGAACTGGATAGACAGGTTCAGTAAGCCCCTTTAAAAATTAGATAACTGGCAACAAGTGCCGCTTTCAATAAATTGACAGGCTACCATATCGCCTTGGACTACTGTTCCTCTTCAATCCACGCCCTTCTGTCCTCTTTAAAATAAACAAAACTGACCATTTATGTATGGTCAGTTTTGTTTTATATTCACCTTATTCAAACTACTATGAAAAGGATGAGTGACAAAATGGAACAACGATTAAACCTAAAACACAAAATCGGTCAAGGTATACCTACTGGGCAGTTTATGGCTGGCGTGCAAACTCGAGTGATGGAGCTCAGTAATATCCCGGATACTAAAGAGTTATTAATCAAAAATTATGAAAATTTTACATGGACACATGAAAATGACCGGCGCTTCTTCGATGCCTTAAGTAAACGCTCCGGCCTACACTGTATGATTCTGTGTACGGATTGGTGCCCAGACGTCATTTGGAATGTACCCGTTCTGTTTCGAGTAATGGAGCAAAGCGGCATTCCGACGGAAGTCTTGCTAATGGAGGAGCATTTGGACACGATGGATCTCTTTCTAACAGACGGAGGCCGAGCGCAGCCGATTGCGGTTTTCTTAACAACATCCGGGGATGTTCTAGGCAGATGGGGCGCGCGTCCTGCCTATATCCAAGCCGTGATGGACCGGTTCAAGAGCAATCATCCGGATAAACAACATCCCGACTACGAGAAGAACATCAAACAAGTATATCGGGAGATCGGTGAACGCTATCATGCCGGCAAAGAATATCAGAACGTCATGGTTCAAGAACTAAGAGAACTGTTTACTGCTTTTGAATTATAGAGTTGCTCTCAGAAAGTAGGAATGGATATGTCCCGCTCGCTTTTTCTTGTTTTATTATTGCTCAGTCTCATTTGGGCTGGTTCATATTCGTTCATCAAAGTGCTGGTTCAGGATTTTGGCCCATGGACCATCGTATTTTTGCGATCCGCTCTTGGGTTGGTCGTCATCACGACGGTAATGATTGTGATGAAGAAGCCGTTTCAGTTCAAGAATATGCCCTGGATTTCAGTGGGCATTATGGCGTTAATTAATACATGCATACCATGGGCAATCATTGGTTTCTGCGAAATGCGATTAGATAGCAGCATGGCATCCATATTAAATGCAACAACCCCGCTCTGGTCGCTTATATTAGGAGTTACTTTTTGGGGGGCGGTTACCCATCGATTGCAATGGATTGGAATGGTCACTGCTATCATTGGCTTAGTTGTTCTGCTTAGCCGTAACCTCACTTCGATGGATTCTTTCGATAGCTTGGGATTTATTGGAATGATTGCGGCATCATTCTTCTATGGACTAGGATCTCAATTGTCAAAACGTCTCCTAAATACCCTTTCCACCTACCAAGTCACTTTCGGCACATTGTTCTTCTCCATGTTAGGCAGCGGCAGCATCGCTTTCTCGATGGAGACCATCCCATACTCACAGCTTATCGTGCCGTTAAATATGTCTGTACTTGTTGGCTTAGGCATCTTCGGCTCCGGGTTTGCCTACATGCTCTTCTATTGGATCGTTCAAAAAGGAGGCCCCACAATCGCAACGATGGTCACCTATCTTTTGCCAGTATTCTCATTTGTTTGGGGTTACACATTGTTAGGCGAAAAATTACACTGGAGCATGATTGTCGGACTTGTCCTCATTCTTACTGGCGTATTCCTCGCTGGCAGAAAAAAAGGCATAAAACCAGTCGAAAAAGCTACCGCTGCTTGATAATATTAATCCTCGAACCATGCCTTTTGTAATAAACGAATTCCGTTCTCCATATCTGCCAAGCTTAATCCTGCAAATCCTAGGTATACTTTAGGATATTCCGTTGAATGCCGTTCACGATGCATCCACATTTTTTGAAAATCATAAACTTTCACTCCCGCTCTAGCCGCCGAAGTCACCAATTCTTCCGGCGTTTTGAGCTTTTTTACGGCTAACTGAATGTGAAGCCCGGCGTTTTGTCCCGTGATCTCGACATGATAGCCAAGATGTGCCTGAATCAGTTCGATTAAATGTTGATGCTGTTTTCGGTACAAGTTGCGTACTCTGCGTATATGCCGATACCAATGACCTTGCTCGATAAAAGACTGCATCGCCCACTGCTCCAAACGCGAAGGTGCAAAAACCACCTCGTGCGGCATCGTTGACAATTGTGCGAGCAGCTTAGGCGGAAGCACCATATAATTCATGCGCAAAGCGGGCGTCAGGGATTTCGAGAACGTACCGATATAGATCACTCTTCCATGCGTATCCAACCCTTGCAGTGAAGGGACCGGTTTTCCAAGATATCGAAATTCTCCGTCATAGTCGTCTTCGACAATGTACGCATTTCTCGCGATTGCCCACTCAAGTAGGCGTTCACGTTCGGGATATGGCATAATACTCCCTGTCGGGAATTGGTGCGATGGGGTTACGTAAACCAACTGCGCCTCGCTCGCTTCTAAATCCGTCAATGAAATCCCTTTATCATCTAACGGGATCGGAAGTATCTTACATCCATTAAGCAAGAATTGATCCCGAACCCGATTATATCCCGGTTCCTCGATAGCAACCAGGTGAACATCCCTTAGCAATTTAGCTATGATTCCAATACTATAGGCAATTCCTGACCCGATGACGATTTGTTCCGCCTGGCAGTTCACTCCTCTTGATGTTCGGAGATAGTCGGCCACTGCGAGACGCAACTCATATTCTCCTTGGTCATCTCCGTATTTTCCAATCATACCCAAATGATTCTCGAGCGCTTCCTTTAGCGTTTTACTCCATATTCGTGCGGGAAATATATGCTGAGAGAGTGCTGTGGGATCGAAATCAATTAATTCAGTATGCAGAACGGGGGGCGATTTGGGCATACTTGAGGCGATTTTACCTTGGGAATCATTGTTTTTTGCATGAAGAACCGCAGTTAATTGCTTATGTGAATTCTCTACGTACAGTCCGGAACGGGGTATGCTAACCACATATCCTTCTGCAGTTAGCATTTGATAGGCCGTTTCTATTGGTGTTTTGCTAATATTGAGCTGTAATTGCAATGAACGGACAGATGGCAGCCGCATGCCGTTAGCGATACTTCCGCTTCTAATTTGATCACGGATCTGCATATAAAGTTGTTGGTATAAAGGCCGAGCATCTTGATTCGGAAGAATAATATCGAACATGGCCGCCCAATCTCCTCTTTCTTTATAGTAAATTCAGATCATTCAGTTTTATCATTATCTAATCACGCGTCTGACATGAGAAAGGGCACATAAGGAGTGCCCCATTAATTCTTTCGCTAGATCGACGAAGTTGTCCTCTTCTCCTTCATAATTTCGACAGTGTCATCCAAAGCAGAGTAAACTTCTTCAACTTCTGCTAAACCGAGAGGCAGTGCCCCGTCCCGATGCATGAATATGGTGCTAAGTAAATATTCGTATTTAAGAAGAAAGTTCATGGTAGCTGCGCTATCTGTAACGGCAAGTCTAAGACCCTATTACGAAATTATTGCCTAGTTGACTCTAGAAAAACTTGCCGTTATTTGTGATACGGTTCAGCTTAACGGGACTATAGGCGAAAAATCCGACTTGATGTACCGCGCATTGAACGGTGAACATGTTGATATCAATCCCGAATTGATTAAAGTGCCGCTTTCAATAATTTGAATGCTATCATATCGCCTTGGACTACTGTTCCTCTTCAATCCACGCTCTTCTGTCCTCTTTAAAATAAACAAAACTGACCTTTTATATATGGTCAATTTTGATTTATATTCACCTTATTCAAACTATTATGAAAAGGATGAGTGACAAAATGGAACAACGATTAAACCTAAAACACAAAATAGGTCAAGGTATATCTACTGGACAGTTTATGGCTGGCATGCCAACTTTTGCAAGTACTGGATTTATACTCGGTGTGTAGCAACAATTAACGAGGGGAGATAACTTACATGAATCAAAGCTATAGCATTTGTTTTATGGTAGACCAAAGCCCTGAGGAAGTCTTCACCGCCATTAATAACGTCCGCGGATGGTGGTCAGAGGAAATTGAGGGCACTACCGACGAACTCGGTGAATTTAAGCACCACTACCAAGATATTCACCGCTGCACCATCCAAATCACTGAGCTTGTTCCAGGTAAAAAGGTTGTTTGGCACATTAAAGAGAACTACTTTAACTTCGTAAACGACAAGAGCGAGTGGAAGGATACCGACATTGTCTTTGAAATCGCCAAGAAGGACGGCAAAACAGAAGTTCGATTTACGCACGTAGGCCTCGTTCCCGCGTATGAGTGCTATGCCGTCTGTACGGACTCCTGGGGCATCTACATAAGCGGCAGCCTTCGCGACTTGATCACCAAGGGTAAAGGCCAGCCCAACCAAAGCGAGCAAATTGCAAACAAACACGGTATAGAAAACGCATAGTTTCCCTATCAGCACAAAATCACCCCACATTGGGGTGATTGTTTTCTTTTACACAATAGATACGGTTCGCGTTCCCAAAGGCACGCGCAATAGCGCTGTAGATACCACCTCCGGCTCCTTAGATCACCGCAACTTTGTTGTTCAACTTCATGCTTGGTTTCATCCCTAGTTTTCTCCCATCAACGTACTCTTGTGACTCCTGCGAGTTTCACGAAATGAATACACAATATAACAAATAAAGCCCCGAACACATTAGATAGAATCAATATGTTCGAGGCTTTATTGTTTTTGGTTTTTCTTAAATTAGGTCTTGATAAACTATGATCCAGATTCTATTTGGTAATTACTTCTTGGGAATAAAGGGACTTCGGGCATGTCGAATCACTTCGCACATGACGTCTTTGTTGGGATAATCGGATTCCTGATACTGTTGAATCACCCGTCCTGTATCATAGGGAACACGCTCAATCGTTACGCGATACCGATCCCCCTCCGCTTCCACAATGACATAAGATGAACAGGCTAGTCCATCAAAGGGAAGGCCGACACTGCCGGTATTCACCAAACACTTGCCGTTTACATAGCGTATGTAAGGCAAATGAATATGGGCATATACGTAAATGGTCGAAGGAGTTGTCATCATTTTCGCTTCTAACTGGTCATTGGTTTGATCAGGCAACACAATCTCAAACAAACTTTCTGGCGTCGCGTGACACGTGTACAAATCAAGCGTATCGGTTAAAGAAAGCTGAAGTTCTGTCGGAAGCCCTTGTAAATAACGAAGATCCTCATCCTCTAAATGGGACACGATCCACTCCCGTTCCTGATTCATGAGTTCAAGAACATGGTCGCCCACTTCTCCTGATCTCACGCCTCTAACCGTCCATTCGTCCGCATTTCCTTTAATCACCTGAGCGTTCAACGCACGAACTAACTCGATGGAGCGTTTGGGTTCTGGCCCACGGTAAGCGATATCTCCAAGGACGATGATTTGATCCACCTCTTTGGTAGCAATGTCGGCAAGCACGGCATCAAGGGCAACGGCATTCCCATGAATATCTGATAATAACGCGATTCTTGTCATATTCACACACCTTCCATACGACATGAAGTGTAATTAGAGCGTTCCTTTATTGGTGATCTCCTCTCTATTATATTATAATGGGAGAGTATTCACGAATGTTATGGCGTGTCATGTCGTAATTTCGTATCTAAAGGAGGACCCGAATGTCTGAGCAATTACCACCAAAAACCTGTACGATTGACCGATTGGTTACTGTTGCTGAAGATGTAGAGCGTGTTTTAAACGGTCAAAAAACCGCTACTCGCCGCAATGGCCGTTATGCTGATCCAGGGGAAACTTGGGAGCTTGAAGGCAAACTGTTTGAAGTACATAAAGTGTATCAACAATCCTTAGGCGAACTGACCGACGAGGATGCCAAAGCAGAAGGATTCGCTGATCTGGAAAGCTACAAAAACAGTATTCTTTCCATGCATCCAGGCATGCCGTGGTTACCACAAATGCGCGTATGGGTGCATGAATTCCGTCCTTTATCCTAATGAAAAGTACCGAAAAACAGTGTAGCTTCCCTAGGTAAGCTACACTGTTTTCCTGTTCGTTTCCTATTCTTGGAGGTTAATTGTCATGTATCATTTTATCCTTTACCTGCATATCGTGAGCGTCGTTGTGGCAATTGGGCCTGTCATCATTTACTTACCGTTAATTCGCCGCATGAACAAACTAGACGATAATCAAATGGTGGTTTTTGTCGAGACTTTTCGTTCGATTGTCTGGGGAATCAAACAAGCTGGACATGTACTCTTCATAACTGGTCTTATCCTGATCTGGCTTGGGGGTTGGTCCGTCAAAAGCTTTTGGCTCCTCTCCACACTCATAATCGTTTTGGGAGCCCTGTTCTTCCTTGCTCGTGCGTTTACCCCTCTTTTAAAAAAACTGGAAACATCCACGGAGCATCGAGAAGAGAACCTGCGCGAGTTGAGTCGTACGTCTTGGATTTATACGCTCATCATGCTCGTTATCCTCTTGTTCATGGTGTTTAAGCCTACTCTATGGTAGACTCATCATCCTCCATGTTCTCCATATCACTCAGTTTGGTCATCATCAATGTAAAGCTGATATAGAAAATATCGGCTATAATCGTATTAAATGTATGAACCCACATGGAGTTTAGCGCGTAAGCAGACGCGATCCCTAACCCAATAACAAACAAACTGATTTGAAACATCCTCACTCACCACCTAGATAGAGTAAATGACAATTCCCTGTTCCTTCACTCTACCTATTTTTACCAAAAAATTCACGAAAATTTCACATCTAAATCCTGTTTATTTTTCGATTTCATCTGACAATAAATCATCCTTAAGTCGGAGAGGGTGTCCTTCCTTCGCACGTTTCCATATAACCGACCCCTTATTGTATAATAAAGGCAGGCAGGAAAGGCCACCCTTTCACGAACGAAAAAAACGGAAGAGATGAGTGATTTACATGGATTCTAAAGGAATTAAGGTTGTGACGCACGCGAGTACTTTTTTTGCCCCGATAATCGTACCCCTTCTGGTTTGGCTCTTGATCAAGGATCAGGAAGTGAAGAACCTGGCAATGGAAGCACTTATTTTTCATATTCTCATGGGTATTAGCATCTGGGTTTTCACCCTATTGAGCTTTATCTTAATCGGGATTCCCTTCCTCATTGTGGCGGGTATCGTTGCGATTTACTATCCCATCAAAGGCATTTTCTACGCGCTTCGGGACCGTCGTTTCCACTATCCGTTTATCGGCTCCTTTGTCCGATAGGATTCGTCAGGAAAAACATATAACCCCCTAGAGTGTCCATTCTCTAGGGGGTTGCTTTGTGTAGCGACAAGGTCGGTCGTCACATTTTTATTTATTTTTGCGGACGATATCAATCGTTCCTCCACCCAAGCAAACCTCTCCTTCATAAAATACAACGGCTTGTCCGGGAGTTACCGCCTTCTGTTCCTGATCAAAAATCACTTCGACTCGGTCCCCATCCAATGGTCGAACCGTAACGCCTTGATCCGGTTGACGGTACCGGAACTTCGCTGTGCAATGAAATTCTTCCATTGGTTTGTGATGGCTGATCCAGTTGACTCCTGTCGCAATCAGGCTAGTGGAGAACAGACGCGGGTGAGTAGATCCTTGCGCGACGATTAACGCATTGCGCTCTAACTCTTTATCGACAACGAACCAAGGCTCTCCTCCGCCGATTCCTCCGCCAATTCCAAGCCCTTGGCGTTGACCTAGTGTATAGTACATCAATCCTTCGTGTTCTCCTATCACCATTCCATCCACTGTCTCGATGTTTCCTGGACGAGCCGGTAAATAGGTGCGCAAGAATTCACGGAAGTTGCGTTCCCCAATGAAACAGATTCCTGTACTGTCCTTCTTCTTGGCTGTAGCAAGTCCCGCTTGTTCCGCAATTTCACGAACTCGTTGTTTCGGAAGATGGCCAATCGGGAACATCGTTTTGGATAGTTGTTCTTGACCGAGGGCGTTCAGGAAGTAGGTTTGGTCTTTATTCTGATCAACACCCCGCATCAGCTTGAATTCGCCATCTATGTTCTCCACACGGGCATAGTGTCCTGTCGCTACGTAATCTGCTCCCAAACTCATCACTTTCGACAGAAACTCCCCGAACTTGATTTCACGGTTACACATGACGTCCGGGTTGGGTGTGCGACCATTTTTATATTCATCAAGGAAGTACTGGAACACTTTTTCCATGTATTCCTTCTCAAAGTTAACGGTATAGTATGGGATCCCGATTTGCTCACAGACTCGGCGTACATCCTGGAAGTCTTCCTCTGCTGTACAGAAACCGTTCTCGTCTGTATCATCCCAGTTTTTCATGAAGATGCCGATTACATCATAGCCTTGTTGTTTCAGCAAATAAGCCGTTACAGAGGAATCGACACCGCCAGACATGCCGACGACTACACGTGTATCTTCAGGTTTTTTCATCATTACGATCCTCATTTCTATCTATCTAGGTTGACATGATTAGTCAATGTGTAGGTTTTGTTATCCTTATAGCTTACCATGTTTCGTTTAAATTTCAATGTTCGTCAAACGTCATCTCCATAGGTAAGAGAAAAACCACCGCGTGGGTGGTTTACTCAAGCACAAATGGCTTATCGGTCTTATACCAGGTCAGTCCAATTACTCCTTCTCCCGTGTGAACACCGATCAACGGGCCAAGATAGGAGATGTGGATATGATATTGCGGAAAGCGTTCCTGAAGCTCACTCTTCCATTCATTCGCTTCTTCGTCATTAGCGATGTGAATAATGGATAGCTGAACCGAATCATTAGGACCTACTTCCTGTTCAAAGAGCTCGACAATCCGCTTTTTGGCTTTTTTCGACTTGCGAACTTTTTCAATTTGAACAATTTGTTTATCAACGAACCCTACGATTGGCTTAATTTGCAGCATACTGCCAAGAAAATATTGTGTTCCGCTGACACGTCCGCCTCGATGCAGCAATTCCAAATTCTCTACAACGACATTGCAGCGGATATGAGGGGGAATCGTGCGAAGGTACTGAGCGATCTCATCGCGTGACTTCCCTTCCTGCTCCAGCTTGATTCCTTCCGCAAACATACACGCCATAGGAAAAGATCCCATCCACGAATCAATGACCTCCACGTCAAAACCAGTCATCTCCGCGGCCATCTTGGAGGTTTGGAAGGTTCCACTGATTCCGCTTGAGACATGGATGGCGATCCCGCAGTCGTATTCTTCCTTGAGCTTTTCGTAAAGAGCAACGAAATCTCCGATGGCTGGCTGCGACGTTTTTGGAAAAACATCACTTGCATGAAGCTTTTCAAAAAACTCAGGTACAGTTATTTCTACTTCTTCTTTATAGCACTGATCATTGAAAATGACATACAAGGGAACCACATGGATGTTGTTGCGCTCCAGAAATTCCTTGTCCATATAGATTGTACTGTCTGTAATCCAAGCTATTTTCTTCTGTTTCACGTGAACACCCCTATGATTCCGTTGCCATCATGCTGGATTAATCGCTAAGTGCCTTAAGTTGACCTTAGATTATTCCGCGTACATTGACTGACGAAGCGCTTTGATGTCGTCATTTTCTAGGTATTCGTCGAAGTTCATGCTGCGGTCGATCAAACCTTTTGGCGTAATCTCAATGATGCGGTTCGCGATTGTTTGCACGAATTGGTGGTCATGGGAGACAAACATCATGGTTCCGTCAAAATCAATCAGACCATTATTCAATGCCGTAATGGATTCCAAATCCAAGTGGTTGGTTGGTTCGTCAAACAGGAGAAAATTGGCGCCGGTTTGCATCATGCGCGCAAGCATACAACGAACTTTTTCTCCCCCGGAAAGTACGTTTGCTTTTTTCAATGACTCTTCGCCAGAGAAAAGCATACGTCCGAGAAAACCACGAATATACGTCTCATCCTGATCTTTGGAGAATTGACGCAGCCAATCGACAAGTGTCAAATCTACATTGAAGTAATCGGAGTTTTCTTTTGGGAAATAAGCTTGGGAAGTCGTAACACCAAAACTGAATTCCCCTTCGTCCGGTGCAATTTCACCCATTAGAATTTGGAACAAGGTTGTTTTCGCCAGTCCGTTTGGTCCAACCAAGGCGATTTTGTCTCCTTTGTTCACGGTCAGGTGAAGACGATCCAATACTTTTTCTCCGTCAATGGTTTTGGACAGGTTTTCAATGAGCAAAATATTTTTCCCAGCTTCACGCTCAGGCTTGAAGTTGATAAACGGATATTTTCGGGAAGATGGTTTAATATCGTCCAACGTGATTTTATCCAGCATCTTCTTACGAGAAGTCGCTTGCTTCGCTTTACTTGCGTTGGAGCTAAAGCGCGCGATAAATTTCTCCAATTCTTTGATCTTCTCTTCCTTCTTCTTGTTCTGGTCTCTCATCAACTGCAAAGCAAGCTGACTGGATTCATACCAGAAGTCATAGTTACCCACATAGATCTGGATTTTACCAAAGTCGATGTCCGCGATATGCGTACAAACTTTATTCAGGAAGTGACGGTCATGGGATACCACAATAACGGTTTTCTCATAATTCAACAAGAAATTCTCCAACCACTGAATCGATTCCAGATCCAAGTGGTTCGTCGGCTCATCAAGCAGCAGGTTGTCAGGGTTGCCAAACAACGCTTGAGCAAGCAACACGCGAATTTTTTGGTTGCCGTCCAACTCTTTCATTGTCTTGTCATGCAAGTCTCTCGGAATACCAAGACCAATCAGAAGTTCACCCGCATCCGGCTCCGCTTGCCAGCCATTGAGCTCTTCGAATTCGCCTTCCAAATTAGCCGCTTTAATGCCGTCTTCTTCGGAGAAGTCTTCTTTCATGTACAAGGCATTCTTTTCTTCCATGATCTCATAGAGACGAGCATGACCCATAATAACGGTCTTCAACACTTCGAATTCATCAAACTCAAAGTGGTTCTGTTTCAACACAGCCAGTCGTTCGCCTGAGCTGATAATAACATCACCGCTGTTGGCATCGAGTTCGCCGGACAAGATTTTTAGGAAAGTAGATTTCCCCGCTCCATTGGCACCAATCAGACCGTAGCAGTTTCCGGGTGTGAACTTGATATTCACATCTTCAAATAAAACGCGTTTTCCGTAGCGCAACGTAATACCATTTGTACTAATCATTCGGGCGTTAATCCTTTCTTTATACAAACAGATTTATAGAAACTAAAAGATATAACCAATTTTGATAAAACAATCAGATGTTTCGATCCCCCGACGTTTCAGTACCCCGATGAGAGAGGGACGAGAGGGAACGTTATTCACAAACACCATCAAACGTAGATTATAGCATAAATCGTGTTTGACTGATAGGGTCAATAGGAAATTAGTTGCCTTGATTGATCTCTTCGACCAGCTCAGAAAGCTCAGCCCAGCGTTCAACCAACTTCTCCAGCTCAGCGCTGATCTGTTGTTCTTCTTCAAACAGCTTCTGAGCCTTCTCGAAGTCGCTTCCCGCTTTGGCGATTTGGTCTTTGATGGACACCAGCTTCTCTTCCGTTGCTGCGATTTTTCCTTCAATTTCATCCCAGTCTTTTTGATCCTTGTAGGAAAGCTTCCGGGTACGGTTGCGTCCGCGTTCACTGGCTGGGTTTTCTTCCGCACGCTCTGTTCGCACAGCCTTCTCTTGTGCTTTCGACCGCTCGGCATCCTCGAGTCGTTTCTGTTCGAGATACTCGGAGTAGTTGCCGGTGAAACGGCGGATTTTGCCTTCCCCTTCAAAAGCGAACAGGTGATCAACCGTGCGATCTAGGAAATAACGATCATGGGATACGGTAATGACAGCGCCCGGGAACTGCTCCAGGTAATCCTCCAAGACAGATAGTGTCTGGATATCGAGGTCGTTGGTCGGCTCATCCAGCATCAGGACATTCGGTTCACCCATCAAGGTGCGCAAGAGGTAAAGTCTGCGTCGCTCCCCACCGGAAAGCTTGGCAATCGGCGTCCATTGTTGGTGCGGAGGGAACAAGAATCGCTCCAACATTTGCGAAGCAGTGATTACTTGACCATCTACGGTTCGAATTACTTCCGCAACTTCCTTGATATACTCAATGACGCGAAGCTGTTCATTCATTTCCACATTTTCCTGCGTGTAATAAGCGAGCTTTACTGTCTCACCGACCTCGATGGTTCCAGTGTCAGGCCCGACTCGCCCCGCGATCATTTGCAGCAGGGTTGTTTTTCCACTGCCATTCGGGCCGATAATCCCTACTCGATCACCTGGAACCACGATATAGGTGAAGTCATTGATCAAGTTACGCTCCCCGAAGCGCTTACTGACTTCTTCCAGCTCAATGACTTTCTTGCCCAGTCGTGAAGAGCCAATCGCCATATCCATCTTCTGCGCAGGTCCATCCACCTCACGTGACATCAAGTCTTCAGCCCGTTGAATACGTGCTTTTTGTTTGGTAGTTCGCGCCTTCGCTCCTCGGCGCAGCCACGCCAGCTCACGTCGCAGCAGGTTCTGGCGCTTGCTTTCAGAGGCGGCTGCCTGTTCCTCGCGATCCGCCTTTTTCTCTAAAAAGACGCTGTAATTGCCTTCGTAGCTATACAGCTTGCCATTGTCAAGCTCAATGATGCGATTCGTCACGCGATCAAGAAAATAGCGGTCGTGTGTAACAAGAAGCAGGCTGCCTTTGTAACGGGACAGATACTCTTCCAACCATTCTACGGTTTCATTATCAATATGGTTCGTCGGCTCGTCGAGGATTAACAGGTCTGCAGGTTGGATTAAAGCCCTCGCCATCGCTACCCGTTTGCGCTGTCCCCCCGACAATTGGCCCACAGCTTGCTCAAAGTTGGTAATTCCTAATCGAGTAAGAATCGATTTGGCAAGCGTCTCGGCATCCCACGCATTCTGGTTATCCATCTGTTGCTGAGCTTGAATCAATTGACGCTGCTTCTGTTCACTTGTCGGATCCTTCTCTATTTCCATTAATGCTCGTTCATATGCTCGAATGGCACGCATCAAAGGTGTATCCCCATAAAAAACTTGTTCCAGAACGGTTGAGTCAGGTTCAAATTCGGGCGTCTGCGGCAGAAATTCAATCTTATAATGATTCGCGTGAATGATCTTGCCGTGATCTGCTGTCTCTTTACCCGCGATGATTTGCAGCAGAGTAGACTTCCCTGAACCATTTACCCCAATGACACCGACGCGTTGGCCTTGAGCAATCGCAAAATGAAGGTCATCGAATAAGACTTTCTCACCAAAACTTTTGCTTAAACCTTCTACAGTCAACATGATATTCTTCAACCCCTACTTAAGACTCACTCAGGTCGTTATTCTACCTGTTTAAAAAAACCGCAATTGTTCATATTGCTGAACACCTTCTGGCACAAAATTGGAGAAACCAACTCCCACCAGTCGGATTCCATTTGAATAATCAAAGCTATCGATCAACTCTTCCAATCGACTCAACCACTCTGAGGGAGTATCGACCCGGCATTGCTTTGTTCGCTGCTTAAAGTCACTGTATTTTATCTTAAGCGTCATCGTTTGAGGATGCAATCCTTCCTTGCGAACATCCTCTGAAACTTCCTCCAACAATTCTCGCGCGACCTTGGCGATTGATTCTCTTTCTGTGATATCAAAAGGAAGCGTGGTTTCTCGACTCGTTGATTTCATTGGGCGATTCATCGTAATCGTCCGATCATCTTCTCCTCGGGCCACCTGATACAACCTTTTTCCATGTTTCCCGAACAAACGCACAACCTCTTCTTCCGTCAGCTTCCAGAAGTCTTCAACGGTGTGAATTCCCTTGCGTTCCAATAATTCTTGCGACTTTTTTCCAATACCATGAATGACTCCAATCGATAGTGGACGAAGTATCTCCAACGACTGATGGGGCCGAATCACGACAAATGCGTCCGGCTTTTTCAGATCGCTGGCAATCTTGGCAAGCGACATGTTGTTCGCGATTCCTATACTGCAGGTTAGCCCGGTTTCTTGCTTGATCCGTTGTTTAATGACACGCGCAACCGGAATCACATCCTCATAATCGGACATATCTAAGTAAGCCTCATCCAATCCAAGTGGTTGATAAAGATCCGTATATTGGGTATAGATCGCCTTGATTTCTGCTGATTTCTCTTCATATCGCCAATACCGTACGGGAAGATAAATTCCTGTCGGACATTTTTTCTTTGCGAGAGCAATGGGCATAGCCGAACGCACGCCAAATTTGCGAGCTTCATAACTGCAGGTAGCCACAACTCCTCGGTTGCCCGTCCCACCCACAATAACTGGCTTGCCTTGATATTTCGGCTGATCGAACTGTTCCACACTTGCAAAAAAGGCATCAATATCTAAGTGCAAGTATTTCTTTACTGGGGCCACCCCCGAACGTACATTCTCTATCCTTCTATTATCTTATTCTAATAGGATAAAAGCAACCAGGGATAAGAAAAGACTTCGTTTCTCTATGCTCTGTTTAAGCTCGTAGTAGCATATACTGTCCGCTCCGTTCACTACGGAAGGGAGTCGACAAGAAAATCACTTCGTTTCTCAGTCTGATGTAAAGAATGCCGACTCTTTTCCTTCCTTCGTTCTCTGCACTTGGTTTTCGCTTAAAATGAGCTCGAGCGGACGAAGCCTTTTCTTGAGCGGGCTTACGCGAATGGAAGAACTATATCCGCTTTACCGTTGTAAAGCAGATATAGTTTTTTATAAGAAAAAAGCCCTCTCTACATCCGTAGAAAGGGCTTGAAGTTCTATGTAAGTGGGGCACACAGGAAAGTCCGCTTATGGCTGCTTCCTTCCGGACCTGACCAGTTTCGCAGTTTCCCTGTTGCCTTATTTGTAGTATACACAATTTAGGCGTAAAAAACAAGAGTAAAATTATCCAGAGAGTTCGTCCCTTGTGATGTTTGTCACAGCCTGTTACACTGAAGCTAGACAATTATACCATTTTATAAAATTGTTGCAACCGGAAACCGCTGCCGAGGTGATCGAATGACAAATCATATAGGAACATTCACCGATGAAATCTCTCCGCAATTTATTGAAGAGATGAAATCAATCGGAACGAAACGAAATATGCACGAATCTCAACTTCTCTTCCTGGATGGGGAACAGGCGGAGAATATTTTTTTCATCCATTCTGGAGCAGTCCAACTCATCAAAGCGACAGCCAATGGAAAAGAACTAACGCTTGGAGTATGTGGTGCAGGGGAATTGATTGGTGTCACTGGTCTATTTCATAATGACATCTTGTATGATGCAACGGCAAGCACCATCGCTCCAAGTGAGATCTCCATTATTCCCCGACTCCAGTTGGAAAAGCTACTGACGCAAAACGGAGACTTCTGCATTGAATTCATGCGTTGGATGGCTACCGTACATCGACGGACACGCTCCAAATTCCGAGATCTGCTGCTGAACGGCAAGACAGGCGCACTTTATTCAACCCTGATTCGGATGTGTAACACGTATGGAAAAGAAACGCCAACAGGAATTCTAATTGATCTCCCGTTAACCAATCGAGAACTTGCCCAATATATCGGACTTACCCGTGAATCCGTCAATCGGATGTTAGCTGATCTGAAGAAACTCGATGTAATCGAGTTGAAACCCAATGGTTGCATTGAAGTAAAAGATCTGCACTATTTGAAAGATGCGATTTTTTGTGACGATTGCCCACCGGATATCTGCAGAATTTAAGAGTCATCCAAAAGCCTAGAGAATCGGTTTCTAGGCTTTTGGTATAGATTGGAACAGTTCTTTTAA
The DNA here is from genome assembly GCF_050113715.1 of Brevibacillus ginsengisoli. Classification (NCBI taxonomy): domain Bacteria; kingdom Bacillati; phylum Bacillota; class Bacilli; order Caryophanales; family Paenibacillaceae; genus Brevibacillus; species Brevibacillus ginsengisoli. The sequence goes on from NZ_JBNJQR010000002.1 coordinate 696,505, forward strand.
TTCCTGGACAATCACTTGCTGATACTGTGTACCTTCACCGTATTGGTTGATCATTTCTTGATAGGCAACTTTCAAGTTATCTTGATAATCGGCGGCATCGCGATCGGGATTATTTTGTTTAAATCGGATCATCACCTGTTGAACATGCGCAGGACGAGGGCCCCATTTCCCTAAAAAGTTACCCTCTTGGTCGGTGATAATCATGATCGGAATCGCTCGTCCCCCCATCGTTAGAAATTGTTCCATCAAATCGAGATGTTCTTCCATAACCATGATTTCAGTAGGTAGATTCATCGCCTCTGTAACGCCAAGTAACACGGGTACATTGCGGACAACATCGCCACACCATTCAGCAGCTAGAATCAGACAACGCCAATTTGTCTCTTCCCCTATGGATTGAAAAAACTGACGGTCATCTGCCTGTTCAAATTGAAATTGTTGATACCAATTGACAAAGGATTCCTGATTCTTACTCATCCCGTCCATAAATTGTTGTCCAGTGATTCCTTTGCCCAACTTGTCGGCGAGAAGTTGTTTCATTCTTTCTCCTCCTTTTTTTCCTCTTGATTGACGGCTTCCATCATTTTTTTCATCAGAATGTGCTGCGGCATATGCATAATCTGTTCAATTGGAACATTTAGCTTCTCAGATAGCATTTTGGCTGTTTCAAGTGAAATTGGATTCGGTCTCATCGTTGTTTTCCTCCTCTACTAGTAGTTTATGAATAATCCGCCAGATATACCCCCATCGCTTCTGCCGAGATTGGCTTCGAAAACAAATAGCCTTGCATCTTGGTGCATCCCAGCTCTCGCAATAGGTTCATCTGTTCTTCGGTCTCTACACCTTCAGCGATTATCTGCCTTTTCAAACTGCGAGCCATAACGATAATCGCTTTGACAATTGTCGCGTCCTCGTGGTTAGCCACGATGTCTTTGATAAACGATCGGTCAATTTTTAAAGAGTCAATCGGAAATTTTTTCAGATAACTAAGCGAAGAATAGCCTGTCCCAAAATCATCAATCGACACCTTGATTCCCATTTCTTTTAGATCTTGCAGCTTATTTATCGCTGCATCCACCTGTTGCATGGCCATACTTTCCGTTATCTCCAGGGTAAGATATTTCGAGTCGAGTCCCGTTTCTTGCAGGATGCCGGCAATTCGTTGAACGACATTCTGCTGTTGAAAATGAAATGGTGATAAATTGACCGCAATTGGAATGTGGGACAACCCTTGTTCTTGCCAGCGTTTATTTTGCGTACAAGCTGTCTTTAGCACCCATTCGCCAATCGGGACGATGAGTCCAGTCTCCTCGGCAATTGGAATAAAATCACCAGGCATAATCATTCCCAGCGTTGGCTGAGCCCAGCGTATGAGCACCTCCATGCAGGTGATCTCTCCCGTCAGCGTATGATAAACCGGTTGATAATGAAGCTCAAACTCATCCTGTTTGATGGCCTTCCGCAGTAAATGTTCTAATTTCAAGCGCGGGAATAGTTTAAGCTCTTGCTTACTCTCATAAAAATAATAATTGTTTTTCCCATTCGCTTTGGCCGCGTACATGGCCTGATCGGCATTTTTCATTAAGGAATCCGCATTTGTGCTGTCATCTTCCAACACCGCGATCCCTATGCTTGACGTTACGAAGAATTCATACGAGTTAATATTTACCGGACTTTCGATGACTTGAAGGATTTGTTGTGCCATATTGCTTAGATCCTCCAGTGATTGAAAGTCTTTTACCAGTACAACAAATTCATCTCCGCCAAGCCGGGCAACCAGATGATCAGACAGCAGTTCGTTTAATCGGTTGCCTACCATTTGCAACAATTGATCCCCTTTATTGTGACCCAGGGTGTCATTTACGATTTTAAATCGATCCAAATCCAGGAACAAGATCGCAAGCGGCTTTCCTAGACGTTTCGCATCCTCAATCGATTGTGTCATCTCTTCCTGAAACCGCCTTCGATTCGGAAGCCCGGTTAAATCGTCATGATAGGCCAAAAAAGTCAACCGTTCCTCATAACGCTTTTGCTCTGTAATATCTCTCGTAATGGAAATCACATGGGTGCAGACGCCTTGTTCATTAAAAATTGGCGTAAGAACCGATTCGCCCGATAAGCTCCCATCAGGTAGTTCAACATAATCTTCATAAAAAATGGGCTCTTTCGCAAGGACAGCCTGTCTATATTTGTTCGTCAAAAATTCAGCCATTTCTGTTTCGTAAACATCTTCAATTAATTTGCCATACGCGTTCTCCGTCAGCCCAGAAAAGTCTAGACCTGCCTGATTAACCAAACAATAGCGAAAACGGGAACCCTCTTCTACGGTCATAAGAAAGACGATATCGGAAATCCCCTCACAAAATGTGAAAAGATCTCTAGCGCTGATTCCATAAAAGTTTTGTGGTTTCTTATTCATTGCTGGAGGTCCCCTTTTTCATCCGTTCCTTACTAAAGGTAACTTGTAAGCCTAAGAAAGTCTAGTTTAGAAATAGGAAAGCACAGATATCATCTATCTGCGCTTTTCTTATTTGCCTATTTTATTACCCGTTTTCCCCAATGTTAAAACACACGGTACCCCATATCCAATTGCTCCTGGTTCAGACATTTTCTCCAAGTAACGGAGGCCTCTCTGACATTGACGACAGCGATCACATACATCTGATGTGACAAGTTTCATTTGTGGCTGTTGCCGTTCAGGAACTGCTTTTTGCTTCTTCTTCACCTTTTTTGCCACGCTGCACTCCCCCTTGCGTCCTTATTGACACCATATCTTATGAAGGAGGAGGCGAATGTTCTATAGGTGTTTGTCTAAAAACCGAAGATTGCTCTAAACAAACTGGTCTTCTCTACAGCAGGATAATAGACGTAAAGCAGTAAATATACGGTAACTCCTGTAACGGCAACGGCAAACCATGTTACGGCTGTCACAGGACCCACTTTTTTATGTTTGGCGAGATTGCCTGTAGTTGCCAGTCGCAAGGTCCAAATTCCGAGCACTCCACCCACCGTCGCCAGTACAATGTGGAAAATCAAGAAGATGTGATAATAAATTTTCAAGTTAGCTGGTCCGCCAAATTGGGAACTTCCAATGAAGACGATACGGGACAGATAGATGACAAAAAATACAGCGGCGAAAACACTCGCCGTTTTCATCACTTTGGCGTGGGCCTCGCGTTTGCCTTGTTTGATTAGCATCCAGCCGTAAGCAATCAAAAGAGCGCTGATTACGATGCAAGATGTACTAATTGTAGGCAAAAGATTAAGCATATTACCAATTCCTTTCATTCGTCAGTTGATCGATCTCCCTGGGGTTTTCTTCACGATACCACCGAAAAAAGATCAATCCGATCACAGTTGCGTAGACTATTTCTTGAATCAACTTCATTAAAACTCCACCCAGCTGCTGGTCTTCCAATGGGCTGAGCAGTGTGATAAACGGCAAGGTCGTCTGGTACGAGCTATATAATAGTGTGTCCGCAAAAATAATTAACGCACAGGCTGGTGTCAATAAAACTCCGTTGGCAAACATATATCCTACCTTTTTCAGATGGGACAACGATTTTCCATTGCGCAAGGGACAGAGAACCGGCCACCACATACAAAATGCCGTTCCCTGCAAAAGGATATGATACAGTACTTGTCCAACCGGATGAGCATGAAGCGTATCGAACACCAAGGGGACGTGATACAGCGAAAACAGCATATTAAAAAGCACAACCGATAGCAAAGGCTTAGTAAACAAGCCAAGTACTGGACTGATGAGACGATGCCCAAAAAGCGAACGAATCCATAATGTTGGGGTACCGAGAAGGATAAATGGAGCCGCCACAAAAAAAGTAAGAGCCTGTTGAATCATATGTAAACTGAACGAGTAACCATGTCCATAATAAGCTAATGGCGTCCCAAGGGCAATATAAAACAGCAAAAGGCCAAGCAGAAAGTAAACTTGTCCTCTTAAAAACTGGGGATTGAAGTGGATTCTTTTCGTTTTGAAAGCAGAAGATTTCATCAGATACCAGAAGCCAATTCCAATCAGTACCAGGAGAATATCCGGTCTCCATAACTCCATTATACTCAGTTCAGTAGGGTTTTGCAGATGATGATGCATGCTTGTCCCTCCTTCATTATCTCAAGCCTCAAGGGAAAAATAAGAGGAGGACAAAATTTTCATCCTCCTCTTAAGACTTACCACCACACCCAGTACAAAGCCATTACAATCGCTGTTAGTGTGACGAATGCCCCTGTCGCGATGCCTATCATTGGTCCTCGATGTCCTTTTTGATTCAGATGCATCCAATAAAAGAGTTGAAACAGCACTTGGATGATCGCCAACCCGACCATAAACGGCACAGCAAATTTCTTATCCGTAAACAGTACAGCGAAAAATGCCAAAGCGGTTAACACCAGCGAAAGAATAAACGTAACAATGTGATGACTCACACCTTCATTGTGTTTATAACGCGGTTTGGCCGGTTGCTGTTGTTCAGCGCTCATCGGTTATCCCACCTTTCCCATCAGATAGACCACGGTGAAGATGAATACCCAAACGACGTCGATAAAGTGCCAATATAGACTCGCCACGTATAGCTTTGGTGCCGTCACGAGTGTAAGTCCTTTTCTTAAGACCTGCATTTGCAACGTAAAAATCCAGGTAACCCCAAACAATACGTGCCCTCCATGGAAACCAACCAGCGTATAGAAGGCAGACCCAAACGCACTGGACGAGATTTTATGACCCTCGTGAACATAATTGGTGAATTCGTAAATTTCCAAACCGAGAAACGCGAGGCCAAGCAATACCGTAATGGTTAACCAGGTTTGCATCATCCCTCGATTATTTCGATGCATGCCGTAAATCGCCAGTACACTTGTTAAGCTGCTGGTCAACAGGATAAACGTTGACACGGCCACCACAGGAAGTTCAAACAACTCCGAAGCCGTAGGGCCGCCTGCTACCTGATTTCGAAGTGCGAGAAAAGTGGCAAACAAGCTTCCAAATAGAACCGTTTCCCCACCGAGGAACAACCAGAAACCAAGGATTTTATTTCTACCTTCCAATGTCGCCTTTTCTGGTTCATCCGGAAGGTTGGTCGAGGCTAATGTATGGTTTGCTGCCATTACGATCTTCCCCCCTTATCGTGGAGTATCTCTTCTTTATGGATGTGATAACCGGGATCGTCAAAGATGGAGCGTAAGAACATGCAGACAATGGTGATCAGCATACCAATAATCGTCGCAATCAGCTGGTGATACATAAAACCAAACCCTGCGATAAACAATCCAATCGATAAAATCAACGGCAGAATAGAAGGTGACGGCATATGAATATCGCCAAGTGGTTCAGCCGGCTGCATTGATTTGAAGCCCTTCATTTTTTCATACCAAAAGGCATCGATTGCTCTGACTTTCGGTGTTTGCGCAAAATTATACTCAGGAGCCGGTGAAGAAATTGTCCATTCCAGTGTGCGCGCGTCCCAAGGATCAGCAGGCGCGTTTTTGGGCTTGGTAGCGGTAATCCAGATATTAATCAGGAAAACAATCGTTCCTGCCCCCATTAGAAAAGCGCCAATTGAACTGATATAGTTGCCCATTTCCAATCCCTGATTTGGCAGATACGTAAATACTCGTCGAGGCATCCCGAGAAGACCAAGGAAATGCTGCGGGAAGAAGGTCAAATGGAACCCGATGAGGAACAGCCAGAAATTCCATTTTCCGAGTTTCTCGCTAAGAAGTCGACCGAACATCTTAGGCCACCAGAAGTAGAGTCCCGAAAACAGCCCGAAGACCATGCCCCCAACAATGGTGTAGTGAAAATGCGCCACGACGAAATAGCTATCCTGGAATTGGAAGTCAGCTGGCGGTACACTTAGCATGACCCCGGTCATCCCACCAATGACGAAGGTCGGTATAAACCCTAAAGCAAACAGATTCGCTGTTGTAAAGCTAATTTGTCCTCCCCAGAGTGTGAACAGCCAGTTAAAGATTTTAATCCCTGTAGGAATCGCGATGAGCATGGTGGCGATTGCGAAGAGCGCATTAGCTATTGGCCCGATCCCCACGGTAAACATGTGGTGCACCCATACCATGAAACCAAGAAAACCAATAATAATCGTCGCAAACACCATCGCACTATACCCAAATAAACGTTTTCTCGAGAATACACTCACGACCTCTGAGATAATTCCAAAGGCAGGAAGAATCAGGATGTAAACTTCGGGATGTCCAAAAATCCAAAATAGATGCTGCCATAACACAATGTTGCCGCCATGCCCCACATTAAAGAAGTTGGCGCCAAACAATCGGTCAAACATCAACAGCACAAGGCTTACAGTGATTGCTGGAAAAGCGAACAGAATTAACGCGGAGGTGATAAAGGAAGCCCATGTAAACAAGGGCAGTCGCATAAATCCAAGTCCTGGTGCCCTCATGTTGATAATGGTCACAAGGAAGTTGATTCCACCGATCAGTGTCCCTATCCCCGCTATCTGAAGCCCTAATACATAGAAATCCACACCGTGCTTACTAAACTGGTTGGTCGACAAAGGCGTATAAGCTGTCCAACCCGCATCCGGTGCACCACCAAGGAACCAACTTGTGTTTAACAACACACCCCCGGCAAAAAACAACCAAAAGCTCACCGCATTCACAAAAGGAAACGCTACGTCACGTGCTCCAATCTGCAAAGGAACCACTGCGTTCATTAAGGAAAAAATAATCGGCATGGCTGCAAGGAAAATCATCGTCGTTCCGTGCATGGTCAACAATTCATTGAAGGTTCCCGCGTTGACAAAATGATTCTCTGGATACATCAACTGAATCCTCATTAATACGGCTTCCACACCGCCAATGAGAAAGAATAAACCGCCAGCTATCAGGTACAAAATCCCAATTTTTTTATGGTCAACAGTCGTTAAATAATCCCAGATTAGACTGCGTTTCTTAGAATGAGCTGAATGTCCCGCCACGACTATCCCCTCCTATTCTTTACTTTTCAAACTTTCTAAATACTCAACAAGCGAATTGACTTGCGCATCTGTCAAATTCAGATTGGGCATTTTATTCCCTGGTTTCACATCTTCCGGATTTTTCAACCATTTAGTCAATTCTTCTTTGTTATTTGGCTTGATTCCCGCAATCCAACTTCGATCGGCGAAATTCGTTAGATTTGGCGCCAGACGTCCACCTTGTTCCCCGATCGCGTGGCAGCCCATGCAGCTTTTTTGAAATTGGGCCGCGCCCTGCTTGGCAATCTCTGCTGTAGCCGTAACAGCGGGTTTCTGCATATTTTTTACCCAGTGATCAAATTCTTGTTGTTCAACGGCAATCACCTTAAAATCCATGAGCGCATGAGAGGTACCACAAAGCTCGGCGCATTTACCTTTGTATACACCCGGTTTGTCGGCTTCTAGCCACATCGTGTTGGTTCCCCCTGGATTTGTGTCCGTTTTGCCGCCGAGAGCAGGTACCCAGAAGGAATGGATGACATCTTTGGATTCCAGTTCAAACTGAATTTTCTTCCCAACCGGAATATATAATTCCTGTGCTGTAACAATCCCCAACTTCGGATATTCAAACTCCCACCAAAATTGATGACCCGTTACTTTGACGAGAACTGCTGATTTTTCACCAGAAAAATTATGTGCTAGCTTGAAGGTTGTCATCACTGTTGGGACAGCCAAAATCAGGAGTAGAATCATCGGAATAACCGTCCAAATAATCTCCAATTTGTGATTACCCTCTACTTGTATGGGCAACCCAGTTTGTCCTCTTCTACGACGGAAACGAATAAGGACGTATACAAAAATGCCAATAACAATTAAGAACACACCGATCATGATGTACAAGGCGAGCTTCATCAAAAACAGCTGACTATCTGCCACAGGCCCAGATGGTTGCATCGTCGACAAGTAAGGATCGCCACAACCTGTCGTCAATAATGCCATCCCGATCAGAAATGACAAAAGACGCCAGAAGTGAGACACACGAATGTTCATGCCGGATAACCCCTCTTTCTTCGTAGTAGTAGAAATATACTCTAGTAACTTCCCAACTATGTTTGCCGATTCTGACGTTGCTCTCTTAGGTACTTATGATGGAAGTCAAGCAATCATTCCTGTCCATTTCTCTTTAATTCCGTGCTTGTAAAAGGGTTAGGTGAATATACTTGTGAAAAGCAAAGTTTTGTAAGCGCTTTTATTCATTAACCACTGCTAAAGGTCAGGTGAGGAACATGAATCCTCCAGTGAAACTCATCAGTTATCGCCGAAAGAAGAGATTTTGGACGTATATAGAAAAAGTAGGTACTCTTTTGTTGTACCTACTAGTCTTTTTGTTCCTTTTTGGGTTTGTTTTCTCAATTTTCAGGATATTGTTGGTGTTTTTTTCCCAGCAATAAAGAAAGCTCACAGACTAGAAAGGCTCTCAGGTGGTGCTGCATAGCGTAAAAGAAGGTTAAAAAATGTCGTCGCACAGCTCTATATTTGCGACCACACATGAACCTTAATTTTGTGTATAAATAAAAAAAAGGATAAAGCAAATTTAGATGCTTTATCCTTTGGTATGTATTGTTGATGGAGCGGGTGATGGGAATCGAACCCACGCGACCAGCTTGGAAGGCTGGAGTTCTACCATTGAACTACACCCGCAAAAGTCTGAATGATTCTATCACTACATCCTAATTCAGCTTATAACTTGAATGAATCATACTTCAAATTTTTGCTTTTTTAGGAATGGTGAGCCATGAAGGACTCGAACCTTCGACCCTCTGATTAAAAGTCAGATGCTCTACCAACTGAGCTAATGGCTCGTATTGAGACTGGCTGGGGTACCAGGATTCGAACCTGGGAATGACGGAGTCAAAGTCCGTTGCCTTACCGCTTGGCTATACCCCAATAAAATGGTGCCGGCGATAGGACTTGAACCCACAACCCCCTGATTACAAGTCAGGTGCTCTACCAATTGAGCTACACCGGCATAAGAACTTCAGTATTAAAATGGCGGAGCTGACGGGACTCGCCTCTTCTGGCGGCGCTACGTCGTTTCTCTTCAAAGTAGGTCAGATCAGTGGTACCCGTGCATTTCTTCCGTGAGATTGCTTCGAGGGTGAACCCGGAACGGGTGAGAGTCCTCGATTCTTCTTTGATTAAATGGCGGAGCTGACGGGACTCGAACCCGCGACCTCCGGTGTGACAGACCGGCGTGAACTCCAACTTCACCACAGCTCCGTGAATCATGGTATGTACGTTTGCTTACCACTTATTGATCTGAACCTTGATGAATAGTCAACGTAGTACAGATGGTTTTGGTTGCACCCTATGGGTACCACCTATCTTACCTGAGTATAAAGCTTACTCGACGTAGTGCAGGTAATTTTGGTTGCGGGAGCAGGATTTGAACCTGCGACCTTCGGGTTATGAGCCCGACGAGCTACCGAGCTGCTCCATCCCGCGATGAACATGGATGTTCGAGTGTCGACGTTGAGTATTTAGTCGACCTTCCTTAATCCAAGGACTACAATTATGGTGGAGGCTGACGGGATCGAACCGCCGACCCTCTGCTTGTAAGGCAGATGCTCTCCCAGCTGAGCTAAGCCTCCATTTTAATACAAACATCATTATTTAATCTGAAGTTTGGTGACCCGTAGGGGATTCGAACCCCTGTATGACAGCGTGAAAGGCTGCTGTGTTAAACCGCTTCACCAACGGGCCATTCTTTATGGTGCGGTCGGCGAGACTCGAACTCGCACGGGTCGCCCCGCCACCCCCTCAAGATGGTGTGTCTGCCAATTCCACCACGACCGCATATGGCTCCTCAGGACGGACTCGAACCGCCAGCCTACCGGTTAACAGCCGGTTGCTCCACCATTGAGCTACTGAGGAATATAGAAGATACCTTTGTACC